>DPHB01000026.1:22821-26772 GCA_003521845.1 Oceanospirillaceae bacterium | reverse complement strand
GCACCTGTTTAAAGCCTATAGGGTTTTAAACAGGCAATAAACGCCTTAGCTAGGGCGTCTTTGGCACGTGCTGGGCGCCAGATTGCGGTGAAGGTGTTGTGATATCCATAACGCTCTACTTCAATGGGGCGCAGGCGTTCACTGAGGCGCCAGTTTTCTACTAAATGTTGCGGTAAAAACCCTAGGTAACGGCCACTTAAGATCAACGCAGTACGAGCTTCTTGGTGGTGAGCTTTGGCGTGTATGGGCCAATGGCGCATATCCGGGTGTGGCTCACGGCCACGCATGAGACGGGGTGATTCTACAAACTTGTATTGGCTTAAGTCCGTATCGGGGGCAGCGCTTGCCTGCCTGTCAAATAAAGGATGACCTTCGCCACAATACAGCTGCATGTGTTCACTAAACAGATCTTGGCTGGCCAGTTCAGGGAAGCTGTGGGGTAGCACGGTGATACCCACATCCACCTTACCCTCAAGCACCGCTGTGGCCACGTCATCCGAAGATAGGGTGCTAATTTGCACTTCTACTTCTGGTGCTAAATCACTAAAGGCCATTAGCGTTTGTACGACGCTGGTATCATATACACTGAGCATGTGCTCAGCAAAACCGAGGCGTAAACTACCTAATAGCTTGTTGTGTGCTTGGTTTATGGTGTCGCGAAAACCTTCTAAGGCGCCCACAAGTTGTTGCGCTGCCTCGTATACTAGGCGCCCTTGATCGGTAATGGCAAAGCCCGCGCGTCCACGTTGGCATAGCTTCATTTGTAAGCGCCGCTCTAAGTCGGCTATATAGTTGCTAATAGTGGAATTGGCGAGGTTTAATTGAATTTCTGCGGCGCTAAATCCGCCGGCTTCAACAACCGCTATAAATACCCGCAATAAACGAATATCAGCGTCAGCCAATTGGCCCGTTAAGGCCATTTTTTTTGTACCCATAAGGAACTGCCAAGCGTGTTTTTTATAATTGTATATGCAAATATAAAGACTTGGAAATATTTATTTATGGAAAAGTTAAGACTGTGTATAAATAGCTTTAATACGCATTACCAATAAGGAACAAACATGTCTGCCGTTATTTATCCAACTACCAACTTTAAAGCCACTGAATCTTTGATCCTTGATCGCGGTGAAGGTGTTTATGTGTACGACAAACAAGGTAAGCAATATATCGAAGGCCTTGCCGGCCTATGGTGTACTTCCTTAGGCTATAGCAACCAAGAATTGATTGATGCGGCTAGCGCCCAAATGGGTCAAATAGGCTATTCCCATACCTTTGGTGGTAAGGCGCACGAGGTGGGTATTGAACTAGCCGATAAGTTGGCAGCCATGGTGCCGATGGACAATGCCAAGGTGTTTTTTGGTAACTCCGGTAGCGACGCCAATGATAGCCATATCAAAATGCTACGCTATTACTTCAATGCCATTGGTAAGCCAGAAAAGTACAAGATTATTTCCCGCGAACGGGCTTATCACGGTGTCTCTGTTGCCGCGGCCTGTCTAACTGGGTTGGCGCCGAACCATGCCCACTTTGACTTGCCATTTGAAGCCATGGGTATCTTGCGCACCGACGCCCCCCACTACTATCGTGGTGCCCTAGCAGGCGAAAGCGAAACTGAATTTGTTGATCGTATTGTCGGCAACTTAGAAAAGTTGATCGCAGACGAAGGCGCTGACACCATTGCCGCCTTTATTGCCGAGCCTATTACCGGTGCTAGTGGCGTGATTGTGCCACCAGCTGGTTACTACGAAAAGGTGCAAGCGGTACTGGATAAACATGGTATCTTGTTCTGGGCCGACGAAGTCATTACCGGCTTTGGCCGTACAGGTAATGATTTTGGTTCCACCACCATGAACATCAACAAGCCAGACTTGATGACCTTTGCCAAACAGTTGTCATCGGCCTATATGCCAATCAGTGCGTCAGTAATCAAGGGCGACATGTATGAGGCTATGATTGAGCAAACCGCGCAAGTGGGCGTATTTGGCCACGGTTATACCTATTCTGGTCACCCCACGGCCTGCGCCGTGGCGCTGAAGACTTTGCAAATCTATGAGCGTGATAGCATGTTTGCCCATGCGGCCGTGGTGGGTGAGCACATGCAGGCCAAGTTGGCTGAATTGGCTGCGCACCCGCTAGTTGGTGAAGCACGTGGTAAGGGCTTGATTGGCGCTCTAGAAATGGTTGCTAACAAAGACACAGGCGCAGCCTTTGTCGGTGGTGCCGTGGGTGCTCATGCCTTGCAAGTATGCCAAGACAACGGTGTGATTTTGCGTGCCGTAGCCGGCAGTTCGCTAGCCTTCTGTCCACCGCTAATTATTACTACTGAGCAGATTGATGAAATCATGGCCGTAGTGAAGATCGCCTTGGATTCGGCCTTAGACTATGCCAAAAAAGAAGGCTTGCTAAAGTAGGTGCCACTCTTTAGCTAGAAACAAAAAAGACAGCCTAGGCTGTCTTTTTTAGTTTTGCAGAAAGCTAAGGATCAGCCACCGACTATACGAGGTAGAACCACCACTTCGCTATCGGGTCGAATCGGTGTAAACCAATCGTCGTTGATGATCTTGCCATCAATTGAGACGGAGACGCCTTCGTCGATTTCTTCCTGGCAGTCAGGGTAGGCGGCAGGCAGTTTGAGCAACAGCTCACGCAAATTTTTGACGTCTAGCTCTACTGAGTCTTCGCCAGCGAAGAGGTCTCGTAGGGAGCCAAAAATCTGAATATGAGCCATTTTATCAATACCCTTTCGCTTACTTAGCCGCTTGAATGCCAGCCAGCACCCGTGGAGGAGACATGGGTAAGTGGTTGTAACGCACGCCAACGGCGCGTGATACGGCATTACCTACCGCCGCCAATGGTGGCACGATCGGCGTTTCGCCCACACCACGTACACCAAATGGGTGGCCAGGGTTGGGTACTTCGATAATCACCGTATCAATCATGGGCATGTCTGATGCCACAGGAATGCGATAATCCAAGAAGCCTGGGTTCTGCAAACGACCGTCTTCGCCGTATACATACTCTTCATTCAAGGCCCAGCCGATACCTTGTACCGCACCACCTTGTAGCTGACCTTCTACGTAGTCAGGTTGGATAGCCTTACCAGCATCTTGAATGGCGGTATAGCGCTTCACGGTGACATAGCCAGTTTCTGGGTCTACCTCGGTATCACAAATATGTACACCGAAGGCCACGCCAGCACCTTCCATGTTGGAGCCGTGGTGGGCGCCGATGGGGCCACCAGTGTTGTTGGCGATGGCGCCGATTTCTGGCAGGCTCATGGGATCAATGCCTTTGCTGGCATCTAGGCAATGGGCTTTGCCGTCTTGCCAGCTAACCTGATCAACGGCCACATCCCAAGTCTTGGCTAAGCGCTGGGCGATCTCGGCTTTGATAGAACGCGAACACTTGATGGCGGCCATGCCCACGGCAAAGGTCACTCGACTACCGTGAGTGGGTTCGTTTTGGCCCATGGATCCGGTGTCGGTTACGGTGGTGCGTACCTGGTCATAGTTGATGCCGAATTCTTCCGCCACCATCATGGAGATAGAAGCGCGGGAACCGCCGATATCAGGGTTGCCTTCAGTGACGGTGATACTGCCGTCGGTGTTTAAGAAGGTGCTAACACTGGTTTCACCACCAAAGTTAAACCAAAAGCCTGCCGCCAAACCACGGCCTTGGTTAGCCGCCAAAGGCGCATTCCAATGCTCGGTGTCTTTCACCGCTTCTAGGCACTGGATCAAACCATGGTCTTCATAGGTTGGGCCATAGCTAGATTTGGTGCCTTCTTTGGCGGCGTTCTTCAGGCGTACTTGCAAAGGATCTAGGTTTAATTGTTGGCACAATTCGTCGATGGCACTTTCCGCGGCATAACAAGCCGTGGGTGCACCCGGTGCACGGTAAGAGGCGGTACGTGGACGGTTGGTGACGACGTCAAAGCCTTCCGTGTGCACC
>DPHB01000026.1:1391-22661 GCA_003521845.1 Oceanospirillaceae bacterium | reverse complement strand
GCCTTCCGTGTGCACGTTTTCTAGGTCATAAGGTGCAAAGGCCGGCATAGCACCGAAGTCGGAACAGGCTTGTTTATAGGCACCGCTTTGATAAAATAGCTTGGCATAGGCGGCGGTAATACGGCCGTCGTTGGTCATGCCTAATTTTACATGCATAAGGGTGGAAATTGTGGGGCCTGTGGCACGCAAGACTTCTTCGCGGCTCATGACTAGCTTGACGGCATGGCCTGACTTCTTGGACAGGGCTAGAGCGACGGGTTCGATAAATACCGTGGTTTTGCCACCAAAGCCACCGCCGATTTCGGACGCCGTTACGCGTAGGTTGGCGGATTCTAAGCCTAATACCGCACAGCTCATATCGCGAATCCAGAAATGCCCCTGGGTACAAACCCACAGGTCGCCGCGGCCATCTTCGTTGAGGGTAGCTAAGCACGCATGAGGCTCGATGTAACCTTGATGCGAGGCCTCGGTACGATAGGTACGTTCGATGGTGGCATCAGCTTGCGCAATACCCGCATCGATATCACCGTGGCCAAAGCTTACGTAACGCACAACGTTGTCGGAATAGCCTTCTGGTACGCGTTTGGATACCTGGCCTGCTTGGACAATAGGCGCACCGACGGTGATGGCGGCTTCTACTTCGGTGACATGAGGCAGTGTTTCGTATTCAACCTTAATTAATTTTAGAGCCTGCTTGGCAATGCGTTTACTGGTAGCGGCTACGGCCGCTACAGCATGGCCGTCATACAAGGCACGCTCACCAGCCATGCAGTTGTCCTGCACATCTTCGTAGCCTTTGGCTGCGGTAGGAAAGTCGGCTCGGGTCACCACGGCTTTAACGCCATTTAGGGCTTCGGCGGCACTGGTATCAATGCTAAGTATACGGGCGTGGGCGTGTGGGCTGCGCAGGATTTTGCCATGCAACATGCCAGCGGCTTCGGTATCAGCGCCGTATTTGGCACGGCCGGTTACCTTGTCGATACCGTCAGGACGTTGTAGGCGCTTGCCGAGTACTTTGAATTCTTTGGCTTGATATTCGCTCATGCTGCTTCCTCCCGCAATTGTTTGGCGGTTTCTAATATGGCACGCACAATCTTGTCATAACCGGTGCAGCGGCATAGGTTGCCAGCAATCCAGTAACGTACTTCTTTTTCAGTAGGATCTGGGTTTTTTTCTAGCAAAGAGCGAGCGGCGATCAATACCCCCGGAGTGCAAATGCCGCACTGTAGGGCGGCCTTTTCTAGGAATACTTGTTGCAGCTTATGCAGTTTGTTCTTGTCGGCCATACCTTCGATGGTTTCGACTTGGCGATTCTGGGCTTCTACGCCGAGCACCAAGCAAGAGCACACCAAACGGCCATCAACGGTCACGGAACAGGCGCCACAGTCACCGCTACCGCAGCCTTCTTTGGTGCCAGTCATACCTAACTGGTCGCGTAATACTTCTAATAAACTAGCATCATTTGGGCAAACATACTCGACAGCTTGGCCATTGATGGTAGTGGATACATGAGTTGAAGACATAAGTTTCTCCTTAGGCCTGGGCGCGCGAGTGAGCAATGGCAGCCGCGCGGCGGGCCATCACACCAACGGTGTGTTTACGAAATTCAGCGGTACCACGTTTGTCACTAATCGGCGTGGCAGCGGCGCTGCAGGCTTCTTGTACGGCTTGCAAGGCGGCGGCGTCTACTTGGCTGCCAATCAAAGCTTGGGCAGCCGCATCAACAATAATAACCTTAGGACCCACCGCACCGATTACTACACGTGCCGCACGGCAAGTGCCATCGGCATCCAAGGTCAAGTTAACGGCAGCACCCACTACAGCGATGTCCATTTCGGTACGCGGGATAAAGCGCAAGTAAGCATCGGATGAGCGAGCAGGGCGCGCAGGTAGCGAGAAGGACTCGATCATTTCGTCCTTGGTGAGGCTATTGCGGCTGGGGCCTGTAGGTATGTCTTCTACGGCTACTTGGCGTGTACCCTTGGGGCCCACGACATTGGCAATAGCACCTGCGGCAATTAGGGCGGGTACGCTATCAGCCGCTGGCGAGGCATTGCATAAGTTACCGGCTAGGGTGGCGCGGCCTTGTACTTGGGTGGAACCAATGAGGTCCATGCCTTCAACAATGCCTGGCCATACTTTGCCAAGCGTGGCGTGTTCGCTCATTTCAGCACCGGATACCGCAGCGCCGATGGTAAAGCCGGCGTCATCTTGCTCAATATTCTGGCATTGTGGAATGAGTTTGATGTCAACCAAAAGGTCTGGTTCAATCATGTCTGCTTGCAGGCGAACTAACAGATCGGTGCCACCGGCCAAGAGGCGAGCATCACCGTCACAGGCAGCCAATGCAGCTACGGCATCGGCGCAAGTTGTGGGGGCTAGGTATTGCATAGTTATAGGTCTTCTTGCGCTACGGAAACCCCCACTTTAGTCGTAAACTAAGGCCTTTGCAATTACCCCTACAGGGTTATTCGATGAATTATTTTGCATCATGTTATTAACAAATCTCATGGCAAAATTTTATCCCTTGATTTCGTGGTTCCTATGAGTTCCCTCCGCACAGCCATTGCGCCTTTGCCCATGCCGGCTTGCAGGAAGCATTGGCTTATTGCACTTACTTCCTTGGCTGACTGCGTCAGCTACCTTGCGCATGCTAACCGATTATGGGTGCTGCGGAACTCAAGCCTTAAACAGCAAGGCTTTCAAACAGTCCTCGCACTTATCCATAATCGCTCAGCATGCTCAGCGGCGTCATAATCGTGCAATAAGTCAATGCTACCCGCCGCCTAAGTGGGTAATTTCAGTTCACCCTATGCCTGCCACTTAACTAAAGCCATCACGCCTTTGTCCTTCACCGAT
This sequence comes from Oceanospirillaceae bacterium, assembly GCA_003521845.1. GTDB lineage: Bacteria > Pseudomonadota > Gammaproteobacteria > Pseudomonadales > Balneatricaceae > Njordibacter. The sequence continues at coordinate 19,802 of DPHB01000026.1, read as the reverse complement.
TATGACGCCGCCGAACATGACGGCTAGGCCATGGAATTAGCGCGAGGACTGTCTGAGGCGTTTTTTGCCGAGTTCCGCAGTGCCCATGACCTAGCTGGCAGCGCAGGGTAGCTGACGCAGTCAGCCAAGGAAGTTAGGTTAAGGCCAAAGGCGTGATGGCTGTGCGGAGGAGCTAATTGGGGCCACAAATCTAATTTGGTTCATAGGCTTGGGCTTTGATTTTGTTTTGTGGGCTTGCCATAATGGGGAATGATTGCGTATAGTTAACTTGTTAATTAAATGTATGCGTGTTTAATTGTAAGTAATACGACAAAAACGAATAGAAGAGCTGCTCCCATGTCACAAAAAAATGTGCTTTTTATTATCCTCGATCAGATACGTATGGACGCCTTGTCCTGCTATGGTAATCAGATTGTTGATACACCTAATATAGACCGTTTAGCCACACGTGGGGTGAAATTTAACCGCTGCTATATACAAGGTACCAGCTGTGGCAATTCCCGTGCATCATTCTATACGGGCCGTCATGTACGTTCCCATGGTGCTACCTGGAATGGGTGGGCTAATCGAGTAGACGAAATGACCCTGGCTGACCATATGGCCGATACGGGTGTAGATACTTACTTGATGGGCAAGACCCATATGAAACCCGATAACATGGGCATGCAGCGCTTAGGTATTGATCCTGATTCCGAACTAGGCCGTTATCTGGGTAATGCCGGTTTTGCCAAGGGTGAACGGGATGATGGTTTACATACCTTGGGTGTGGATGGTGGTTACGACAAGAGCCGTCCAGCGTATTTTGATTATCTCAATCGTATGGGCTACGACGGTGATAACCCTTGGGTGACCTGGGCCAATGCCATGGAAGACGAAGCCGGCGTTATGCGTAATGGCATGTATTTGAAGTATGCCCATTTGCCAGCCCGGGTAGACAAGGAACATTCAGAAACGGCCTATACCACTGATCGTGCCATGGAAATGATAAGCGAGCTAGGTGAGCAAAGCTGGTGTTTACACCTGTCTTATATCAAGCCCCATTGGCCCATTGCAGCGCCAGCACCTTATCACGACCTGTATCGGGGTGCCGAGCTACCCGCTATTAATAAGTCAGCCGCTGAATTGGTGGACCCTAACCCAGTGTATAAGGCTTTTACCGAAACACCCCATAGTAAAACCTATGCTGTTGACGAGTATCGTGATCATGCCTTGCCCGGCACCTATGGTTTAGTCAAAGAACTGGACGATCATCTTGGCCGTTTGTTTAAACACCTAGAAGAAATCGGCCAAGCGGATAACACCCTGATAGTGCTGACCTCGGATCATGGTGATTTTTATGGTGATCATTGGTTAGGTGAGAAGGACTTGTTCCATGAACCTGTCACCAATATTCCGTTACTTATTATGGACCCACGCCCAGAGGCGGATAGCCGTCGTGGCACGCAGTGCGATGAATTAGTGTGTGCCATTGACCTACTCCCTACCTTTGTTGAGTGGGCTGGCGGCACACCGCGTTGGAATTGGCTAGAAGGTAAGTCCTTACTACCCGCTTTGCGTACGAATAGCTTCAAGGGCTATGACTATGTGGTGTCAGAATGTGATTATGCGACGATGAAGTTTGCCACAGAAAAGCTAGGCCGCACTCAGTATAATGCGCGCTTAACCATGATCTTTGATGGTCGCCACAAGTTTGTCCACAGTTTGGGTTTTGCTCCCATGATGTTTGATCTGCAAGAAGATCCGCAGGAATTGATTGACCTGGGTCGTGATCCTAGCTATGCCGTACAGCGTGCCTACATGAGTGAACTGATGTTGGATTGGACCGCGGGCTTGAAAAATCGCGTTACTGTGGCCGATGAAACCATGGCAGCGCGCGTCGGTGATTCGGCTCGATGCGGCATATTGATTGGTTTCTGGGATCAAGCCGCGGTGCCTGCAGCAATGCGCCCACCTGCATCTACTGGCGTTAGTTAAATGCCTACTATCTAGTGCTAGTCAGTACAATTTGCCAGTCTTCTTGAGATTGGTGAATTGTCTGCTTGTCGCTCAATTTGTTTGTGTGCTACCTTGCAGTCTTGGTTTTGAAATCAGGCCTTGCCTAGCAGCACTGGACGCATATGACTAGTATCTTTAAGCATCTCTTTACACCATTACAAATTGGGCATCTGAGCTTAAAAAATCGCATATTTTCATCGGGTCATGATACCTGTTTGCCGACTAGCGATTATGTTAACGATGCGCTCATTGCTTATCATCAAGCCAGGGCAGCCGGTGGTGCTGGTCTCATTGTGTTGCAAGTGTCAGGGGTGCACGAAACGGCACGTTATTCCTCGCACTTATTAATGGCTACGGATGATGGCTGCATTCCTAGTTATCGTAAACTGGCCGCTGCTTGTCATGCTTATGATTGCAAGGTGATTGGGCAGCTGTTTCACCCCGGGCGTGAAATAATGGAAACCAAAGATGGTTTGCAGCCTGTGTCCTATTCGGCTTCGGCGGTACCCAATGAGCGTTTTTTTCAAATGCCCAGAGCCATGTCTAAAGCGTTAATTGCCGAGGTGGTGGCGGGTTATGCCGGTGCAGCTTGGCGTATGCAGCAGGCCGGCATTGATGGCGTAGAAATTGTCGCCTCCCACGGTTATCTGCCTGCGCAATTTTTAAGTGCGGCCACTAATTTGAGAACTGATGCATATGGCCAAGACCGTTTGTTGTTTGTACAGCAGGTCATTGCTGCCATTCGGGCCACTTGCGGCGATGATTTTTGTGTGGGGCTACGTATCACTGGTAACGACTATGATGCCAGTGGTTTAGCGCCAGAAGAAGCGTTGGCGGCGGCCGTCGCCATGCAAGATAAACTGGATTACATCAGCCTTAATGGCGGTACCTCAAATAATTTTGCCGGTGCCGTGCATATCGTCCCGCCTATGTCCGTGCCCCAAGACTATTTGCAGGATCTAGCGGCCCAGTGGAAGCAGAGCTTGCAGGTGCCTTTAATGATGGCGGGGCGCATGAACCAGCCCCAAAAGGCTGAGCAAGCGTTGGCGGCTGGGGCCATGGATTTGTGTGGTATGACGCGAGCCCTAATTTGCGACCCGCAAATGCCTAACAAGGCACAAGCTGCTGATGTGGATAGCATTCGCGCCTGTATTGCTTGTAACCAAGCCTGTATCGGTCATTTTCATAAAGGCTTGCCCATCTCCTGTATTCAACACCCTCAAACAGGGCGCGAGTTACTATATGGGCAGTTGCTTGCTACTAAGCAAGCTAAGGTGGTGCGTGTTGTTGGTGGTGGCCCAGCGGGTATGAAGGCGGCCATCACTGCCGCCCAGCGTGGACATGAAGTGCACTTGTATGAGCAGTGTAAGCAGTTGGGAGGCCAGGTGCGGTTGGCGCAGTTGTTACCACAAAGGAGTGAGTTTGGTGGCCTAATTGGTAACCTAAGCACAGAACTGCAATTGTCTGGCGTGGTCATACATCTCAATACGTCAGTTGATCAGGCCATGCTGGATGACTGGCGGCAAGATGAAGTGATACTAGCCACCGGTGCCGTACCCTATGCACCAAAGTTTGAAGCCATGGGCGATATGCCTGTCTACAACGCTTGGCAGTTACTGGAGGGCGAACAGCCGTCGGGTAAGCATCTGCTGGTAGCCGACTGGCGCGGAGATTGGATTAGCCTTGGTATCGCCGAGCTACTGGCCTTGGCGGGTTATACAGTAACGCTGGCTAGTGTTGGTGTTGCACCAGGCCATATGTTGCAGTCTTATGTGCGTGATTCGAGTGTGGCCAGGTTGCATGATTTGCAGGTTACGATACTGCCCAACTTTCGTGTCTTTGGCTACGATGATGATGTGGTTTATGGCCAACAAACCGGTAACGATGCCACGCGTGTGGTTGAACAGGTAGATGGTTTAGTCGCTTGTATGGGGCATGCCGCAGTTGACCATTTGGCAACGGAAAACAGTATTTTGATTGGTGATTGCCTGACGCCACGAACGGCAGAAGAAGCCATATTGGAAGGCTTGCAAGCTGGAGTAGCTGTTTAAGTGACAAAACAATTTAACAATCCACGTCATGCCTTTTGGTCTGGTGTGCGTACCATAATGGCGATGGCACCGGGTATCGTGCCCTTTGGTGCCATTATTGGTGTCACTGCTCGTGATATGGATATGAGCTTGCTGGCTACACTTGCCATGAGTATGGGCTACTATGCTGGTGCTGCGCAGATCGCTAGTTTGCAGTTGATGGCAGACGGCGCCGTGCTATTGGTGGTGTTACTGACCACCTTGTTGATTGGCTTGCGCTTTGGTTTGTATAGCGCTGCCATTGCACCTTATTTACAGGGCGTGCCTCGCATACAGCGCTTGCCTTTGTTGTATGCCTTAACGGACCAATCGTTTAATTTAAGCATTGTGAACTACCGCACGAATATGGCCCCAGAGCTGGCCTACAGTTACTTTGTCGGTACCAGTATCGCCGTATGGGTGATTTGGCTATTTGCTGTATTGCTGGGTGCCACTTTAGGTGAGGCTATACCCAATACCTGGTCCCTTGAGTTTTTTATACCCCTGACCTTTATATCTATCTTGTTGCCCATTTTACGCGGTAAAGATGTTGTAGGCGCGGCTTTGGTTGCCGCCATTGTCACTATGTTGGGGCAAGGCTTGCCCTATAACTTGGGTTTGATGCTGGGTGCTTGTGGCGGTATTGCAGCAGGATTGTTAATCGATCACTACTCAGGAGTCGAAGATGAGTAGCACTTACTTGTGGACGATTATTGTCCTTGCCAGCGTGATGAATTTCTTCTTGCGTGCCGTGTTTGTTGAAGCTTATGGGCGTATTAAGTTTCCGCGCATGGTGGAGAAGGGGTTGTATTATGTGCCCGCGGCGGTGTTGTCGGCCATTATCGCTCCCGCCGTGCTCACCCCCGGTGGTGAGTGGTTACCCCTGCAGCAAAATCCACAGTTATGGGCGGCGTTAATGGCAAGCCTAGTTGCTTGGTATTACAAGAGTATCTTTCGTACCATGCTAGTAGGGTTGCTGGTCTTTTGGGGCTTGCAGTGGTTGGGTATGGGCTAACCCCGTGTCTTTAAGCAGCGTCCATACTATAGCTATCCCAAGTAATATCACCATGCCAAGCCCACAAGGTTAGTAAGTCCTCACTGGTGGTTTTGGTTGAGTGATCGAGGCGATCTAAATGATCAAAGCTATTGCCCGGAGGCTGTGGTTTATATTCCCCCTGGCCCCTCTGCCACAAGGCTGTACCCGATAAAATATAATACAATTCTAAGGCGTTATGGCGGTGGCTTGGGTACAGGCTATTGGCTTCTTGCCAGTAGAATCCCATGCGAAATTCGGGGTGCTGGATCAAGGCATCGGGACCGCCAATTAGTTCAAAATAGGCACGATCAATTCTGTCACTCGTCTTAAAATCCCCTTGCGTCACCCAAGCTAGCTTTGGCAAGAGTAGCGTCAAGGTTTGGCACAGTCGCGGGTCGTCAATGCCCGTGAGGCTGTTTGCCAAAGGCACCTGTGTGCTATTGCTAGCATTTAAAGCCGGTGTGGCACTTATGTTGGCTAGGTTGGCAAGGTAGTTAGCAGTGCGTGGGCCTAAGCTACTGGGACTGGCAGCAAACTCTTGCTGGGCAAAGGTGAGTAGGTGTTGTAAGGCTTGTTGCATCGTATTCATGAGGTGCTCTCTAGACAAATTTTGCGTATTTTGGCGCTTATCTAGGTTGTTGACGAACAAAGCATTTATTGTCTAGTTCTCTAAATTTTTTATGACTTTGGCCGATAAGGTTTTAACTGTCTAAAAGGATTTCTGATCTATGTCTTTGCGTCTTGCCTATTGGTTACTGATTGGTCTGGGGTTTACCCTTGGGGCTACTTGGTTGTGGGCGGTGTTTTGGCAATTGGAGTTTTCCTATACCTATGGCATAGAGGCGATTGGCCCAGCTGGTGTCGCCATTGGCTGGTTGCCAATTATTAAGAAACCGGCCATTTGGTAGGGCGGTGTTGGTCTTGTTGAGTTTAGTGATCTAGGCAAATTTAGTTACTTATGTAATAATTCACAAGTTAACTAAATTCTCCGTGTCGACAGCTACATGAACGAACTCTTACAAGTCCTTAGCGTTACCTTGCCCATTTTTATTCTTGTGGCGATGGGTTTTTTGGCAACCAAAAAAGAAATTTTACCGGCGGGATCCAATAAGGCCTTGGCGGCTTTTGCCGTCAATTTTGCCTTGCCGGCCATTCTGTTTCGTTCTATCAGTGCCAAGCCTATGTCTGAGTTGTTTCAGGCAGATTTCTTTTTGGCTTATGGCGCTGGCTCATTGGCCTCTTATTTTATTGTTTATAGTTTTGCACGCTTGGTATTGAAGGAAAATGGCAAGCGTTGTGCTATGTGGGGGCTAGGTAGTAGTCTGTCTAATACCTTGATGGTGGGCTTGCCTATTTTGACCCTAGTATATGGCCCCCAGGCTATTGTTACCCCTGTGGCCCTGATGGTGATGGTAGAGACCTTTATCATTTTGCCACTGAGTATGATCTTGGCAGAATCCAGTGGTCAAGCCCATAAGTCCTTTACGCAAAAGGTTGTAGATAGCTTCACGCCATTGATACGTAACCCGATTATTATTGCCATCGTACTTGGTGCTATCGTGTCCTTGTTGAATATTCCCGTACCCGATGTGCTGTCCAGAATTGTTGATATGCTGGCAGTGACGGTAAGTGGTGTGGCGTTGGTTGCTTTGGGTGGCATGCTGGTGGGGGTGCCGATGGGCAACATGTTAAAGCCGGTGATGATCGTTATTCCTGCCAAATTAGTTATGCACCCATTATTAGTGACTTTGGCTTTTGTCTTGGTGGGCACCATTGATGTCACCATGATGTCTATTGGTATCGTTATTGCCAGTGCTTCTATGTTTGGCATCTTTCCTATTATTGCCGCCCGTTTTGGCTTGGGTAGCGAGGCGGCGGCGATTGTCGTACCAGCGACCATTTTGGCCTTTTTTAGTCTCAATGCTAGCCTGTGGCTAACAGGCTTATATTTGTAACTAGGCAACGGCGTTGGTCATTCCCTGTTATAGATGCCTTGATGTATAATGTAGCGTCCAAAATATAGGTGCGCGCATGAGCAAGAAACTCTTTATCAAAACCCACGGCTGTCAGATGAACGAATACGATTCGTCACGCATGGCAGACTTGCTGGGTGAAAGTCACGAAATGGAACTAACGGATACGCCGGAAGATGCGGATATTTTGTTGTTAAATACCTGTTCGATTCGTGAAAAAGCCCAAGATAAGGTGTTCCACCAGCTAGGTCGTTGGCGCAAGCTAAAAGAAAAGAATCCAAACCTAAAGATCGGCGTAGGCGGTTGTGTGGCGAGCCAAGAAGGCGCGGCCATTCAAAAGCGCGCGCCCTTTGTGGACATGATTTTTGGCCCACAAACCCTACACCGTTTACCCGAGATGATTGAAGCCACGGATGCGGGTGCTGTGGGTATCGTGGATGTGAGCTTTCCTGAAATTGAAAAGTTTGACCGTTTGCCCGCCCCCAAGGTGGAAGGCGCCGAAGCCTTTGTTTCTATCATGGAAGGCTGTAGCAAATACTGTACCTTCTGCGTTGTGCCTTACACTCGTGGCGAAGAAGTGAGCCGCCCATTGGCGGATGTGCTAGTAGAAGTGAATCAGCTAGCCGAACAAGGTGTACGCGAAGTAAACCTACTAGGCCAAAACGTCAATGCCTATCAAGGTGATAGCGGTGATGGCGATTTTGTGGATTTGGCTGAATTGATTACCTTGGTTGCTGCCATTGATGGTATTGATCGTATTCGCTTTACTACTAGCCACCCTGTTGAATTCACTGATAGCCTGATTGAAGCTTATGCGAAGGTGCCTGAACTGGTAAGCCATTTGCATCTGCCCGTACAGTCAGGTTCCGATAAGATATTGATGGCAATGAAGCGTGGGCACACCAGCTTGGAATACAAGTCTAAGTTGCGTCGTATCCGTAAAGCCCGCCCCGATATTTGTTTTTCTTCTGACTTTATTATTGGTTTTCCTGGCGAATCCGAAGCTGACTTCAAGGCCACCATGGACTTGATTGGCGACATTGGTTTTGATATGTCCTTTAGCTTTGTCTATAGCCCGCGCCCGGGCACCCCTGCTTCCGATATACCAGACGCCACTAGCGCCGCAGACAAGAAACAACGTTTGGCTATTTTACAACGTCGCATTGATCAGCAGTCGTTTGATATTAGCCGCGCCATGGTTGATTCTTTGCAATGGGTATTGGTCAGTGGCTTCTCTAAAAAAGATCCAGGCAAACTTACCGGCCGTACGGAAAACAATCGCTCTGTTAACTTTCAGTCTGATGAGGTGGATTTGATTGGTAAATTTGCCCAAGTACGCATTGGGCAAGCATTCCCTCATTCGTTAAGTGGCGAATTGGTCACTTCTGAGCTGGATGGGGTTGCGCCCTTTGCTGCAGTCGTGTTGCAATAGGGCGCAATACTAGTACAGCTCCCTAATAATCTATAGCCAAGGCAACCCAAACTTGTCCACACCAAAATCACCAACCATCGATGGTCAGGGTGCAACAGCCCAACCATCCGCTGCGCAATCTGGTACTAGCTTTGCATTGCTGCCGGATAATCCTCAACACCTTGCCAATGTGCAAGGTTATTTAAATGATAACTTAAAACTGGTTGAAAGCCGTTTTCAGGTGCAGATTAGCAACCATGGCAACCGTTTTTTTGTGGCCGGTGATGAGTTTGCCACACAAGCCGCCGAACGTGTATTACAGCAGCTTTATCGTGACGCTCAGCAACCTCAAGAAATTACCCCAGACAGAGTGCATTTAGCACTAGTGGAAGCCCAACAAACCATGCAAGAAACAACCCCAGAAATCACTGTTAACAAAGCCAATGAGCCGCAAGCGGCCGGTTTGTCTATTCGTACTAAACGTGTGTCTATTAAGCCACGTGGTAACACGCAGCAAGATTATGTGCGCTCTATTCGACAAAAAGACATTAACTTTGGCATTGGTCCGGCGGGTACAGGTAAAACCTACCTTGCTGTAGCCTGTGCTGTTGAAGCTTTGGAACGTGAAGAAATTAGCCGCATATTACTGGTGCGTCCAGCCGTTGAAGCGGGTGAAAAGCTGGGCTTTTTGCCAGGTGATCTAGCGCAAAAAATCGACCCTTATTTACGTCCCTTGTACGATGCCTTGTATGAAATGCTCGGGTTTGAAACCGTCGGTCGTTTGATCGAAAAGCATGTTATAGAAGTGGCGCCCCTTGCCTACATGCGTGGCCGTACGTTAAACGGTTCTTACGTGATTTTGGATGAAAGTCAAAATACCACTCGTGAGCAGATGAAAATGTTCCTTACCCGTATTGGCTTTGGTTCTACGGCGGTTATTACCGGTGACGTAACACAAATTGATTTGCCGCGTGGTACTCATTCTGGCCTTAAGCATGCTATGGAGGTATTGAAGGACGTAGAAGACATTGGTTTTACCTACTTCAATTCTGCTGATGTGGTGCGCCACCCTTTGGTACAGCGCATTGTTGATGCGTATGAAACCTATGAAAGTAAGCACGGCCAACCAGACCATTAAACACTATATTGCATGCCTTCTATGATTGATTTACAAATCGCCACACAAGCCACAGATTTGCCTAGCCTCGAACAATTGGCGCAATGGGTGAGCTTGGCTACCTGTCAGCTGACCCAGCCAGCTGAGGTGACTATTCGCCTAGTCGATGATGCCGAAAGCCAGCAGTTGAACTTGGATTATCGCGGTAAGGATAAGCCTACCAATGTGCTGTCTTTTCCCGCCGCAATGGATGAATTTGAAGCCGCATTTGATATTCCAGAATTGTTGCAAGAGTTGGGCGATGATACTTATTTGGGCGACCTGGTCATTAACGCTCCTCTGCTGCAGCGCGAAGCGGTAGAGCAGTCAAAAGCCAGCATGGATCACTGGGCGCATCTAGTTATTCATGGTTGCTTGCATTTACAGGGCTATGACCATATAGAGGATGCAGAAGCCGAACTAATGGAAGGTTTGGAAATTGCGCTATTGGCAGAAATTGATGTAGCTAATCCCTATAGTTAAAGGCTTTCTAGAACTACAGCTTAAGGCTATTGCCAAGCATCAGAGTAAGGGGTATAAATGTCCCCTTAACCATTAACGTTCATCTAGTGATGTGGCCGGCATTAAATAACAGGCCGTACATAGATGACAGGTAGGAATCACATGAACGACGTACCGTCGACCAACGGTCAGGAGAAACGCTCCTGGCTGCAACGCATTACCTTATTTTTTAGCGATCGAGCGAGTAATTCAGAAGAATTGCTAGAGCAGATTCGCCAGGCCGAAGAAGACCAAATCCTTGATAAAGAAGCCCTAGATACTATCGAAGGCGCCATGCAGATGTCGAAGATGCAGGTGCGCGACATCATGATTCCGCGGCCGCAAATGGCCAACGTCAAAGCCGACCAGAGCGCGGCTGAATATATGCAAACCATTACCGAAACAGCGCACTCGCGCTTTCCTGTAGTGGGTGAGAATCCCGATGAAATCGTGGGCATCCTACTTGCGAAAGACCTTTTGCCTTTGGCTTTTTCCGGCAAAATGGAAGCAACGGGTATTCAATCAGTTCTGCGTAAACCCGTATTTGTCCCCGAAAGTAAGCGTTTATCTGTGCTGCTCAATGAATTTCGTACTAACCGTAATCACATGGCTATCGTGCTTGATGAATATGGTGGCGTGGCGGGTCTTGTGACTATCGAAGACGTGCTAGAGCAGATTGTTGGTGAAATCGAAGACGAAACGGATATCGAAGACGACGACGGCAATATCCGCCCCTTTGCCGATAAGGGCTTTATTGTTAAAGCGCAAACGCCCATTGATGACTTTAACGACCACTTCAACGCCACCTTTAGCGAAGATGATTTTGATACCATTGGAGGCATCATCACTCAGCACCTTGGCCATCTGCCACGTAAAGATGAAGAATTAGTTATCGGTAACTTCAAATTCCTTATCCTCGCTGCTGATAATCGCCGTATTCGACTTATTCAAGTCAGTCAGGAACAAGACCTTACTAATAAAAAGGCCTAGGTGATGGCTGGCCTACGCAATTTTCTGCCGGTGTTTGTATTGGCCTTGATTGCTGGAGGCGTTGCCCCCTTAGCGCTAGCGCCCGTTGCTTGGTGGCCAGTTGCCGCGCTTAGTATTGCCACCTTTTACCTGCTGCTGAACAAATTGCAAACCATGTCCGAGAGCCTAGCCATTGGTTTGGCCTATGGCGCAGGTTATTTCTTTGTAGGTGTTAGTTGGGTGTATGTCAGCATGGTCGATCATGCGGCTACCCCAGCACCGATTGCGGCCTTGTTTACACTGTTGTTTTGTTTGGGCTTTAGCCTGTATTACCTGCTATTCGCTTATTTATATCGACGTTTTCTTCAACAACTAAGCACACCTGTTAAGCTCATCGCATTCGCCAGCCTGTGGCTAGCTCTGGATCTATTGAGAGGTTGGCTGCTCACCGGCTTTCCGTGGTTGTATATAGGTTACAGCGGCCTAGGCACTTGGCTGGCAGGCTATGGGCCTGTTGTAGGCCAACATGGCATGACTTGGCTGTTGGTTATATCGACGCTGGCTTTGGTACAGGTGAAAGACCATATTCGCTATCTTGCCATCCCAATTGTGGTTGCCATAGGTGGCTGGGGCCTACAACAAATAGCGTGGACAGAACCAGCAGGGGAGCGCCAAATTACGCTCCTGCAAGGTAATGTGAGTCTCGATAAAAAATGGCAACGCGGCCAGCTAGGCCAGAGTTTAGAATATTATTTTAGCCGCACCTACTCTCACTTGGATAGTGATCTAGTGATTTGGCCCGAAACGGCAGTCGCCACCTATTGGGACAATGTGCAAGAGGCGGCTGAATCCTTGAGTGAGCTGGCGGCCCAACAAAACACCGTTATCATCACCGGTACAGTGCTACGCAATAAACCTGAACGGGGTGCCGACTATTATAATGGTTTGGTTGCCTTTGGGGCGGAGCAGGGGGCCTATGCCAAGCAACGGTTAGTTCCCTTTGGTGAATACGTACCCTTAGAAGGTTGGTTGCGCGGTGTTATGCAGCTGTTTAATTTACCTATGTCACAGTTTCGTTTGGCACCGATAGAACAAGGTCTGTTAACTAGTTCAACTACCGCCATTGCCGGCAATATATGCTATGAGATAGCCTATTCTGGCCTAGTCGCCAAACAAGCCAAGGATGCGCAGCTGATAGTGACCGTCAGCAATGATAGTTGGTTTGGCAATACCTGGGCGCCCTGGCAGCATTTGCAGATGGCGCAGATGCGTGCCCTAGAAAACGGCCGCCCCGTGGCCCGAGCTACTAACAGTGGTGTCAGTGCCTTGATCGATTATCAAGGTAATCTAACAAAACAGCTGCCGCAGTTTGTTGAATCTGAATTGACCGGTACTCTGCAACTGAGAACAGGGCGCACACCTTTTAGTTATTTAATGTCTCGGTAGATTTTGGTGTCAAAAAATGATACCTTAAATTCCATGAACAACAAACATAGAAAAACACTAAACCGTATTTTCCAAGATCCGGTTTAGGCTAGTGTTCCATGGAAGGATATTGAAAAACTATTTGTTGCACTTGAAGCTGATTTGTTCGAAGGGCATGGCTCGCGTATAGCTGTAGACTTGAACGGTATTACAGCTATATTTCATAGGCCACATCTTAGGGAAGGCCTGCATTATTCCATAAATTCTGGCAATGCCAAATTTCGTCTGGCTAGACGACACTTTTGCAGTGCTAGCGGGTTAACGCAAAAAAGTGCAACGAAGTCAGGCGGAATTTGGCTAAGCCCCTCTGGGTGGGCCTTTAAGCAACCCTCTTCTTTGTTCTGCTTGTTGCAAAGGGAACAACCATTCGCTGCCAAGCACGCCTTGAATAGGGTTGCTTAAAGGTCCCACAGCACTTTATGGAATAATGCAGGCCTTCCCTAGTAAGGAAACCGACAAAGGTGCTGTAAAATCAGTACGTCGCTTTCTTATGGAGGCAGGTATTACGGAAGACTTCCAAGGAGAAAACAATGCTCAATTATAAGGGCTATATTGCGACGGTTGAATTTGATGATTCTGCGGAGCTCTTTCATGGCGAGGTGATAAATACGCGAGATGTCATTACCTTTCAAAGTGATGATGCAAAAACTTTGAAACAAGAACTGATTAATTCTGTAGACTTTTACCTTCAACAATGTAAGAGAACAGGTAAACATCCAGACAAACCGTTCAGTGGCGAGTTTACCTTTCGTACGACGCCGGATAAGCATCGTTTGTATTCTGCAGCAGCTAAGGTGTCTGGCTCTAGCCTTACTAAGTGGGCTGATGCGCAGCTCAGTAAGGCGGCTAAGGCCGTGTTGCGAGTTTAATGTAAACAAACTTGGCTCAAGGGGCAGGAAGCCTGCCCCTTGAGCACTAGAGAGTGCCTTGGGTATCCAAAGTGCCAAGTGTATTTGTAATTAACCCAAACGCCGTACTTTGAAACTGCGGCCTTTCATCTTGCCTTGAGAGAGTTTGTTTAAAGCTAGCTTGCGGTGTTCCAAGGCCACCGCGACGTAGGCCCATTGATCGCCCACTTGTATCTTGCCTATCTGGTTGCCGGGTATGCCATTTTCGCCAGTCAAAGCGCCAACGATGTCCCCCGGGCGTAGCTTCTGCTTTTTGCCGCCACCAATTTGTAAGGTCACCATGGGTGGCATTGGGGTAGGGTTACGTAGTACAGACTTGTTAGGTAACTGGGTTTTCGGTAGCTGGTAGCCTAGGTAGTCTTCCAGCAAACCTAGTTTGTGTTCTTCCTTTTCGCTGTAGAGACTGCAAGCCAAGCCCTTAGCGCCAGCACGACCAGTACGGCCCACACGATGGGTGTGCACTTCTAGTTCACGGGCAATCTGGTAGTTAATCACTAGATCTAATGATTCTATATCCAAGCCACGCGCGGCAACATCCGTCGCCACAAGTACGGTGGCGCTGTAGTTGGCAAACTGTACTAAGGTTTGGTCGCGGTCTCTTTGTTCTAGATCGCCATGCAGGGCCAAAGCTTTGAAGCCAAAACCGCTGAGCTGGTCAGCAACTTCTTGAGTTTCACGTTTGGTATTGCAGAAAACCAGGCAGGACTGTGGTTGCTGGTCGTGTAGGATCAGGCGGGCTACGTCGATGCGGGCGTTATCGCCATCTACCTTGTACACCTGTTGTGTGATGGTATTTTGGTTGTGTGTTTCGGCGATCTTAACCATTTCTGGGTTATCTAGGTAACGCAGGGCAATGGCTTCAATTTGCTTTGGATAGGTGGCACTGAACAACAGAGACTGACGCTGGTTGGGGGTGTCACTAATGATCATATCCAAAGCGTCTTGAAAACCCATGTCTAGCATGCGATCGGCTTCGTCCAATACTAAGGTGCTTACATGTTGCAGCTTTAGGTTGCCCTTGCGGACATGTTCTTCAACGCGGCCTGGTGTACCCACGATAATGTGTGCCCCATGTTCTAACGAGCCTACTTGTGGGCCAAAGGGCATGCCACCACATAAGGTTAGCACCTTGATGTTGTGGATGCCGCGTGCCAAACGGCGAATTTCGTTGGCTACTTGATCGGCCAGTTCGCGGGTAGGGCAAAGCACCAAGGTTTGCACCCGGAAACGTTTTACCTCTAGCTTATTAAGCAGGCCTAAAGCGAAAGCGGCCGTTTTGCCGGAGCCAGTTTTGGCTTGGGCAATTAAGTCTTTGTTGGACAGAATGACAGGCAATGCTTGCGCCTGGATAGGCGTCATACTGGTGTAGTTGAGAGTGGCTAGGTTATCAATCAGGCCCTTGTTCAGCCCAAGGCTGGAAAAATTAGTAGATGACACGTTGAGTCCACGCTGGTTTTTGTATTGCCCCAAGTATGAAGGCAGGAATGGGGGTATTTTACCGACGATCTAGGCGCGTTGATAGTACAACAGAGGATTCTGTGTCTACGATACCGGTTATTTCCCACATACTATCCAATACTGCTTCTAACTGTTGAGTGTCTGATACGCTGAGCATAGCAATCAGGTCATAGCGACCGCTAATGCTTAGCAGGGTATCTACTTGAGGGATCTTGGCTAGCTGGTCGCATATTAGCTTGCTATTGTAATCATCGGTTTTAATCATCACGTGGGCTTTAATGATGTTCTTTTCTACTTCATTGGCTACGCGTACCGTATAGCCGAGAATGGCTTTTTTTTCTTCTAGGCGTTGTAGGCGTTGCTGCACCGTAGTGCGAGATAAGTGCAGTGCTTTGGCTAGATCGGTCACGGATGCGCGAGCATTGAGCTGCAGTTGTTGAATGAGCGCGTGGTCTTGTGAGCTTAGTTGGTTGATCATTTTGATATATATCTACGTCATATTGATTAATCATAATATCAAAAAGATCAGATAAGCGCTATTTTTGACAAGTTTAAGCAAGGATAATGGTGATAATTATTTGTTTGTTTAAAGGTGATCCCATGTCACAGGTGTATGCTACAAGTCGAAATTTACTATCACATCAGCCACCAGAACAGCCTTTGTATTTGTTTCATCGGGCTTTGTTAGAACGCTCAGTTGGGCGATTTCAGCAGGGCTTTCCTGGCTTGTTAACCTATGCCGTCAAAGCCAACCCCAGCCCTATGGTTATTGAAACCCTGTTGCAACAGGGGGTGGGTGCTTTTGATGTGGCCTCTTTAGCCGAAATTGAATTGCTGCATGGCTTGGCCCAAACCTCCGGTAAAAGCGTCGTCTTGCATTACCACAACCCGATCAAGCCGGAAGCGGCTATTGCCAAAGCTTGGCATGAGTATGGTGTGCGCGCATTTTCTTTGGATGATGCTAACGAACTCGATAAGTTAATACGCCAAATTCCAGATCCAAGCAGTACGGAATTGTCGGTGCGTTATGTGGCACCAGTGAAGCATGAAGTGATACTAGATTTGAACACTAAATTTGGTGCTAATGTAGAAACCGCAGTAGATCTATTACGTAAGGTGAGTGAAGCGGGCTTTAAAGCGTCGTTAACCTTTCATCCAGGTACCCAGTGTACTGACGCGCAGGCCTATGTGGACTTCATCGCTTGCGGCGCCAAGATTGCTCGCCAAGCTGACGTAACCTTATATAGACTTAATGTTGGTGGTGGTTTTCCCGCTAGCTATGTGAAAAGCCAGGGCCCACAGCTTGGCCATTATTTCGCGGCGATTGATAAGGCTGTAAAACAGCATTTTGATGTGCCGCCAGGTTTGGTTTGTGAGCCTGGCCGTAGTCTTGTTAATGACTGCGTAAGCTTGTTGCTAAAGGTGCTACATCGTCGCGACAATGACAATATATTTCTTAACGATGGTATCTATGGTGGTTTGATGGAAATGAATTTTTCTGACCTCGGTTGGCCATTATTATGCTGGCGCAAGGGCCAGATTATTGAAGGAAAAAACACGGCATACACGGCGTTTGGCCCCACCTGTGATTCTATCGATGTGTTAAAGGAACCCATGTATTTGCCCAGCCAGTTGGCGGCGGGTGATTATATAGAAATCCCCTTAATGGGTGCCTATTCTTCCGCTTGTGCTACTCAATTTAATGGCTTTTTATCTGCTTCTTATGTGCAAGTAGAGGAGTCTAGCTACCATGCCTTGCCACAAGTCCATGAAGATTCTGTGTTGGCCCAGGTGGCAGGATTTTAAACCAGTTAGTTTATCAGTTCCTAAGTTAGCTTCTCGCTAATGTTTAGGGAGGTACGTTTGTACCACCCTTTTTTATGTACAGGATGTACTGTATGACGCGAGTGCATGGATGCACAGGAGCGGCGATGTACAGGAAGTATAGGGGAGAATTAAAATTCAGTCCGCAACCATAAATATTTTGGGTGCCCGTGTCGCGCTCATGTCAGTGTTGGCTAAAACACAACAGTTTGATCTAGATACTTATAATAGACTGCTAAGATAGAGTCCGAAGTTTGCTGTTACTTCGGTTTGTTGTCTCACACTGATAGGAATAATTATGACCAGCAACTACCGCGATCGCCGTAAAATTGACCCCAGCAAGGGCAACGTCTTTGGCGATACCTTAGACAATGATAATGATCGCATGGAAATTGGCCCTACGGTCTTAGCCTATTCCGAATGGGAAGCAGCAGGCATTGCCTTGCCCAATTTAACCAATGTGCGTGAATACCGCTGGCAGCGTTTGGTGAGTCATATTAACGAGCGCAACTACGGTGCTATTTTGTTATTTGATCCATTGAATATTCGTTATGGCACGGATTCTACCAATATGCAGTTGTGGAACACCCATAACCCATTCCGTTGTTTGGTAGTTTGTGCCGACGGTTATATGGTTTTGTATGACTATGCTAATGCCAAGTTCCTATCCTCTATGAACCCGCTAGTAAAAGAAGTACGTGATGGTGCCGACTTCTTTTATTTTGACCGGGGTGACAAGGTAGAAGATGCGGCTGCTAAGTTCTCTGGTGAAATTTTTGACCTAGTCAATGAGCATGGTGGTGGTAATACGCGCTTAGGTATTGATAAGCCCATGTTGCACGCCATGTGGGCCTTGGAAAAAGTGGGCTTTGAGATTTTTCCCGCCGAGGAGCTAACAGAAAAAGCCCGTGCTATTAAGTGCGAGGATGAAATTCGTGCTATGCGTTGTTCTATGCATGCCTGCGAGCAAAGTGTTGCCGCCATGGAAGCGGCGGCCAAGCCGGGTATGTCCGAAAATGAAATTTGGGCCGTACTGCATGCGGAAAACATCAAGCGTGGTGGCGAATGGATAGAGACGCGCCTTTTGGCAACGGGGCCGCGTACCAACCCTTGGTTCCAAGAGTGTGGTCCGCGCATTATGCAAAATAACGAGATACTCTCCTTTGATACGGACTTAATCGGTACCTACGGTATCTGCTCTGATATTTCTCGTTCTTGGTGGATTGGTGATGAAGCGCCGCGTGATGACATGATCTATGCTATGCAGCATGCTCATGAACATATCCAGTACAACATGAGCCTACTAGGGCCCGGTGTGAGCCTGCGTGAACTGTCCACAAAAGGCCATGTATTAGACCCTAACTTCCAAGCGGGCAAATACGGTTGCATGATGCACGGTGTCGGCTTGTGTGATGAGTGGCCCTTGGTGGCCTACGAAGACAAGGTGGTAGAAGGTGCCTTTGATTACGAGTTACAACCAGGTATGTGTATTTGTGTTGAAGCCTTGGTAGCGCCAGAGGGCGGCGACTTCGCCATCAAGCTAGAAGATCAGGTAGTCATCACCGAAGACGGTTATGAGAACCTTACCAAGTACCCGTTTGATCAGCGTTTGATGGGTAAGTGATT
>DPHB01000026.1:0-1161 GCA_003521845.1 Oceanospirillaceae bacterium | reverse complement strand
CTTTCTGACCGCATTTAGGTTATTCAACTCACTGAGCTATCTACTTGTGCTGTACCATGAATAAATCAGAAAACCGCATTTATAAAGTTATCTTTGCTAATCGCGAAGAAGTATTCGAAGTCTTCGCACGTTACGTGTACCCCAGTGACATGTATGGTTTTGTGGAAGTGGAAGAGTATATCTTTGGTGAGCGGAGCAAACTGTTGGTAGACCCCAGTGAAGAACGTTTGAAGGCAGAGTTCGCGCAAGTGAAGCGTTCTTATATTCCTATGCAGGCTATTATTCGTATTGATGAAGTTGAAAAAGAAGGTGTTGCTAAGGTTCGTGGCAGCAGTGATAAGCTAGCGGCTTTCCCTGGGGGCAAATAACGGATGGCAGCATTTAATTTACACCCGCAATTGGCCCATGACTGTATTGACGTTTTGGATTGGCCCTTGTGCAAGCTATTGTTAATCAACAACCAACAAGTGCCTTGGTTGATTTTAGTGCCGCGTGTTGCTGGTGTAGAAGAGTTGCATCAATTGTCCAGCAAAGAGCAAATTCAACTGCTGCAAGAAGTGGAGCTGGCGAGTAGCTACCTTGAGCATCTCTATAAGCCCCATAAGCTGAATGTAGCGGCTATTGGCAACAAAGTGCGCCAGTTGCATATGCATGTTGTAGCGCGTCAGGAGGATGATGCCTGTTGGCCTGAGCCTGTGTGGGGTAACTTGGCGGCCGCACCTTATGCTGAAGCTGAGTTGGAAGCTTTGGTCGCGCAAATGAGAAAGGCGTTGGCGTAAGGGCTGGCTCTATCACAAGGGACAGGCACTTTTTATCCGCTACGCGACTAAACAAGAGCCAGTCCCCGGCCTTGCTAGCAAGGGGGCTGGCTTTTTTGCGCAGCAAAAGTGCCTGTCGCCAATTGAAGCCAGTCGCCAATTAATGCAAAGTGAAAATCTTAGTCTATACTCATTACAACTTTAGAAAGTGTCAGCATTCTTCTGGGGTTGATCAAAGTCTGAAGACGTAGGGATACGTGTTTTCTTAGATTTAACTTGCAAATTTTTAGGGGCTCAGTTTGAGCCCCTTTTTTTATGTACTGTATACCCAAAGCACTCGCTCCGCTCGCGGGGCAGGCTCTGCCGCGGTGACATGGATGTCTGAATCGCCACTAGTTCACTA
>DPHB01000012.1 GCA_003521845.1 Oceanospirillaceae bacterium | reverse complement strand
CTTAGGCCAACTTTTACGGCGCCAGTAAAACCATACGCCGAACCAACTAACAATGAGCATCAATATGCCCATACCTACCATGATGCGAAATCCAAAGAACACGGGTTTTACGGGTGGCCGATTGTCGCCAAAACTAGCTAAACCTTGGATCTCGCCTTCTAACTCATGAGTTAACAGCAAGCTTGCCCCGTAGGGTATAGAAACTTCAAACTCGTTGTCTTGGGTGTTTTCATTGGGCCATGCGAACAGCACCAAGGGGGCGGCCTTCTCAGTGTGCCAGACGGCTTCCATGGCGGCAATTTTAGCGGGTTGGTGTTTGAGTGTGTTTAGGCCGTGCAAATCACCAACAGTGATTTGTATCACGATGACTATAGCGGCAAGACCTAAAGATTGTTTAAGGGCAAGCTGCGGCGCCGCTTTTTTATCGCCCTTAAGTAGTCGATAAGCAGAAATACCAGCGATGAGAAAGCTGGCAGTCAAAAACGACGCTAACATCATGTGGGCCAACCGGTAAGGCATGGATGGATTAAAGATGATCGCCATCCAGTCAGTGGGCATGGCGACACCATTTTCCATGATGAAACCAGTAGGGGTGTGCATCCACGAATTGAGGGCAATAATCCAAAATGCTGACAGGCTAGTACCTATGGCTACCACTAAGGTGGCTAGGGTATGCAATTTACTGGGTACTCTGCGTATACCGAACAGCATAACGCCTAAAAAGGTTGCCTCTAGGAAAAATGCAGACATGACCTCATAGCCTAATAGAGGTCCGGCAATATTGCCTACTTTTTCCATGAAACCTGGCCAGTTGGTGCCAAACTGAAACGACATGGTGATACCCGTGACTACCCCAATAGCGAAGGTTAGCGCAAATATTTTTACCCAAAATCGATAGATACGCATCCACACTGGGTGCTGGCTGATTTCAAAGCGTAGTTTGAAATAAAAGAGTAACCAACCCAAGGCCATGGTGATGGTAGGAAATAAAATATGAAAACTAATATTGGCGGCAAATTGAATACGGGATAAGGATAGGGTGGTAACTAACTCAGTTTCCATAATACGGCCTATAAAGAAACAATAGATTACCTATTATATTGTATATTACTAATAATTAATATAGTGTCGAGTGTTTTTGGGTGACTATGGCGAAACCTCAATATAAGCCGAATCTAGATTTTTGAAAATGGTTGCTTTAAACCGGAGTAATCTTCACACGTAGTCGTGTTTTCAAGGACCCGCGGGTATCTCGCTACGGATTCGCCTGTTGGCTAGTTCACGATACAAGGCTTCTTGACTGACGCCTAGTTCGGCTGCCAAGCTGCGCCATTGGCCTTTTTCTGGCAGTGTGTTCGTTGGCCAAGATAGCCATGCGTCTAAGCGTTCAGCTACGGTTTTCAGTGTTAACACCTCACTACGAAAACGCGCCGACTGTACAGACCTCGCTAAGTAAGCAGTCCATTGAAGGGCGAATTGTGGATGACTATTAAAATGCGCTAAGAAGTCTTCTTTAGCCACGCGATAAACTTGGCTTGGTTGGGATACGTTAGCATCACAGTGATAGGTGTCTGTGTAGATAGATGCTTCGGCTAGCACGGTATGGCGGTTAGCGCGCTGCAACAGAATGTTCCTGCCATCGGTATGGGGCCGCATTAGCTCAATAAGCCCACCCTCTACAATAAAAACAGATTGCACAAAGTCACCCTGGCAAAAAAGTCGCGTGTCTTGTTCTAGCGCTACGTGGCTGCCGCGCAAGGCTTGCATTGAATTGATTATATCGGTCGACATGATAACAATCATATGCGTTTTTGCTGCCCCATGGCAAACTTAGCGACACGTTCAATCGTTGGAACCATGCCCATGCTAAAGAAAACAATGTTAATTGTCTGTCTGACTTTACCTCTAACCGTCCTTGCAGAGTCGGTTAGCGAGCCTTCTGTGTCAAAATACGCGGGTCAGGAAAAGCAGGAAATCAAAAGCCTGACTGCCAGTGATATTGAAGAACTTCAGCGAGGCGGAGGGTGGGGATTGGCCAAAGCGGCCGAACTGAATGGCGTGCCTGGCCCAGCCCACTTGCTCGAATTAAAAGACAAGGTGCCATTAACAACGGATCAAATCGAAAAAATTACTCAGATATACAGCACGATGCAAGCTGATGCCATTGAGCAAGGGATAAAACTGATCGAACTAGAAAAAGGTCTTGAGTATCATTTTCAAGACCGGTCGATTAATGATGCGATTCTGCAAGACTATTTGGCTAAGATTGCTCACACTAGAATGACCTTGAGATATATCCACCTAGCCACCCACCTGCTCACGCCAGAAATACTAACAGAAGAGCAAATATCGACATACAACCAATTGCGTGGCTATGACAGTCCAGATGTTTGTGATCAAATACCAGAAGGCCACGATGCGGATATGTGGCGCAAGCATAATGGGTGTGAATAGTAGTCTAGAAATCGCCTTTGGTAGTAGCTATTATTATTCTAGTAACTCTGGCAAGC
>DPHB01000035.1:43828-49203 GCA_003521845.1 Oceanospirillaceae bacterium | reverse complement strand
AGTGGGTGCGCATTAGTGGGGATCACCATTTGCATATGGAAAACCAAGTGTCAGCTTGTGCTCAAGCCTTAGTAGACTTGTGTGCTCTATGTTTAAACAAGGAAGCTTAATATGCCCACAGTTGCACTCGTATTAGGCAGTGGCGGTGCCAGAGGTAATGCCCACATTGGTGTTATCCAAGTATTGCAGGAACAGGGTTTCGATATTGTCAGTATCTCTGGCTGCTCTATGGGTGCTGCGGTAGGTGGTATGTATGCGGCTGGTAAGCTGGACGAATTTACCGCATGGGTGAGTAATTTATCGCGTTTGGATGTCCTACGCCTAGTGGATATGTCCTTGTTGTCGATGGGCATTATTCGGGGCGAAAAAGTATTTACCAAACTACAACAAATAGTAGGTGATGTGTGTATCGAAAACTTGCCTGTGCGTTTTACTGCCGTCGCTACAGATCTGGTCAAACAGCAAGAGGTTTGGTTTCAAAGTGGGCCGTTGATGGAAGCGGTTCGCGCTAGTGTGGCGGTACCTGGCTTAATTATGCCGGTACGTGAAGAACATCGCTTTTTGGTGGATGGTGGGTTGCTTAACCCGGTGCCGATTAGCCCGACCGTGGCGGATCAGGCGGACTTGATAATCGCTGTGAACCTAAATGCTCAAATACATCATAGGCGTAGTGTGCAGCGTCCAGATTTGAATCGTGATGGGACTAATGATGAATGGATCATGCCTGATACTGTATCTGGAACGGGCCCAGCCAGCAACCACATGAAGTGGAACAAGATGGATATGCTGGATCGTTGTTTTGAAACTATGCAAGCAACCTTGGCTAAGTACAAGAGTGCTGGTTACGAGCCAGATGTAGAAATAAAGATAGATAGCCGCTCTTGTGGTTCACAAGAATTTTTCCGCGCTAAAGAAATGATTGAACTTGGACGTGCAGCGACATTGCAGTCACTACAGTTTGAAAACTTAGTTTAGTCATTGCCAGGGTCAGACCTCAGATCTGACCCCCCAAAACCGCTAATTAAGAAGTAATTAGTGTTAGAAATTCAGCACGAGTACGGGCGTCTTCGCGCATCTTGCCTAACAGTACCGAGGTTTTCATATTGGCATTTTGCTTCTGCACACCACGCATCATCATGCACATGTGTTGAGCTTCAATGACCACACCCACGCCCTTAGCGTCGGTCACTTGCATAATCGTGTCAGCAATTTGCTTGGTCATATTTTCTTGAATCTGCAGGCGACGAGCAAACATATCAACAATACGCGCAACCTTAGATAAGCCCAGAACTTTACCAGAAGGCAAATAGGCCACGTGGCACTTGCCGATAAATGGTAGTAGGTGATGCTCGCATAGGGAGTAAAGCTCAATGTCCTTAACAATCACCATCTCTTCGTTTTCAGAAGGGAATAGAGCACCGTTGATTACCGTGTCTAGGTCTTTTTCATAACCATTGTTGAGGAATTGAAAGGCTTTAGCAGCACGCTTAGGTGTGTCTTTTAGGCCTGGGCGGTCTAGATCTTCACCGATTGCTGCGATGATTTTTGCAAATGCTTGTTCCATGATTTTTCCTGAAAATAGTTTCCTCAAAAACAGGCCAGCACCTTACTGCAACTGGCGTCAAAGGTAAAGGTTAGTGGCCTCGATTTGACCATTATACACAATCTGATGTCGGGTTTAGGTGCTGCTCTTTTGCTTCTTTAAGAGTACATACACAGCGCCGGTGCCACCATCACGAGGCTGGGCCGAACAAAAAGCCAAAACATCATCAACTTGTTGTAGCCAGTGGTTTACATGGGACTTGATAAGAGCGGTGCCTGTGTCTTGTAAGTCACCCTTGTCATCACGGTAACCCGTGCCAGCTTTACCATGGACGATAAGCACACAACGGTCATGGTGTTTTTGTGCTTCACCTAGGGCGCGCCAAACCAGATCACGAGCGCGGTCTATGTCATAGCCATGCAGGTCGATGGTAATGCTCGGGCGTAGATGCCCATGGTTAAGTCGTCTTAGGCTGGCTTTATCTAAACCTGGGCGTGAGTAGGTGATATTCTGCTCTGAGCCAAGCAGATCGAAGCCTTCATCGCCTAGGGCAGCAAGAGACACTGGCTTGGCCATGGCAGCTTCACGACGCGAGGCTAGGCTGTCCGCATCTACAGAGGTTTTAGCGCTACTGTGCTTGCGTCCAGTTTGCTTAATAGGTTTTACGTCTGTCCCGATAAGGGAGCTAAAATTATCGTCGCTTGACATTGCTTCTGGTCTAATTATAAAAATGGGTTGGTGCACCGCTTATAAAGGCCCAATTGCTGCCTGAATAGCGCTCTCTGTTAATGGTATCCAGCCAGCGCATGGCTTACAATAGCCAGCTCAGAAAGAAGGTGATATTAAACATGGCATTAACCATTGAGCAGGCAATAAAAACCACAGAGCAAGCGCTGTTAGAGTCTGAGGTGTATTTTGGTCACGGCACAGACAATGCTTGGGATGAAGCAGTATTTTTAACTCTAGGGGCTTGTGGCTTATCTTTGGATAGCAGTACTGATGTACTTGGCCAGGTCTTGACTGAGCCCCAGAATCAACAATTATTAGAGTGGATAATCCAACGTGTAGACAAGCGCTTGCCGTTAGCCTATTTGTTGGGCTATACCTGGTTTGCGGGGGTGCAAATTGCCGTAGCCAAAGATGTGATAATTCCACGTTCGCCCATTGCTGAATTTATTGTTACTGGCTTTGCTCCCTTTTTGCAGACTCAGCCAAAGCGTGCACTAGACTTGTGCTGTGGCAGCGGTTGTATTGGTATCGCTATGGCTCTGCAGATGGATATTGGGCACGTGGATATGGTGGATATTTCACCAGCTGCCATTGCCTTGGCAAAACAGAATATCGCGGCCTATGAGTTACAAGATAAGGTTAAGGTTTACGACTCCAGTCTGTACGCTGGTTTGCCGGCTGGGCAAGGTTACGATCTAATCGTCAGCAACCCTCCTTATGTGAATGCGCAAGACTTTGCCAGTATGCCCAAGGAATTTGAGCACGAACCGGAGATGGCTTTAGTGTCTGGGGCTGATGGTTTGGATTTGACGGCAACTATTCTCGCAGAAGCCGCTGATTGGCTCACCGACGATGGCTTGCTGGTGGTTGAAGTTGGTAATAGCGAAGTGGCTCTGCAAGAACAGCTGCCGCAGGTGCCCTTTGTGTGGCTTGAATTGGCCAATGGTGGCAATGGTGTTTTCTGCTTAACCGCGGCTGAGTGTCAGCAGTGGCAACAAACCTTTATTGATTGGCGTAGTCGGCGCTAGTTCACTCGGCTTGGTTACGTTATAATTTGGTTAATCTTTAGCATATATTTTTCTTAGTGGGTGAAGCGTTTTGTTTTCGTTACCTTCGCCCAACTACTCAACTATTAGGAACTACTATGGCCGGCAATACCTTCGGCAAATTGTTTACCGTTACCACCTTTGGTGAGAGTCATGGCCCTGCATTAGGTGCCATTGTTGATGGTTGCCCAGCCGGCATTCCTTTGACCGAGGCGGACTTGCAGATTGATCTAGACCGTCGCAAGCCAGGTACATCGCGTCACACTACTCAGCGCCGTGAAGCCGACGCAGTGAAAATCATGTCTGGTGTATTTGAAGGCGTCACTACCGGTACACCGATTGGTTTGTTGATCGAGAATACGGACCAGCGTTCCAAAGACTACGGTAATATTAAAGATCAGTTCCGGCCAGCACATGCTGATTACACTTATATGCATAAATATGGTATTCGCGATTATCGTGGTGGGGGCCGCTCTTCGGCCCGTGAAACAGCTATGCGAGTGGCTGCCGGTGCCGTAGCCAAGAAGTTTTTGGCCACGCAAGGTATTCAAATTTTTGGATTTTTGTCGCAACTGGGGCCGATTGAGCTTGCCTGCCCAGAACCTAACACGATTAATGACAATGCATTTTTCTGTGGTGAACCTAGCAAGGTTGCTGAACTTGAGAGCTTTATGGATGCTCTGCGCAAGTCTGGCGATTCTATTGGCGCTGCCGTAACGGTGATTGCAACGGGGGTTGCGCCGGGCTTAGGTGAGCCTATCTTTGATAGATTGGACGCCGAATTAGCTCACGGTCTAATGAGCATTAATGCGGTAAAGGGCGTCGAAGTCGGTGACGGCTTTGCTGCGGTTAATCAGCGCGGTACCGAGCACCGCGATGAAATGACCACACAAGGTTTTTTGTCTAATCATGCTGGTGGTATTTTGGGCGGCATTAGCAGTGGCCAAGATATTGTTACCCGTATTGCCCTGAAGCCGACCTCTAGTTTACACCTGCCTGGTAAGTCCATTGATATTCATGGCAACCCAGTGGAGGTGGTGACTAAGGGCCGTCACGACCCTTGCGTCGGTATACGCGCCACGCCTATTGCAGAAGCAATGGTAGCATTAACTATCATGGACCACTTTTTGCGTCAACGCGGCCAGCATGGTTGCCAAGCGCATGATGTTCCAACCATCTAGTTAATATAAATAGCGAAGAGAATTTCTGGCCTATGAAAACCTGGTTAATGGTGGCAAGTCTTGCGCTGTGGAGTGTAACCTCGAGTGCTGTGTTTGCCCAAACAGATAGTATTCGTCTGGCCACGACCACGAGCACTTACAATTCAGGCTTGTTGGATTACTTGTTAGCTGAGTTTCAGCCCACTGCTGATATTGAAGTGCAAGTTATTGCTGTGGGTACAGGCAAAGCCTTACGAATGGGGAAAAACGGTGATGTGGATCTGGTCATGACCCATGCGCCAGCCGCTGAAGCCGAGTTTGTTGCCGCAGGCTATGGTCTTGAGCCATTGGCGGTTATGTACAATGACTTTATCATTGTGGGGCCACCTAGTGATCCGGCAAACCTCAATTCCGTGCATCGAGTTAGCGAAGGCTTACAAGCGATCGCTGACGCAGAGCTGCGTTTCTTATCGCGTGGTGATGATTCAGGTACCCATAAAAAAGAACTAGAGTTGTGGTATGGCATTGCCGCTAGTCCAGGGTTTACTGGCTACCTAGAAGCGGGGCGCGGCATGGGGCATACTCTACAAATGGCCTCCGAGCTGCAGGGCTACACATTAACCGATCGTGGCACCTGGTTGTCGATGAAAGATAAATTGGATTTGACCGTAGTACTGCAATCAGATCCGCGTTTATTGAACCCCTATCAAGTTATATTAATAAACCCACAGCGCCATGCTCACGTAAAGGTTGACCTAGCCCGACGTTTTCAGCAGTGGCTGGTCGGGGCAGTAGGGC
The DNA here is from genome assembly GCA_003521845.1 of Oceanospirillaceae bacterium. Classification (GTDB taxonomy): domain Bacteria; phylum Pseudomonadota; class Gammaproteobacteria; order Pseudomonadales; family Balneatricaceae; genus Njordibacter. The sequence continues at coordinate 43,927 of DPHB01000035.1, read as the reverse complement.
AAGCAGCTATTGGTGGTTTCCGAATCAATGATGAAGTACTTTTTGTACCTTCAGCGGATTAATAGAGAAACTTATGACGGAATTGTGGCAAACTCTATT
>DPHB01000035.1:12748-43680 GCA_003521845.1 Oceanospirillaceae bacterium | reverse complement strand
GTGGCAAACTCTATTACAGGCCTTGGCCCAGCTGGCTAGCGGTGATGGTCAGCTATGGGGCATCGTGGGCGTGTCATTCAGCGTGTCATTATCGGCTTTATTAATTGCTTTGTTGCCGGCTTTAACCCTGGGTTTTGTGCTAGCTTACTATCACTTTCCAGGCCGCTGGATAGCTATTAGTATACTCAATAGCTTGTTAGCTGTGCCCACCGTGGTGGTTGGCTTAGTCTTGTATATGCTCTTATCCCGAGCGGGTCCCTTAGGTGACTACCATCTGCTGTTTACCCAGCCCGCTATGGTCATTGGTCAAATATTACTGTGCTTCCCACTGTTAGTGTCTATGAGCCTTAGTGCCTTCCAAGCGGCAGATCAGCGAGTATTGGAAACCGCTCGTACCTTGGGTGCCAACCGTTGGCAGGCTTTTACGACACTATTATTTGAAGTGCGTTTCGCTTTGATGGCGGCCGTGGTGACAGCCTTTGGCCGCATTATTGCGGAAGTGGGTTGTGCCATGATGGTAGGTGGCAACATTCTGCATTACACCCGTAATATCACTACCGCCATTGCCCTAGAAACCGGCAAGGGTGAGTTTGTACAAGGTGTGGCACTGGGCTTAGTTTTGCTGAGTTTGTCGCTAGTCTTGAATGTCAGTTTAGGCTGGATGCAAAGTAACAGCCGTGTATTAAGGCAGGCGTCGTAATGCGTTTAGTTCTTACTGATGTTAGCCAAGGCTTTGCAGCACAGCCCTTGTTTACTATCCCCAATGCCACCTTGCGTAGTGGTCAAGCCGTCCACCTGCACGGAGTCAACGGTGCTGGTAAGTCGACCTTGATGAAAATAATGGCTGGCCTAAAAACACCGCTCACGGGAACGGTTGCAAGAGTTTTCGACCAAGGTGAGAAGAAAAATCGCCAAGCCGTTATTTACCTACACCAGCAAACTTATTTGTTTGATACCAATGTACGGGCCAACGTGGAATATGGCCTTAGACTGCGCGGCGAGAAAAATGCGCATAAGGTAGACCAGGCCTTGGCTTGGGCACGTTTAGAGCATATTCAAAACCGTGCTGCCCATCACCTGTCTGGTGGCGAACGTCAGCGCTTGGCTTTGGCTCGGGCGCTAGTATTGGATCCGCAGATTATCTTGTTAGATGAACCCAGTAGTAATCTAGACGTCGAATCAATGGAACGCATCCTGCAGATGCTAGCCGATCTGAAAGCTAAGGGCACTGGCTATTTGTTAGCCTGTCATCAGAAAAATTTGGTGAGCCAATGCTGCGACCAAAACTGGTATTTGCAAAATGGCCAGCTAGTGGTCGCAAGTTAGGTGCCATGCCATACGTCATGGTGAGCGCAGCACCTCGCGTCCTTGGAGTGTGGCTACTCGCGTCCTTGGAGTGTAGCTTCGCGCGTCGTTGCGAGCGTAGCGAAGCAATCTCTTGACCTTGGCACTTTGCTTGCAAGAGATTGCTTCGCTACGTTCGCAATGACGGTTTTAGTGGCGGCGCGGCTTATTGTTGGATGACTTTTTACCATAAGGTGGTTTGCCTTTAGGCTTATCCGCTGGCACGCGGAATAGCAAGAATAGATCCTCTACCAATTCTGGAATTTGGTCACACAATTGTTGGCAGAACTTCGGCTCCTTGCGTAATTCAGCTAGCTCTTGGTCTTCGTCTAAATTAGCCGCTAGCATAAACGGCAATAGGCACTCGGCTACGGCATCTTCGTGTTCACTAAACCAAACTTCTTCTTGGCTAAATACCACTTCCATAAAGCCTTGCGCCCAATATTCCAGAAGGCAGTCGCCTTCTTCGTCAATTTCCAAAGTTAGGTCACAAGGTGGGTCGATAATAATATCCGATTCTAAGCAGGTGCGGATGTAGTTGTTTTCCTGGCGTATCAAATCCACCATGGATGCGTCAATATTGCAGGCATCTGATTGTGGGTTTTCGGCCAATACATTGGTTAGCCATTCTGTGTCAGTCATGGGTACAGGGCTGACGTTTAGGGCACACAAGTAGCCGTGTAGGGCAATATAGTCGAGGGCTTCTTCTTTCAAATTATCAGACAACAAATACTCGTCAAGTTGTTCTAATTGTTGGTCAGTTAAAGGTTCGCAAGAATTGGACATGGTCGCTGGTCTCAATGCTGGTAGGAATAGTACTTATTGTAACCCAATTTGGCTTATTTGGGCATTGTCTAATGACATAAGCAGGCTGCTCAAGGATAATAGCGCGCCATGTACGACAGCCCCCAATCCCTATTGCACAGCCTATTTGGTTACGAAGAGTTTCGTGATCAGCAAGGGCAAATTATTGACCATCTCATTAATGGTGGTGATGCCTTAGTGTTGATGCCCACCGGGGGCGGTAAATCCCTGTGTTTTCAGATCCCAGCTTTAATGCGCTCTGGCTTGGGTGTGGTGGTATCACCACTCATTGCTTTGATGCAAGATCAGGTTATGGCCTTGCAGCAGTTAGGCGTCAAAGCTCAGGCTTTGCATTCAGCTATGGACTGGCAAACGCAACAGCATATTGAACAGCAAGTGCTTAATGGCGAACTCGAAATGCTGTACGTTTCACCAGAGCGCTTGTTGACTCAGCGCTGCCTAGACATGCTTAAAGCCGTTCAAATTAGCCTGTTTGCCATCGATGAAGCCCACTGTGTTTCGCAATGGGGGCATGATTTTCGGCCGGAATATTTGCAACTAGATTGTTTGCAGGAGTTGTTTCCACGGGTGCCTAGGGTCGCCCTAACAGCAACCGCCGATGGGCCGACGCAAGCTGAAATGGTCAAACGCTTGCACCTACAGCAAGCTGAGCAGTTTATTAGTAGTTTTGATCGTCCCAATATTCGCTATCGTATTCTGCAAAAACAGCAAGGTAAGCAGCAATTATTACGCTTTATTCAAACTCAACACCAAGACAGTGCTGGTATTGTTTATTGTGGTTCGCGCAAGAAGGTGGATGAATTAGCCCAGTGGCTCAGTCAATCTGGGGTGCCAGCTTTACCCTATCATGCGGGTATGAGTGCTGATCATCGCAGTCAAAATCAAGCCAGATTTTTACAAGAAGAAAGCTTGGTTATGGTGGCTACCATTGCCTTTGGTATGGGCATTGACAAGCCTAACGTGCGTTTTGTGGCGCATATAGACCTACCCAAAAGTATCGAATCCTATTATCAAGAAACCGGCCGCGCTGGTCGTGATGGTTTGCCCGCCGATGCTTGGATGATTTATGGCTTGCAAGACGTGGTGTGGTTACGGCAGCGTTTGATGGAATCAGAAATGGACGAGGCCATTAAGCGTTCCGAACAAACTAAGTTGGATGCTATGCTGGGTTTGTGTGAAGTGACCTCATGCCGCCGGCAGGTGTTATTGGGTTATTTTGGTGAGAAGCTAGAACAAGTTTGTGGTAATTGTGACAACTGTCTTGAGCCAGTGGCTACTTTCGATGGTACAGAGGTCGCCCGTAAGGCCCTATCTTGTGTTTACCGCAGTGGCCAGCGTTATGGTGTTAGTCATCTAGTAGACATCCTCTTAGGGAAACCGACAGATAAAGTTAAACAAGCCGGGCACGACCAGATAACTACCTTTGCCATTGGCCAAGAGTTAGATCAAAAGCAATGGCGTTCGGTTTTTCGTCAGCTTTTGGCCCAAGGTTTTGTTGCCAGTGATCCAACGGTTTTTGGCGGTATTAAACTCATGCCTGACTGCCGCCCTTTGTTAAAAGGTGAGCAATCTATTCAGTTGCGTTTGGATCGCAAGGTGTCTAGTAAAGCCGGTAAGAAGCAACGCACGCCAGTTGCCGTGGCCGATCTGGGCCTATGGCAAGCCTTACGCGAGCAGCGTATGGCCTTAGCCCAAGAGCAGTCCGTACCACCCTATGTGATCTTCAGTGATGCCACGTTACTGGCCATGATCGAAACCAAACCGCAGTCTTTGATACAAATGAACGATGTACCCGGCGTTGGCGAGAAGAAACTTGACCGTTACGGTGAAACCTTCCTTGCCGTCATCGCGGAACACGCCTAATCCCTATTACGTTGTTTTCTAATCCGTGGTCCCTATGCGTGGCAGTGAGCATAGGCCCGGGTGATAAATCTTTTTCCTGGCCTTAAAAACAGGCAGCAAAAGAATTTCACCCTGTCTTCCATCTCACCGTGCCAGCCGTTTAGGGGACCAAGATTCTCAGCCGAGCTCTGTAGTAGATTGGTCTAGCCACAATTATGTGCCAGTTTTGTACGAGCTAAAAATCTACGCAGCTCGTCACTGACTCTTGGAAATCTGACTGCGGCACTTGGTAGGTGAATAATCTGGGTGCAATTCTTTTGTGCCTGCTTTTTGGGCCAGCAAAAGATTTTCAGCCAGATAAAAGTACACAAAGACCGACCACGGAACCACGGATTCTAATACGGCCTATGGTTGAAGGCCGCCTAACAGTTTACCGAGCATGCGTAGTCTTTTACATGGGTTTGTGTGCCGTGGTACCGAGGCGTTGCAATGAGTATAGGCCCGGGTGATAAATCTTTTTCCTGGCCTAAAAAACAGGCAGAAAAAGAATTTCACCCTGTCCTCCATCTCACCGTGCCAGCCGTTTAGGGGACCAAGATTCCTAGACGAACGCTGTAGCTCCAGTGCCTGATTTCTAGGGTGGCACAAGGTAGCGAGTTAGCACTTGCCAAAGGCTACGCAGCTCGTCATTGATGCTTGGAGATCTATTCGCTGCACTGGTTAAGTGAATTATCGGGTGCAAATTCTTTTGTGCCTGCTTTTTAGGCCAGCAAAAGATTTTGTAGCGGATAAAAGTACGCATAGGTCAGCGACGGTACCACGGCCTCAAAACAGAACTGAGTGCTTCGAGCACTGCCACCGAAGCACATTTGTATGGTAAAATCGCCGCCAAATTAAGTAACCAAAGCAATCCCCATGGCAAGTCTACAAGAACAGCTAATGAAAGCCGGTTTGGCTAACGAAAAACAAGCCAAACAAGTCACCAAAGCCAATAAAAAGAAAGCCCGTGATCAACGCAAAGGCGTTGATATAGGTGAATCCGCAGCAGATCGTGCAGCACGAGAAAAGCAGCAGCAAGCACAACGTTCTAAACAACTTAATGCTCAGCGAGATGCGCAGCAGCAAGCCAAAGCTCAGGTTGCTCAAGTTAAGCAGATGGTGGAAGGTTGTCGTTTGGATATAAGTGCTGGCGAGCAGGCTTACAATTTCGTAGATGGCAAAGCCATTAAAAAACTTTATGTGACGGCTGAACAGCAGGGGTCATTAAGCCGTGGGCACTTGGTGATTGTGGGACTAGATGGTGACTATAGCGTGGTGCCCGCTAGCGTTGGTGAACGAGCGTTAGAGCGTACCGACAAGGTACTGGTGGTTAAAGCTGACGTGAAAGAAGATGTTGTTGAAGAAGACGATCCCTATGCGGATTACGTTATTCCTGATGACTTGATGTGGTAATACTGAATCATGGTTGATGTTTACACCCCCGAACAAACGGCTGAGCTAACGTCTACAGAGGCTATTGTGGCGGCAAGCTTGGGCGATGACGTTGATGCTGCTAAAGAAATCAAACAACGCTTAAATAAGCTGCAGAAGCGGCTGCGCCGTGATGTAGGGAAAGCTATTGCAGACTATGCGATGATTGAAGCTGGCGACAAGGTTATGGTGTGTTTGTCGGGTGGTAAAGATTCCTACACTATGTTGGACATCTTGCTTAACCTGCAAAAGAGCGCGCCTGTCAATTTTGACATAGTGGCCGTTAACCTGGATCAAAAGCAGCCTGGTTTTCCTGAACACATATTGCCCGCTTATTTAGCCAGCATCGGCGTTGATTATCACGTCATCGAGCGCGATACCTATAGTGTTGTTAAAGCTGTCGTGCCAGAAGGCAAGACCACCTGTGGTCTGTGTTCGCGTATGCGTCGTGGAACCTTGTACCGTTGGGCAGAAGAAAATGGTATTACCAAGATAGCCCTAGGTCATCACCGTGATGACATACTGCAAACCTTGTTCTTGAATATGTTCCACGGCGGTAAGCTAAAAGCCATGCCGGCAAGGTTGTTAAGCGATGACGGCAAGCACACGGTGATTCGTCCGCTGGCCTACGCCCGTGAAGAAGACATTATGGCCTATTCGGACATCAAACAGTTCCCGATTATTCCTTGTAACCTGTGCGGTTCCCAAGACAACCTACAGCGGCAGCATATCAAGGGCATGCTAAACGATTGGCAAGAGAAGTACCCTGGGCGTATCGAAAATATGGCACGCGCTTTGCAACATGCGGTACCGTCACATTTGATGGATCGTGAATTGCATGATTTCACTGGTAAAAGTAGTCAGCAAGCTAGCCAGCAATCAATGCAAGATGCTGGTTTGGATCTACTAAGCCTATAGCATAGTGGTTTTTGCGCGACAGTAAAAAGCAGATTACCTTTCTTCAACTAAACTTGTAGCCAAGTCTTTTAGTTGCACATAGGTAATCTATGCTTTTCAAGCGCTTTTCATCCTGCCTTTTACTATTAGCTGCTACTAGTGGTTGTACTTCCATTTACGCAGATCAAACGACCCAGCAAGTGGGTGATTCGTCGCCCACGACGACTAGCCTAGTTGACGCAAAGCAACCAATAGCGATGGCTGAAATGCCCTATAGGCAATCTCAACAAACCGTCTGCATATTAACCACTGACTATCCCACCAGATCCTTAGAGCAACAAAAACAACTGCTTATCAATAGAGCGGAAACAGCCGCTATCAAAGAGTTGTTTGGTACCAGCGTTTACGCTCAGCAAGCATTTTCAGAAGCTGGCCAGCTACAAGACACCTTTGTGTCTAGGGCGCGTGGTACTATACGAGTGAAGGGCACACCTAACGTGTTCCAAGGCCAAAATCTTGGTGAAATTTGTGCTTCTATTGAGGCCTATATTATTGCCTCAGATTTAGCTCTTTATGAGCCCCAAGCGGTACAGTTGGATAAGTTTTGTTTTAATGCTGTCAATGTCACCATGGCTAACCTTAGGCGCGATGCCAATTATGCAGCCTATGGTGAGTTACTGCGTCGGTTTAGGCCCAGCTTGCAGTTGTCTGGACAAGAGGCGAAAAAATACATCCACGAGTATCAAGTCACGCAAGAAGCTTATGATATTAGTAGTTCGAGTTATTGTTTTGATGTGTCCGCTGCGATTTACCCTTATGAGTTAGATTTGGCCCCAGTACATCAAAATATTATTGGCTATATACCGCCAGCCAATAGTATGACTAACACTAGGTTCAGCAACAACTTGTTGGCCTATTGGAGTTTTGATGATTGTAGTGTTACTGATTTTTCCAACAATCATCGCAATTTAAGTAATCACTTTGACTGTGTGGATGGCGTTAAAGGCAAGGCTACACATATTCGCCAAGGGGGATTCTTACGTTCACCTTTTATCGATTTTAATCGCTACAACGAATTTAGCTTGTCATTTTGGGTAAAAGAAAACAGCATGGCCCACAAAGCGGGAACCGGCTATATCTTCTTTGGCGATCACACAACAGGTGGCTGGGTAGGCATTGGTAATTTTTGGGGAAAGATTCAATTTAACGTTGGTAAAGTAGGGCACCCTACCCATGCGGCAATCAATCATCATAACAGTGGCAGGTACCAAGGTGCTTTCCATCACTATGTATTAACCTACAAAAACGGTGTGTTTGATGCCTATATTGATAATCAATTTGTGGCCCGTGCACACCAGCGTGTCGCCTTGCCTAATAAGAATAAGCGGGCTGCTGTAGGCAAGCACTATTGGGCAAATGGTAAGAAAACAGTAGAGCGATTGGATGCTGTTTTTGATGAGATACTTATTCTTAATAAGCACTTGTCTAAAGCAGAGGTAGAGGCTTTGTATCTAGGTAGGTATTAATATCCGGGCCAGGCTACTGGTCTGGCCCGTCATCTATGCTACTAGTAAGCACACAAACTAAAGCAAGGAACGCCAACGCTGGCTACCCGGGCGCTACCACCTAGATCAGGTAGGTCGACAATAGCCGCGACTTCGGTAACTTCGGCGCCAAGACGTTTGATGAGGCTAATGGCTGCCATTAAGGTACCGCCTGTGGCAATTAAATCATCGAACAATAATACCTTGTCACCTTCACCGCAGGCGTCAGTCTGCATTTCAACGGTGGTGGTGCCGTATTCCAAGGTATAGTCCTCGCTAACACAGTCGCCCGGCAATTTGCCTTTTTTACGTACCAAAATTAATGGCAAGTTGAGCTTATAAGCCATAATGGACGCCGCCAGAAAACCACGTGCATCAATGCAGGCTATGTGGGTGATTTCGGTATTCATAAACCGAGAGCATAGCTCGTTCACCATATGATGCAAAACCTTAGGGTCTTTGAACAGAGGTGTAATGTCACGAAAGGTGACGCCTACTTCTGGCCAGTCTTGTACGGCGCGGATAATATTTCGTAAATCGATATCTTGGCTCATAAATTACTCCAGTCTTTACGACCATATAGGAAGGGTATATAGCCCTAATATTATCATGCTTAGGCCCAGTAGGCGTTGGCTTAGTTGGTGGCGCAATAAATCTTTCATTTGCTGTGCCAATATGCCGCTAGCCAAGTTGGCAGGCAGGGTGCCAACCCCAAAAGCTAGCATCAATAGGGCGCTTTGTTGCCAGTCGGCAGAACTGGCAGCCCAGATTAAACTGGAATAAATGAGGCCGCATGGCAGCCAGCCCCACAAGAGGCCTAGGGCCAAAGCTTGAGGTAGGCTTTGGATGGGCATTAAGCGTTTGCTAAGGGGTGTTAGCAACGTCCATATGCCTTTACCAATAACTTCTATGCGCCTTACACCTTGCCATATTTGGGCGATAGCGAGGCCCATGAGCATGAGCATGCCACCAGCAAAGTAGAGGCTAAGTTCTAGGTGTTGAGTAAACTGCAGGCCGCTAGCTAAGCTGCCAAGTAGGCCGCCTATTAGGGCCCCAATTAAGGCATAACTGAGAATGCGGCCAAGGTTAAAAGCCAAACTGTAGGCGAGGGCTTTATGGCCCTTGTGTTTAACGCCAAGAGTGAGGGCGGCGCTTATACCACCGCACATGCCGATACAATGTCCTGCGCCGGCAAAGCCAATAGCTACAGCAGCCAACAACTCAGGGCTCATGGTTTAGTCGCGGCTCTTGTCTTGAGGTGCTGATATGCCTTTAGCCTCATCAGGAATAAGATCATCGTCATCATCAAAGAGGATTTTGCTTGCTGGCGAGTCCATATCGTCAAACTGCCCGCTTTTAAGGGACCAATGTAACGCATAGGCCGCGACCGCGACAAGGATGATGGCAACGGGTATTAAAAGAAAGACAATGTTCATAGGTGGCCTTTGGGTAAATGTTGTGTCTATTGTACGTCATGCTTGATACGACGCAAACGGGTGGCGTTGAGCACGACTAGCAGGGAGCTAAATGACATGCCGGTTGCTGCGCCCCAAGGTGGTACTAAGCCCATGGCGGCTAACGGTAAGGCAATCAGGTTGTATAACAGTGCCCAAGCGAGGTTTTGTAGCATTATGCGTCGCGTATGGCGGGCTTTTTTGATCAGTACCGAGATCAAACCTAGGTGGTCACGCAATAACAAAGCTGGAGCGCTGGCTTTGCTCAAGTCGGTACCCGACGCCATGGCTAAGGAGGCATTGGCTGCCGCCATAACGGGTGCGTCGTTGATACCATCGCCAACCATGAGCACAGTTTTGCCCTGCTGTTGTAAGCTCTGAATAAATGCCAGTTTTTGCGCCGGTGTTTGAGCCGCGCGCCAGTCATCCATAGCAAGATCTTGCGCAAGTTCGGCAACATTATTGGGGTGGTCACCAGAAAGAATGCATAGGTGCATACCGAGATCTTTTAGCTGCGGCATCACCTTGTGCAGCTCTGGGCGTTTGGCGTCACTAATATGGAACCATGCCAAGGCTTGTTGCGCGTTACCCAATAATAGCCACACACCTTCCCCTGCAGGGCGCTCTGGCATTGGCCACTGGCCTAGCGCTTGCACAAACTCAGGTTTGCCAATGCGTACTTGTGTTTGTTGCGCTGGCCAGCTGGCGCTGAGCCCTTGGGATGGGTGGTTGGTAATGTCTTGCAGCTGTAAACCACTGGCATCCAAATGCCGGAAGGCACGGCTTATAGGGTGTTCTGATTGTTGCTCTAGGCAAGCCGCAAGGAGTTTGCATTGGGGCACCGAAATATCACCTAAAGCCACCGTGCTATGCAATGTCATGACACCTGTTGTGAGGGTGCCTGTTTTGTCAAAAACTACGGTGTCTACCTTGGCAATTTCTTCCAGAGAATCTTCTCTGGTCATTAGTATACCTTGGCGGCGCAAGCTGGCCGTAGCTACGGCCGTAGCGGTAGGGGCAGCTAAAGATAAAGCACAAGGGCAGGTGATTACCAATACCGAGAGAGTAATCCAAAAAGCTTTACTAGGGTCAATAAAATACCAACCTGTGTAAACACAGGCAGAAATCAATAACACCGCAAGCACAAAGTAATGGGCCACCTGGTCGGCACTTTTGGACAACTGAGGCCGGAAGCTGTGGGCTTGCTTGACCATGCTTAATATTTGCTGCAAGCGGCTATCGTCTTGGGTTTTGGTCACTTGCATCACTAAGCTGCTAGAGACATTGACCGTGCCTGCCGTTAAGGCGTCGCCGAGGTGTTTTTCTACGGGCATAAACTCGCCCGTTAAGGCGGCTTCGTTGATGCTGCTGGAACCTTGATGCAAAATGCCATCAGCAGGAATAGTGGCACCTGGTAATACCCTAATAAGATCGCCAGAGGCCAACTTTGTTACGGCTATTTGTTGCGTTTTACCATCCACCATGCGGTCACAAACAGGCGGCAATAACTGATGCAGTTCATTGCCGGCATGCCCCGCATGATAACGTGCCGTCGATTCGACAAAACGCCCCAGCAGTAGCAAAAAAGTAAACATGGTGACTGAGTCATAATAAACGTCCCCCGTTTGCATCACCGTCGCCCACACGCTGGCTATGTAAGCGGCGCCTATAGCGATAGAAACCGGCACGTCCATTACCAGGTGGCGGTTTTTAAGGGCGCGTATAGCGGCCTTAAAAAAGGGCATGGCAGAGTAGAGTACGACGGGTGTAGTCAGCACCAAGGCCGACCAGCGCATAAAATGCACGTAGCTTAATTCCATACCTTGTGTTAAACCGGCATACATGCCAAAGGACAGCATCATCACCTGCATGGCACCTAAGCCAGCAATGCCTAGGCGTAGAATCATTTGACGTTTGTCTAAGGCTTTGCGTTTGGCAGCGTCACTAGCTTGATAAGGCCCGGGCTGATAGCCAATGGCATCTATGGCAGCCATAATGCTACTGAGCTGGATTTCCGTCGTCTGCCAATGCACATAAGCACGCTGCGTGGTGAGGTTGACGTTGAAGTGCAAAATACCGGGCAGTTTGCTGATATGTTGGTTCAGCAACCACACACAGGCAGCGCAGGTTAGGCCATCGATAACCAGTTCAGTTTCTTTTTCTTGAGCGCCTTTTTGGCGTACAAAAGCGCTTTGTACATCATTATCGTCATAGGCCAGCCAATGGGCGCTGTCGCTCACTGCAATATTGATATTGGCAGGTAGGTTAGGGTTGGCGCCGCGACTAAGTTCACGATGACGGTAATAGTCGGCCAAACCTTGGTCGATGATAGTATTGGCCACTGTTTGGCAGCCAATACAACAAACCTTGTGCTGGCTTTGGTCCAAAACAATTTGATAATTGCTATCACTGGGGACGGATTCGCCACAATGATAGCAATCTGGTGCTGCTGTGGCAGACATTAGGGCTGATTAGGCACAATGGCAACAGTGGCAGCCCAAGGCGTATGCACTTCTGTCATCATGCGCCAAGTATTTTCTTGGTCAGATAAGTGCAGGTAGCGTTTACCATCGATATTTTTGTTTAAGGTGCCATAGTAGTTGCCATCAGGGCGCAGGGCTAAGATTAAATCTTGATCCAGTTCTACTACCGTAGGGTGAATTACTTCTAACATTAGTTGCGGACTAGTAAAAGTGTCCTTGGCAGTCATACGCAAGCGTAAGTCTCCGGTTACTGCATCCAGTGTGAGTTCCGCGTGCAAATCGAGGGCTTTGGCTTGGGTGAGACGGCTGGCGTCAATGTTAAAACTTTTCGCCGTTTTCGCATAATCACCTTTCACCATGCCGTCAAAGGTAACAACGGACAGGTAAGCAAAGCTTGTGCCGACAATAAATACCGCGATGAGTGGGGTGAGGATGAACCACAACCAAGGTTGACGGTACCAGGGGCGTGATGCTTCTAGGGAGTTAGACATGAAGTCTCCAATTATAATACTTGATCAGCAGGTGCAAGAAATCTGGATTCCTGCTGCATCTGAACGGATTCGTCGTCGACGGATTTTACATCAAAAGTAATGTCAGTTTTAGGGCTTTCTAAGTCATCAGTATGAATACGGATGCGTAGCATTTGTTCAATGGTGGCATTGGGGCCGATATGCAACAATTGTTTGCCTATATATTCATAGTTGTCGACGTCATTGAGGTCAACACTGATGGTAATGTCTGCTTGGCTCTTGTTGGACACTTTTAAATGGTAGGTGTTTTCGATAACGCCGTCACCAAGGTCGTGGAATAACGTTTGGCGGTCACGAATCAAGTCCACTTCAATAGGCACGCGGGACAGCAATTGCATGCCTATGTAACCAGCAATCAAAAATACAGCAATAGCATAACCAATCAGTCGTGGGCGTATGAGGTGGTAGGTCTGGCCTTCAAGTACGTTTTCAGTAGCATAACGTACCAAGCCCTTCGGCTTACCAAGGCGCTCCATAACTTCGTTACAGCCATCAATGCAGGCGGCGCAAGAGATGCATTCGTACTGCAAGCCATCACGGATATCAATGCCGACAGGGCAAACGGCAACGCAAACGCCACAGTCTACGCAATCACCTAAGCCTTCTTCAGCTGCCTGCTTGCGCGAGCCTTTGCCGCGTGGTTCGCCACGGGCTTCATCGTAGGTGATAATCAATGTGTCTGGGTCAAACATCACACTTTGGAAGCGTGCGTAAGGGCACATGTGCTTGCACACTTGCTCACGCATATAACCTGAGTTCATGTAGGTAGCGACGGAGAAAAAGAGCAGCCACCAAGACTCCCAAGGACCAAAATCCAAAGAAGAAAACTTGCTTAGCAATTCTTGAATGGGGGTGAAATAGCCGACAAAGGTGATGGCTGTGGCGACAGATATGGTGACCCAGAGGCTGTGTTTGACAAATTTCTTGCGAAATTTGCCCAGGCTCATTTTTTGTGTGTCGAGCTTTATACGATCGTTGCGGCTGCCTTCTGCAAATTCTTCTGCCCACATAAAGAAGTAGGTCCACACGGTTTGGAAGCAGGCATAACCACACCAGGCTCGACCAGCAAATACAGTCACCAAGAATAGGGCAAAGGCAAAGAGAATTAATAGGCCACTTAATAAGGCAAAATCTTGTGGCCAAAAGGTTAAAAAGAAAATGTGGAACTGACGGGCAGGGAGATCAAATAATACGGCTTGACGATCATCCCAGGTTAGCCATGGTGTTAGGAAATACAGTGATAAGAGACCCCAAGCCATGATGTTGCGTAGATTACGGTAGATGCCTTTGTACGCGCGAACATAAATGCGTTCGCTTTTTTCATAAAGGTCTATTACCTGTTTCTTAGGCTTGGTATCGATTTGCTTAGTAGGGATTTTATCCATGAGTATCCTGCAAATATGTCGCTTAAAACAATAAAAAAAACGGACTCAGGGTAGTTTCTGAATCCGCTTTTGTAATTGTTATGGCGCGGTAACTAAGAGGCTTCTCTAGGTGCCTAGGAAGCCTCGTTTAATGTTAGTTAGACAGGCTGTATACGTAGCCAGAGATCAAGTGGATCTTGTCATCATTTAACAAAGCACCATGGGCTGGCATCACGCCGTTACGACCTTGGCGAATAGTGTGGGCTACCTTTTCGAAGCTGCCGCCGTATAACCATACATTGTCAGTTAGATTTGGCGCACCAAGCATTTGGTTACCCGTAGCATCCGCACCGTGACAAGCTACACACATAGCCTGATAAGTGGTTTTGCCTGCGCTCGCCGCTTGGGCGTCTACTTGCTGGCCACTTAGGCTCAGTACATAAGAAGTTACGTTACGCACGCCATCTTCACCAATGATGGCACCCCAAGGTGGCATCGCACCGGTACGGCCTTTCGTGATCGTGGCTTTGATAGTCTCGCCAGCGCCACCGTACAGCCAATCACTGTCAGATAGGGTAGGGAAACCATAAGCACCCGCGCCGCCTTGACCGTGGCACACGGCACAGTTGTTGTTGAACATGCGCTGACCCATCAAGCGGGCAGAGTCGTCAGTAGCAATTTCGGCTACGGATAAGGATGCAAACTTAGCAAATACTGGCTTGTAGTGTTCCTCGGCGTGGGCCATTTCTTCTTCCCACTGGTTGTAGCTGGTCCAGTTTAGGTACCCTTTGTAGTTACCAAGGCCAGGGTACAAGAACAAGTAGATGACACCGAAAATGATGGTGATCATGAACATGTTGAACCACCAGCGTGGCAGCGGGTTGTCCAGTTCTTCAATGCCGTCAAAGGCATGGTCCATGGTTTCGGTGGTGGTTTCTTTGTACACTTCACTTTTACGCGTGCGCAATACTAGGATCAAACAACCAAAAATTACCGCAAGGGTAATGAATGAGATCCAAATGCTCCAAAAATCAGTCATGTTTGATGTCTCCATTTAATTCCTTAGCCTTCTCTTCATCAGCGAAGGGTAGGTTGGCAGCTTCGTCGAAGCCTTTCGAACGTTTTGGACTTAACACCCATGCATAGAGGCCAATAAAAGTTATCAGCATGACTATGACAATGTATGGTCCGTAGCTATCGTAGGACATAATTAGCGCCTGTTTGACATCACAGTGCCTAGTTGCTGCAAGTAAGCAACTAGGGCCGTGACCTCTGTTTTGCCTTCCACATCAGCTTGTGCACCGGCAATGGCTGTATCGGTAAATGGTACACCAACACTACGCAATGCCTTCATTTTAGCTGCCGTGTCTTCACCACTTAGCTTGTCACTGAACAACCAAGGGTAGGAGGGCATGATGGACTCAGGTACGACATCACGAGGGTTGTACAAGTGAGCGCGGTGCCAGTCGTCAGAGTAGCGTCCGCCTACGCGGGCCAAATCAGGACCGGTACGCTTAGACCCCCATAGGAATGGGTGGTCATAGACAAACTCACCAGCCACAGAGTAGTGGCCATAGCGCTCAGTTTCGGCGCGGAAAGGCCGAATCTGTTGGGTGTGACAGACGTTACAACCTTCACGGATATAAATATCGCGACCTTCCAATTCTAAAGGTGTTAGCACACGTAAACCTTCAACAGGTACGGTCGTTTCCTTCTGGAAAAACAGGGGTACTATTTCAGCCAAACCACCACCGCTAATAACGATGACGATAAGTAGTACCATCAGGCTGATATTCTTTTCAATAAGTTCGTGTTTGATCATGATGGCGATTCCTTATGCAGCAGATGAAGCAAGGGCCGGAGCAGATGAATTGCTGCGGACTGTTTGCCATACGTTGTAAGCCATAACCAGCATGCCGGTTAAGAAGAAAGCACCACCAATAACACGTACTAGGTAGCCAAGGTGGCTGGCTTCTAAAGCTTCTACGAAACTATAGGTAAGTGTGCCGTCTTGGTTTACCGCGCGCCACATTAGGCCTTGCAAAATGCCGTTCACCCACATGGCAGCAATGTATAGTACAACGCCAATAGTTGCCAACCAGAAGTGTGTGTTGATTAGCTTAACGCTGTACATGGAGGCTTTACCCCACAGCTTCGGTATCATGTGATACAGGGCACCAATGGAAATCATGGCAACCCAACCCAGTGCACCGGCATGTACGTGACCAATGGTCCAGTCAGTGTTGTGGGAAAGGGCGTTCACGGTCTTGATGGACATCATTGGGCCTTCAAACGTGGACATACCATAGAAGGACAGGGAAACCACTAAAAAGCGTAGTACTGGGTCAGTACGCAGCTTATGCCAGGCGCCAGACAAGGTCATCATGCCGTTGATCATGCCGCCCCACGAAGGTGCAAGTAGAATCAAGGACATAACCATGGCCACAGTTTGGGTCCAGTCCGGTAGCGCGGAGTAGTGCAAGTGGTGTCCACCAGCCCACATGTAGGTAGCGATCAAGGCCCAAAAGTGAACCACGGACAAGCGGTAGGAGTAGATAGGACGTTCGGCTTGCTTGGGTACAAAGTAGTACATCATGCCCAAGAAACCAGCAGTGAGGAAAAAGCCCACGGCGTTATGTCCGTACCACCACTGTATCATGGCATCAACGGTACCAGCATAGATAGAGTAAGACTTGGTAAGCGTAACCGGTACCACGGCACTGTTAACAATGTGCAACACAGCGACGGTGATAATAAAGGCCATGAAGAACCAGTTACCAACGTAAATATGTGAGGTTTTGCGTTTAGCCACGGTGCCAAGGAACACAATGGCGTAGCAAATCCAAACTATACCCAGCAGGATGTCGATAGGCCATTCGAGTTCCGCATATTCTTTGGATGAGGTGAGACCCATAGGCAGGGTGATTACGGCGAGAACAATGACTGTTTGCCAACCCCAAAAAGTGAATTTTACCAAGGATTCTGCAAACAAACGTACCTGACAGGTACGCTGTACTACGTAGTAGGAAGAAGCGAACAAAGCGCTGCCACCAAAAGCGAAAATAACGGCGTTGGTGTGCAATGGGCGCAAGCGACCAAAACTCAACCAAGCGGTATCGAAGTTTAGTGCAGGCCAAACCAATTGGGCAGCGATCCAGACACCGACGGTCATACCGACGATACCCCAAATAACTGTCATAATTGCGAACTGGCGCACGACCTTATAGTTATAAGTGTCGGGAGTAGTTTCACTCATAGTAGTTTCTCATCAAGTGCTAAAAAAATAATAAAAATCCCCTGAACCAGATTTTGAGCTGGCACTCAGGACCTTTTAGTTATTGTAGCGCTAACGGTTAAGTTAGGCCTGCCCTTTATGTGGGCGAATTTACGCGGCAAATTATCCTTTAAAAAGGCATAATATTCAATCTGAATGACGGAGAAATTCCCGGTATAAATCAAAAATATAGCTTGTATATATAAATTGGTTATTTCCTTATGCTAATTTAGCATCCTTTGGTTTTGATTCCCACCCTAGGATTGGGGTAGGCTAGGAGAAATCTAAATCTTGCCCAGCTTCCTCAGTTTATCAGGAGCGGCTCAATCAAGCAGTGACATATGTCAACTCAATACCGCTCTAACCTTCTACATTGCCACTCATCTGTCTTAGGGGAATACCTGCAGGGTGGCAATGGTCGTCACCAGGTTATTTTGGCTCATGGTTCGGGTGTTGGTATGGGCCATGATTTTATGCAGCGCCAAGCTGATGCGTTGATCCAACAAGGTTTTAAAGTGAGCTTGTTTGAATACCAGTATATGCAGACGATTACGGCGACTGGAAAGCGCAGGCCGCCCGCTAGGGTGCCAGTGCTGATAGAAGAACATCGTGCTTGGCTACGTGAACTGGGGCAGGGCAAGCCGGTTTGGTTGATGGGCAAGTCCATGGGGGGGCGCTTGTCCAGTCTGTTGGCGCAAGAGTCCGAGTCGCAAGGCGTAAAAGGGTGGTGTGCCCTTGGGTATCCATTTCATCCACAAAAAAACCCCGACAGCTTACGTGTTGAGCATTTGTTAACGAACCAGAGGCCGGGTTTGATTGTACAGGGTACTCGCGATGCCTTAGGTAATCAGGCTGAAGTGGAATCATATCAAATTCCTAGCTCTATTAAGATGCATTGGTTGGATCATATGGATCATGGCTTTAGTCCCTACAAACAAGCTTCTCTGACGCAAGCAGAAGCCATTGCGCAGAGCGCAGTTTGGTTTAAGGACTGGGTATTGCAGCAAACTGGTGAAGAATAACGGTCGAATCCCTGATTAATTCAAGGTAAACTGCCGTCACTTTTCGCCAGCCTTACAGATATACCCCATGACTTCTCCTTTTACCCCAGATCTTGTGTTAGACGCCGTCGGACTTTTTTGTCCAGAACCCGTGATGATGATGCATAGTAAAATTCGCGATATCGAAACAGGCCAGATTTTACAGGTGTTGGCGACGGACCCATCAACAAAAAGAGATATCCCTAAATTTTGTCTGTTTTTGGGGCATGAACTGTTGAGCCAGACCGAAGAGGGTGAACAATACCATTACCTGATTCGCAAGGGTTAGGCTTCTGAAGTAAGGCTGTTTAATAACTCTTGCAGGTCTTGATCACTTTCTTTTAGTTTCACTGCTATACGGTATTGGAAAAAACAACAAAAATCATCGCTGTCTTCGCATGGCATTAGAGCCGTGTCACCTAACAACACAGGCCAGCGCTCAACATCATTTATATTGATGACCATGGCTTGAACATGCCCATTGCTCAATAAGCGCCAGCTAAACACCTCTGTCATCGTAAAACTTTTTAGCTCGTCCTTGGAAAATATGGCATGGGTGCCGCAGGTGTCGGGCAATTCTTGAATAATCACCTCTTCGGTGCTGGCTTCAAAATGGAAATAGTCGGCGGCGGCTTGCAATTCTAAGCGCTTGTGTTCCGGTGCGGCAGCAACAAGCTCGTCTAAACCAGGGTCGAAATAGCCAAGAAAAAATCCTGAGTCAGGGTGGTTTAATTCGGCACACCGGATTAGCTTGTCAAACCAAGGAATCATACCGACAACGGCGCCATCGGATAACAAAGCCCAAAATAAAATAGTGACGCTATGAACTTGCTGGCCAGGTTTGGGGGTGCCATGGGTGTCCGCATAAAGTGCTTCAAAGCCATCCAGCTCTGCAGCAAGGCGAACAATCTTGGGTGCCTGTTCAGATCGATAGGTTTGGCCACTAAATAGGTCTATGACCTTGTCGTTGCTGGCGTTTACTGGCCCTGTGGGAGGTTTTCGTGAAGTACTCATAACCTACTCCTGTCGTCAAATAAAGGGGAGATCTAGCTGCGGATTTGACAATGGGTAGTGACAGTATAGGCCGAGATATTCAAAAAACACAAGTTTGCTGGTTCCTGGCCGGGTCGGTTATTTGGCAAATAATATATAAATAGGGGCTAATTGTTGGCGTTTTAACGTTTATAGAGTAGCTTGGCTGTTGTTTAATGGGTACAATTCGCATGCCAATGAAGGCAATGTTTTTAATGGATGTATTAATGAACGGTGAAAACTTTAAAAATGTGAACCAAATGCTTAGGCAGATGGAAGCGTTTGTAGAGAAAACCGAGCAGGACTTGCAGCAAGGTCGAGCACGTGTGGGAGAGCTACGTAGTCAGTACAACTCGCTCAAACAAAATGAAGCCGAGTTAAGACAACCAAAACAAGAAACATTGTCATCACAACCTGAGTTAGAGGCGGCTGTTAAACAGCAACCCAGTCCGGCGCCTGTGGCCCTTACAGCACAGGCCCCTAATATACCAACTAAGCGAGTATTGCGTGCTACCCAGCCCAGCTCGGAACCGCAACAAGAAACTGATACACAGCATGAATCAACAGAACGAACCTACCTCCGAAAATAATACCATCAAGCCAGAAGTAGAAGCACCTGCCGTAGCCGCTACTGAATCTGCGACACCTGTAGCCAATGAGGCGGCAGCCGCAGAGCGCAAAAAGGCCAAAAGTCGCGCTGCGAATAGGGCAGCGGTGCAGTTGCTTTGCGAAACCTATCCGCAAACATTCTCTATTGCTGAACCTAAGCCTTTGAAAATTGGCATTCAGGAAGAATTGATTGCCGATGGTAAGCTGAGTCAGAACAAGATTAAGCGTGGTCTAGCCAGTTATGTACGTGCCTACGCTTATTTGCGTTCACAAACTGATGGTGCGGCTCGTATTAACTTGCTTGGTGAAGCGGATGGTGCAGTAACAGCTGATGAAGCCGCCCATGCCGTTGGTAAGTTGCCAGCTCCGCGTGAGCCAAAGCCTCGCAACAAGAATGCACGACCTGCTAGTAAGTCAGGTGACAAGCGTGGTGCACGTCGTCCCAACAAGACGGCTAAGCATGCACAGCAGCGCCAAGCGCATGCTAAGCCAGCCCGTCAGGGGCAACCTAAAGTGGAGAAGGCCGACAATCCTTTCCAGGGTCTAGACGAAGGTCAGCGTATGGCTAGCAAGTTAGATCTGTTGTTAAGCAAGCATAAGTAAGCTTAACGATAAACGAAGAAGCCCGGTACTGACCGGGCTTTTTTGTGTCTGTTATTTATGTATTAATATTGTTCTATCAGCTACGCATAGGCCATGGAGGATAAGCTCACTCTGGACGATTATGACGCAGCCGAGCATGGCGGCTAGAACATGGATTTAGTGCGAGGACTGTCTGAGGCCTGCTTTTTGGGCCGAGTTCCGCAGCACCCATGGGCTAGTAGGCACGCACAGGGAAGGTGGCGAAGCCAGCCAAGGAACTAACAGGCACAAAAAAGCCCAGCTAAGCTGGGCCTTCTAAAAACCTTGTGAGGCTTATCTATGACAAATTAAGTGTTGTCAGAGATGAAGGCCAAAAGATCAGACTTGGACATAGCGCCAACTTTGGTGCCAGCAACTTCGCCGTCTTTGAATAGCATTAGGGTAGGGATACCACGCACGCCAAAACGGCCAGCGATTTCGGTGTTGTCATCAACGTTGATTTTGCAAACCTTAATGCTGCCATCAAATTCAGCGCCAACTTCTTCCAAAACGGGGGCAATCATCTTGCAAGGGCCGCACCAAGGTGCCCAGAAGTCTAGCAATACAGGGACGTCAGCGCTAAGTACGTCAAGGTCAAAAGATGCGTCGGTAACGGCTACTGTGTTTTCGCTCATGGTAAATTCTCCTGGCTTATTTGCCACTAGGTCATTAATGGGGCATATGATACTTGGTTTTGTAGAAAAACTCAGCCTTAATTTGGTGTGTTTGGCTATTTGTATCAGGTTTTACTTATATAAGGTTCAAGCGGGGCTTTTCAAGCCCAGTTTGAAGTATTTATAGAACTAATTGGTTATAACCTTAGGCAAGGGCTTGTGGGTGACCCGCCATACACGAATGCAAAGCAGTAAGGCGGCGCAGCTTAGTCCAATGATCAAGCCTATCCAGAAGCCTGCTGCCCCCATATTAGGTACCAATATGTCCGTAAGGCCTAGTGCATAACCTAAGGGTAAGCCGATGCCCCAATAAGAGATAACAATCATCATCATGGGCCAACGAGTGTCTTTGTAGCCACGCAGTGTGCCAGCTGCAGCCACTTGGATGGCATCCGATAACTGGAACATGGCAGCCAGGAAGAACAAGCTTACAGCAATATCAATAACCTCTTGGTCTTGGGTATATATGCGTGCAATATATTCAGGTAAAAATAGCATTAAGCTGCAGGTTAGGGCAGACATGCTAAGGGCCAATACAAAGCCAATGATAACCGTAGTTTTGGCTTCATCTGCTTTCTGGGCGCCTATGGACTGGCCCACACGGATAGTCAGAGCTATACCAATACTCAACGGAATCATAAAGCTTAAGGAGCTAAAGTTGAGTACCAGTTGATGGCTGGCAACGACGGTGGGGCCCAGTGGGGCTAAAAACAGAGCGATAATAGCGAACATGGTGGCCTCGATAAAAATCGAAATACCAATAGGTATGCCAGTTTTTAACAAGCTTTTGATAACTTGCCAGTTAGGTTGGTGTAAGCGCTCAAAAAAACCATATTGGTGGTAGGCTGGGCGTAGGTATACGTAACAGGCCATGCCGATTACGGTGACCCAAACGCTGATTAGTGTTGCCCAAGCGCAACCGACACCACCTAATTCAGGCATGCCAAATTTGCCGTATATAAACATATAGTTGAGAGGGATATTAACGAGGGCGCCAAGCAAACCGAAATACATCATAGGTTTGGTGATGCTGAGTCCTTCGCTAAAACTTCGTAAGGACTGGATAACGGCCATAGCTGGCAGGGCAAGTGCCGTAATTTGAACGTATTGAAGGGCGATGGAGCGTACTGGCCCATATATGTCGAGTAGATTAAATGCCTGTGCGGCTTGGGTTAGTATCAATACACCAATGCAGCTAATGCCAGCAGCTAGCCATAGGGACTGTTGTACTAAGGGGCCAATACGCTGTTTCTGGTTAGCGCCAAAAGCTTGGGCCACACTGGGTGTGGTGGCCATAAGAATACCAACGATAAAAATCATGACTGGAAATAGTGTGCTGCCGCCTATAGAGACACCCGCTAAATCTGTGGATGAATATTGCCCCGCCATAATGGTGTCTACGACGGTAGAGCTTAAGTGTAATAGTTCGGCAATGAGGATTGGTGTGGCTAGCTTGATGAACTTGCGCCACTGGCTTCCTGCACGAAATGTTTGCGAGACAATTGACATGAATAAAGGAGAGAAAAATTTGGATGCGCTATAATAGCCTTTCACTAGTATTTATGCATTAGAATTGACGATATGGAACAGGGCGTTACGCAACTTATTGCGCTTTTTGATGAGCTTTTTGCGACATCTTACAATACCCGTTTGGTTGCTGGTTCTGGCGAACCAATTTATTTGCCGGCAGACGCCCAAACACCCTATAACCAGGTGGTGTTTGCGCATGGTTATTTTGCCAGTGCTCTGCATGAAGTGGCGCATTGGTGCGTAGCAGGTGCGGAGCGCCGTTTGTGTGAAGATTTTGGTTATTGGTATCGCCCCGACGGGCGCACTTCGGCTCAGCAGTCAGAGTTTGAACAGGTTGAGGTCAAGCCCCAGGCTCTGGAATGGATCTTTACGCTGGCGAGCAAGCGTCAGTTTTATGCAAGTGCCGATAACCTTAGTGGTGATGCGCATGACGATAGCCGCTTTCGTTTTGCTGTAGCAAAACAAGCACGGCAGTATATGCAACAAGGCTTACCTGAACGAGCCGCAACCTGGGCTTACACCCTGCAACAAGAGTTTGGTGGTGAGTGGGCTATGGCCAATTTTTCTTGGCCTGATGAACCCTTGGCTAGCTTGAGCTTAAAGTAATCGTCACAGGTGTTGTTCAAAGATGCTGATGATTTCTGTTACTGGTGTGGCATGGGGTATGGTGGTGACAAGTTTTCCGTCTTGGTCTATGACATAGATGCGTGACG
This sequence comes from Oceanospirillaceae bacterium, assembly GCA_003521845.1. GTDB lineage: Bacteria > Pseudomonadota > Gammaproteobacteria > Pseudomonadales > Balneatricaceae > Njordibacter. The sequence continues at coordinate 20,434 of DPHB01000035.1, read as the reverse complement.
TGTGATCGACTGTGTAGCCTAAGGCTGAATCTGTTAAAGGTATATGACGGAAATAAGCGCCGTACTGACGAGCCAACTGCTCCAAGTAAGCTAGATCTGCCGTCAAGCCTTTCATTGTTGGGTGAAAATAGGCGGTAAACGCGGCCATGTTATCCAGTGTGTCACGAGCGGGGTCAACACTAATAAACAGTGGTTGAATTTGTGTTTGCTGATCTTCATCTAGGCTACGCATGGCTGCTGACATAGATGACAAGGCCGTAGGGCAGACGTCTGGACAAGACATGAAACCAAAATAAAGCGCTACCAACTTGCCTTTGTAATCGCTTAGGCTTACTTCACCAGTGCTGCTGTTTAAGGTGAATTCACCACCAAGGGCGGCATAAGGGGTGGAGTTTTTGGATTGCCAAAAATCTTGACTGGCGGCCCAAATGCCTGCGCCAAATAGTAATATAAGACTTAACAGATAAGCTAGCTTGGATTTGTTGCTCATGTGGTCTGATCCTTGGTTGCTCTTATTACAGTCGCTGGCAACAGTAATTGTGTGATGGTTTATTGGTTAGGCTCGCCCAGCAGGCCTGGTTGCAGGGCCTGGCCCTGTTGAGCGTTTTCGGTTGAGGTGAAATAGAAAGAGCCTTCATAAGGGGGTAAAAAGTCGAGGCGCCAAATCATGTCATGGTTGGGGATACAATTAGGTAGCGGTGTTGCAGCCTGCCAACTGTGGTTGTCACCAGTTTGCCTAGTCAGGTGTATGTCAAACTGGCCCATATACATATTATGGCCGCTTAAGCGTACACTGAGCTGGTTGGCGTCTGGTAATCCCGAAAAATTGATTTGAATCGGAGTGGGGGTAATAATTTGACCGTCATGGGGGCTAGAGATTCGCATTGCTGTGCTGTTGCCAGAAACATCGCTGTTGCACCACTGATGGCTGGCGTCACAGACGCCGTCCCCCTGTTGCCGCTTGTCCCATTCTAGCCCTAGCATCAAACCAATAAAAGCCGCCATAACAGCAATGATGGCCAGGCGCAGCTGGGTGATTTTTGTCATGCTTTGTTGCTTACTCGGCATCGCGGTATGGGCTGGCAGGGTAGGTGCCAAGCATACGAATGTTTTTCGCGAAATAAGCAAGTTCATCCATGGCCAATATCATATTAGGGTCGTCTGGGTGAGCTTCACAATCGACATGGAATTGGGTAGCAACCATACGCCCACCAGGCGTGTAGCTTTCTAGCTTAACCATGTTTACACCATTGGTGGCAAACCCCCCCATGGCTTTATAAAGTGCCGATGGAATGTTGCGCACGGTGAATAAGAAAGAAGTAATGTATTTTTTACCTGCTTCGTGCACTGGGATTCGATGTTCGCGGGACAAAATTAAAAAGCGCGTTGTGTTGCCATCAACGTCTTGGAAGTTGTCTTGTAAAATATCCAGCTGATAAAGCTCAGCGGCTAAACTAGACGCAATAGCGCCATGACTTGGGTCTTGGCGTTGGCTTACTTCTACAGCTGCACCCGCTGTGTCAAGTGTGGCTTGCGGACGCATGCCAAGACTATTGGTACGCTGGTAGCACTGGGCCAGTGCTTGCGGGTGTGAAGCAACGGTTTTGATATTATCAATGTGGCTGCCTTTGATGGCCATCAAGCAGTGATTAACGGGCTCAAAGTGCTCCCCAATGATATACAAGGACGTTTGTGGTAGCTGTCGGTATATTTCCTCCACCCGCCCAGCCGTTGAGTTTTCAACTGGAATCATGGCGATATCGGCTGCACCGCGCTCTACGGTTTGCATGGCATCGGCAAAAGTAAGGCAGGCGAGTGTTGGGATGCCAGGAAATACTTTGGTGCATGACAAGTGAGAATAGGCACCTTCGTGGCCTTGAAAGGCTAGGACTTTTGTTTGGCTGTTGTTCATGTAGTGAAATAATCAAATTAATTCGAGCCTTAGTGTACCAAAAACTGGCCCTAAGTTGGTATCATTGGTGTTTTATATCGATAACATATTTTTCCTATGACACCATCTCGCCTGGCTAAGTTTCAAGACACCTTGGCACGACGCCAACTCGACCTAACTATTATTACTGATCAAGTGAATAAGGCACAAAATATTGCTGCTTTGCTACGCACTTGTGATGCTGTTGGCATTCATCGTGCTCATGCTGTCACACCAGCCGAAGGCTATCGTGACTATAGTGGTACCGCGCGAGGTAGCCAGCAATGGGTAAGTGTTGATCAATATGACCAGATAGACACGGCTTTGCTGGCTGCAAAGCAACAGAATATGCAACTTGTAGCTGCGCATTTTAGCGCTACAGCAGTTGATTTTAGAGGCTTAGATTACACTAAACCAACGGCATTAATACTGGGTGCCGAAATGGCAGGTGTCAGTCCTAGGGCCGTTGCTGCTGCTGACCATCATGTGGTTATCCCTATGCTTGGTATGGTGCATTCGTTTAATGTTTCTGTAGCCGCTGCGGTGATACTTTTAGAGGCACAGCGCCAGCGTGAATTGGCCGGTATGTACGCACAACCACAGCTCGCAGGCGACGACTATGCCGACACCTTGTTTCGCTGGTGCCACCCTGCCATAGCTGATTACTGTCATAGATACGGATTACAGTACCCAGCTATGGATGAAAATGCCGACGTGCCCAACCTAAGCCAGTGGTATTCTCAGGCCCGTGCTGGCACGGTGGAACGACGGACATTTGCTTGACACCAAACTAAGCGCGCCCATTTACATTTAAGGAAGCTGGTACATGACCAAGTTGAACATTGTTGCGGACGAAAATATTCTATTGTTGGATGAGTTTTTTGCCTCCATTGCCAACCTAACTAAGGTTGATGGCCGCGCTATACAGCCCCAACAAGTAGCCCATGCAGATGCCTTAGTGCTGCGCTCTACGGCGCAGGTTACGCCTAAGCTGCTGCAGGCAAGTAAGGTCAAATTTGTCGGCACCTGTACCATTGGTATTGATCACCTAGATACCACCTATATGGATGCCAACGATATAGCTTGGAGTAATGCCCCAGGGTGTAATGCCGAAGGTGTGGTGGATTATGCCATTAGTGCCATTAACCACGCTTGGCAAGTGCATGGTATAGATCCTCGGCAGGCCACCATTGGTGTAGTAGGGGCTGGTAATGTCGGTGGGCGCTTGATCAAGCGTTTACAAGCTGCTGGCCTCAAGGTGATATGCAGTGATCCGCCAAAGCAAGAGTCACTGCTATACCCTGACTTACCTTACGTGAGTTTGGCTGAGTTGCTCGCCACGGCCGATATCGTCAGCCTGCATACACCGTTGACCAAAAATGCTGATCAGGCAACTGCTAATTTATTAAATGCCAATTTGATTCAAAATTTGCGGCCTAATAGTGTATTGATCAGTGCTGGCCGCGGCGAAGTTGTTGAGCAGCCGGCATTGTTAGATCGCCTACAGACTAGTAATGACTTGTTAGTGTATTTGGATGTTTGGCAACATGAACCTAACGTCGACCCAGCCATTGCCCCCTATTGCCAAGTCGTGACGCCGCATATCGCGGGCCATTCCCTAGAAGGTAAGGTAAGGGGCACTGAAATGATCTACCAGAGCTTGTGTCGGCACTTTAATTTACCGATTACACAAACCTTGGCGCCTTTGTTGCCAACAGCGGCTGTGCAGCAGCTTGGTGTGGGTGATAGTGCTGATGCGAAGGTGGTGTTAAATGCGGCCGTTAATAGCGTATATAACATCACTCAAGATGCCGGTCGAACCCTAAAAGTGCTACCGCAACAAGCTACTGAACAAGTGGCTGGTGAATTTGATAAGTTGCGTAAACATTACCCAATTCGGCGTGAGTTTGGCACACTTGCTGTACTTGGTTTGACCAACAAGGAAGATCGTATGTTGCTCTCAGGCTTGGGGTTTAAGGTGAAATAATATGAGTTTTAAGCTTGGTTTGATCGTTAACCCTTGGGCCGGTCTAGGGGGAAGTGTGGCGCTTAAAGGTAGCGATAATGTTGCTAAGGAAGCCTTAGCGTTAGGTGCGGTGCCACGCGCCAATGAACGCTGTATAATTGCCTTGCAAGCCCTGCAGGGTATGGATGTTGAGGTGTATTGCTGGGCCGGCAATATGGGCGAGACTTGTGCGCGTTCTGTTGGCCTAGCAGTGCAGGTTGTCGGCGTGGCAAAGAGTGAACCATCCACCGCAACAGACACCTTGGCCGCTGCCAAAGGTTTGCTGGCAGCCGGTGTGTCGGTAATCATGTTTGTCGGTGGCGATGGCACGGCTAGGGATATGTTGGCAGCTATCGGTGACCAGGTCCCCGTAGTGGGCGTACCGGCAGGGGTAAAAATTCACTCGGGTGTTTATGGTATTACGCCCACAGCAGCGGGCCAAGTGGTGGCGCAGTTAATGCGAGGTGACCTAGTCAGCTTACGTAGTCATGAAGTGCGTGACATTGATGAAGTGGCTTTTCGCGAAGGTCGTGTACGTTCACGTTATTACGGTGAGTTATTGGTACCGGAAGAGCACCAATTTATGCAAGCAACTAAGTCCAGTGGCGTCGAAGTAGAAGAGCTGGTGCTGCATGATATAGCCGAGTTTATGATTGAAAATATGCACGCGGACGTGCGCTACATCATGGGCTCGGGGTCGACGGTAGCCGCTGTCATGGGCGTGCTAGGTCTAGACAACACCTTGTTAGGTGTTGATGTAATCGAAAATGGCAAGCTGTTGGCATCTGATGTGACAGCTCAGCAACTGCTAGCCCTTTGTCATGGTCGTGAATGCGCTATGGTGTTGACCTTAATTGGTGGGCAGGGGCATCTATTTGGTCGTGGTAATCAGCAGTTGAGTGCGAAGTTAATTCGCTCAATTGGTCTCGACAAGGTTCATGTGCTAGCCACTAAGACCAAGCTTAAAGCCCTCAACAATCAACCTATGTTAGTTGATACGGGTGACCCTGAGTTAGATGAGGCCTTGCAAGGTGTCGTGCCAGTTATGTGTGGCTTTAATGATCATGTTTTATATCCAATAGGCAACCCCCATGTCTGACGTTTTAAGTATTTCCGAGCTAGTTGCTCATATTCAACCTAAGCTGGTTGACTTGCCGTCCACCCAAGCCAGGCGCTTGTTGCACGGCCGTGGTGCGTGTTTTGCTGGTTGGCAGCATTTGAGCATTGATTTTTATGCGGGTGTTGTGTTGCTGACTTGGTTTGCCGAACCAACATCAGAGCAGGCCTTGCAAGATGCCTTGCTAGCCGCTTTTAACCAGCAAGCTGTGACTTTACTAACGGGTATGGCAAGTCAGCATCGACATATCAAACCGGCGACTACTCATGTGTTGTGGGGCGAGGTGCCTGATAAGTTGGTTGCCACAGAAGGCGAGATGCAGTTTTGGGTGGATATGAAGCGCCAAAATAGTGGCTTATTTATGGATATGGCTCCCGGCCGCCAGTGGTTATTAGAAAATGCCGCTGGTAAGCAGCTGCTTAATACCTTTGCTTTCACCTGCAGCCTATCTATAGCTGCGATTGCCGGTGGCGCGCAGCGGGTGGTGAATATCGATATGAACGGCGGGGTTCTTAAGCGTGGTCGTGAGAACCAGGCGCTTAACGGTCAGCAAAGCGCTGCTGTTGAATACTTGCCTTACAAGGTACTTAACAGTATTGGTAAATTGGAGCGTAAGGGGCCTTTTGATCTGTTGATTGCTGACCCACCAACGTTTCAACGGGGAAGCTTTGAATTTGATAAGGATTATGCCCGTTTGCTAAGGCGTTTGCCGCGTCTTTTGGCAGCTGATGCCACGCTATTGCTGTGCTGCAATAGCCCAAGAGTAAGCATGGATGAATTCCGTTCATTGATTGCCGATAACCTACCCGCCGCGGAGTTTGTTGAGCGTCTACCAAGCAATGAAGATTATGTTGAGCGCGCAGAAGCCCCGCTCAAGGTGTTGCGGTATCGCTATGCTGTGGCACTAGCGGAATAGCTAGCGCCACCAGATAGAGCTTAGCGCGCATCAATAGCGGAGGGGTCGTTGCGCAGGGTGGCTAAGTAGGTCGCTATGCGACCTACGGCCTCGATGAGCTGCTCTTCGTGTGGCAAAAAGACGACGCGGAAGTGGTTGTGGTCATTCAAGTTAAAGCCGCTGCCTTGCACCACCAATACCTTTTGTTGGGAGAGTAAGCCAAAAGCAAATTTTTCGTCGTTGTCGATGGTATAAATTTCCGGATCGAGGCGCGGAAATAGGTACAAAGCACCTTGCGGCTTGTGGCAGGTAACACCAGGTAGAGCCGTTAGCATTTGCCATGCTAGGTCTCTTTGGCGAATAAGGCGTCCATCCCCCTCGATAAGCTCATTAATGCTCTGGTAGCCTCCTAGGGCCGTCTGAATGGCGTGCATAGATGGCACGTTGGCACACAAACGCATACTAGCTAGCATGTCCAAGCCTTGGATGTAGTCCTTGGCGCGGTGCTTGGCGCCAGATAACACCATCCAACCAGAGCGAAAGCCTGCCGCGCGGTAGGACTTTGATAAGCCGTTAAAACTAATGCAGAACACATCATCGGCCAGACTGCCCATGGGGGTTGCTACTGCGCCGTCATAAACAATCTTGTCATAGATTTCATCAGCGTAAATGGTCAAGTTGTTTTGACGTGCCAATTCCATAAGCGCTAGCAGGGTTTCTTCGCTATATACGGCACCAGTAGGATTGTTAGGGTTGATTACCACAATGCCCTTGGTGCGGGGGCTGATTTTGCTGGCGATGTCTTCAAGATCTGGCTGCCAGCCATTTTCTTCATCGCAACGGTAATGTACAGGGCTGCCACCCGAGAGGGCCACCGCGGCCGTCCACAGCGGGTAGTCAGGTGAGGGGATGAGGACTTCATCGCCTTCATTCAATAATGCTTGCATGGCCATGACGATCAGCTCACTAACGCCATTGCCTATGTAAATGTCTTCGATGGTGACATTGGCAATGCGCTTGCGTTGGCATTCGTGCATGATGGCTTTACGGGCTGCAAATAAACCTTTTGAATCACAGTAGCCTTGGGCATTGGATAGGTTGTGTACCACGTCTTGCATGATCTCTTCTGGTGCATCAAAGCCAAACGGCGCTGGGTTGCCGATATTGAGCTTTATTATACGGCTGCCTTCGTCTTCTAGGCGCTTCGCTTCTTCCATCACAGGGCCACGAATGTCGTAGCATACATTGTTAAGCTTGTGAGATTTTTTAATCTGAGACATAGTGATGCTTTACAGTAGTTGATAATAAAAACTAATCATACGTAGTAAATTTTATTAATCAATTCCAAAATGAGACATGTTTTTGTTATTTTCGTAAGTTCACTTAAAAAATTTGCTAATCTAGCCATAAGGGCGGTGACAAGAGATGTTATTGCGATCAGCAAACGTGCCATAGGTAAGGGTTATGAGCGAGCAAGATAAAAAACAAAATTTTACGCCGTTAAGTGAATTGGAGTGGCAGCAAAAGCTCAGTCCCGCGGCCTATCATGTATGCCGTCAAAAGGGCACCGAACGTCCCTATACGGGGCAATTTGACCAGCATTTCGAGCCTGGTGTTTATACTTGCCATTGTTGTGGTACTGAATTGTTTGTGAGTGATAGTAAGTTTAATGCCGGCTGTGGCTGGCCTAGCTTTGATGCCGAAATATCAGCAGGGCGCGTGGCTGGAATTAGAGATGT
>DPHB01000035.1:11530-12601 GCA_003521845.1 Oceanospirillaceae bacterium | reverse complement strand
GGGCGCGTGGCTGAAATTAGAGATGTGAGCCACGGCATGCTGCGCACAGAGGTGGTTTGTCAGCATTGCGAGGCTCATTTGGGGCATGTATTTGACGATGGCCCGACAGCCACTGGTTTAAGGTACTGTATCAATTCTGTGGCTTTGGATTTTGAGCGCGGCCAAAATTGAAGGGCGGCCTAAGTCCAGCTTGCTGCTGCTGACCTGTGCCGCCTATGATTACAGGCTTAGTTTTTTAGTATAAAACGAGCCAGATTTGGGTCTGAAAAGGCACGGTCTATGGTGTCGCTCAATAGTTTGTTGATGATGCTGGCGTTCTTATCCGCATCCGGTGCCTGGCCAAATTGATGCTTGCCTTGTGTTGTGTAGCTGCCTTCATGGATGCTGCCATCGATAGTTGTCGTGACCTTGAGTACTGCTGCTAGATCTACATGGTACATGAGGCTCTTTTGGGTGGTGTCATAGGTCAGGGTCTCAATGCTGATCGTCATTTGGGCCGGTTTGGCAGAGCTATTACCATTGAAGCCTAATTGGCTTAGCGCATTTTGTGCGGCAGTTTGCACAGCTGCGGTGAGGCTGTTGTTGATGGTAATGGTGCTTGAGTTGCCATACACGCCACCGCGGCTGCCTAAAATTTGGTTGTCGCGTAGATCGTTGACTGTAACGCTGATCTGTCGACCTTGGCCATAGGCCGGGCCGGATACTTGTACTTGTGGGTGCAGATCGATAATTTGTGGGCTTAAGGCGCAAGCGCTCAATAAACCAACGCTCAGCATTAGGGTAACTAGTAAACGTGACATGATGGCTCCTATAAAGGCATTTTTTTATTACTGTTGATTAGGAGTTTAACAAATGATAAAGGTTTCGCAAGTGGCTGTTTTTTCGCTTAAAACAGAGGATGGGCAGAAAAACTGATTGCTATTTAACCAATTTCTAAAAAGTTGAAAAAAAACAGGTTTTTTTTATTTAAACGTTTGACATGCCTGCCAAAATCATTAAAATGCGCAGCACTTGAACGCAACGCCGGAGACGGTGAAGCGAACAGGAAATGCGGAGCGGTAGTTCAGCTGG
>DPHB01000035.1:990-11098 GCA_003521845.1 Oceanospirillaceae bacterium | reverse complement strand
CGAATCCCGTCCGTTCCGCCATTTCCATTAAAGCCACTTAGTTGTGGTTTTTTTGTGCCTGAAATTCTCTAATACTATTCTACTTATCTTTCTTTGATTTTCGATCCGAAGCTTTTGCTGGGCGCTTGCGATTATCTTGCTGGCCGGTTATGACGACGCCGAGCATATTGGCTAGGCCATGGAAAAAGCGCGAGGACTGTCTGAGGCCTGCCTTTTAGGCCGAGTTCCGCAGCGCCCATGGAACAGTCAATAGCGCAGGGTAGCTGGCGCAGTCAGCCAAGGAAGTAAGGCCAGTAGGATAATCGCAAGCGCCCAGCGAGCAGCTGGCACGATCTGTAAAAAGACTAGAAGCTTGACCCCGGCTGAGTAAGAAACGCAATCTCTGCAGATGTAGATTCACGGTCAAGTATGGCATTGCGGTGCGGGTAGCGGCCAAAGCGGTCGATAATGGCCTTGTGCTGGCGTTCGAAGCTAAGAGTGTTGTCATTGCCTAGGTTGGCGAATAAAGCTTCTGCTTTTACATGTATCGCCGCTGACTCGCTGTGCATAAAGGGCATGTATAGGAATTGCTTCTGTGCATTATCCATGGCCTTGTCTAAGCCATGATAAATGGCCTCTTGGGCTAAGGTTAGCGCCATAGCATCGCCCGCAAAGGCTAATGCGGAGTCGCGGTATAGGTTGCGTGAAAACTGGTCTAGCACGATGATCTCTGCCAATCTCCCTAACGGTTCTTGGCGCCAAGTATAAAGCTCGCCTGCTTGGGCTTGTTGGTTTAACCTACCAAAGCGCTGGTCAATAAGTTGATCAACTTGCAAATCTTTTATATACCACTGCTTTGGCGTGAGTTCTTGATACCAAAATTGAATAATCTGTTGCCACATAATGTTGCCTGATTTAGTTAATTTGCATATTTTTTAGATATGCTTGCGTATAAACTATAGAACAACTTCAAACAAACAGGAATTGAATGTGCAAATCAAGCGTCTTGCGTGGCTGTTAAATGTGCTGATGACAATTTTCGTAGCTTGGCAGCTGGCGCTAGGATTGCAGGCGCCTGATGTGGTTACGGAGTTACGTGATATAAGCGGTCGCATAGGCAGTTATCTGCTGCTAATCACGTTGCTCTATACGCCGCTTGGTTATTACTTCCCAGCTACGCGTGTATACGTGCCTCTAAGGCGCTATGTGGGGCTTTGGGCCTTTGCTATGGTTATGGCGCACTTGTTGGTTTGGATAAGCTTAGAGTTTAATTTTGACTGGCTGCTGATGTGGCAAGAGATGCAAGGCAATCTTTTTATCTGGTTGGGAGTTCTAGCGGTGGTGTTGTTACTGCCCATGGCGCTTACTTCTAATCGTAATGCCACTCGTAAGCTTGGTTATCGACGCTGGCAGGCTCTGCATTGTGTCACCTATGTGGCTATCCCCATGGCGCTTGGCCACTACTTGATGGCGCAAAAAGTGGCTACCGCTGAACCGGTAATACTGCTGGTGATGTTAATTGCGCTGATGATATGGAGATTTAGGTATGCCCGTTAAAAGTTCTGATATAACGCCCCAAGCTTTATTTCTACAGCGCCGCCGTATGCTGGGTTTGGGCTTGGCTAGCCTTACTTTGCCATTAGCTAGTGGCTTGTTTGCCGATGCGGAGGAGGCGCTGTTAGACCCGAATGCGCCTTTATCACTAAATGGGCAGGCGGCCGCGTCTGCAACGCCTCTAGAGGCAACAAAATTGGCTATCATTAATAGTTACAACAACTACTATGAATTTGGTTTTTCTAAAGACGACCCTTCTACGGCAGCAAAAACTCTGATTACTTCGCCTTGGAGTGTGGAAGTGGGGGGTGTTGGTGCGGACAAACCCGGTATTTATGACATTGCTGAGTTGCACGCCGAGCACGATATTGAAAATCGTTTGTATCGTTTTCGCTGTGTAGAAGCCTGGTCCATGGTAGTCCCTTGGAATGGTATTCCGTTAGCAAAAATTATTCAGGCGGCTAAACCAAACAGCAAAGCTAAATATGTACGCTTTGAAACCTTGCATGATGAGCGGCAGATGCCTAATGCCAACTGGGCTGGTGGGCCTTATATAGAAGGTTTAACGATTGCAGAAGCTGTGCACCCTTTAAGCTTGTTGGCGACGGGGATTTACGACGAGCCATTGCAGCAACAGACAGGGGCGCCTATTCGCTTGGTGGTGCCGTGGAAATATGGTTTCAAATATGCCAAATCGATTGTCAGAATCGACTTAATAGAAGATATGCCGCGCAATACCTGGTGGCGTCAAAATCCGCAAGAATACGGTTTTTATGCCAACGTCAATCCCAAATTTGACCACCCTCGTTGGTCGCAAGCTAGTGAACGCGTTATCGGTAGTATCGGGCGTCAAAAAACCTTGTTGTTTAACGGCTATGCCGATGATGTGGCTTATTTGTATCCGGACCTCAACGATAGGCGTTACTTCTATTAGTCGCTGGCAGGTGCTCAGGCTGGTGACTAGCAGGGTAAGGCGTTAGCTTGGGTGTTTTCTTTTGTGGGCATGTTTCCAGTAGTTGAGGGGTTTGGGTTGACCATAGTAATAGCCTTGAACATGTTTTACTCCTGCTTCTATTAACGCATCGGCCTGCTCTTGTTCTTCGATACCTTCAGCAATAATATCGAAGTTGAGTTCGTGTGACATGGTAACAAGCGCTCTAACGATAGCGATTGAACGTGGGTCGTTCTGTAGGTCAATGATAAAGCTGCGATCAATTTTTACAAAATCGGCTGGAATATCACGAATACGGTCCATATTAGAATGTTCCATGCCAAAGTCGTCCAAAGCAATACGAATACCATTTTCTCGTAGATAGTTGACATTATTGACCACCAGCTGTTGGTCATGAATCTCTGCTGTTTCTGGTAGTTCGATAATCAGCTTTTCTATGTCCGCACCTGCTTGGCGGAGTTGGTTAACGATATCGGTGACATAGCGAGGAGTGTGGAAGAAGGTGCTATCGGCATTGATCGATAAGTAGAAGCTTTCATCGAGTTCGTGTAATTGTTGCAATATCGGTAGTATCTGTTTTTTACTGGCCTTTTTGAACAAGGCGTATACGGGACGAGAAAGTACGGTTTCTATAAATTCTTTTGGTGCGAGAACACTACCATCGGCGCGTTCCCAGCGCATCAGTGCTTCAAATCCAACAATGTCACCGCTATCAATGTTGCAAATGGGCTGTAGATAATAAACAAATTCGTTGTTTTCTAGGCCTTGAATGATGGCATCGAGTTTAGGTGCGCTGCGAGCCTGGCTCCAATTTTCTATAAATGCGTGATCGGCGACGCGAATGCAGTTTTTGCCAGCTTCTTTGGCATCATAAAGGGCGGCATCCGCTTGGCTCATAACATCTTTAAGCAGGCTCTGTGTATCAAGACGAGCGAGGCCGATACTGATGCTGCGGGTGATTTCTACGTTATGTAAATTGATAGTGGTTTTGGCCACAAGTTGACGTATGTTATTGGCAAATTTAATAGCTTCTTCTAGATCATTGGACTGCAAGGCGATACAAAACTCTTCGCCGCCTAAACGGGCCGCAAAGCTGCGTTCGTCACAGGCCTGATGGAGTACGCGTGCACAGGCTTTTAAGAGCAAATCCCCCGCGTGATGGCCATAGATATCATTGACACTTTTAAAGTTGTCTAGGTCAATCATCAGGATGCAGAATTCTAAATTACGTACACCGTCGGCCATTTGGTTAGAGAAGAAGCGTCTGGATTTAAGGTTGGTAAGTTCATCAATTTCCACTAGGTGCTTGTAGGTTTGCTTCTGCAGTTCTAGGGATTTTGTTAAGTTAAATAACTTGGCATTTTTCTTCTCTAAATCGCTATTGGCAGTGGAGATTTCCAAGCTTTTTTGTTCGAGCTGTAGGCGTAGGGCATCGACTTCTGGGGAGGCCATGGTCAAGCCGACTCGACCCGACGGCGTCAAAGATAAGGTGAATGGACGGCCTTGTTTGGCAGCCGACACAAAGCCATCCCGAATGAGGGCCAGTGATACGATTACAAATACGATGAGGGCGTATAGCGTAAAATCATTTAATGCAATGACTGGTGTGCCGTTTTGTCCCCATGCGTAGGGGGCTAGAGTAGCCGCAATGGTGGTTGCCACGGTGCAGCCAAAGGAACCGGTAAAATAGGCTATGACTAACAAGCTAACTACGACTAGCCAATAGTTACCTGGGAACAAGTAAATAATAGAAAGGTGGATGATGCTTGCTGCAAGCGCTTCAACAACCTTCTTTTGCCACTGCGAAAGGAATTCTTGGCGTTGTCGGTAGGCCTGTAAAAAGGTAAACATGACAATGCCAAGGATAGAGAATTCTAATAGATGTAAGTGGAATAATACGTCGTCAAGCGTCGTGAAATGAGACATGAAGTCGTTGCCGTAACGTAACACATGAAGCATTAGTAGACTGATGAAATAAGCTACGGCAACAGGTAATGCTGACGGTAAATAGGTGATAAATTGGCCGCTAAAGTCGCTAGGGCTCCATAGTTTGGTAATCAGTTTTCCGATATAGCCAACACTAAATCCGCCACCTAAAACGACAATGTCGAGAACTAAACTGGCCCCGGCAGGGGCAAATATAAGACCAGCAATAAAGTTCGATATAGCGATCGTGGGGAGTGTGAAAGGCCAGTTTTTAATAGGTAATAGAAATACCAGTGCGGCAACGGTGGCCAGGTTTATGGACGAGGCTGGCACCAAGGCGGTGCCAACTATAAACCAGTAGTAGGCGTTAGCAGTTGCCACCAGTGAGCCGGCAATAAGCATTTGCAGGACCGGGACTCTGTTAACACCTAGGTTACTACTGCTAGTCATTAACTTAGATGCTAGCTAAGGCTTGGATATCGGCTATAGGGCTTACATCTGCATCATAATCGACGCCTTCTATGCCAAATCCAAACAAGCGTAAAAACTCTTCTTTGTAGCCATGCATATCGCTAATATCATTAAGATTTTCGTCGGTAATTTGCGCCCAAAGGGCTTCCACCTTACGTTGTACATGAGGTTCGATTTCTTTGTAATCGGCACGCAAACGGCCTTCGTCATCTAAGCGTGGCGTGTTGCCACACAAACTTTCACGGAACAGTAAGTCAATTTGTTCGATACAACCTTCGTGAGTGCCTTCTTCTTTCATGACTTTAAATAGCAAGCCGAGGTATAAAGGCATGACTGGAATGGCGGCACTGGCTTGTGTTACTACCGCTTTAAGAACTGACACACGGGCATCACCGCCAAGTTCGCCCATAGTGTTACGAATACCAATGACTTTCTTGTCCAAATCTTTTTTGGCCGCACCAATGGTGCCATCCCAGTAGATATCACGAGTTACCTCTTCACCAACATAGGTATAGGCCGTGGTTTTACAACCAGGTGCTAGAACGTCAGCCGCGCTAAGGGCGTCAATCCACATTTGCCAGTCTTCGCCACCCATAACGGCAACAGTGTTATCAATTTCTTCTTGTGAGGCGGCTTCAATGGTGAATTCTTTAATAATGCTTTTATCTGTATCAACACCTTGCTGCACCACATCCTTGCCAATCGGCTTGAGTGTTGACATATGCACTTCGCCAGTCTTTGGGTGTTGACGACGCGGCGAGGCAAGGCTGTAAACCACCATATCCACTTGACCTAGATCGGCCTTGATAGTGTCGATAGTAAGTTGCTTTATTTCATCAGAAAAAGCATCGCCATTGATGCTTTTGGCATACATGCCCTGAGCTTCGGCGAACTTATGAAATGCTGCTGAATTATACCAGCCGGCGGTACCAGGCTTTTTTTCGGTGCCAGGTTTTTCAAAAAATAAGCCTAAGGTATCGGCGCCACTACCGAAGGCGGCGGTAATACGAGAGGCAAGGCCGTAGCCTGTAGAAGAACCGATAACGAGCACTTTCTTAGGGCCGTTTTCAACTTTACCATTGTTTTGTACGTATTCGATTTGGCTTTTGACGTTGGCTTCACATCCGGTTGGGTGAGTAGTGATACACATAAAGCCACGTACACGGGGTTTAATAACCATGATATTCCCTTGCTATTGATTTATAGACGCTATTATAGCGGTATGGCACAATTTTAACAGTCTCAAAGTAAATGCAAAAAACCTTGAATTTAATAGCTTTTTGCATTGACCAAGCGTTATTTATCTATATAATACGCAACTCATTCAGCCACGACCTTTGCTGAATGTCTCAAAAAGTGGGTGATTAGCTCAGCTGGGAGAGCATCTGCCTTACAAGCAGAGGGTCGGCGGTTCGATCCCGTCATCACCCACCACTTTTTCTATTTTCCAAATTGTCTTTTTTGTCTAACGCTTCCCCAGTCGGGCTTATAGCGTATTTTTTGCGTCCCGATTTTGCTAGAATAAAATAAAACGTCGAAAATGTTACATAAAAGCCCCTGTTTGTTAAAAAAGCGACCAGTCTTGTCGAATTTAAATTAGTTATCAATCAGTGCTTTCAGTACCTTTGCATACTACTCTTCCATGTTATTAGTGCATGGAGATTCTAGGTGACATAAAACTGGAGGCTGTATGGGCAAGTACAACGCCCTGAATATTGCATGGCAAGCCCTGCGTGGTAACAAAAACTGGCAACGCGCTTGGCGCGATCCACAACCAAAATCCCATTACGACGTTATTATTGTCGGTGGTGGTGGCCATGGCCTTGCCACGGCATACTACCTGGCTAAGGTACACGGTATTACCAATGTCGCTGTGTTAGAAAAAGGCTGGATAGGTGGTGGCAACGTAGGCCGTAACACAACTATCGTGCGTTCTAACTACATGCTTGATGGTAACGCACCTTTTTACGAGTTTGGTATGGATCTATGGCGCACTATGGCCATCGATCTTAACTACAACGCCATGTTCTCACCCCGTGGTGTGATGAACCTTGCCCACAGTAAAGCGCAATATGATGCCTTTGCTCGTCGCGGCAACTCCATGCGTTTAAACGGTATTGATGCCGAAATTCTGACCCGAGACCAAGTCTTAGAGCGTGAGCCAGCACTATGTTCGGCTGACGAGGAACGGTTCCCTATCCATGGCGGTTTGCTGCAACCTGAAGCTGGTAACGCTCGCCATGATGCTGTGGCTTGGGGTTATGCCCGTGCTGCCGATCAGTTGGGTGTGGACTTGATTCAAAACTGCGAAGTGCTTGATTTTATCATACAAGGCGAAACCATTGTTGGCGTTAAAACCAACCGTGGTGATATTCGTGCCGACAAAGTCGGTATGGCCGTTGCAGGTAGCTCGAGTCGCTTAACCAGTAAGTTGGATTTGCGTTTGCCAATTGAAAGCC
This sequence comes from Oceanospirillaceae bacterium, assembly GCA_003521845.1. Lineage (GTDB taxonomy): Bacteria > Pseudomonadota > Gammaproteobacteria > Pseudomonadales > Balneatricaceae > Njordibacter. Next base: position 3,757 of record DPHB01000035.1, on the reverse strand, counting down.
ACGTGCTACAAGCTTTTGTAACGGAGCCTTATAAGCCTGTTGTAAAAGGTGTTGTGACCTTTGGTGCTGGCCACTTTTATTGCTCTCAGTCCGATAAAGGCGGTTTGGTATTTGGTGGTGACCTTGATGGCTACAATACCTATGCGCAACGCGGCAACCTACCCGTATTTGAAGATGTTATTTCCAGCGGCTTGTCCATCATGCCCAACTTATCGCGCTTGAAATTATTACGTGCTTGGGGTGGCATTATGGATATGTCCATGGATGGTTCACCCATCATTGATGTTGGCCCCATTGACGGTTTATACCTCAATACAGGTTGGTGCTATGGCGGCTTTAAGGCCACACCGGCTTCAGGTTGGTGTTTTGCCCATACCATTGCCAATGACAAAGCCCACGCCCTCAACGAAGCCTATACTTTGGATCGTTTTGCTAAGGGTTACACTATCGACGAGAAGGGCGTTGGCCCTTATCCGAAAGCACACTAATAGGAGGATAATCATATGTTACGAATTAACTGTCCTCATTGTGGCGAGCGCGAACACACGGAATTCACCTATGGTGAAGATGCCAACCGTAGCCTACCCGCCACCGATGCCAGCTTAGACAGCTGGAATGAATATGTATACGAGCGTGAAAACGTGGCTGGTGAGCACATGGAGTACTGGCACCATGCACTAGGGTGCCGCACCTGGCTAAAGGTGCAGCGCAATACCTTAAGCCACGAAATTAGTTGGGTTGGGTTGCCACACGATATGCCACCTAGTCAGACGGAGACACAGTCATGAGCGGGTTTAGACATGGCGCTGGGCGCCTTGGCGATAAAGAAATTGCCTTTAGTTTCGATGGCCGCAATTTAGCCGCACGAGAAGGTGACACAGTTGCTTCAGCGCTTGTTGCTAATGGTATCGAAGTGGTTGGTCGTAGCTTTAAGTACCACCGCGCACGTGGCGTTACTTCCTGTGGCCCTGAAGAAACAGGGGCTTTGGTCACCATTGGTCATGGTGCCACAGCGGAGCCCAATGCGCGCGCTACCATGCAGTTGGTTACACCAGGTATGGAAGTGAGCTCACAAAACTGCTGGCCTTCACCTAAATTAGATTTGTTGTCGTTGAACAATGTCATTGGCTCGATTTTGCCTGGTTCACCTTTTTCGGCTGGTTTTTATTATAAAACCTTTATGTGGCCAGCAAAATTTTGGTATAGCTTCTACGAGCCTAGTATTCGCAAAGCGGCGGGTAGGGGTAAGGTGCCTACGCAAGCCGATCCTGATGTGTATGACCGTATTAACAGCTTTGTTGATGTGGCCATTGTGGGCGGTGGTGCGGCCGGTTTAAGTGCCGCACTAAGTGCTGCTCAAAGTGGTTTGCGCGTGGTGGTAATGGATGAGCATGCCGAGTTTGGTGGACAGTTGCTAAATGAAACTGTGAATGCCGATAACCTTGCACTAGAGCAGTGGCGCTTAGACACTATAGCGGCTTTAGAAGCAGCTGATAATGTTACTTTGCTACGCAAAACCATTTGCTGGGGCCGCTTTGATGGTAATACCTTGGCTGCACACGAAATCGTAGACGGCAAAGTGCGTCACAATTACCACAAGATTCAGGCTAAAAAGATTATTATTGCCGCCGGCGCAATCGAACGTCCGTTGGTATTTGGTAACAATGATAAGCCAGGCGTTATGCTTGCTTCTGGTGCACGCAAGATGATCAACCACTATGGCGTTGCAGCAGGCAAAACCATGGTGGTGTTTACCAACAATGACAGTGCCTACCAAACTGCCTTTGATTATCATGATCAGGGTGTCACAGTGAGTGCCGTAATTGATAGTCGCCAAAAGCCATCGCAACAGCTACTTGCTGCCTGTATGGAGCGTGGTATACCTGTGCAGACGCAATGTGTTGTGACCACCGCCAAAGGTTGGCACGGTGTACGTAGCGTTGCCGTAGCAGACATGGCCGCCAATGGCGAAAGTGTTGGTCAGACGCGTAGTATAGCTTGTGATGTGTTAGCCCATTCGGGTGGTTGGACGCCACAAGTACAGATGGCTGCACATGGTGGTACGCCACCTGTTTATGACAATCAAATTGCCGCCTTTGTGGTAGACCAGCAAGCTGATGATACCTGGTCGGTGGCCGGTGCCGAAGGCGAGTTTGGTTTGCATGCTGGTATCGACCAAGCTGTGGCTGCTGCCCAAGCCGCCTGTCTATCCCTAGATGCCACGGCTGGCGAAGTTGTGAAACCAAGCCAAGATATTGCCGGTGCATTGAATATTCAACCATTATGGCGTGTACCTGCTAAGGGTAAGCAGCTGGTTGACATACAGCATGATGTGACTGCTGCCGATGTCGTGCAATCGCATCTTGAAGGCTTTGTTTCAGTTGAACACATGAAGCGTTATACCACTTTAGGTATGGCCAATGACCAAGGACGGACATCCAATGTCAACGCCTTGGCCATTATGGCCCAGTGCCAAGGACAGAGTATTGCCGAAACTGGCACCACACGTTTTCGTTCGCCTATTGCCCCGGTTTCTATGGGTGGTATTGGTGGCCGAGAACTAGGCGATCACTTTAAGCCATTACGTCGTACACCTATGCAAGAGTGGCATGAGCGTGCAGGTGCGGTATTTGTTGAAACAGGGTTGTTCCGCCGTGCGCAATACTACCCACAAACGGGTGAAACCATTGACGATGCTTATGTGCGTGAGACCGCTCATGTGCGTGCCAAAGTCGGTATGTGCGACGTTAGTACCCTGGGTAAGATT
>DPHB01000035.1:419-829 GCA_003521845.1 Oceanospirillaceae bacterium | reverse complement strand
CCCTGGGTAAGATTGAGATTGTGGGGCCTGATGCAGCCGAGTTCCTAAACCGTGTGTACATCAACATGTTTAGCACTTTGCCCGTTAATAAGGCGCGTTATGGTGTCATGTTGCGTGAAGATGGCATTGTGTTTGATGATGGCACTACCTCTCGTTTAGCCGAAGATCGTTACTTTATGACTACCACGACAGCCAAAGCAGGCCCTGCTTTGGCCCATATGGAGCGTTGTTTAGAAATAGACTGGCCAGAATTGAAAGTGCGTGTGAGTTCCATTAGTGAGCGTTGGGCTGCTATGGCTGTGGCTGGACCACAGGCTCGCGCCACCTTGCAAAAGGCTTTCCCTGCCATGGACTTCAGTAATGAAGGTTTTCCATTTATGGGTGTGGTACATGGTGAGCATAACGGCGCT
>DPHB01000035.1:0-249 GCA_003521845.1 Oceanospirillaceae bacterium | reverse complement strand
TTGCGGGTGCTACGTTTGAGCTTCTCCGGTGAAATGGCTTATGAGGTATACACTGAAGCCGACCATGGTGAGGCTGTATGGCAGCACATCATGGATGCAGGTAAAGACTTTGATATTGCTCCATATGGTCTAGAAGCCTTGGGTGCCTTGCGTATTGAGAAGGGCCACGTAACGGGTGCGGAATTGGATGGGCGTGTCACCCTAGGTGATGTGAACATGGCTGGCATGGCTTCTAAGAAGAAGTGGTTT
>DPHB01000067.1:100983-105233 GCA_003521845.1 Oceanospirillaceae bacterium | reverse complement strand
CTCGTATTGTCCGTTGGTGGCATGATTGGTATGGAGCATTTGCTTGTTGATGGTGGTTTAGAAGACTTTATGCAGCAGATGCCTACCGAAGTGTCTGTGGTTGAGGCGCTGGATGCCAGTCAGGTGCAAGAGCAAGAAAACCAAGTTTATATGCAAGCTACCGGTACAGATGGCATGAATGTTGCTTACTCTATGGGTAGTCAGTCAGAAACCCTTGCAGAAGGGCGCGGATTGTCAGAAGTAGCTCGAGATAGCGAACAAAAAGTCATTTTAGCGACGCTTCAACGCTTCAATGGTAGCCGTAAAGATACGGCAGGGGAGTTGGGTATTAGTCCTCGCACGCTACGCTACAAGCTGGCAAAGATGAAAGACCAAGGCTTGGATATTCCAGGTTAAGTGCTGAAAAGAGTTAGAAAGGATCAAAATTATGAATGAAATCAATGCAATGCAAGGTATGGTAAATCAGATGCGCATTATGGCTAGCCAGTCAAAAATGTCCGCACCTGCCATTGATTCTGTTAATTCTACGGGTCCTGTAACGAGTTTTTCTGACTCATTACAAAACAGTCTAAAAACCGTCAATGAAACCCAGTTAACTTCCAAATCAATGATGGAAGCCTACGATCGCGGTGACGATGTGGCTTTGGCTGACGTTATGTTGGCCATGCAAAGTTCTTCAATGGCGTTTCAAGCAACGCTGCAAGTAAGAAACAAGGTCCTGTCGGCCTATCAGGATATTATGAAGATGCCTGTGTAAGCGGACTAGAAATAAAAATTCACACGTATTTATTGAATCAAGGACATCACCATGGCAGAAGCAACAATGAATTCCAATGCCCTACCAGCAGGTCAAAATGCTGCAGTAGAGCCACAGAAGCAAGAGCCTAAAGGTATTTGGGCTGAGTTTATGGCTCAACCTGCCGTGCGTAGAAGCCTACCTCTTGCGGTAATGGCCTTTGGTGTACTAATCATGGTGGTGGTATACATGGCTTTGCAAAAACCTGCGTACCGGCCAATGTTTCCAGGCATGGATGGCGCAGATCAAGCGGCTGTTTACGATGCTTTGACGCAAGCAGGCGTCGCCGTAGAATTAGATACAGCCTCGGGCGCCGTCAAGGTGCCAGTAGAGCAATACCACGAAGCCAAGTTACTATTGGCTAATCAAGGTTTACCCGCTACCCCTGTTGATGGTTTTGCCATGATTCGTCAGCAGCAAGCTATGGGCACCAGTCAATTTATGGAGCAAAAGCGTTATCAGTTGGCTATTGAAGAAGAGCTGGCCAACTCCATTAGCAGTATGCAAAGTGTGAAGTCGGCACGGGTGCATTTGGCCATGCCAAAGCAGTCTGTATTTGTACGCAACCGGGTGCCTACTACGGCGTCTGTGGTCGTGAATTTGGCCAAGGGGCGTAAGTTAAATGACTCGCAAGCGCAAGCCATTGTACATATGGTGGCTTCCAGCATTCCTTACTTAGATCCAGCCAATGTGTCAGTTGTTGACCAATACGGAAATCTGGTGATGGATGACCAAGATGACTCGGGTTTAGGCTTAAACGAAAAGCAATTGGGTTACCGTAACAAGGTAGAGACTATGTACCAGCAGCGTATACAGTCTTTATTAGGGCCGCTAGTCGGTGCCGACCGTTTCCGTGCAGAAGTCAATGCAGATATGGATTTCACCGTCAAAGAAATGACACAGGAAAACTACAACCCAGAAACTATTGCGGTGCGTAGTGAACAGATTTCAGAAAAGACCTCAGCTTCGGCTAAGGAAGCCGCAGGTATTCCAGGTTCTCTTTCCAATGAGCCACCAGCGGAGCCAACTTTAACGGCCAACCAAACAGATGCCGAAGGTAGCGCCGTAAACCCAAACGCTGCTAAAGAACAAAGCAATACGATTAACTTGCCTGGTAGCCGTAATAGCACGCGCAACTATGAAGTGGATCGCACGATTGCTCACACCAAGTTGGCGACGGGTGACTTGCAGCGTTTAAGTATTTCTGTGGTGATTGATGAGCCAAGTACACTAAATGAAGCAGGTGAATCTGTGCGTCAATCTCTAACGCCTGAACAAATCCAGCAGTTTACCTTGCTAGTACAAAATGCGGTGGGTTTTAGTGCTGCCCGTGGTGATATCGTTTCCGTAGTGGGTATGTCCTTTCAACCAGAAGAAATTATTCCACAGGCTCCGCTGTGGGAGCAAAGCTGGTTGCAGGAGCTAGTGCGTCAGGTATTGCTAGCAGTAATGGGCTTGGTATTTATCCTCGTGGTCCTACGTCCGGTAGTAAAGAACCTGCTAGCACCAGTGAAGACAGAAGAAGAGCTGGCGGCAGAGGCAACTGCCCTAGCCATTGCCAATGGTGAGCTTGCGGCCGCCGGTGTGGAAGAAGAAACAGTGGAAATGCTTGAAGGTGAGACGCTAGAAGATATGAAGGCACGTCTGCGACCCAAGAAATCCAGTATCTCTCCAGAAATGTTGGATACTGCTAATAGCTATGATGATAAGGTTGCCTTGATGCGCATGCTGATTGCTGAAGACTCCAAGCGTGTGGCTGGTGTTATGAGCAGCTGGGTTAAACAAGATTTTTAATCAGTAATTAGTCACTGATAGGACAAGACAATGGCCGAAAATAAGAACGAACCAGATATCGATGTATCGGACGAAGAAGAGTTTCGTATGCTCAGTAACACCCAAAAAACCGCCATTATAATGATGGTGATGGGTGAAGACGAAGCGTCAAACGTTATTCAACACCTGCAGCCTCGTGAAGTACAGGCGTTAGGTGCCGCTATGGTGTCAGTGTCCAACGTACAACAAGGCGCTGTGGATTTGGTGCTTAACGAATTTGTTTCTACTATGAAGCAACAGACCAACTTGTCCATGGGTACGAATGATTACGTTAAGCGTGTCATGACCCGTGCCCTAGGCGAAGACAAGGCGGCCAGCGTGTTAAACCGCATTATGCCCACTAAGGCTAGCCGTGGTTTGGATATTCTTAACTGGATGGATTCTCGTTCAATTGCGGAGATGATCCGAGGTGAGCACCCGCAGATTATCGCTATTATTATTTCTTTCTTGGAATATGAACTAGGTGCTGATGTCTTGCACTTCTTACCTGAAGACCTGCGTCCCGAAATTATCATGCGCGTTGCTCAGCTGGAAACCATACAACCAGAAGCTTTGGAAGAATTGGAAACCATCATGCAAAAGCAATTCTCATCTAACTCGGCTGTGAAGTCCTCTAGTGTGGGTGGTATTAAGGCCGCGGCGAAGATTATGAACTTCACCAAGTCCGAGTTGGAAAGCAAGATTATGGATACGCTTATGGCTCGTGATGAAGATCTCACAGGCCGTATCCAAGACAATATGTTTACCTTTGATAACCTTGAGGCCGTGGATAACCGCAGTATTCAAGTACTTATTCGTAATGTTGAATCTGAGCTGTTGATGGTGGCCCTGAAGGGTGCCGATGATCTGGTGAAAGACAAGTTCTTCGAGAATATGTCGACTCGTGCCGCCGATATGTTTAAGGATGATATGGAGTCCAAGGGCCCTATGCGTATCAGCGAAGTGGAAGTGGCCCAGAAGGATATTCTGCGTATTGCGCGCCGATTGTCCGACGCTGGTGAAATGATGTTGTCTGCCGGTGGCGACGACTTTGTTTAAGTAATACTGTCATTGCGAGCGTAGCAACACCGTCATTGCGAGTGTAGCGAAGCAATCCCTGCCGAGCATCATTAGATTGCTTCGCTACGCTCGCAATGACGAACGTAGATAAATAACAAGTTAGGAAAGTACCATGTCTATCTCAAGTCGTGTAGTTAAAGCTGATGAAGCCCAGGAATTTCAATCCTGGACTACGCATTTGGCTACGCTAAATGAGGAGTTTGCGCCTTTCTTTTCTTTGACGGCCCCCGCCCAAGCTGCTCCAGATCCAAAAGCCTTTGCGGCAGATGAAGTGCATGTGTTGAGCCAAAATCAAGCCAATACGGATGATTGGCAAGACTTTTCTGTACCTGGTCTAGATGCTCCTAGCACCACTGCTGGTGCTACTGACATGGGCGGCATGTCAGCAGAAGACCTAATGGTCCAGCAACAAATGGCCATGATGGCTGAAGCTGCCGGTGGCGATTTTCAATTTAATGCCAATACCAATACTGATGCCAGTGCAGATACAGCTGATGCTGGCGATGACGTCTTTGACAATGGTTTTGGTGATGATGGATTTCAAGATGTCGCAGCCGATGAG
>DPHB01000067.1:96228-100746 GCA_003521845.1 Oceanospirillaceae bacterium | reverse complement strand
CGTGGTTATGCCGAAGGCCATGCTGCTGGTGTTGAAGCCGGGATTGCCGAAGGTATACAGCAAGGTCTTATAGATGGCGAAGCTGCCGCTCAAGAGCAGGCTCAAGCGGTGCTTACGCAAGAATTAGAAAGCCTCGCCCAGGCTGAATATGCCCTTGAGCAGGTCGCCAATATGCTGGGCGATGCGCTGTTGCAGCCTATGCAACGTCTCGCTTTGCACATGGCCAAAGAGCTTGTGCGTGGCGAACTGAGTCTTTCTGACAGCGCTGTAACACGCTTAGTTAAAGGCTGTATGGAGCAGCTGGATCTGACGCAAGATAAGTTGCAAGTATATCTAAACAACGATGATTACCAGCTGTTACAAGCGGATTCTATGCTCGAAGGCAAGGTGTCTTACTTGCCCAGCAATGACTTACAACCTGGCAGTGTACGTGTTGAACAAGCCGACAGTTGGGTTGATGATTTATTAGAAGAGCGTCTAATAATGCTTTCTAGGCAGGCCCTAGGCAATGTCGATAACAAATTGCTGGCACCGGTAACACACCTTTCTGCAGAGGAAACGCTGGCTATGCATGAAGAGGTTGCCGAAACACCTACTCCCCAGGATGAAACTAATGTAGGTGAGGCGCAAGCGTTGGCACAAGAGGCTGCAGAGCCAGAAATGAGCCTCGAAGCATTACAGGCGCAAACCCAAGGGCCAGAAGAAGGCCTAGAAAACGACGAAGATTGGGCTGATCTTGCCGCTGCTGGAGATAAAGCTGCCGACGACGATGATGAACTCTGGTAAGGAACCATTATGACTAACCTTGCTGATCGTTTACATCAATCTACCCTTCAACTTCACCTCCAAGAACCTCATTCGCAAGGCGTATTAACCCGTGTCGTTGGTCTTACCCTCGAGGCCAAAGGCGTCAACGCGGCGGTAGGTAGCTATTGTGATATCACTGGCCCAGATGGGCACAATATTATTGCCGAAGTGGTCGGTTTTGGTGATGGCAAATTACTGTTGATGCCTTTTGGCAGTATCCACGGTATTGCACCTGGCTATCGCGTGCGTCCACAACCTCGTGGTCAGGCCATAGGCATGAGCCGCAGTATGCTTGGTCGCGTGCTAGATGGTATGGGTAAACCCCTTGATGGTGGCCCACAAATTGTGCCCGAAGAGTACCGTAATATCCGTGGCGAACATATCAACCCTTTGGCACGACGCCCTATTAAAAAGGTATTGGATGTTGGTGTGCGTAGTATAAATAGCATGCTAACAGTCGGCTGTGGTCAACGAGTCGGCTTGATGGCCGGTTCTGGTGTCGGTAAAAGTGTCTTGCTTGGCATGATGACTCGTTTTACCCAAGCAGAAGTTGTGGTGATTGGTTTAATTGGTGAGCGTGGCCGAGAAGTGCAAGAATTTGTATTAGAGTCGTTGGGCCAAGAAGGTTTGGCGCGATCTGTCGTTATTGCCGCGCCGGGTGATACCTCGCCGGTGACGCGTTTGCACGCGGCGCGTTTGGCGACGACTGTCGCTGAGTTTTTTCGAGATCAGGGCAAATCTGTGCTTCTGTTAGTCGATTCCATTTCACGCGTAGCACAAGCACAACGCGAAATTGGCCTAGCCATTGGCGAACCGCCAACCTCTAAGGGCTATCCGCCATCGGTATTTACACTTATTCCTAATTTAATGGAACGTGCTGGTAATGGCCACACTGACCAGCAAGGTGCCATTACGGCTTTTTATACAGTCTTGGCTGAGGGTGATGATCAGCAAGACCCTATTGTTGACGCGGCCCGTTCGGTATTGGATGGCCACATTGTCTTGACGCGTGAGCTGGCTGGTGCTGGGCATTATCCGGCGATTGATATTGGTCAATCCATCAGTCGTTTGGCACAGGTTTTACAAGACGATAGTCAAAAAATTGCCAGTCAAAAGGTGCGCAGCTGGCTATCTATTTATAACGAAAATAAGGATTTGTTAACGGTCGGGGCCTATCAGGCTGGTCAAAATCGAATTTTAGATGAATCTATTCAAAAAAGGCTCGATCTGGATCGATTCTTGCAACAGGGTATGCACGAGCCCTGTGATATGGCAACTAGTGTCGATCATTTGAAAGTGTTGTCACAACCACCACAGCACGAGCTTAAAGGTGCGGAAACGATTCAAGGCTAAATCGCCTTGTTTTCGCAAACGAGAATTAGAGAAGGGAAAGGTGACCTATGGCTACCAAGAGCGAACGCTTTGCCTCCCTGGGCAAAATTCAACAGCAACATTATGAACGCGCGGTGCAAGCTGAGCGCGAAGCGCAGCAAGTTGTAGACGATATAGATGTGTCCATTGCTAAAGTACGTGAATACCAGCAAGACTATCAAAAAAATCTCCATGACCTACAAGACAAGCGCGCATCCAGTGATCAGTTAATGCGTATGCGTAGCTTTATTCAGCAGCTTATGCAGATGGAAGTAGACCAATTACGTCAGCGTGCAGAAGCGCAGCAACGAGTGTCTGAACTGCATGCAAAGGCCTTGCAGCAATCACAAAAGGTGCGTATGAATGAAAAGCTTGTGGACCAAGCGGACACTGAATATTTGGCACATTTAAAGAAACAAGATGCCAAGCAAATGGATGCCGTTGCTAGCAGTATGTTTGCGCGTCGTATTGCCAGCGTCTAGCAAACACACCTGTATAAACGGGGTTAGATCTAGGACCTGACACTAAAAATTAAGGAAATCGTATCCGTGTCGGGTTTATGGCATAATGGATTGGAACAATTTTTGCATGTATATAGTTAATAGCTAGTTTTGACTTGCAAAGGCGGCAATTGGTGACCGTTTTAAAGCAACTAGCCTAAGCAATAATATAGGTAATAGGATAGATTATCCCTATGGCAAATATTGATTTACAAAGCCTTATTAGTCAGCTGAGCGCCACTAATAGCAGTGCCACAGGTGCCACAGCGGGAACCCAGTCGGGTGTCGAAGGACAACTGTTTGGCAGCATTCTTGGTCAGCAACAGCAGAGTGTTGCCCCGCAGCTGTTGGCCGGCAAAGATTTGCCGGGTGGCAAGCTAGCGGCAAATCTTGCTGAGACAGGAATTAGCCAACCAGGTCAGGCCGGTATTGGTACGCTTAAAATCGCCCCGGCAAACGTGGAATTAGCTCACATGCTAGCTAAGCTGGCACAGATGCCAGCGGAGTCTGCATCCTTACCTATGCAAGAGCTACAAGCCCAGTTACAGCAACTGATGCAAGGCGAAACTGTATCCGAAACCACACTCGATGATTTAACTGCCATGACTAGCTTGATGGCTGGTAATGATGCGGTTGTTCACCAGCTACCAAACAATGGCACTGCAAACTTGTCTGCTAAGGTAGCTGCCACTGGTGTGGTTACAGACGATACCGCCTTGTTAGACGAGCCTCAACTGTTACAAGCTGCTCAGCAAATGGGTATTGATCCAGCGGTAGCCAGCTACATTTTACACGCGACCAAGGCTGTGCAAACACCGGTTGCTCAAAGTGCTGTAGCCACCCCGGATCGTACACTTGATACTGCGCAACTGCTCGGTGCCAAGCATTTGCCCAAGGAACCAATGCATAGTGGTGCAGCGAGTTTACTAAATACCAACGTGCTAGCGCAGTCGACAGGGCAGCCACAAGTACAACCACCAAAACCACTTCAGGTTCAGGTAGCAACTCAACCGCCAGTAACACCACAAGCGCAGCCGCAGGTTCAAACAACGGCTCAAGTACAAATGCAGCCACAAGTTCAAGCCCAGGTGCCGCAGCCGATAAGTGACGCTGCTGTGCGAGTCAATGCTAACCCGACGGCAAATAACCCAGTTGCTAATGCGCTAGTTACGCAACAAATTGCAGCTCGTGAAATAACCGACGATGTGGTAATTCGCGTGCGTCAAGGTGATGCGGCGCCAGTGGCCAATGCGGCAGCTAATAATGCTGCCACCGTCGGTGCTCAGAATTTCTTACGCCAACGTGCTATGCAAGTGACCAGCAATGCAGCTGTTAATAGCGATCAAATGCCGGCAACATCGGCAGGGGAATCTTTATTGCGTATCCCTGACGCCTTGCTGCAAAAACTCGACCTGGTTAGCCAGCCGGTAGCGGCGCAAGTAGCCTCAGCCCCCGATGCCTTGGCAAGCCCTGTCACTGGCGCAAGTTTCAAATCTATGGCGCAGTTCAATAGTTTGGCTACCAGCCAAGCCGCAACTACCCCCGGGGTAACAGCCGAGGTGCCGGTAGCAGAAGGTGGCAGTCGATTACAGTCAGCATTACAGGCAGATAACCCGGCTCAACAGGCTGCACGTAATATGCAAAATCAAGTTGGTCAGCAGCTACAACGTATGGTTCGCGATGGCCAATGGCAAGCTAACATTAATCTCAATCCTGCCCGTTTAGGCCAGATCAAAATCAACATGACCATGGAAGATGGCGTCTTAACAACCCAGTTGCTAAGTGCTAACCAAGGGGTGAGGGAATTATTAGAGACTGGAATGCCTCGTTTACGTGAATT
>DPHB01000067.1:87564-96073 GCA_003521845.1 Oceanospirillaceae bacterium | reverse complement strand
AATTGCTAGAGGAAAGTGGTTTACAATTAGGCCAGGTGGATGTGGGTAGCGATGGCAAGCAGCAACAATTTGCTGAACAAGACGCGCAAACTGGCGAAGTAAACCAGTTATCAGCCTCTGAAACAACGATCAACAGCAGTGTAAATGCAAGTACTAGTAACCATGACGGTGATCTAGATACCTTCGCGTAAGTTTATTTGAAAATAGTTGAGTTAAACATTAGCTCCAATTAAGTAGTATAGGTGTAGAGTATGGCTGACGAAGAAGTTTTAGAAGAAGGCGAAGAAGGTAAAAAGAAGGGTGGGCTTGTCAAAATTCTTATTTTTGTCATCCTAGGTCTTCTCGTTATTGGTCTTACCGTTGGTGGTACCTTGTTTATGACGGGTTTCTTTGATGCTAAACCGGCGGCGGTTGACGAAGCAGGTAATGTTGTTGAGCAACTGGAACAAGGTGGAGAAGTAGAGGGTGCGGCGGATCCAAATGCACCAAAGGCCTTGAAGAAGCAAGCCAAAGATTTGCCTGAGAGCCAGCAGTTTGACCAAACCTATTCGCAATTGGAAGATAAATTCACCATTAACTTGGCTGAAAGTAAGAAATTTGTGTTGTTTAGTCTGGGTTATATGACTCATTATGATGACCGTATTGTCGAGGCCGTGGGGAAGCACCAAATGGCCATTCGTTCGGCCATCTTGATGGAAGTAGGTACCTATACCGAAGACGAAATTTATTCGGCTAGCGGTAAGCAAAAGATGGCCAGTAATATTCGTGATCGGATGAATGAAGTGTTGGAAAATTACGAAAACTTTGGTGGCGTAGAAGAGGTTTACTTCACCGAGTTTATCGTCCAGTAGGTGTAATGATTCATGAGTGAAAACGAGCTACTGTCAGAAGACGAAATCCAAGCCTTGGTGAAAGCTGATGCTGGAGACGAGGTGTCTCCTTACAACGTGGATTCTGGTGCTGAACAGTATGATATAGCCAGTGAGGATAGTACGCTAACCTCACACTTGGGCTCGCTAGACATGATCAATGAGCGTTTTGCACGTTTGTTCCGTACTAGTCTGAAGAGCCTGTTGCGCTATCAACCGAAGATAGAAAGCCAACCGGTGGACGTGGAGCGTTTTGCAACCTTTATGTCTACCCTAAGTACGCCTATCTCGTTGAATGTGGTGAAAATACCACCGTTGCGTGGCTCCATGTTGATTATTATCGATCCGCAGCTTATTTTTAATTCACTCGATAGCTTTTTTGGTGGCGCAGGTTCGCATACAGAAATTTCTGGCATTCGCGATTTCACGCCGACCGAATACCGTATTATTCAAATGCTATTGCAGCGTGTTTTTCATGATATGAAGTTGGCCTGGTCGCCCCTTTATACCATTGCTTTCGAGTATGTAAACTCGGAAGTTAATCCACAATTCACTAGCATTGTGGAAGAAAATGATCTGGTCATTATCAATCGTTTTAATATTGACATGGCCCATGATATTAGCGGTAGTGTGCAAATTTTGTATCCCTACGCGGCGATGAAACCAATCCGTGAATTATTGCGTAACCAAGTTATTGGTGACACGGATATTGATGAAGAACGTATTTGGAATAACTATCTCAAAGTCGCTATCGAAGACGTAGAGTTAGAAGTGAAAGCCGAATTAGCACGGCCCCAAATTAATTTGCTGGAATTACGTAACCTACAGGTGGGCGACGTGATTCCAATTAAAATGCCAGAAACAGTCAGTGTTACCTGTGCCGATATTCCTCTATTTAGTGGTGTATACGGTAGTTCAAATGGACAAGCAGCCCTGAAAATTATGGGTGAAGTACGCATGGACGACTACGAAGTCGATCTATGGGATTAACCTGGCAATTATTACGAGGATATAACTGTGAGTGATGATTTTGACGCCCCAGGGGCTGGCGGATTGCCCACTTTTGAAGATGAATTGGACCTGGATGTGCTACAGAATATCCCGGTAACCCTGTCCGCAGAAGTCGGCCGTGCGACCTTAAAAATTAAGGACTTACTACGCCTAAGTGAGGGCAGTGTGGTAGAATTTTCCCGTTTAGCGGGCGAGTCTATTGATGTCTTAGTTAACAACACGGTAATCGCTCGAGGCGAAGTTGTGGTGGTTAATGAACGTTATGGTATCCGTCTCACACAGGTTCTGGATGCAGCTGATCGTATCCGCAAGATTTAGAAGGCATCATTAGGTGTCATAAGGCGGTGTAAACAATGCCCGGAAATACCGAGTTATTAACTCAGTCTCTAGTCAGCTTAATGCTGGTTTTAGCGTTGGTAGTAGGTCTCTTATACGCCAGTAAATGGTTTATACAGCGCCGTCCTCGAGGAGGACGGCGTTTGCGTTTTATTGAAGCTATGTCTGTCAGCAACAAAGAAAAACTGGTGTTAATCGAAATAGACGATCGCCAACTACTTATTGGTGTATCACCGCAGCAGGTCAATTTACTGACCGAGATCGACAAGCCAGTTGCCGCTGAGGCTGATGAAACAAGCAGTGCTAGCTTAGCGGCAGCGAAAAATGGTTTTGCCCACATGCTTAAGCGCCAGCAGCCAGCAGTCAAATCAATTGATCGCAACGAGGAATCTTCGTGAAACGTATTATCCTCATTCTAACCCCTCTACTCATGCTTGGTATCACTGGTACGGCATGGGGTGCTGATGGCATCTTTCCTGGCATCGTCGTAGAAACTCAGCCAGATGGTACGCAAGAATACAGTTTAACTTTGCAAATATTGGGTTTAATGACCCTGTTGACCTTGTTGCCAGCTATTTTGCTGATGATGACATCGTTTGCGCGTATTATCATAGTCTTGTCCATATTACGTACCGCGCTAGGTACCAACCAGACACCACCTAATCAAGTGTTGTTAGGTTTAGCACTATTTTTGACCTTGTTTATCATGGCGCCGACGTTTGAAGAGATGAATGAGACAGCTTTGCAGCCCTATATGAATGAACAGGCTGATTTTGTCGAGGCTTTTGCCGCGGCGCAGGTGCCTTTACGCCGTTTTATGCTTAATCAAACCCGTGAATCAGATATCGAGTTGTTTGCCCAGATAGGTGGTGTAGAATCTCTTAATGGCCCTGAAGACATACCCATGCAAATGTTGATTCCGGCTTTTATTACTAGCGAATTAAAGACCGCATTTCAAATAGGGTTTTTGATATTTGTGCCCTTTGTGGTGATAGATTTGGTGGTGGCTAGCGTACTTATGTCGATGGGTATGATGATGTTGTCACCCATGATGATTTCGCTGCCCTTTAAAATCATGATGTTCGTCTTGATAGATGGTTGGGCGCTCATATTAGGTACTCTGGCGGCTAGCTTTTATACTTAGCTAGGTGTCAGCCTGAAGAGGAGAACAGACATTATGGATCAAGGAATGGTGTTAGATATTGGTCGCGAAGCCTTGATGGTGGTGGCCTATATTGCGGGTCCTATGCTACTTATTGCTTTGGCCGTTGGTTTGTCGATTGGTATTGTACAGGCAGCAACCTCGATTAACGAAATGACTCTGAGCTTTATCCCTAAGCTAGTGGCGCTGGCCTTGGTGTTGTATTTGTTTGGCGGCTGGCAGTTAACTGTATTGACGGACTTTGCCACGCGTTTAATCAAAAATATTCCCAACGTAATCGGTTAACCCCATGTTTGCCGTATGGGACGACATCATGGCTATCTTCTACACATTTTTGTGGCCTATGGTACGCATTAGTGCTTGTATGATGACAGCCCCTGTATTTTCCGCGATGAGCGTCAATGTTACCGCGCGTATCAGTATTGCCGGTGTCTTCACCATTTTAATTTACCCTCTTTATGATTGGCCCATTATCGATGTTATGTCGGGTTTTGGCCTGGTTATGTTGTTTGAACAAGTTATTTTGGGCGTTATGATGGGGCTTATTTTGCAAATTGCCTTTGCTGCCATCAGTGCAGCAGGTGAATTTATATCCCTCGCCATGGGTTTGGGTTTTGCCATGATGGCAGATCCTAATAGTGGAGTACAAACGCCCGTTGTGTCTCAGTTTTTGATTATTCTTGCCACCTTAATCTTTGTCTCCGTTGGTGGTCATTTAATACTAGTTGAATTATTGCTGGACAGTTTTCGTTATTGGCCGATAGATCAACCTTTATTGACGGCAGCACATTTATGGAGTGTGATTGAATGGTCAGTATTGGTATTTGCTGGCGCCGCTATGATTGCCCTGCCGGCCATGATGGTGCTTTTGCTATCCAATGCGGCAATGGGCGTGGTATCCCGTGCGGCACCTAGCCTTAACGTATTTGCAGTAGGTTTCCCTTTGACCCTATTATTAGGGTTAGTGTTGATTATGATTCTACTACCCACCTTTTTTGGTGCCGTAGAAGGGATTTGGTATGAAGCTTTCATGCAGATTCGTCGTCTGCTTGGCGTGGCTTAGGTAGGGGGCTAATATGGCAGAAGATAGCTCCGCAGAAAAAACCGAACAACCCACGGCCCGAAAACTCGAAAAAGCCCGAGAAGATGGTCAAGTTCCCCGTTCCAAAGAACTTTCCATGGCCATTATTATGGTGGTGAGCTCGGCCTATTTTTTGATGGCTGGTGGCGATATGATAGCCGATATTAAATTGCTACTGGTTGATAGTTTGACGCTGGAACGTGAATTGATCATGGATACCAAACTTATGCCAGTGGTGTGGTTTGAGCGATTTGTGGAAGGTTTGCTAGCGATTATGCCGCTATTGTTGCTGACCTTGGCTTTGGCACTGATAACACCGGCATTAATTGGTGGATGGTTGTTTTCTACTAAGGCCTTTATGCCCAAGCCCAGCAAGCTTAACCCTATGTCTGGCCTGAAGCGTATGTTTGGTACGCAAGCCGCCATGGAACTAGTCAAAGCGCTGGTGAAATTTTTGCTGGTTGCTGGTGTCGGTTACCTAGTAGTCAGCAGTCAGCTAGACCAGATCATCGCTTTAGGTAGCATGCCCCTAGGGCCAGCCATGGAACAAGGGGCCTTTATACTAGTATTGGCATTTTTGTTTATCAGCTTGTCTTTGCTAGTCATTGCCGCCATTGATGTGCCCTATCAAATCCATAGTCATACGGAAAAGCTTAAAATGTCCTTGCAAGATATCAAGGACGAAATGAAGGAAATGGAAGGTCGACCTGAGGTGAAAGCCCAAGTACGCCAACGTCAGCGTGAAATGGCACAAGGGCGTATGATGGAGGAGGTGGGCAATGCCGACGTGGTGATTACTAACCCACAGCATTTCGCGGTGGCTATTGTGTATGACCAGGAAGGTTCGGGAGCACCTTTAGTGCTTGCTAAAGGACAAGGAGAAATGGCGGCTAAGATTCGTGAACTAGCTGCAGAGAATCATGTCACCATGATTCGCATTCCCTTGTTAGCTCGTGCCTTGTATTTCACCACGGAAATTAATGAAGAAATACCCGAAGGTTTGTATGTCGCGGTGGCGCAGATTTTGGCCTATGTTTATCAGTTAAATGCTGTGACACCAGGGGTTCCTCGGCCTCTACAGCCTAGTCCTGAAGTGCCGGATGATTTCCGTTTTGATGAGTCTGGTGAGCGCTTGTGACGCGTCCAAGCGATAACCACAGGTGGATATTGTTATGAAAAAGAAAGATATCGATAAGGAGCTATTTAAACGGGTCAAAAATGATCAGCCCAATAAGGCATATGATATTTCTGACAAGAGTAGCCGGCAGCTCGATCGTTCCGAAACTGCTGAATTCGTAGCTAGCCAGCAACGTATTGTTAATACGCTAGGTGAAGAAAGTGAACTGGCGGAAAATTGGCATCGTTTTTCTAACGCCCCTAAAGCTGGAGGAGATCCAGCCAAGCGTCAGCGGCGTATGCAAGTACGCAATGACCTTAGGAAAAGCCGTGCCGGCAATGCCAGTTTGGCTGGGAGTAAGGCAAGGCATGCTAGCGCCGTAGGCCTAGATGGGCAAGATGCCAATACACAGTCTATTTCTAATCGGCAAGGTCAAGCTAGCCTGCAAGGTAAAGGGCCAGTTGCCGCTAAGCATGATGTTTTACAAGCAGAGGAAGGGCAAGCTCCGGCTTCTGCTGGTCAGGCGCAGCTAGAAGGGCGTGAAGAAACAGGCCCTGGTCAAGCTTGGTTAGAAGGCAGTGAGGAGCAAACACAAGCTGGTTACGCGCAATTACACGGTGATGATAGTGCCGAAGCCAAAGCCGGCTATGCTAGTTTGGATGGACAAAAAAGTCATACACCTGATGCTACGGCCATGGCAAATGATGGATACCAAGACCCTCAAGCAGGTTTCGCCAGTTTAGATGGACATCAACCAGCAGGGCCTGGTCATGCCTCTTTACAAGGTGACGCGGTGGTCGACCCGCAAGCTGGTGAGGCAAGTTTGCAGGGCAATGCCCCGCGTGAGGCCGGCATGGCATCTTTGCAAGGTGACGAAACAGCTGCTCCTCAGGCTGGTGAGGCTAGTTTACAAGGCGCAGCCGAGGGCCAAGCTAGTCAAGACCAGCTACAAGGTATGAGTCAGGAAGAGTGGGATCGTTTGCATCAAGCGGGCAATGCAAGCCTTGAAGGCGATAAGGAAGCTCAAGCTGGCCAGGCCAGTTTGCAAGGTGGCGCTGAAAAACAGGCCGGTAATAGCATGCTGCAAGGGGAACCCGAGGATATAGGCCGCTCTGCTCAAATGCAAGCCAATGAACCTAAAACTCGACAGCAAATTCTCATGGAGGCTAAGGAAAAAATGCGCCGCCATCGGGCCAATGCCAACTTGCAAGGGCGGGACTGTGTTGAGCAAAACGTCGCTTTGCAAGGTATAGAGCATGCTGCGGCTACCATGGGACAGGCGAGCCTTGAAGGTAGGGCAGATAGGGGCCCCGATCAAGCTCAATTAAAGGCCGAGGAAAGTGTCGAGCGCCTACAAGGGCAGGCGATTTTAGAAGGCAAGCTGGATAGTCAAGATCAAGTAAAATTGAAAGGCAAGTTGGCCAAGTCAATTAGCAAGGTGCAGTTGGATGGTATAAAACCGGTGGTAGCAACAACTAATAAACTATCCGCAGAGCCTTCACCAGACGCAAAACCTGCTGCAGAAAAGCCCACTTCTAGGCTGGCAAGTCGATTAGCACAAAAAATGTCTAAAATTCGTGAACAATCTGCCGATATATCTAAAGAGTCAGAAGAGTTACAGCATCGTAACGCGGATGATTAGCTACTTTTGAAGTAATTGAGTGGCTAATTATTGAGCAAAATTGGAAAGGTTATGAGCGATCAAGATACCACAGAAGCAGAAAATGAAGTTGGCGCCTTAGAGCTGGAAATTGTACCAGTAGAAGAGGCCGAGGCTGAAGCTGCGGCTGCGCAGGAAGCTGAGGCAAGTGTAGCCGAAGGTGAAGCGGCAGAAGAAATTGCTGCTGTAGAGCCAGAAATGGACGACGACTTGTTTGTTGAAGAAGACGGGCAAGAATATACAGCGCCTGCCGCAGCGGCACAGCCTGATGTTGAACCAGCGGAAGAAGACACTGCTCAAGCCAGGGCACGTGTTGCCAACAATAGCCTTGGCGATGATGTGATGTTATTTGACGATGAAGAAGATTTTGCCGCCCCTGCTGAGCCACAAGAAGACGATGATGACGGTTTCTTAGTCATTGATGATACGCCAGAATCCACACGCCCTAGTCCTGCACCTGCTACAGGCAATGGCAGTGATACTAAACTAGCTAGTGCTGCTGATATTGAAGGTCTGACGGAAATTGTATTGGATGCAGCAGGGGCGGCCAACGAGGCAGCTCACTCCACCAACCAATCCATTCACATGTTGTTAGGTAGTGTTACCACTATCAACAAGATGGCCAAAGACCTGCGTAAGACCAACTCATATGTATTAGGCTTTTTAGCGATCATGGGTTTCTTGGGCATTATGAGTGGCGGCGTTATGTTGTATGTGCTGCAAGGTGCAGTGAAAGACGCCACTGCAATCAGTGTGGCCATGGCTACTAAGATGGTGCGTTTTGAACGCGGTTTTGAAACCCAGTTAGGTCGTTTGTCAACCCTGGAGTCGCAGTTGATTGATGTGGCTGACACCAGTCATGCTTTGGGTATGAGGGTAGAACAAGCCGTGCACTTTATGGATGAAGCGGGTGCAGAAGCCCAGCAAGCGGTGTCTAGTCAGGCTACGCAAAGCCAAGCCATGCTAGGTAATGTAAACGACCAAATTACCAGCAGTTTTGCACAAATGCAGAAGGTGAGCGAGCAGCAACAGGCAGTGTTAACGCTGCTAAAGCAACGTATCGAAAGCCTAGAAGGCCAGATGAAGAAGGTGCAGAACCAAGACCTAGTTGGCAAGATGAAGGCCCTCATAGCGCTTGAACAACAGCGTTACTATGAGCTTGAACAAGCCAAGCTTGAACAGCAACAAGCTATTTTTGAGGCCCAGCAAGCAGCGGCTAAAGACGCGAAGCCAATTACCGATACCTTTATTACCTTTGGTGTACAGTCAGAAG
>DPHB01000067.1:83006-87349 GCA_003521845.1 Oceanospirillaceae bacterium | reverse complement strand
CCCATTCATTTCATCTTTGACAATAGTACTAGATCGAATGGCAATAAAAATGAGGTATAATATGGCCTTTATTTTGACCTTGTCTAGGAATTCAGCATGACCCTTATCCGTCAGAACGATCTTATCGACAGCGTTGCAGACGCGCTGCAGTTTATCTCTTACTACCACCCTATTGATTTTATCCAGGCCGTCCACGAAGCCTGGCAGCGAGAAGAGTCACAAGCTGCCAAGGATGCCATGGCACAAATCTTAATCAACTCACGTATGTGTGCTGAAGGCCGTCGTCCATTATGCCAGGATACCGGGATTGTGACCGTATTTGTTGAAGTTGGTATGGATGTGCAATGGCAAGCTGATATGGGCTTGGAAGACATGATCAACGAAGGTGTGCGTCGTGCTTACAATTTGCCAGAAAACAAGCTGCGTGCTTCTATCTTGGCCGATCCTGCTGGTGCACGCACTAACACCAAAGATAATACGCCTGCGGTTATTCACACCAGCATTGTTGCTGGTGACAAGGTGGATATCCAGGTAGCGGCTAAAGGCGGCGGCTCAGAAAATAAGACCAAAATGGTGATGCTAAACCCATCTGATAGTATTGTTGATTGGATTGTTAAAACCGTGCCTACTATGGGCGCTGGTTGGTGTCCACCGGGTATGTTGGGTATAGGTATTGGTGGCACCGCAGAAAAAGCGGCGGTATTGGCCAAGCAATCATTGATGGACCCAATTGATATCCATGAACTTCAGGCCCGTGGCCCAAGCAATCGCGCGGAAGAATTGCGTCTGGAAATCTTTGAAGCTGTTAATAATTTGGGCATAGGTGCCCAAGGCCTAGGTGGCCTGACTACCGTATTGGATGTAAAGGTACTGGATTACCCTACGCATGCTGCCTCCTTGCCAATTTGCATGATTCCAAACTGTGCTGCTACGCGCCACGCTCACTTCACTTTGGATGGTAGTGGCCCAGCGTTACAGACACCGCCTAGTTTGGATGAATACCCAGAAATTGCCTGGGAAGCTGGAGATGGTGTACGCAAGGTGGACCTCAACACAGTAACGCCAGAGGACGTCAAAGCCTGGCAGCCAGGTGAAACACTCCTCTTGTCCGGCAAGATGCTTACCGGCCGTGATGCCGCGCATAAGAAGATGATCGACATGATGGCCAATGGTGAAGAGTTGCCGGTGGATCTAGCGGGTCGATTTATCTATTACGTCGGCCCGGTTGACCCGGTACGTGACGAAGCCGTGGGTCCAGCCGGACCAACTACCTCTACGCGTATGGATAAGTTTACTCGTACTTTGCTAGAAGAAACGGGTTTGTTGGGCATGATCGGTAAAGCCGAACGTGGTCAGGTGGCTATAGATGCTATCCGTGACAATGAAGCTGTCTACCTAATGGCTGTCGGCGGTGCTGCATATCTGGTATCCAAGGCAATCAAGAATGCTGAGGTACTGGCCTTTGCCGAGTTGGGTATGGAAGCCATCTATGAGTTTGATGTCGAAGACATGCCCGTAACTGTAGCGGTTAATACCGGGGGTACATCGGTACACCAAACTGGTCCTGCTCAATGGCAACAGCTGATTGCGGCTCGACAGGTTTAATTAGGTACGGCTGAAAAAGGGCGTAACCATTGGTTACGCCCTTTTTTTTTGCTATAGTCAAAGCTGTTTTTTGGCTAAGTAGTTCTCGCCTATGAGCTTTTTTAATGAATGATCCACGCGTTACTGCGATCATGATCACCATGCTAGTTATCGCTAGCTGGTTGATACTATATATTGAATACGGTGCCGCCATTGCCATGGACATGAGCAGCTTGTCCTTGTTGTTATTGAGCGTGGGTATTTATACGTTGCTTTGGCTAAGTTGGCGGCAACAGCGCGCCTGGCAACAGCGTGAAGCTGGCTGGCAAGACAAGCTTGCAGAGTTAGAAAGCTTGGCCTTTGAAGATGAGCAAACCAGCCTACCTAATTATTCTGCATTTTTACAACAAGTGTCGACGGCATTAGAAGCACCGATTGGTAGCGGTGTGCAAGGCGTGGTGGCTATTCAAATAGACCGCTTTGACTATGTTCACGAGGTGGTTGGCCATGATGGTTTGCAAGAGTTGTTGCAACAAATAAGCCATCGTTTGCAGCAAGTTGGTGCGCATACAGATGTATTGGCGAGGGGAGCGCAAAACGACAGTTTTTTGATTTGGCATTATTGTCACACAGACGCCGATCTTGAGCTCCTAGCCAATAAGATTTTGGACATCATGGAAGAGCCTTTTGCCTTTCAATCTAGCTCTATGATGCTTTATGTCAGTATTGGTGTTTGCCGTCGTAATGATGAAAGTAATACTGCCAAGTTGCTCTGTGAAAATGCCATCACCGCGCAACAGATGGCCCATGTGCGCGGCGGTGGTCAGTGGAATTTGTACCACCCTCTTATGGGGCATGAAAATACCGACCGCTTTTATATGCATAATGCGCTGTATCACGCCTTGGCAAACAATGAACTCTACGTGGTTTATCAACCGCAAGTGGATGCCTTAAATAATACCTTAGCTGGGTTTGAAGCCTTGCTGCGCTGGCGTAACCCGAGCATGGGTGAAATAAGCCCGGCAGAGTTTATCCCTTTGGCCGAAGAAATTGGCTTGATCAGTGATATTGGTCGTTGGACTATCGGTCAAGTGTGTATGCAACAGGTACAATGGCAGCAACAAGGTAATGCCATTGTGCCTGTGGCAATAAACGTATCGCCAATACAGATTACGCAAGGCGACCTTGTTGATGACCTTGAAGATCAATTGGCGCGCTGGAACTTAGAAGCCAAATATTTGGAAATTGAAGTCACCGAAAGCTGCTTGATCAACGGTTTAGATGAGGCTGTATCGACACTGCAAGAGGTAAGGGATATCGGTATTGAAATCGCTATCGATGATTTTGGTACCGGCTATTCGTCACTCAATTATTTGAAACGCTTGCCTGGTAATAAGGTAAAAATTGACCGGGCCTTCGTGCAAGAAATGCATGAAGACGCCGATGATCAAGCCATTATTCAGGCCGTGATTTCTATGTCTTCGCAGCTAGGTATGCATGTTTTAGCTGAAGGCGTTGAGACAGAGCAACAAAAAGAGCTGCTCATGCATCTCGGCTGTAACCTAATGCAAGGCTATTTGTATAGTAAACCATTGCTGCCAGCCGATTGTGAAACCTGGCTAACAGGTCAGGTGTTTTTTCAAGACTAGTTGTTAGCGCGTCATCAAGCCTTGTTTGTGTAGGAAATCAAGTAGATGCGGGCGCGCTTCTTTGTTCATGGTTTTTTCAATATGCTGGCTGAAGCTGGTGTCTAGTTTGCCTTTCGTGCGCTCGACATAATAAGCACTTAGTGCTTCATCATAGGCCTGTAACTCGTTAGGCTCAAGGGCCTGATACTGTTCTTGGTGTAATACCACAGATAATGGCAAGCGAGGCTTAAGACCCGGGTCTTGGGCTGGATAACCCAAGCACATACCAAACAGAGGTACCACCTGTGCGGGTAGGTTTAGCGTGTCGCTAACTTGTTGAGGCTGGTTACGCAAACCACCAATATAGACACCACCCAAACCAACACTCTCGGCGGCGAGAATTATATTTTGCGCCATAATAGCCGTGTCGATGCTAGCTATCAAAGCTTGCTCGGTGAAGCCCGTTGGCATATCGATACCGTTCAGTGCACAGATATCTTGATTACGCTTCAAGTCCGCACAAAAGACTAAAAATACCGGACAAGTTCCTACATAAGGTTGATTGCCAGAGGCCATTTGTAATTGCGCTCGTGCCGCGGGCTTATTGACTTGAATAACGCTAGTGACCTGCACGAAGCTGGAGCTGGATGCTGCTTGGCCTGCCGCGACGAGTTGTTCTAAAAGATCTTGGGCAATAGCTTGGTCGGTAAATTTCCGAATTGATTGGTGCTGCATCATTGTGTCAATGACTGTGCTGCTGATGGGCATTAATTAATTTCCTGTGCGAGCTTGGGGTTAGTGTTTTGATCATAGCATAACGAATTAGCCAAACAAGCATTGATGTTTTTCACCCCAGTGGCGAATGAGTTTGATACAATAGGCCCTTATGTATTTAGGTGTGTTTACCATGACAGCAAGTTTACCATTACCCTTTTTGCCAGAATTAGCCGACCGCTATGGTCTGCCTGAGGCGGTAATGTTAGCAGTGCTGACGGAGCTTGTGGGTGCATGGCAGGGTAGTGTCACCGTTGACGAACAGCGCTTGTATAAGCGTGCTGGTGGCCTAAACCGTCAGCAACAAGGTGAAATATTGGCCAAGTTGTCGGCCCTTGATTAAGTCTCCATTACACC
>DPHB01000067.1:69684-82918 GCA_003521845.1 Oceanospirillaceae bacterium | reverse complement strand
GTGGCCTAAACCGTCAGCAACAGGGTGAAATATTGGCCAAGTTGTCGGCCCTTGATTTAGTCTCCATTACACCGGCAACAGTTGGCATGTTGAGTATTAACTTACAACTTGAATTGCCGCCAGCTACTGTTGGTGCACAGGGCAGTAGTGGGAAACAGGCTTTTGTTTCACATGCTAAACAGATTTCCCAAACCAGCCAGGATGTTCCGTATACGCCAGTTATGCCATCAACATCAGTGGTCGCTAAGCCAAAAAGTACACGTGGCCGTGACGATGAGCTATCGCGCATCTTTGCCGAAAAAGAAGCTCAGCAAGCCATGCAAGGTGTGATGTTTGCGCAATGGCGACCATCGGCAAACATATTACGTATGCTCACGCAAAATATGCAAGTTAGTGAGGCCTTTGCTATGGGCTTGCGTGACGAATTTGTGGTTTACTATATGGACAAAGAGCGTCGTGAAAGCCCTGGTGGTTGGGATCAGAAATTCCTCAAATGGGTGAAGAAGGAACACGTCCAGCAACAAACTGCTAGGGCGCGCGCACAGCAACAGAATCAACCAAGAAACTACGCACAAAATGAAGAAGCTCGATACCATGCTCGTGAACAGCGTCAACAACTTACAGACGCGGTCCTCGACCTCGGCAATACCGACTGGTAAGGTCCCCCCTCCAGCACCTACTGGTGTTAGTGAACATACCAAAAGCATGGTTAACATGCTGTTTGCGCGTTTTATGGTTATCTATGGCCATAAATTTAAAAGTGCGTTCAACTCCCCCAAAGAACTTGTTATCGCTAAGCGCGAATGGGCTACTAGTATTGGTAGCTATGACGAAGATGTATTGGTGGCCGCGCTGGAGCTAGCTAAACAAACCTACAGCTGGATGCCCAGTATCGCTGAGTTTTTACAACTTATTGAAAAGTGCCAACAAGGTTTTGGTTTGCCTGCTCCGGAACAGGCTTATAGCGAAGCTTGCCGGTATGCTAGTGAGCCTTTGCAGCACACCTGGAGTCATGCGGCGGTTTATCATGCTGGTAAAAAGTGCGGTTGGTTTGAATTGCGTTCACACAGTCAACAGCAAATGGCGCCACGTTTTAGGGCCATATACAAAACCTTATGTGATCAGGTGTTGGCCGGTGAAATATTGATTATGCCGGGCCAAAAAGCCTTGCCAGAGCCTAGCAATAGCGAACTCTTCGAACTCATCAATAGTTGGGCCCAGAGTCATCAGTTGGCTGTTGAAGAAGCCCAAACTAGCTTGTACTACCTGCACTTGGTTGCGCGCAACCCGCTGCGTCAACGGTTGTTGGAGAAGGCGCAAAGCCAATATCCACAATTAACTTTACCGGAGACCTTGGACGATCTGCGCAAGCAGATTTCAGAATCCAAATAAATGGTCGATAAGGTAACTAAGATAGTTAGGGATAGCTTCTTTTATTCCTGCGTTATTCATGAACAGATGGTGTAAACAGTGGACGACAGTATTAAGGTATCTGGCTTCAAGCCTCTGTACCAATTCTTTGTTAAAGCGAAATCGCGTAAGCAGTCTTTCTTTCTAACTTTTGGTGATAGCCAAGGGCAGGAAGTGATGGACTATCGCCTAGGGCGCGTTGACTATAAGCCAGCAAAAATGAAAAAGCCTGGTTTGGAAGATGTTAGCTTAACTTTTGTGCCCGCGGGAGCTGTTGAGTTTGAAGCCGTGATTGAACCCGGTGATAAGTTACGCATCGAGTTCTATTATGAGGGGTTTGTTAACTACTTCATTGCTGAAGTCGGCTTTATTACCCCCAGTGACGATGGCTTGAGCTTTTCAGCAAAACTACCCGAACAGATCTTTGCTAAGCAACGTCGTGATATGGTGCGTATTGATGTGGAAGAGAATAGTGGCATTGAAATGCATGTCAACGATAACCCGGTACGGCTGTTAAATATTTCCGGTGGTGGTGCTGCGGTACTGATGCCTCTAGCCAACCGGGATGAACTAGAAATTGGTAAAGCCATTAAAAATATGCGCTTAAGTGTTGATGATTTGGTGGCCCCTTTATATGCTGAAGTACGCCACTTACGTATGTATGAAGATGGTGATTTTCTCATCGTTGGGTTGCGCTTTATCTTCTTTGGTTACAACCACGAAGACCAATTGCTACATCTTGTACACAAACGCACGGTCTCCTCCGAAGGCTAGGCTGGCGAGCATGTGAGTACAAGTATTAGGCATTAAAAAGCCACCTTTAGGTGGCTTTTTAATGCCTATAATATCGACACAGTTCTAAGGGAAACGAATCCAGTGAGCTTTGTTTTGACTATTGAATACTCGGGCTTTGCTGTCGTTAAAAATATACTTACGTAGGTCACCAACGCTGGGAATGCTGATCACCTTTTCTGCGTAGATAAAGTTGGGATTATCACGGAAAAAAGCATGGGGGTTATTGTCCACAATCATCTCGCGAATCAATCCCAAGCGTACATCTGTATCACCATAAGCACCATCAGCAATAAGCGCTAGTGTATCGCCACTTTGAATAGTGTAGCTACTCCCAGGGGCGAGTATATTGTCTTCATCTTCTATTTTTGGGCGTTTGGCAAGGGCGTGCTCAAGGTTCATTAATTTGCCTAGCAGAGCCTTCAAATTGCTTTGCGTGTTTGCCGTTGCCACGTTGGGCAATGTCAGTAATAGGCTGCAAGCTATTACTATTAATAAGTTTGATTTTTTGTACATGAGTAGTACCCTCCCTAGGCCTTTATAGCGTCACTAGTTTAAACAGGCCGTCTGTAATATCGCCCTGGCCAATTGAGTGAGCCAAGATAGCGCCGTTGGGCTCAACGTGTTCAACGGTAAATACTTGCGGTGCTTTAACGATAGCGCCGTCTTGCAGGTCTAAATGTATTTTTTTAGGTATTAGCAAAAGGCGCTGGCCTGCTTTCAAACCTAAACGTTTGCCCTTATTGATGCGCCAGTTGGGCGCTTCAAGGATTTTGCTGAGGCGCACATAATTGGGGCTGCAGTTTATCGCCTTTTGCATTCTCGGCCAGATGTCCGACAACCAGTGGTTTAGTTGCTGCCTGAGCGCTTGAGGCAAGTTGCTGGTTTGGCTACTGATGGACTGCGTTTTAGGTAAACTGATGCTCGTAGCAAAGTCCTTTGATTGTTGATCACCATTGTGGTCGCTCAAGCTAACCCTTAATTGCAGTTGTGCATTGGATGCGTTTGCATCTTGCTTGAGGCCAAGAAAATTGCTTATCTGCTGGTTTACCTTGGTGCCTGTAGTAACCTCATTTAATTGCCAATGGGCGCCTAGGGTAAGGTGAAAGTCAGCTTGATGATAAGCTTCAGTGGCTAACATGGCGCTTTCGTAGGTATTCAGTGCTGGATTAATACGAGCGGCCAAAATATGGCCACTAGCAGCTAGCTGGTGCAGGCTTTTTTCTGTGTGTAGCAAAAGGCTATTAATATCAACCTGATTATTGTTTTGGCCGTTATTGGTGATGGCCAAGTCAGTAGTTAAGACTTTGCCAATGGTGGGGGCAGGACAAATACCCGAGGCGTCTTGTAGGTTTATCGCAACCTGCACTCTAGTCACATTACCACGACTTTCTTGCTTAACAATTTGTAAGCTATGGACATCTAATTGTGATTGCAGGCTAATTAATTCTGCCAAGTTGCCTTCAGCGTCAACCACGCTGTGGCTGGTAAGGAGGCTGGCGTTTTCTGTGGCCACGTTACGCAGGGCATCCAATAAAGCACGGGTGCTTGCTGTGTCCGGATCTTGAGTGGTAATAGCAGAGCCTTGGGCTGTAATAGTTCCTTGCAATGGCTGCGCAGCGTGGACAGGCGCAATGGCTGTTAGCAGGCTGGCAGTACCCAGCATTAGGGCAAAGAACTGGCGATAAGGCAACATGGCTCGGCCACTGATAATTTACTTGGCGGCTAAGAACAGGCTACGAATTTCTATTAGCGTATCCCGTTCTAGCTCTAGCTTGGTTTCGTAGCTGTCGTCACCAATAGGTGAGATGCTGACTACCTTGGCACCATACACTAAACCTTCTACGTGTGCACGCATGGTATCGTTTACCACAATCATGTCTTCCACAGTGGTAGATGCATTGAGTTGCTGGCCATAAACCTGTTCTGTCAAGCTGCGGTAAGCATCAAGCTTGGAGGCGCGAATTGCCATTAGGCGACGTTGAGCCGCGTTTTCACTGTTTTGCGCACTAATGTTGGCATATCCCGTGGCAATAATAACTTGCTTCTTATAAACCGGCTTAGGTTGCTCTGGTACAACTGGCTCGGGTGTTCCGGTGCTGGTTAGTGCTACGGAACAGCCACCAATTAGCAGAGCTAAGGCTGGCACTGCGGCGAGCTTTACTGTGTGTGATGCGATTTTTTTAATCATGCTGGGTACCCCTTTCTTAATACTGTCCTTATCGACAGCTCACGAAAGATCTTTAGATTTATCTTTGCTTCGTCATTGTTAAATAGGTAACTAGTGCAAGGATTGCTGAATACACCTTGTGTATCGGCAGATTTTTATATTTCTTTATAAAATTGGCACCTATATTGCATTTCTACTGCCAGAGAAACCCAAAGTTAGGCTTTTAATCGTGGGTATTTAAACTAAGCCTAGATTATAAAGTATCTAATAATCATAGGGTTAGGTTATTTTCGCCAATATAAGAAGAGCGAGTAGATTATGAACATAGGAATGGTGTCAAATTATTGGTCACGCATAAATGTCAAACATCTGACAGGTATGCTAATTCCAATGTTGGTATTGATGGTCATTGTCATGATGGTTGTACCATTGCCCGCCTTTATGCTGGATTTGTTCTTTACTGTTAATATTGCCTTGGCGTTGATGATTGTAATGATTTCCATCAATACCTTGAGACCTCTAGATTTTTCAGCTTTTCCAACCATCTTGTTGTTCGCCACCCTGTTGCGCCTTGCGCTAAATGTTGCTTCCACACGTATTGTGTTGGTGGATGGCCATACGGGTACTGACGCTGCCGGCCAGGTTATCAAGTCGTTTGGTGATTTTGTCATTGGTGGTAATTACGTGGTTGGTATCATTGTATTTTCTATCTTGATGATTATTAACTTTGTGGTCGTTACCAAGGGTGCCGGGCGCGTGTCCGAAGTTAGCGCTCGTTTCACTTTGGATGCCATGCCTGGTAAACAGATGGCCATTGATGCCGATTTAAATGCTGGTGTTTTGAGTCAAGATGAAGCCCGCGAACGCCGCCAAGAGGTGACCTCGGAAGCCGATTTCTACGGTTCCATGGATGGTGCTAGTAAATTTGTAAAAGGTGACGCTATTGCTGGTTTCCTTATTCTTTTGATTAACATTGTTGGTGGTTTAGCCATTGGCATGGGTACCCATGACTTGGATTTCAGTGAAGCTGCTGAAGTATACGTATTGCTGACCATTGGTGATGGTCTAGTAGCACAGATACCTTCCTTATTGTTGGCCACGGCCACGGCGATTATTGTCACGCGTGTGTCATCTACCAATGACATGTCTACACAGGTGGTAACCCAGCTGGGTAGTACGCAAGCTTTGGCCATCGTGTCTGGCATTTTGATTCTGCTAGGGCTTATTCCTGGTATGCCAACCTTTGTCTTTTTGTTGTTAGGCTCTGGTGTTGGTGGCTTAGCCTACTGGTCTATAAAGCATGCCAAAGCAACTCAGATGCCGGAAGAAATTGACCCGATACAGGTTGAGCAAGAACAAGAAGCGAAAGATTTATCTTGGGATGATATTCCACAGCTAGACATGGTGGGCTTAGAAGTTGGTTATGCCTTGATTCCTTTAGTAGATAAGGCCCAAGGTGGCGTATTAATGCAGCGAATTAAAGGTGTACGTAAGAAGCTTTCCCATGAATTGGGCTTCTTGGTTCAATCTGTACATATCCGTGACAACCTGGACTTAGGGCCTAACCAATATAATATCAATATCAACGGTGTTGTGCGTGGCCAAGGTGAATTAGTCATGGGTCGTGACCTAGCTATCAATCCGGGTATTACGCACGGCACGTTAGAAGGTATACCTACTCGTGATCCTGCCTTTGGTTTGGATGCACTGTGGATAGAAACCTCGCAGCGTGAATACGCCCAGACCCTAGGCTATACCGTAGTAGATGGTGCCACAGCCTTAGCCACTCATTTGAATAAAGTGTTGCAAGAAAATGCTCATGAACTACTTGGTCATGACGAAGCTCAGCAGTTGTTGGATCAATTGTCACAAAGTGCACCTAAGCTGGTTGAATCAGTGGTGCCTGGGCAGCTATCTGTGGGTGTGGTTGCCAAGGTATTGCAGAATTTGTTGGGTGAAGGTGTGGCCGTCAGAGATATTCGTTCCATTGTCGAAATATTGGCAGATCAAGCTGGCCGCAGTCAGGATCCTGACGTGCTAACGGCTGCGGTACGACCCGCATTGGGCCGCATGATCATGCAGCAGCTTACGCCAGTAGGGCAGGACTTAAATGTTATGACTTTAGATGCAGGGTTGGAACAACAATTGCATACTGTATTACAGCAGAGCAAAGATCATGGTCTGGCGATAGAGCCAAACCTTGCTGAGCAGCTACTAGCCAACTTGCAAAACACCAGTGAAAAATTGGTTGAGCAAGGTATTCAGCCAGTCTTGGTCGTGTCTCCTGGAGTACGACCTTGGTTGGCGAAGATGGTAAAGCATCGGGTACCTGGCTTAGTTGTTTTGGGCTACAACGAAATACCTGATGAGCAGGGTGTACAAGTAGTTTCTACCATTGAACAAACAGCAGCGATCAATAACCAATAGAATTAGGCAGTACTGAGAACACAGGGTAAACAACATGAAAATGAAACGCGTACTAGCAAAGGATACTCGCACCGCCTTGGCAATGATTAAAGAAAGCCTAGGTGAAGATGCAGTCATCCTTTCTACCAACAAGGTTGGTAAGGAAGTGGAAGTCGTGGCTGCTCTGGATTATGAAGAGCGCCGTACTAGTACGCCTGGTCAATCTGATTTTGCCAATCGCTTAGCGGCCAATTTGGATAAATTAAAGGTCAATCGTAACAATACTACACCTCAGGCTGCTACCGCGGCCTATATGCCTCGCGAGGCAGCCCAAGAACGCCGTTTTATGAGTCCGTCCCAAGTCGCACCTTCTTACCAGGAGTCAGTCCGTTCGTCTCAGCCTACCCAGGCTAGCCAGTCTGGCGCACAAATGCAGCGCATGGAAAAAGAACTGGGTTTGTTGCGCTTGTTAGTGGAGCAGCAGATGAGCCAAAGCAGCAAGCAAAGCGAAGCGTTTGTCAGCGCGGCGGCTTTAAAGGTGGCGCAGCGCTTAGAGCGCATGGGTTTAGAACAAAAATTCATTGATCAAATTTTGCCACGCTTGTCGCATCATGATGATGCTGACATGTTGTGGCAGGAAGCGCAGACCTGGCTGCAACAGCATATTCATACTTCCAGTGAAGGGGTGGTGCAAAGACCTGGTATTTATGCCTTAGTAGGCCCAACTGGCGTAGGTAAAACCACCGCCATCGGTAAACTGGGTGCTCAGCTAGCTATGAAGCATGGTAAGCACAAGGTGGCTTTGATCTCTATGGATCAGCAGCGCATTGGCGCTCGTGATCAGTTGCGTGTATTTGGTGCTATGTTAGGCATAGAGGTTTATCATGTGTCGGGTATGTCAGATTTACAGGCACACCTAGTACAGCTAGCTCATAAAGATTATATTTTGGTGGATACGGCGGGTGGCAATCCATTTGATAACCATATACAAAATCTTGTTGACGGCCTCAAAGGTTTACCGCAACAGGTTAATGTTTATCTGACCCTCGCTGCCAACAGCCAAACCCATGCCTTGCGCCATTTGATGCGTCATTATCAAGGTCAGGTAGCGGGTGTGGTTGCTACTAAACTCGACGAAACGCTACCTTTGGGTGGGTTACTTAGTGCGCTAATAGAGTCGCAGCAACGTTTGGTGATGATTACCGATGGTCAGCGTATACCATTAGATTTAGGTTACCCAACGGCGCAGCAAATTGTGAGCCATGCAGTGGCCGCAGAAATTGCCGAAGAAGAAGGTGGTATTGAAGCCTTATCGGCCTTATTGCATGCTACCCCAGGCAAACCCCTGCAACAGGCTGGGCAACGCCGGGAAGTGCGTACTGGCATGGAAGGCCTGCAAAATACACCGTTAGAAGCCATGGGCTTACAAACACACAGGAGTCATTGAAATGACACAATCGGGTGTACAAGTTATTGCCATAAGTAGTGGTAAAGGCGGGGTTGGTAAAACCAATGCCTCGATCAATTTGTCTGTATCCCTAGCCAAGCAGGGTAAGCGGGTGATGTTGATGGATGCCGACCTTGGTTTGGCAAATATCGATATCAACTTGGGTTTGCATTGTCCTTTTAACATGGCCCATGTGATGAGCGGTGAGAAGACCTTTAAAGATATCGTACACAGCGGTCCACACGGTATTAAGGTGGTGCCTGCTGCATCGGGTATTTACGAAATGTCGTCCCTCAATAACGAACAATTACAACACCTAATTCAGTCTTTTAGTGAATTTGATGAAGCCTTGGATTACCTTATCATTGATACCGCGGCTGGCATCTCAGACATGGTTTTGGCATTCTTAAATGCTTCCCACCAGATACTAGTGGTGGCTTGTGATGAGCCTTCTTCGATCACGGATGCTTATGCCTTGATGAAAGTGATGAATCAGCGCTATGGTACGAGTCGTTTTCACTTTATAGCGAGCATGGTGAAAAATGAAAAGCATGGACGTGGCTTATATCAAAAAATCGAACGTGTGGTTGAACATTATCTTAAAGCCAGTGTCATGTATTTGGGTAGCGTACCACGCGACGAACAGCTAAATATGTCTAATCGTCAACAGGCTGCTGTGGTGGATACAGCGCCAGTATCAAATTCAGCGCGTGCCTACGAGCGTATGGCTGCACATATAGCACGTTGGCCTGCGCCCGATCGCCTAAGTGGCAATATGGAGTTTTTTGTTGAGCGTTTGTTGCAATCCAACGCGTAATCCGGATACTTAAGCTATATGCATAATCTGTCTCTCTATCACGCAAATAATGAAAAAGTAGGTGCTGACCCACTGATTGAATATATGCCCTTGGTAAAGCAAGTGGCCATGCATTTGAGTGCGCGCTTACCGGCCAGCGTGGATGTAGATGATTTGATTCAAGTAGGCATGATGGGCCTCTTAGAAGCTATGCAAAACTATGATGCTAGCAAGGGTGCGCAGTTTGAAACCTTTGCTAAGCTACGCGTTCGTGGTGCTATGCTGGATGAGATGCGCCGCTTTAGCACCTTGCCACGTTCTGTCATGACCAGTATTCGTGATATTAACCTAGCCAACGGGGCCTTAGAGCAAGCATTAGGGCGTCCGGCAAAGGATGCTGAGCTAGCAGAGCATATGGGTTTAAGCCTAGCCGAGCTGCAGGATCAAAAAGGTCGCAATTACAACTATCAAACGGTACACGTAGAAGACCAACCCGAAGGTGTGGAGCCTGCCTTGTCGGCGTTGATGCCTAGTAAACAAGTGGATGAAGCCGCTTTTCAGCAGGCCTTAGCCAATGCTATTGGCGAACTACCGGAACGTGAACAGCTTATCTTTGCACTCTACTACGACGAAGAGCTGAACCTTAAAGAAATTGCCGCGGTACTAGAAGTGTCTGAATCCCGTGTGTGCCAAATTCAAGGCGCTTCTGTCAAAAAATTACGCCAAAAACTAGTCGACTGGATTTAGTTAAAGCGCCACACCCCAAGAACGTAAGACTCTGTCATTGCGAGGAGGAAAGACGCGGCAACCTCTAGCAGGATTGAACTTTGCCTGAGAGAGATTGCTTCGCTGCGCTCGCAATGACGGGGTATGCTTCGCAATGACGGGGTATGCGCATCGCAACGACTACATGCAATGCAGAGTTTAGATCTGGCTCAGCTCACGCAGGTATTTGAATAGTTTACGTGCTGCCGTGGGTGGCTTGTTGCTCTTGTTTTCTTTTTGCGTCATGCGTACCAGCGCATTGAGGTGCTGGCGGTCAGCTTGTGGATGGTGATCCAATAGATCTTGCAGTGTGTTCTGGTCGTTGGCCATGAGGCCATCGCGCCAGCGTTCTAGCTGATGGAAAGCCTTGCGGTGTTCATCAGTGCTGGAATCTAATACAGCCAAAGCCTGACGAATAGCGGCATCGTCTTCATTACGCATGACCTTGCCAATATATTGAAGGTGGCGGCGTTTGGCTTCGTTTTGGGTAAGACGGTGAGCTTCTGCAATGGCCACTTCTAATGTTTCACTCATAGGTATGCGCTTTAAGTCACTTTTCTTGAGAGCGACTAGCTCTCCACCTAGCTTTTGCAGCTCTTCCATAGCCCTTTTAATCTGCGTGCGACTTGGCTCTTCTTCTGGCTCAAGGTTGTTTTGCAGAGCTTCTAATTCAGCAGCGGCTTGGCGAGCTTTAGCGCGTCCCATGGTGGTATTCCTTAAAAATGCTTAAACAATCAAATTAGGCGTAGAACAGGGTGGCAAGACCCAAAAAGGCACAAAAGCCAACTACGTCAGTAATGGTGGTGAGTATAACACCACCAGCTAGCGCTGGGTCGATATGAATGGCTTTTAATAGTACCGGCAGCGATGCGCCGCTAATGGCCGCGACTATGAGGTTGATAATCATGGCGATAGCAATAACAAAACCAATAGTGGTGTCATCAAACCACCAGCTGGCAATGACAGCCACCACCAAAGCCCAAATAGCACCGTTTATCGCGCCAACGATGACCTCACGATTAAGTAGATAACCAATATTACTACGTTCAACGTGTCCTAGAGCTTGGCCGCGTATAACCAAGGTTAGCGCTTGGCTACCGGCAATGCCCCCCATGCTGGCAACAATAGGCATTAGAATAGCTAAGGCCACAACCTGCTCAATGGTGTCTTGGAACAAGCCAATGACAAAGGAGGCGAGAAGGGCAGTGAGTAAGTTGATACCTAGCCAGACAGCGCGGCGCCTAGAGGTTTTTAGCACCGGTGCAAAGGTGTCTTCATCTTCGTCCAAACCCGCCATACGCATGAGGGAATGGTCTGCATCTTCACGGATTACATCAACCACGTCATCGATAGTGATACGCCCCAATAAACGTCCCTCGTCGTTGACCACCGGTGCCGATACCCAGTCATGACGTTCAAATAGGTTGGCAACTTCAGAGTCGTGCAATTCTGCGGTTATGGCTTCAGACTCGGTGTCCATGATTTCCCGCACTTCCATATTGGGGTCGCTGACCAGCATCTTGGTGATGGGTAGTAAACCTATGTAGCGATCTTTGCGGGTTACTACGAAGATGTTATCCGTCGTATCGGGCATTTCTTCGTGACGGCGTAAGAAACGTAGCACCGTGTCGATAGTGATGTCAGGGCGGACACTGATGATATCCGTGTTCATCAAACCACCGGCGGTGTCTTCTGGGTACTGAAGTACGCTTTCCACCCGTTGGCGATCTTGTTGGTCCATACTGTGTAGAACTTCGCGCAGTACGGTTTTAGGCAGCTGCTGCAGGATGTCAGCCAAGTCATCGGTATCGAGATTTTCGGTGGCTTGCAGTAGCTCTTCCATATCCATGCTTTTTAAGAAGTCAGCTTGGATATCGTCGTTTAGGTGTTGTAGTACTTCACCTTCATGCTCGGCATCAATCAGGTTCCACAGGATTTCACGTTCCCTTGGTGGTGAGGATTCGAGCAGGTGGGCCGTGTGGGCCGGTTTTAACGTATGGTTGAGCATGTGGCGCACTTGTATAAAGGCGCCACTTTCGAGGGCATCGTTCAGCTCTTGTAGCCTAGATTCCATCATGACTCGTACCATGGGTTAATCAGTAAGCATTTATTTTAGCTGAGCTGGCTCCTAAGCGGAACCTTTATAAGGCCTGCTAGGAAGAATTTTTTTAGGAAAATCCGCTAGTTATTCGTCTTCATCAAAGCGGTTGTTGATGATGTCGCATACATCTACATGGGCTTGGTGGGCATTTTCACCTTGTACCTTGATGTATAATTGGGTGCCTTGGCTAGCCGCCAGCAACATGACTGACATGATGCTTTTGGCGTTCACCATGCGATCGGGCAGACCAATCTCTATCTCACAAGGGTGTTTGCTGGCCACATTGACCAACTTGGCCGCAGCACGAGCGTGCAAGCCGAGCTTGTTAATAATGGTGATGTTAGATTCGATTAAATCGCTCATGATTTTGGCAGATCGCTATAAATAAGCCCTTAAGCATACTGGTTAAAGGCTGTGGTTGTCCAATTGTTGTGGTGTGTTGTTAACGGGTTGCTGCGGCAAATAGGGCTTCATTGCTATTGCAGGCACGTAGGCGTTGGCGAAATTCAGCCTGACCAAATTGGCCCGCTAGGGTGGAGAGTACCTGTAGGTGTTCGCTAGTTGCGTCTTCTGGTACTAATAGAATAAACATGATGTCGACAGGTTGGCGATCGATAGCATCAAAATCAATACCATGCTCAAGTTTTATCAGTGCGCCGGTAACCTGCTTACAGCTAGCAATACGGCAATGAGGTATGGCTATGCCATCGCCAAATCCGGTACTGCCAAGCTTTTCACGACTAATTAAAGCAGTAAAAAGTTGGGTGGCATTAAAAGCGGGTATGACGCTGGAGAGCCATTCAGATGCGGCTTCGATAGCGCGCTTTTTACTGTTGCACTCTAGGTGGTTAAGCGTGCGGGCTGGGGTAAGAATGTCGATAATATCCATAGTGTAAAAACTAAGCTAGGCGTTTGCGTTCATTGGAGGGTGGGATGTTCATACTTTCGCGGTATTTGGCAATCGTACGCCTGGCTACCTGAATGCCTTGGTCTTCTAATAAGCCGGTGAGCTTGCTATCACTGAGAGGCTTGCGGGGTAGTTCGGCTGCAATCAGCTTTTTAATCAATGCGCGGATGGCGGTGCTAGATGCTTCGCCACCATTAGCAGTAGCTACATGGCTAGAGAAAAAATATTTTAGCTCAAAAATGCCCCGTGGCGTGTGCATGTATTTTTGTGTGGTAACGCGAGAAATGGTCGACTCATGCATCTCTACCTGCTCGGCAATTTCAGCAAGTACCAAGGGTTTCATGGCTTCTTCACCGTATTCTAAAAAGCCTTGTTGAATGTCACAGATACGTCCGGCGACTTTGAGTAAGGTGTCGTTGCGGCTTTCTAGGCTTTTTAAG
>DPHB01000067.1:58803-69542 GCA_003521845.1 Oceanospirillaceae bacterium | reverse complement strand
TGCGGCTTTCTAGGCTTTTTAAGAACCACTTGGCGTCTTGTAGGTGGTTTTTAATAAACTGATTGTCACTGGTGTTGGCCGACTTGCCAAGTGAGGCATATTGTTGGTTGATGCGAATTTTTGGCGCCGAATCAGGGTTCAACTCGACACGCCAAGCACCATTCACTTTGCGTACCATCACATCGGGGACGATATATTCCGCCTGATTAATGGCCACCTTGGCCCCCGGTTCTGGCTGCAAGCTGGTGATAAGGGCAATGATATCTTGCAGCTGGGCTTCTTTGTAGCCAGAGCGGCGGCGCAGCAAGTTGTAATCATGGCTAGCAAGTATGTCGAGATACTTGCCGACTATAGTGATAGCACCTTCGCGCCAAGGCGTTTCTGTTGGCAATTGACGCAATTGTATGAGCAGGCATTCACGTAGGTCTTGTGCAGCAACACCTAATGGGTCGAATTGC
Source organism: Oceanospirillaceae bacterium (assembly GCA_003521845.1). Taxonomy (GTDB): domain Bacteria; phylum Pseudomonadota; class Gammaproteobacteria; order Pseudomonadales; family Balneatricaceae; genus Njordibacter. The sequence goes on along the minus strand of DPHB01000067.1, from coordinate 69,084 downwards.
TGTATGCGGTGAATAACCGCTAATAGTTCGTCCATTTCTAGGCTTTCTTCTAAGCCTATTTGGGAAAAATTACTATTGATGCCTTCCAGTAGTTCGGCATGGCTTTGGCTTAAGTAGCCGCGCTCATCAATAGCATCGATAACGGAGGTGGCGACAAAACGGTCAATGTCACTCATCGGCGTGAGATTGAGCTGCCATTCTAGATGGGCTTGCAAATCTGGGGTGTCACCGTTAATGCTGTCGAAATCAAAGTCGTCGCCGCCGACAATAGCGCCAGAACCTGCGGTATTTTGGAAAACATCATCCCATGCGCTATCGGTAGCCAGTTCGACCGGAATGTCTTCATTCCAATCACTATCGGCATAATTCTCATCTTCGAGGTGGTCGTTGCTTTGGTCTTTGTTTGCTGCGTTGGTATCTTGATCGTCGCTAGGTAGACCCGGATCTTGGCTTTGCAGGTTGTCGTCGCCTTGACTCGGTTCTTGATCCTGGTCTTCTTCTACTTCTAGTAGCGGGTTGCTGTCCAGTGCTTGTTGGATTTCTTGCTGTAAATCTAGGGTGGAGAGTTGCAGTAAGCGAATAGCCTGTTGCAGCTGGGGCGTCATGGCCAGCTGCTGATTCATCTTTAACTGTAGTGAGGCTTTCATGGCTAAGGCTTATAAACTCTTGAATGGCTACAGGCTGAAGTTGTCGCCCAAGTATACATCTTTTACTTGCTGGTTGGCTAAAATCTCACTGCTAGTACCAGCAGCAAGGATGTAACCTTCGCTGACAATGTAGGCAATGTCACAAATATCAAGGGTTTCACGTACGTTGTGGTCGGTGATTAACACGCCGATGCCCTTGTCGCTTAGATGGGTGATGATGTTCTTAATATCACCCACTGAAATGGGGTCTACGCCAGCAAAAGGTTCATCCAGCAATACAAACTGCGGGTCACTAGCTAGCGCGCGGGCGATTTCTACCCGTCGACGTTCGCCGCCCGATAAACTCATGCCTAGGCTGTCGCGGATATGTTGAATATTGAATTCGTTAAGTAGGCTCTCTAGTTTCTCATGGCGGCTGGCTTTATCCAGTTCTTTTCGCGTCTCAAGTATGGCCATGATGTTATTGGCTACGCTCAGCTTGCGAAATACCGACGCTTCCTGTGGTAGGTAGCCAATGCCAGATTTTGCACGTCCATGCATAGGCAGCTTTGAGATGTCTTTGTGGTTGATAAAAACCTGGCCTTTATCGGCGGCTACTAGGCCGACAATCATATAAAAGCAAGTAGTCTTACCCGCACCGTTAGGACCTAATAAACCAACCACCTGGCCAGATTTAACACTGATATTGACGTCTTTGACAATAGCGCGCTGACTATAACTTTTGGCAAGATTGCGCGCTTCTAGTTGGGACATAAGGTTAGCTGCCTGGGTTGAAGATCATTTTAACGCGCTGCTTGGTATTCGGCTTAGCGCTAGCTTTTACTTTTTCATCGGCGACTGAGTAGTTGATAGTATCACCACTAAACTGATTGCCATGTTGATGTAAGGCGGCATTGCCTGTGAGGGTGATGACATCGGCAATAACTTTATACACAAGATCATCGGCCCATGCGTCTAGTTGGCTTTTGTCACTTTCTGTTATCTGCTCAAGGTGCGCTTGAGCGGCGTCATTGCCAACGGCGTGGAAGCTATCAATGTCGCCGTCAGCGTTCATGAGGATTTCGACGCTACTAGCGGAGATGGTCATGGTGCCCTGTATAACGACCACGTTACCGGAATACACATAATGACCCTTGGCTTCATCCATTACTGCAGAATCGGCTTCTAAGCTGATAGGTTGTTTGCGATCGCTGTCTAGGGCCATGGCGGCACTGGTAACAGTGAGTAAGCTGGCTAACATCAAATTAGGTAACAGTTTGGGTTTCCACATAAAGCTAGTTTCCTGGTTGTATTGTGCCACGTACTTGGTGCAATAGCTTGAGCACCTGCGTGTCCATATGTAATTTTATGCCGGTGGCTTGTAGCCGGCTTGGGCCACCTTGAATAGTGACCTGTTCGCTACTGGTAAGCAAGTTTTGATTGGGCAGTATTCTAAGACTATCTGTTATTAGGCTCATAGGATTTTCTGGCGCTGGACCATTGGTAATGAATACCTTGTCCTGCAAGGCGATTTGCGCACCAGAATCAATAATCGTGGCACTATTGGCACGACCAAACCATGGTGTACCGTTAGCACGATAGAATTGAAAGTGGGGTGCGTCGACATCCGTAGAAGAAAATTCAGCGATGTGAGCAAAGCGTTGGCCACTTATCTTGCTGCTCAGCTGGCCTGCTTGGTCGTACTGCGTATTCGTTGCTTCCAGCATGAAATAATCGGGTTTGTATGTTTTGGCTTGCTTGCTGGTGGACTCTTCTACCTGTTGCTGCCAAATGGATAAGCCGACAAGCAGTAATAGCAACGCGAGGGCGTTGATCACTAGCCATTTGAGATTAAGCCTGGCGATCATTTAACTTTTCCATGTTTTAATCTGCTTATCATCATTGGACCTGTTTATTTGAGATAAGTTCGGTTAACTCTGGGCACTTACATAAAGCACTATCATGTACAAAGTGTATATTAACAGCAACATAAAACCCATGGTGCGGTTAATTTCGCCACCACGACGAGCACGGAAACCCATGCCGAATAGGATTAAGGTTAATGTTAGCATCAAGCTGTAGTCGCGCCATAGTGCACCGGCGGCAATTTCTGCTGGGTAGATTAAGCCGGGTAGCGCCATCACCGCTAACAGGTTAAACATATTGGAGCCGATGATGTTGCCGATGGCCATGGCGTGCTGGCCTTTACGGGCGCTGGCGATAGTGGCCGCTAATTCTGGTAAGCTGGTGCCGATGGCGACCACAGTTAAGCCAATGATAAGGTCACTGACGCCTAGTTTAATGGCAATGTCAGTTGCCCCCCAGACTAGTATGCGTGAACCGGCGCCGAGTACGAGCAGGCCTAAAACCAACCAAAAAATACCACGCCCCAAAGTCATATCTGGAATGTCTTCCTTGGAGGGGGTGGTGTGTTGCTCCTGATAGCGTTTAAATAGATAAAGTGACAATGCTAGCCCAGCGAGTAGTAGCACGCCGTCCATAAGGCCCAAATATTGGTCAAGCAAAAGCACACCTGCGCCAATGGTCGCTACCGTTAGGATCGGAAGTTCGGCGCGTACTAACGAGCCGCGAATAGGTAATGGTGCAATCAACGCCGTAGCGCCCAAGACCAAGGCAATGTTGGCAATGTTCGAACCTATGGCGTTGCCCACAGCCAAGCCGGGTACTTGGTTCCAAGCAGCGGTGGCGGAAACTAATATTTCTGGTGCAGAGGTGCCAAAGGCGATAACGGTCAAACCAATTAGCATGGGTGACATGCCAAGGTGGCTAGCAGTGGCAGCAGCGCCATCAACAAAGCGATCGGCACTCCAGATTAGTAAACCTAGACCTAAAAGTACGGCGAGAGCAGCAACAAGCATAAACTAAAATTTATCAGAATCGGAAAGGCGGCAAGAATACCACAGGCCTGCGCATTAATGCTAAACTTAGCGGATGTTTTAAGGTCTGATAGTGGTCAATGTCTTAATTGCTACTCGGCTTGGCTGGTATGGGCCAAGTTAACGGTTTGGTTAATAGCAGATTAACGGAAGAATGGAATGTCCCAGACATATTTGATTGAAGTCAGAGACTTAAGTTTTGCACGTGCCAATAGGGTCATTTTTGATCGGCTCAATATCAAGATTCGGCGTGGGAGTGTGACGGCGATAATGGGCCCAAGTGGTTGTGGTAAGACCACGCTGTTACGCTTGATCGGCGGTCAATTAGCACCGGCCCAGGGGGATGTGCGTGTGTTTGGCGAAGATCTATCACGACTGAGCCGTGATCAATTAACTCAGTTGCGTTCGCGTATGGGGGTTTTGTTCCAAAGTGGCGCCTTGTTTACTGATTTGGATGTGTTTGAAAACGTCGCTTTTCCCCTACGAGAACATAGCTCGCTGGCCGAGGACGCGTTGCGAGATCAGGTATTGTTGCAACTTGAAGCAGTCGGTTTGCGTGGTGCTCGCCATCTAATGCCGGCCGAACTTTCTGGGGGTATGGCTAGACGTGTGGCCTTAGCCCGCGCCATTGCTATGGGGCCTGAGCTAGTTCTTTATGATGAACCGTTTGCCGGCCAAGATCCTATTGCCATGGCCGTGTTGCAGCGTTTAATTCGCGCCCTAAATGAGCAGCTGCAGCTGACCAGTGTTCTGGTGTCCCATGATGTGGCCGAAGCCTGTGCTATTGCCGATGAGGTGATCTTATTAGGGCGCGGTAATTTGTTGGCACAGGGGTCTCCAGCGGCGTTGCTAAATAGTACTGACCCTATGGTACGTCAATTTATGCATGGTCAAGCAGATGGTGCTATTCCTTTCCACTTTCCGGCGCCCGATTTAATGACCGAGTTGGGCACCGAGTCTGGGCGACAGCAAGCGGCATTAATGCTGGCAGCTGAGGTGCAGGAGGCCGACCACAATGGTATTTAATTGGCTACAAAGTTTAGGTGAGTGGGGGCTGCAGCGCTTGTCGAGATTAGGTGCAGCGCTGTTTATGTTGTTGCAATCGCTGCTGGTGCTGCCAGGGCCGCGAGGTTGGCAGCGTTTGACGCGTCAGTTGTACGTAGTTGGTGTGCAGTCCTTTATTATTATTGTGGTGTCGGCGGGTTTTATCGGTATGGTGCTGGGTTTGCAGGGTTATACTTTACTGGTTGATTATGGTTCCGAACAAGCTGTTGGGCAGATGGTAGCGTTAACCTTAGTGCGTGAGTTAGCGCCCGTGGTAGCAGCCTTGTTATTTGCTGGGCGGGCGGGTTCTGCGTTAACCGCCGAACTTGGTTTGATGAAGGCCACGGAACAATTAGCTAGTTTGGAAATGTTTGGTGTCGATCCCTTACATCGCATTGTGGCGCCGCGCTTTATTGCCGGTGTAATCTCCCTGCCTATACTAGTCATCATTTTCAATTTGGTAGGTGTTTATGGCGGGCATCTGGTCGCTGTCGAATGGTTGGGTGTGCATAGCGGTGCCTATTGGGGCAATATGCAGGCCGCCGTGAGCTTTACTGATGATATTTTAAATGGTTTGATTAAGGCATTGGTATTTGCCACCCTAATTACCTGGACGGCGCTCTATCAGGGGTACACCTGTGTGCCAACGTCACAAGGTATTAGTGAAGCAACGACGCGCACGGTAGTCTATGCTTCGTTGATGATTTTGGGTTTTGATTTTATTTTGACTGCGTTAATGTTTGGAGGCCTGTAATGGCAAAGAAGTGGCTGGAAATTAGTGTTGGCGGCCTGTTGGTGGCTGGCGTCGCAGCTTTATTAGCACTTGCGTTACAGGTTAGCGGTACCCACATGGCAGGAACCTCTGGCGAGTACCGGTTGTCTGCTTTATTTGACAATGCTGCAGGCTTGTCAGGGAAAGCCAGGGTGACTTTGGCAGGGGTAACCATTGGTGAGGTGGAAAAGGTCAGTATCGATAGTCAAACTTTGATGGCCAAGGTGGACATGAATATTGATAGCGCTGTGGACTACCTAACCTTGGACTCTAGTGCCAGTATTTTGACGGCAGGCTTGTTGGGCGAGAAGTATATAGGCTTGAGCGTTGGTGCTGATGAGGACATGCTGGTTGATGGTGATATGATAGAAGATACGCAATCAGCCCTGGTGTTAGAAGAACTGATTGGCCAAGTGTTATTGAATTTAGGTAATGATTAACATGATGACAAAAAAGAGTGCTTTAGCTAGCTGGGTAGGCGCAATGTTGATTGCCTTGCAGGGTGTGGTCATGCCGGTGCAAGCTGATGAATGGCAGCAGGCAAGTCAAGTAGTGGTGCAAGCTACGGACGCTATGTTGGCCGTATTGGTTGCCAATGAGCAGCAAACGGTAGCGCAGGCAATACCTGCTATAGATCATACTTTGACCCCCGTGGTTGATTTCCGCACCATCGCCAAAAGTGTCATGGCTAAATACTATCGACGTGCTAAGCCTGAGCAGTTTGAGGATTTCGTAGGGGTGTTTCAGGAATCCTTGATAAGAACCTATGCCAAAGCCGTGGTAACCTTTGAGATCGATTCCTTTAAATTACAAAATAATCCTGGCACTGATACCCGCGCATTGCGTGAGAAAATTTGGGTGAAGGTTTATGCTAGCAACAGCGTGTATCACATCCATTACACCATGTCTGCAAAAAGTGGCCAATGGAAAGTCACTAATGTGGTGTTAGATGGGGTAAATTTGGGTTTGGCTTTTCGTAATCAATTTGCCTCGTCGATGGGGCAGCATGGCAATGACATGGACGCGGTGATTGCAAATTGGAACCTTGGTGCTAGTGAAAGCTAGGGTTTTGGCCGGCATTGCGAAGCGTAAAGCAGCAAGGTGATTGATAAGGGCACTGTTTGTCTAAAAATAGCTTGTTTAGCTAGTCGAAAATAGCATTCTTTTGCTATAATTTCGCTTTTGTTTTCACCGTATTGTAATAGTTGTTAGTAATACGAAAATTTTGTAGAGAACTGGTTTATGGAAGCAGCACAAGTAAAGCAAGAAATTGAAGCGCAGCTTGAAGGGTCTGAAGTATTACCTAGTGGTGAAGGCTGTAATTTTGCCGTAACTGTTGTGGGCGATGTTTTCGCTGGCCTAACTCCCGTTAAAAAGCAGCAGTTGGTATACGGTTGCTTAAATCAGCACATTGCTGATGGCAGTATTCACGCTCTAACCATAAAAGCTTATACCCCCGCACAGTGGGCAAAGATAAACGGTTAACAAGTAACCTAGGTTCTCCCTTGGCCTAGCATAGGAATATACATGGATAAATTAAGTATTGTTGGTGGTCAGCAGCTGTCTGGCAGTGTGCGCATTGCTGGCGCTAAAAACTCGGCTTTGCCGATTTTGGCTTCTACCTTGCTGGCGAGTGAGCCTGTGACCATCAAGAATCTACCACATCTGCATGATGTGACTACCATGATAGAGCTTTTGGGTCGCATGGGCGTGTCCATGCTAGTGGGCGATAAATTAGCCCTAGAGATAGACCCCCGCAGTATCAATAGCTGCGTGGCTCCCTACGAGCTGGTCAAGACCATGCGTGCCTCTATTTTGGTACTGGGACCTTTGGTAGCTCGCTATGGTGAAGCCCGAGTATCCTTGCCAGGTGGTTGTGCCATTGGTAGTCGTCCAGTGGATTTGCATATTCGTGGCCTAGAAGCCATGGGCGCCAAGGTAGATGTGGAAGATGGTTATATTCACGCCGTGGCTGAACGTTTACACGGTGCGCATATCTTTTTTGATACGGTAACGGTAACGGGTACCGAAAATATCTTGATGGCGGCAGCCCTGGCAGATGGTGAAACGGTACTGGAAAATGCCGCCAAGGAACCTGAAGTTGTGGATTTGGCGGAATGTTTGATTGCCATGGGTGCGCAGATTACGGGCCACGGTACTGACACCATTCGTATTCAAGGTGTAGAACGCTTGCATGGTTGTACCTTTAGCGTATTGCCTGATCGTATCGAAACCGGCACTTACCTAGTTGCGGCGGCGGCAACAGGTGGCAGTATTACGGTGAAAGACACGCGCCCAAATACCTTGGAAGCCGTGCTCATGAAGCTAGAAGAGGCAGGTGCTCATATTGAAACAGGCGAAGACTGGATCAAGTTGGACATGCAAGGTCAGCGACCTAAAGCGGTAAACATTAAGACGGCACCTTATCCGGCTTTTCCAACGGATATGCAGGCCCAGTTTTCTGCCCTCAATGCCGTAGCCGAAGGTAGTGGCCGCATCACTGAAACCATCTTTGAAAACCGCTTTATGCACATTGATGAAATGGCGCGTATGGGGGCCAAGGTGGTGGTGGAAGGCAATACTGTGATTCATGAAGGTATTGCGCGCTTGCAAGCGGCGCCCGTTATGGCAACGGACCTACGCGCATCGGCTAGTTTGGTTATCGCAGCCTTAGTGGCAGATGGTGAAACAGTGATTGACCGCATTTATCATATTGACCGCGGTTACGATTGTATTGAAGAAAAAATGGGTGCCCTTGGTGCCTGTATTAAACGAGTTGTATAGGAAACCATTAAGGCCATGCCTAATCGTTTGACCATAGCCCTATCCAAGGGCCGAATTTTAAAAGAGACCCTGCCACTATTTGCTGCGGCGGGGATTGAGCCTACTGAAGATATCTATACTAGCCGTAAGCTAGTCTTCGAAACCAACCAGCCGGATGTGCGTTTGTTGGTGATCCGCGCCACCGATGTGCCGACTTACGTGGCCTATGGCGCAGCCGATATGGGTGTGGCGGGTAAGGACGTGTTGATGGAACACGGCGGTGCGGGTTTGTATGAACCCTTGGACTTGCAGATCTCTAAGTGTCGGCTGATGACCTGTGCCCCCGTTGGCGCTAAGCCGGCTGGCCGTCGTTTACGTGTGGCTTCCAAGTTTGTTAACTTAACCAAGCAATACTATGCCGAGCAAGGCCAGCAAGTTGACATCATTAAGCTTTATGGCGCCATGGAATTGGCCCCGATTTTGGGTTTAGCTGACCAGATCGTCGATATTGTTGATACCGGCAATACTTTGCGCGCTAATGGTCTGGAGCCATTAGAGGAAATCGCCAACATCAGTAGCCGTTTGGTGGTGGGAGAGGCTTCTATGAAGTTGAAGCATGCGCGTATCAGCCCCATTGTTGCCTTGTTGGCCAAGGCCGTCGCTGCTAAACAGGAGGCTTAACCTATGCGTTTGAAAGTAAATCGTTTAGATGCCTCTAGCATTGACTTTAACAATCGTATGGATGATTTGTTGGCTTGGGACAGTGTTTCTGACCCCCGTGTCCAGCAGACCGTTAACGATATTATTGAACGTATTAAGCAACAGGGTGATACCGCCTTGTTGCAGCTTACTAAACAACTGGATCGCGCTAATTTTAAGAGCGTGGCGAATCTAGAAGTGCCTAAGCAAAAGCTACAAGAAGCCTTAGACAGCTTGCCTGATGAACAGCGTAATGCACTAATGGTTGCTGCTCAACGTGTGCGTCAATATCACGAAAAGCAAAAGCAAGATTCCTGGCGTTATATGGAAGCCGATGGTACTTTGTTGGGCCAGCAGGTGACACCTATGGACCGTGTGGGTATTTATGTGCCTGGTGGCAAAGCAAGCTATCCCTCCTCGGTATTGATGAACGCTATTCCTGCCAAGGTGGCTGGTGTCAAAGAAATTGTCATGTCGGTACCAATGCCCAATGGCCAGGTGAATCCTTTGGTATTGGCGGCGGCTGCCCTAGCCGGCGTGGATCGTGTATTTGCCATTGGCGGAGCGCAAGCTATTGCTGCAATGGCCTACGGTACTGCACTAGTACCTAAGGTAGATAAAATTGTTGGTCCAGGTAACATCTATGTAGCCACGGCCAAGCGTGCAGTGTTTGGTATTTGTGGCATCGATATGATTGCCGGTCCATCTGAGATTTTAGTTTTGTGTGATGGTAAGACAGATCCAGATTGGGTGGCCATGGACCTATTCTCCCAAGCGGAACATGATGAACAGGCACAATCCATATTACTGTGTCATGATGAAGCTTATCTGGATGAAGTTGAGGCTAGTTTGCAGCGTTTGTTGCCGACTATAGATCGCCAAGAAATTGCGCAAACTTCCATACAAAACCGTGGTGCTTTGATCAAAGTAAAAGACATGGATCAAGCGGTAGAAATTGCTAATCGTATTGCCCCTGAGCATTTGGAATTGTCGGTTGCCGATCCTGAAGCCTTGTTGCCGCAAATTCGTCATGCGGGTGCCATTTTTATGGGGCGCCATACAGCAGAAGCCTTGGGTGACTATTGTGCGGGTCCTAACCACGTATTACCCACCTCGGGTACCGCGCGTTTCTCATCACCTCTAGGTGTGTATGATTTTCAGAAGCGTTCCTCGCTTATTATGTTCTCGCCGGAAGGCGCTAGCGAAATGGGCAAGGTGGCCGCTGTGCTGGCCCGCGGCGAAGGCCTAGATGCCCATGCCCGTTCTGCAGAATACCGTATCCTCGAAGACTAGTAGTTCTTCTTTAGTTCGTGGCCCCGTCGTTGGGCTGCGAGCGAATCTGCCTGATGATAATTCCTTTACTTGCCCGATTTCTCGGGTCTACGCAAAAGAGTTTCATCAGGCTTCTAATACTCTCGACATCAAGCCGGTGCCACGGTGCTCAAGCTGAGTCGCAGGGCTAGCGTGTGGCTATCAAGGT
>DPHB01000067.1:52867-58599 GCA_003521845.1 Oceanospirillaceae bacterium | reverse complement strand
GTCATCCACTCTGTAGCTTGCTGCTCATCGATACTCGTCATATTGACATCAACCGTGCGCACATCCTTAAAACCAGCGCGGCGTAACAAATTCTCTAAAGCTGCTGTACTAGGTAGGAACCACACATTGGCCATCTTGGCATAGCGATCTTCTGGTACCAATATAGTGGTTTCATCCCCCGGAATAACGATGGTTTCTAGCACTAGCTCTCCACCTGGGCGCAGATAGCTCATTAGTTCACGCAGATGATCAATAGGAGAGCGGCGGTGATAAAGTACACCGAGGCAAAATACCGTATCAAAACAACCAAAGGCAGGTAGGTGTTCGCTACGTAAGGGCAGTAAGTGTGCGCCATTTGACGGTAGCAAGCGTTGGGCGGCATGGAATTGATATAAAAAAATGCGTGTTGGGTCAATGCCAATCGCCATATTGGCGCCAGCACCTAACATTTGATAAAGAAAGTAGCCGTTGCCTGTGCCTATGTCTAGTACATTGCGGCCCCTAAGGTCGCTAACGTGGGGGAGGATGCGTTGCCATTTCCAATCGGAACGCCATTCCGTGTCTATGTCGATGCCAAGATAATGCCAAGGGCCCTTGCGCCATGGCTTAAAGGCCATAAGCGTGTCTTTGAGCTGGGCTTGGTTGATCTGCTTAGCCTCCGGCAGATTTGCTGGGAGGGGCAGGGTAACGCGTTGCTCCGTAAAGTCCACATTATCTAGGGTTAGTTCTGGCAGGGCAGATAAGGCTTGGTCCCATGCTTCTGTACGACCATGAGCTTTGGCATAATAGTGTTCTTGCAAAGCCTCTTTTAACGCCTGGTGATGATCGACGAGGTCTGTGTCAGCCGTGTCTTGAAAGAAAGAGTCTAAAGGTATGTTCATGAAATAAAGCCAGAAAAGTAAATTCAGAAATAATTATTTGAAAGCCAGTAATGCACAGAAGTTAAAGCACTGCATACATACTTCTATTTGGTTAAAACCAGCTTCCTGTAAGCGTTGCTGGTGCTGCTCCAAGGTGTTGGGCACTAATACATTTTCAAGGGCCGCGCGCTTTTGGGCTACCTCGAGATCACTGTAGCCTTGGTAGCGCTTGAAATCGTGATACAAGTCCGTTTGTAGTTCCTGTTGCGCGGCACTGTCAAAACGAATTTTCTCTGCTAATAGGAGAACTGCGCCCGGCTTCATGCCCGCGCTAATGTCGTTGAGAATAGCTTGGCGCTCTTGGTCTTCAATAAATTGTAAAGTGAAATTCAAGATGACAATCGAGGCATTGCTTATTTGCGTATCTTGAATGTTCTGCTGGCAAATTTCATAACTAGCTTGGCTGTTGTCGCGCGCCATATTATGTTGGCAGCGACTTACCATGGCCGCCGAATTATCGACCCCAATGACATGGCAGCTAGCGGGTAGGTTTTGGCGTAGGCGCAGGGTGGTCGTGCCGAGCGAGCAGCCTAGGTCATAGCATTGGCTGTCTGCTTGGCCATAGCGTTGTGCTAAGACGCCGATGACGTCCAGTAAAAAGCCATAACCCGGGACTGACCGTTGGATCATATTGTCAAAAACATCCGCAACCTGAGCGTTGAACTCAAATGGTGCAGTGTGCATGGGGGTGGAGAACAGGGTGTCTGTTTGATTGTTGTCGGACATAGTCATTATTGGCTGATTGGTCGAATGCCCAAGGTTGTGGTCGTTGTAAACTCTAGACCTTGGCGCAGATAAGTTAAGCTTAACCGAGTGCCTGGTGCTAACCCGGCAACATAATCCATGGCGGCGCGGGCGCTGATCGAGCTCTGGCCATCGAAACCGGTAATAATGTCACCTTGTTGTAAGCCTGCTTTATGAGCCGGGCTGCCCACATAGACACCGGTGACTTTGATTTTTTCTGGCTCATCATGTTGTTGCAAGGTACCTGTGGTGTGCTGGCTTACCAATTCCGATGTAACACCTAGCCAGCCGCGAATAACCATACCATCGCGTAGTATCTTGTTCGCTACCTGGCTGGCTGTACTAATAGGTATGGCTAGGGAGAGCCCTTGGCTGCCGCTACTGGTGGCGGTATTGATACCAATTAACTGGCCAGCCGTATTGATCAGCGCGCCACCAGAATTGCCTTCATTAATAGGTGCATCGGTTTGGATGAAGTTCTCGAAAGTGTTCAAGCCTAGCTGGTTGCGGCCTAATGCGCTAATGATACCCATGGAAACCGAAGTGCCAAGGCCATGGGGGTTACCGATGGCTAAAACGATGTCTCCAGGGCGGCTGGTATCTGTTAATGGAATAAGTGCGGGTTGTAAATTAGGTAAGCTGATCTTCAGCAATGCTAGGTCAGTTTCTGGGTCGATACCAATGACACTGGCTTCGGCTGCGCGGCCATCATTAAGGGCAACTTCGAGGCGGTCGGCGCCAGCAATAACGTGGTGGTTGGTGAGTATGTGTCCGTCGGTGCTTATGATGACACCAGAGCCTAAGCCTACGGTGGTACCTTGCTCGGCGACTATTTCGTCAGCCACAAATTGCTGGTAGTGGGGGTCTTCTAGTAGCGCTAGGTTGGCGCTGGTGTCAATGCTAATACGGTAGATACGCGCGACAGCAGGGATGACTTTTTCTACCGTATCTGCGTAGCCCAGTGCGAAGCCAGCTTGCCCTTGATTGATAGGCGAAGTGATTTTTTGTAACCATTGCTGTAAAGGGCTGTGGCTAGTCCAGCTTAAGATGAGTCCAGTAAGGGCGCCTAGTAGTATAAATAGGCTGATGTATTTTCTGGTTTTGGACATTGAGAAAGCACTGAGCAAGTGGTTGGTGTTAATAGGCTATTAGTTTAAACTTTCAGCACCGGCTTGGCAAAATAACAAGCTTTATATTGCCATAAATTTGACGACTAATTTCAAGGTTAACTATGACTGTATCCAGACAAGAGCTCAATAACCACCTACAGCGGCTATTGCAGGTGGCTTTATTTAAGGACTATTGCCCAAATGGTTTGCAGGTTGAAGGTGCGCAGCAAATTAGCAAAATTGTATTAGGGGTGACGGCTAGTCAAGCCTTGGTTGATAAGGCTGTGCAGATTGGTGCGCAGGCGATGATTGTGCACCACGGTTATTTTTGGCGGAACGAAGCAGAGGCTATTGTGGGTATGAAGCAACGCCGTATCAAGAGCTTATTGGTCAATGATATTAACTTGTGGGCCTATCATTTACCGTTGGATTGTCATGCTGAGTTAGGTAATAATCCTCAGCTAGGTAAGTTATTAGGTTGGCCTGTGTCAGGTTATTTAACCGGTGATGGCCCCACGGGGTTAGGCTTGTGGGGTGAGCTTGCTGAGCCAATAAATGCTGAGCAGGTGCAGCAGCAATTACAGGACGCATTGGGCCGTAGCGTATTGCATGTGGCACCGGATGAACGGCCTATTCGACGTATTGGCTGGTGCACCGGTGGGGCGCAAGGGTATATCGATAAGGCTATTGAGCTAGGCCTTGATGCTTACGTGTCGGGAGAGATTTCAGAATCCACCGTGCATACAGCAAGAGAAAATGGCATTCACTACTTTGCCGCTGGACATCACGCTACGGAGCGTGGTGGTGTGCAGGCCTTGGCACAGCACCTTACTGAGCAGTTTGGATTAGACTGCGAGTTTGTGGATATAGAAAATCCGGCGTAAATAAATAATCAGGGACAGGCACTTTTCCATCGCTGCGCGCTGAAAGAAGAGCCAGTCCCCGCTAATTATATTGAAACCTCAGGGACTGGCTTTTGCCGCAGGCAAGTGCCTGTCCCGTGAAAAGTTGTATCAGGGTCCGGGCACTCTTTCATCGCTTCGCCTTGAAAGAAGAGCCAGTCCCTGCTAGTTAAGTGGCAATGTGCCCGCGTGCCAAGTATTCATGAGACTGCATTTCTTGCAAGCGGCTGAGGGTGCGTTGGAAGACAAAATCCAAACTACCGCCAGCATAGAGATCAAGTAAGCTTACCTCGGCAGACATGATGAGCTTCACGTTGGCGTCATAGCAGACATCGACGAGGTTAACGAAACGGCGACCTTGGTCATCTGTGTTGCGGCTCATTTGTGGCACGTTGCTGATTAAAACAGCGTGGTATTCGCTAGCAATTTCAAGGTAGTCATTTTGCGAACGAGGTTTGTCACACAGCTCGGCAAAATCAAACCAAATAATGTCTTCGCACTGTTTTCGATAGTGAAAGCGACGCCTATTGATTTCTAAGTCACCGTTAGTTTGGCATTCGTTAGCAACGGGTGAAAGGGCACAAAAGCTGCTTTCTAAACTAGTATCTGCGGTAGCATCTAGTGGGTGGTGATAGAGCTCGGCTTGCTCAAGACTGCGTAGGCGATAGTCTGTGCCGCCATCAACGTTGACGATAACCGTGCGCTCTTCCAGCAATTTGATGGCGGGCATAAAGCGCTGTCGTTGTAAGCCGTTTTCATAGAGTTTGGCGGGCTCGATGTTGGAGGTGGCAACCAGTACGACATCGCGTTCCATCAAAGCTTCTAGCAGGCTGCCAAGAATCATAGCATCGGTAATATCAGTAACAAAAAATTCGTCAAAACAGATGACTTCTGCTTGCTGGGCTAGATCGTCGGCAACTTTTAGTAATGGGTTCTTACTGCCTTCATAGCTTGCCAAGCGCTGGTGTACGTCGCGCATAAAACGATGGAAATGAGTGCGGTGTTTAGCCTGCATTGGTAAGCACTCATAAAAAATATCCATTAAGTAGGTTTTGCCACGACCCACGCCACCCCAAAAATACAAGCCTTGGGGGCGAGCCTTGTTTTGGCTACGGGTAAATAGGCGGTGCATGCGTTTTTGTTTCGGTGCCGGCGTCAGTAGCTCGTCAAATAATCGCTGCAAGTGTGCTATGGCATCGGCTTGCGCCGGGTCATGGCTAAATTCAGGCAAGGCTTGGTCTGCTTGGTAGCGAGAAAGAGGCGTATCCATGAAAAGCTCTGTATGCTGTGAATGTTGTTTAATGTCAGGCATTTTACCATCAGTGTTGGCGTTTTTCATGATCTGCATGGGCTTGCATAATGGATATAAATAAAAAAACTGCTTTAGGGAAGGATATCTAACACAAGGCGCTGGTTTAATTGTTTTTTTTCATTACAATAGGTAGTCATTGCTCTGTAAAAATACAGGGTGCAAGTAGAGCAGGTCCGTAGGAGATAGACGTGGAATTGTTGGGTAATGACTGGTTTTTTTGGTTGGTAATATTATTATTGGGTTTGGCGATAGGTTTTGTTGTGGGTCGCAATAATAATACCGATATGAAGGTGCAGCACCAGTTAACCGAGCAGTTGGCGGCAGCGCAGACTGAGCTGGCAGAATACAAGGAAAAAGTGGCCCTGCATTTTGCTGATACTGCCGCAGCAGTGAATGCCATGACGGACAGCTACCGCAAGGTGCATGATGAGCTGAGCAAGGGCGCGCAGGTGTTGTGTGACGACCCTGATACCGTAGAAAGTCTATTGGCTTTGGATAATCACAGTCAGCAGCGCGTGGTGGCTGAGCAAGAACCTCAAGTAATGGTGCGCCCACCAATGGACTATGCGCCAAAGTCAGAGTCAGCAGATCATGGTACTTTGGATGAGCGTTATGGTTTGCGTGAAGATCAGGAAACCGTTGATCGTCCACAGTATGATATACCTGTAAAGCCGGGTGGTTTAAGCTAATTTTTAGGTCTGCTGTAACTCAGTACAGCAGATAAATTGGGGTCAGAGTAACAATA
>DPHB01000067.1:20091-52698 GCA_003521845.1 Oceanospirillaceae bacterium | reverse complement strand
TATTGTTACTCTGACCCCAATTTACTCGCTTCCCTCGCAATGACACAGTGGGCCTGTGTAATTGATCGAAATCACTATTCCTTTTCCTTCCTACTTCCTTTATAATTCGCGCTCGCAGTTTTGCTGCGTATATCAAGTTATCGGTTTTGCTCTATCCAGCAGGCTGGTAACCAATAATTATAGGTAAGTGCGATAGGGTTTACCGACCTGTATTCGCCAAGAGAAGGTTATCAATATGAAAACCGTAAGTACTAAACCAGCCGAAGTCACTCGTGACTGGTATGTTGTCGACGCAGAAGGTAAAACCTTAGGCCGTCTAGCAACTGAAATTGCCCGCCGTTTGCGTGGCAAGCATAAGCCTGAATTCACTCCTCACGTTGATACTGGTGACTACATTGTTGTAGTAAACGCCGAAAAAGTACACGTGACTGGTAAAAAAGCTCAAGACAAGATGTACTACCGTCACACTGGTTACCCAGGTGGTTTGCGTTCTATGTCCTTTGAGAAGATGGTTGATCATGCTCCTGAGCGTACTATTGAGTTCGCCGTTAAAGGTATGCTACCAAAGGGCCCTCTGGGTCGTGCCATGTACACCAAGTTGAAGGTATACGCTGGTAACGAGCATCCACATCAGGCGCAACAGCCTCAAGAACTGACCTTGTAAGGAAAATATCATGGCAGCTACTCAATACTATGGTACTGGTCGTCGCAAGACCTCTACTGCTCGTGTATTCCTGACTCCTGGTACAGGCAATATCTCTATTAATAATCGTTCCATCGACGTATATTTCGGTCGTGAGACTGCGCGCATGATCGTGCGTCAGCCTCTTGAGTTGACTGAAAATGCTGAGAAGTTTGACGTTAAAATCACCGTTGCTGGCGGTGGTGGTTTCGGTCAAGCCGGTGCTATCCGTCACGGTATCACTCGTGCATTGATGGAATACGATGAAACTCTACGTCCTGCACTACGTGCCGCTGGTTTTGTTACCCGTGACGCGCGTGAAGTTGAACGTAAGAAAGTTGGTCTACGTAAAGCACGTAAGAAGCCACAGTTCTCCAAGCGTTAAGCTTGCGGAAGAATACCAAAACCCAGCCTTGTGCTGGGTTTTTGCGTTTTTGGGCTAGTGATTGTGGGTGTGTGATTGCGCTCAATTTGATCCAATTAAGCCTTTTGTCGCACTAAACATAGGGTTATGCGCCTTGTCTATTTAAGGGCTTTCCTTTAACATATGCGCTGGTAAATTTAGACCTTCCTTTTGTAGCTCGAAAGAACAAGTTTTCTGGTCTGTTGGTGAAAATCGACAGGCGACACTTGCTGGAGAATAATTGAATGAGTAATGATGGCGTAAATAAAGGTCGTCGTCGCTTACTGGTCGGCGCATCCACTGCTGTGGGTGCTGTTGGTGCAGTTGGTGCGGCAGTTCCTTTTGTAGCCTCCTGGAACCCAAGTGCTAAAGCCAAGGCGGCTGGTGCGGCGGTAAAGGCGGATATCAGTAAACTGGAACCTGGTGCCCAGATGATCGTCGAATGGCGTGGCAAACCTGTGTGGGTTGTGCGTCGTACGGCCGAAGCATTGGCTAACCTCGAAACTTTGAACGAAAGCATGGCTGACCCTGAGTCAGTAAAATCTAAGCAGCCTACTTACGTGCCTGGTACTGCAACTCGTTCCTTGCGTGACGAATACATGGTGATGATTGGTATTTGTACCCACTTGGGTTGCTCACCAACTTACCGTCCAGAGGTCGCCCCTGCTGATTTGGGAGCTGATTGGAAAGGTGGTTTCTACTGCCCATGCCACGGTTCTACATTCGATTTGTCTGGCCGCGTTTACAAGAGTAAACCTGCGCCGATCAATCTGGAAATCCCACCGCACTTCTACGTTGACGACAACGTAATCGTAATTGGTGAAGACGGAGGTAATGCATAATGGCTGTCGGTAATCCTAATCGCCCTAAGGCCGAAAGTGGCATCATGCGTTGGATCGATGATCGATTCCCTGCTACGCAAATGTGGCAAGAGCATATGTCCAAGTACTATGCTGCGCCAGCTAACTTCTGGTATGTGTTTGGTGTACTTTCTCTTTTAGTTCTCGTTAACCAGATCCTTACGGGTATTTGGTTGACCATGTCTTACGAACCTTCTGCTGAAGGCGCGTTTGCTTCCGTTGAATACATCATGCGTGATGTAGAAATGGGTTGGGTCATTCGTTATATGCACTCGTCCGGTGCTTCGGCCTTCTTTATTGTGGTTTATCTGCATATGTTCCGTGGCCTAATGTACGGGTCGTACCAGAAGCCGCGTGAGCTTATTTGGCTGTTCGGTATGGCTATCTATCTTGCCTTGATGGCGGAAGGCTTCTTCGGTTACTTGCTACCATGGGGTCAAATGTCCTACTGGGGTGCGCAGGTTATCCTATCCCTAGCAGGTGCCATTCCAGTCATTGGCGATGACCTAATGACCTGGGTGCGTGGTGACTTCCTGATTTCTGGTATCACGCTTAACCGTTTCTTCTCCTTGCACGTTATTGCCTTGCCAATCGTGATCTTGGCTTTGGTTGTACTACACATCTTGGCTTTGCACGACGTGGGTTCTAGCAACCCAGACGGCATCGAAATTGACAAGAACAAGGACGAAAACGGCAAGCCAGTTGACGGTGTGGCTTTTTGGCCTTACCTGGTTATTAAAGATCTGGTAGCTGTTGGTATCTTCCTAGTGGTGTTCTGTTTGATCATCTTCTTCTTCCCTGAAGGTGGCGGCTACTTTATCGAGAAGCCCAACTATGAGCCGGCTAACTCCTTGAAGACACCGGAGCACATTGCCCCTGTATGGTACTTCACACCCTACTATTCCATTTTGCGTGCTATTACCTTCCCGTTGTTTGGCTTGGACGCTAAGTTCCTAGGTGTTATCGCCATGGGTGCAGCCATTGCCGTGCTATTCGTTGTGCCTTGGTTGGATCGTAGCCCTGTGAAATCTATGCGCTATAAGGGTTGGTTAAGCCGTATTTGGTTGGCTATCTTTGTCGTCAGTTTTGTTATCTTGGGGTATTTGGGTACTTTGTCGACGACGCCAGGTCGTACGGTAGTCGCTCAGTTGTGCACGGGCCTGTATTTTGCCTACTTCTTCTTGATGCCATTCTACACACGCATGGAATCTACCAAGCCTGTACCAGAGAGGGTGACAGACTAATGAAAAAGCTAATTCTGATTGGTGCTATGTTATTGGCACCTGTATTTGCCGTAGCCGCCGGTGGTAGCAACGTACAGTTGGATCATATCAAGGTTGATGCAAGTAACCAGCAGTCTTTGCAGCGTGGCATGCAGTTGTATGTTAACTATTGCCTAGGCTGTCACTCTGCTCAGTACCAACGCTATGAGCGTTCGGCTACAGACTTGCGTATTCCAGCTGACCTAATGATGGATCACCTAGTTCACTCTGATCAAAAAATCGGTGAGCAGATGACCAATGCTATGGACCCCAGCCAAGCTAAGGCATGGTTTGGTGCACCACCACCAGATCTAACTAACGAAGTTAACCTGCGTGGTGCGGATTGGGTATATACTTACTTGCGTAGCTTCTATGTTGACGACAGCCGACCTTAC
Organism: Oceanospirillaceae bacterium; assembly: GCA_003521845.1. Classification (GTDB taxonomy): domain Bacteria; phylum Pseudomonadota; class Gammaproteobacteria; order Pseudomonadales; family Balneatricaceae; genus Njordibacter. The sequence goes on along the minus strand of DPHB01000067.1, from coordinate 49,096 downwards.
GGTGTTAACAACGTGGTATTCCCAAGTGTGGGTATGCCTAACGTGTTGGCTGAAGTTCAGGGTATTCAACGCAAAGCCTGTGGCCAAGCGCCGAAGATGGATGACTCTGGTAAGCCAGTGATCGACACCTTGACTGGCCAGCCAATGACCGTGCAAGACTGTGATATGCTGATAGTTGATGCTGGTACCGGCACTATGGATCAGGCTGAGTTTGATCAAGCCGCCTATGACTTGACCAACTACCTAGCCTACATGTCCAAGCCATACCTGCAAGAGAGTCATTCTCTGGGTATAAAAGTAATTCTTTTCTTACTCTTTATGACCCTGATTTTCTACTTCTTGTATAAAGAGTTCTGGCGCGACATCCACTAGCAGTTGCTGCGCTGGGCTACTAAGACTGCGTAGTTCAGTGCTGTTTTATCGCGAGCTAGACTATATTTATAACGCGACCTTTAAGTTCAGAGAAATTTGAGCTTGGGTCGCGTACTGGTTTGCAAGATAACCGTTTTTTTTTTATTTTTTTTGAGGTGAAACCCGATGGGTGTAGTTGCTAAACGATCTTCCATGACCTTTTTCTCCGATGGTGCTAGTCACTATAGCCATCGTGTGCGCATTGTATTGGCAGAAAAGGGAGTCACCGTAGATATCATTGACGTGGATGCCGATCACAAGCCAGAAGATTTGGCCGATTTGAATCCCTATAATAGCCTGCCAACGTTGGTTGACCGTGAGTTGGTATTGTACGAAGCCAATGTCATGATGGAATATCTTGATGAGCGTTTCCCACATCCACCATTGTTACCAGTTTACCCTGTAGCACGTGCTGAAAGCCGTTTGTACATGTACCGCATTGAGCGTGACTGGTGTCGTCTGGCTGATTTAATCATGACCTCGGAAGACGATGCTGAAGTAGAAGCAGCGCAGCAAGAATTGAGCGATAGCCTAATTGCTACAGCGCCAATCTTTGGTGAAAAAGACTTCTTCATGAGTGAAGAATTTACCTTGGTTGACTGCTGTATTGCACCAATCTTGTGGCGTTTGCCGCAGTTGGGTATTGAACTACCAGAGCAACAAGCCGCACCAATGTTGGAATACATGGAGCGTTTGTTTGAGCGTGAAGGTTTCCAGGAAAGCTTGTCTGAAACTGAACGCGAAATTCGTCTGTAAGGAACCGTTTCTATGTCCGTCACGCCAAGCCGCCCTTATTTGATTAGGGCTTTGTACGAGTGGATTTTGGACAATGATGACGTGCCTTATTTGGTGGTTGACGCCACCATTCAGAACGTTATGGTGCCGGAGCAGTTTGTTGCTGATGGTCAAATCATTCTGAATATAGGGCCATCTGCCGTACAGTCTTTAGATCTAGACGGTGAGGCAGTAAGCTTTAGTGCTCGCTTTGGTGGCGTGCCAATGCAGGTGTACGTGCCGGCATTGGCCGTGAAGGCGATTTACGCTAAAGAGTCGGGGCAAGGTATGGGATTTGGCTTTGAGCCTGGTATTCCTGATCCTGAGGCGCCACCACCAGAGCCTCAGGGGGTTTCTGAGGCGCCGGCAAGAAGTACCGGTCGCCCGACACTGAAAGTCGTCAAATAATAAAAAGGGTTAGATGTTTCGCATCTAACCCTTTTATGTATAAGGCGACAAGGAGCGGCGATGTGCAGGCTTTGTTTGAAAGCCTTGCACTGGCTAATCGATATATTCAAATACCTTGACGATTTTTTGAATCCCGCGTGCACGACTGGCAATCTGAATAGACCAGGTGGCTTCGGCTTGGGTAACAAGGCCCATTAGATAGACTACGCCACTTTCCGTAAATACCTTCACTCGAGATGCAGGGAACAGTGTTTCTCCAATCATCATGGTTTTCACTTGTGTGGTAATTAGAGCGTCATTGGCTCGCACCATGGTTCTGGAGGCAGGCCCAATGGTTAGGGCGTTGTGTACCTTGCGTACATTGGGTGCTAACTGTGCCTTGGCTCCTGCAAGGGTGCGAGTATCTTCACTCGGTACTTGGCCCGTGAGTAATACTACGCCGTTAAATGAAACCACGCTAAAATGCGCTTCTCGCAACAATTCCGAAGCACGACGAATGCTGTCGATTGCCACGCTTTCTGTCAATTGGTCGTTGTAAACGGTACCTAAGCTACGAGTCCCTTCATTGACTTCCAATGGTTGGTTATTTAAGTTCGCCGGTGTGCAAGCGATTAGCAGGCTCAGGCCTATACCTGCAACTGCTGTTTTTAATAGTGGCTTCAACATTCTATGCGTTACTCCCAAACAAAAGGTAATCAATAAGGTCACTCAGCATCAGTACTATCATTAACTGCTGCTGCAGTAGTGTGGCAAAACGCTCACCAGGTACATGGATGGTCATATCGTCTGGCGCTAGCACGGCATCAAGTTGTTGCATATGCTGGCTGCCAATGGCAACCACTTGCATATTTTCTGCATGTGCTGCCTGCACCGCCTGTATCACAGCACTGGAGTCCTGCGGGCCGGCCAATACCACTAAAACGTCGCCGGCATTGCCAAGCGTTGTCACTTGTCGTGCAAATAGTTCTTGCTTTGGGGTTTGGTGCAAGAGCGTACTTAACAGGCCGCTGTTGGCGCCAATATGGATCGCAGGCAGTGCCGGTCTGTCTTGTCCATGACGTGACATTAGGGCATTGCATAAATGCGAAGCGTTGGCGCTGTGATGACCATCACCACAAATTAAGATCTTGCCATCATTGACCAGGCAGGTGAATAAAAGTTCCGCTGCCATGGCAACATCAGCGGGCAAGGTCTCTGCCGCTTCGGCGCTGGCACCTAAGTGATCGTGGAAATGGGCTATTGCCAGGTCCTGCAGTTCCATAATAGTGCTTAGTCGCTAAGTGAAAATATATGTGGCAGCCATTGTAGCTCAACTTGCCCTTGGGGCCTACCGCTAACGCAGATAAGGTCAAAGCGGCCGTGCAATTGATAATATTTGGGGTTAGCCTGAAGGAAGTGTTGCGCTGCACGAATCAAGCTGCGCTGCTTGCTTGGAGGAATGCTACTAATGGCGCCGCCCATGGCTTGGCTACGCCTAAACTTAACTTCAACAAAGGCAATGGTGTTAGCGAGCACGGCAACGATATCCAATTCGCCGCCACGGCAATGAAAATTGCGGCTAACGATGGTCCAGCCAGCCTGTTGTATATGCCATGTGGCCTTGTCTTCTGCCCAGTTGCCAGTGTCTTTACTGTAACTCATGAGCGCCTTGGTGAACCTGGGGTTGGCCGTTTTTAAAGCGTGCCCAAGTAAGGTTTGCAGTGATGCGCTTGTCATCTTCTAGTTTCAGTAGTCCCGTTGTACCTTGGACACGAGTAGCATTGAATATCTGCATCTGCTCTAGGCGTGGGTATAAACGATAAGCATCGGCACCTAGCGCAAATAAGCGGCTATACCGTTGGCGGTTAGGCCAGGTTGTTTGTACGAGATGAGTGGTTTCATCAGCTTCAAGCATCCAAGGAATATCGCTAAAATAAAGATTGTTAAGATCCCGGTCTCGGGTGGTGTCTGTTGCACCTTGGTAGGCATGATGGGTGGCATAAACCGTCACTTTTGCAGCATGGTGAAAAGCCAGTGTAGGCATCAACTGACGTACATCCTTGGGTAGCCCTAAGAGCACAATAAGGTCCACATCTTGGCGGCGGCGAGGTTCAAATTTTACCTTTTCACCGATTAGCTTTTGGATGCTGCGGCGACGCATTTTGCTGTCGTCAATGTGCAGCACCTTACTAATGCTATCAGCGTAATCGCCATTGCCTGTATAGTCTATCTTGCCGGCAATGCGGCCACCGAGTAGCTGCCACTCTTGCTGAAAAGTTATGCTGGCTCGCTGCGCCCACGAAGTATCGGCTTGAATAATCAGTGCTTGTTTAAAGCCTTGTCGGTGGCCTTGGGTAGCAAGTTGGCGTGCTTCGTCTTCCAGCGAAAGGCCAAACTGAAATAAGGCTTCTTGGTTTGTTTCTTGCTTGTTGCTGTTGTTGCCGCTTGCAGGGCTAGCTTGTTTGGCTATAGCTTCCAATTCTTCCAATAGCTGGCTGTCGATGTCAGCGTCCTGAACTGGCAGACCAGAATCTTGGCTGCTGCTCAGATAGTTGAGGGCGAGTGTCGGTATACGGCGTTGTGTAAATGCATTGAGGCTATCTACTTTGGTTTTCGCTAAGGGGCCGATGATTAAATCTACCTGCTGTGCTTCAAGGTCGGCGAATAGAGTAGGCCAGTCGTCTATCTCATGACTGTTTATAAACACTAGTTGAGGCACGAGCGAGCAAGGGGTTTCGCATTGGGCCATGGTTTGGTAATAGTTGGCCATGAAACCATCAATCACCGCTTGCCCCAATTTTCCTAGAGGGCCACTGGTGGGCAATAGGAGGGCCAATTTTTGAGCTTGCTTAGTCTGAAAATCAGATAAATTTGCCAATACACTGGGCAGGCGTAGGCTTGCAGGGTGCAATGGATTCGTTAACTGCCAAACCAAGATGGCTTGCTGCTGCTGTTCTAAAGTAATCAGATTTTCGGTGCTCAAAGCTAGCCCTAGCCAAGCCCTAGCCAGGGGGTGCAAGGGGCTTTGTAGGCGAGCATGCAATTGCATATTAGGTACCTGCATGAGCAGCTCCCAAATAGCATTGTTGCTGGCCAGTAGTTGCTCGGCTGCGGTAGATGTGGGCAAGTAGGCGGCTAATGATATCGCCGTAAGAGCTGCGTCCAAGAACTGTTCGTTGTCGGCATAGGCTTTTTGAAACAGGCCCAAGCGCTTATGTTGGGCGGCTTGGTTTAACGCCGGTGCTAGCGCCTCGGCTTTATGTAGCCATGCTAAAGCATTAAAGCTATCCCCAGAGCGTAAATGACTTTCCGCCATACTCTCCAAATAACTACCGAGATAGTCTGGGGATAGTAAGGCCATGTCAATATCTTGGAGTAGGCTGAGACTTAGGTCTACATAATCTTTTGCTAACATACTATTGGCAAGATCAAGCAACTGCTGTTGTCGTGCTAGTTGATTGATGTCTATGGGGGTCTTGGTAGCGGGAGTGGCGACTAGGTTGCTCGTCAGCTGCACACTGTCTTCTTCGTTGCTGTCTGCAACTGTGTTTATAGCTGGTATTTCTAGGGCTGGTTTGGCTTCTTGTCCCTGCTTTTGCTGGGCCGCCAATGCTGCTTCTAGCTGGGCGGCCGCCTCTGCAGCTAGAGCAGCTTGTGAGGTTGTTGATACCGAACCTTGGTCGGTTTGTTGGCTATTAACTTGCTTGCTTTCTGGTGCTTTTGGTGTGGCTGTTGAGGTGCTTTTGGAAACGCTTAAATCGAGATTAATGACGAGCGGTTTTGCCGCCGCTTGGGCCGTTGTTTGGGGCGCTTGTGGCCGGGTGTTTTGCTCACAACCTACTAGTGCGATGAAGCATCCTGCCAATAATAGAGGCCGACGCCAACGCCTGTAGCGAGCTTTTTGGTTCGTGTGAACTAATTGTGGCGTAGATGAATTCAATGGCATGCTTATCGGGCTTGGATTTGGGTTACAATAGCGTCCTTATAAGATAGTCGATTGCACCCAATGGAGCCAGTTTTGTTGCCTTTTTTATGTATTTTTTTTGCATAACGAGTAACTTAGCACCTTAATAGAGACAGCATGAGCATGAATACACCCACTTTGTACGTTGTGGCAACCCCCATTGGCAATTTGCAGGATATGAGTCCGCGTGCCGTTGAAACCTTGCAGCAAGTTGATTTAATTGCTGCCGAAGACACGCGCCATAGTGCGCCGTTAATGCAACACTTTGCAATAACTACACCCATGATGGCCGTGCATGACCATAATGAGCGTCAGCGCAGTGAAAGTATTGTTGGGCGCTTACAGCAAGGGCAGTCGGTGGCGCTTATTTCTGACGCTGGCACGCCGTTGATTTCAGACCCTGGTTATCATCTAGTGAACGCGGTGCGTGAAGCCGGTTTTCGTGTTGTCCCCATCGTTGGCCCTAGTGCACTAATAGGTGCGTTAAGCGTCGCCGGTGTAGCGACAGATCGGTTTACCTTTATGGGTTTTTTGCCGGCCAAGTCTAGCCACCGTTGCCAAGTGTTAGAGAGCATTACGGCTTTTACTCATACCCATGTGTTTTATGAATCGCCACACCGTATTCTCGACAGTGTCGCGGATATGCTTAAAGTATGCGGTGGCGAGCGCCGTCTAGTCATTGCCCGTGAGCTTACCAAAACCTTCGAGACCGTCAATGCCGGCCCAATTGACGCTATGCAGGCTTGGTTATTGGCAGATAGCAACCAGCAACGCGGCGAATTTGTGCTTATGCTAGCCGGTGCTCCAGAACCTGCCGTGGAAGCCATGGATGCAGAAACCGACAAGTTATTGCAAGCCTTGCTAGACGAGCTTCCTATCAAGAAAGCCGCCGCACTTGCTGCCAAACTGACCCCGCACAAAAAGAAAGCGCTTTATGACCGCGCTTTGCAACTACAAGGCAAAGACGTCCCGCGTTAAGTTCCGTGTCCCAGCAAGGTGCCACGAACTAGCAGGTCATGCACCAATCCAACAGTAAGGTGCCACAAGCTACAATTGTGCACTGATCCAGTTTAGTGGTGCCATACTGCGTTGGCGGAGCCCAGTGCGCGGCGATAAATCTTTCTAAGCACCTGCAAAACGGCTGCTGATAAAGAATTTCGCCACTCCCTCGGTATCACCATGCCGATTGCTTGGCGGCCCAAGATTCACGGCCTGACGCTGTAGTTGCAATCCCTCCACAAGGTGCCACGAGTTAGCAGGTCGACGTGCTGGCAAGCAGTCGTTGCAAGGCCCAAGGGCTACAGCGCTCGTCAGGCAGTCTTGGAGATATGCGCACTCGCTTGCTGTAGCGCGAGAAGTAGGGGTGAAACTCTTTTATGTAGAGCCGTCAAAGTAAGGTTTTGAACTAAATAGAAGACCCAGATAGACGGGCAAATAAAAGAATTACACCCCTGCGACATGCCTCAATCCAGCAGCAAGGTACCACGATATACAATAGCGCACTGATCCAGTTTAGTGGTGCCAAGCTCCTGTGACCTGCGCCAATCCTGCTGTAAGGGGCTACATACGCCAATGTTATCCGCAGAGCCAGTAATAAAGCCTTGTAATTATAGGCTAAGGCCGCTATCCTGCCGCCTGAAAGTCCGCCAGGCAGTCGCCGCTTGAATTTATTCAAGGGGAGGAAAGTCCGGGCTCCAAAGGGTAAGGTGCCAGGTAACGCCTGGGGGGTGTGAACCCACGGCCAGTGCAACAGAGAGCAAACCGCCAACCCCGCATTGCGGGCGGTAAGGGTGAAAGGGTGCGGTAAGAGCGCACCGCGTTGGTGGCAACATTCAACGGCATGGTAAACCCCACCTGGAGCAAGACCAAATAGGGTTCCTATAGGCGTGACCCGCGCTGGAACCGGGTAGGTCGCTTGAGATTTATGGTGACATAAGTCCTAGATGAATGGCTGTCCATGACAGAACCCGGCTTATGGCGGGCTTTCAAATCCTTTCTGCTGTCAGTTTAACCAACTCGTACACGGTCATGTCTTTACTGTCAGCATACCAAAACCAGCGTCTCATCCAATCTGATCCTAACTACCAAATTAGTCAGCTAGATTGCCGCCTGCAAGTAAGCCAGCGTCGGCGTAGCATTGGCTTTAAAGTTGGCGCTGGCGTCATCACTCTACAAGTACCCTATGGTCTACCAGAAAAACACCTAGCGAAGGCTGTGGCCTCCAAGCGCGCTTGGCTGCTGGCCAAGCAAGCTCAGCAGCTGGCTATGTCACCAGTACCTAAGCGTCAGCTGGTAGCAGGTGAGTGCTGGCCGGTATTGGGTGAGCCGCTAAGTTTGCAGTTTGTCACCGATAAGCAGCATAGTATCCGCATTGTTGCTGGCCAGTTGATTGTGGCCTTAACAAGTCGGCAACAAAGCTTGGCAAGTAAGCAGCGCCTTATAGAGGCTTGGTATAAAGCCCAAGCACAGGTGTTTGCTCAGCAGCGGGTTGATTACTGGCAACAAGTGATGAACATTGAGCAGCCCGCAGTGTCGATTAAAGTGCGCTATTTTCGCTCTCGCTGGGGCAGTTGTAGTAGCCAAGGTGAGCTCAAGTTCAATTGGCTGTTGGCCATGGCGCCAGAGTTTGTGTTTGACTATGTCGTTGTGCACGAAGTGTGTCACATACGTCACTTGCATCATGGTCAAGAATTTTGGCATATGGTGGCTAGATATTGCCCAGAATACCAGCAGGCTAAGCAATGGTTGCGCGCTCATGGCTATAGCTTGGTGATGAATCCTGCAGCTTAGTGTTACAATAGCCTCTGAATTACACCCTTGATCGTGGATTAACCAGTGAGTAAAGAAAACTCAGCCGTAAAAGTTATGCAGTTGCTCAAGCAAGATATTCTTGCGGGGGTGTTTGAGCCTGGTCAAAAGCTTAAAATGGCGTCCTTGAAAGCGCATTACGGGGTTGGGGTAAACCCTCTACGAGAAGCCTTGTCGCAACTAATTGTAGAACAGCTAGTGGTGGCAGAAGATCAGCGTGGCTATCGGGTACACCCCACAACGCAAGCTGAGATGGTTGATATCTACGATGCTCGCGCGCACCTAGAGGCCTTGTGTGTTGAGTTAGCTATCACGCGTGGTGACGATATATGGGAGGCAGGTATAGTTGCCGCTGCACATCGTCTGCAAGTCAACGCCAATTTGCTTAAAGAGGGTGATATGCAGGCGTGGGAACAATTGCATCAAGCCTTTCATTTGGCGATCGCTTCTGGATGTGGTTCTCAGCAGTTGCTGCAGGCTCGCCTTGCCTTGTACGAAAAAGCATCCCGTTACCGTAATCTTTGGTTGCGTCATAATGCCGGGCATGCTGCCTTTGATGCTAATCAGAAGGAGCATGAAGACCTAGTAGAGTCTGTTTTACAGCGCGATGTGCCTCGGGCAACCAGTTTGGTGAAGGCTCACCTTTTGGTGCCAAGTCAGGTTGTGCAAGTAGCCTAGTGCGGTAAGTTTGGCGCTTTCTTTGCGCTTACATGCATAAAAAATCTTAATCAATTCAACGGGGCATCTCAACCCTGTTGCTACAATTCTATCTGTCTGTTCTAGTCAGCTGTGGCCTCTTGTTTGTTGTCTTCCTGAAAACCTTAGGTAGTAATTACCTAGCTAACAATATAAGCCTGTTTTTGCTCTTGCAATATGGTCATAACCTGCCTAAACTTTGAAAGTGGAATAAAGTGGGTTAAAGTGGATTTTTGGCCCATAAATGAGCTCAATAAGGCAGGTTTTATGTTTCGTGGTGCAGCAACAATAAACATTGATACGAAAGGACGCATGGCTATGCCTGTGCGTTTTCGTGACATGTTTGCTGCTGCCAGTGACGGTAAATTGGTGATTACCATCGATACCGAAGAAGCCTGCCTCATGATTTACCCATTACCTGAATGGGACATTATTCAAGCCAAGCTTGAGCAGCTACCTAGCTTCAATCCTGCGGCTCGGCGTATTCAGCGTTTACTTATTGGTCATGCTACGGACGTCGAGCTTGATGGCAACGGTCGTATCCTGGTACCAGCTGTGTTACGTGATTATGCGCAATTGGATAAAAAATCGATTTTGCTTGGTCAGGGTAAAAAGATTGAATTATGGAGCGAGACGCTTTGGAATGCACGACGTGATGAGTATTTGCAGATAGCTAGCGACGCTAGCGAATTGCCAGACGCCATGCACGAATTATCACTATAGGGGGCAGTCAATGCGCCACCTGCAACTAGGATTTAAATCGCTGTGTCTACTATGACAGATAGCTTTAAACATAAGTCGGTGCTACTTGATGAAGCTGTCGAATGGCTACTACAAGACTCTTCTGGACGTTATATGGACGGCACTTTTGGCCGTGGGGGGCACTCTGGTTTAATTCTGCAAGGATTGGCTGCAAAGGGCCAGTTGCAAGCTTTTGACAAGGACCCTGAGGCCATTGCCGTGGCGCAGGAGATGCTTGCTGGCGACTCCCGTTTACAGATTGCTCAAACCTCTTTTGCTGACATGCAGCTTATTGCTGAGCAGCGTCAGTGGCATGGCCAAGTTGACGGTGTGTTGTTGGACTTGGGCGTGTCTTCACCTCAGTTAGATGACCCCGAACGTGGTTTTAGTTTCATGCATGATGGTCCTTTGGACATGCGCATGAACCCAGATCAAGGTGAATCAGCTGCCGAGTGGTTGGCACGTGCCGATGCTGATGAAATTGCGGATGCTATGTATCACTACGGAGAAGAGCGCTTTTCACGTCGTATGGCAAGAGCCATCGTGGAAACGCGGAGCAAAACGCCGATTACTCGCACCAAGCAATTGGCGGAAATTATCGCAGCTGCGAATCCAAAATGGGAAAAAGGTAAGAACCCTGCAACCCGTGCTTTTCAAGGTATTCGTATTCATATTAATCGTGAACTGGCAGACCTTGAAGATGGCTTAGCGGCAGCTTTGGAGGTTTTGCGTCCTGGCGGCCGCTTGGTAGTGATTAGTTTTCATTCCTTAGAAGATCGTATTGTAAAGCGCTTTATGCGTAAGCAAGCTAAAGGTGACACGCATTTGCCACCTGGTTTGCCAGTCACAGAGGATATGTTGCAGCGCCGACTCAAGCTGATTGGCAAAGCACGTAAGCCGACGCCACACGAAGTGGAAATTAACCCTCGTGCCCGCAGCGCGGTGATGCGTGTGGCGGAGAAGTTGTAGTGAAAGACATCAGCTTTGCGCTTAACGGCTTATTGTTGAAGGCAAGTCGTAAGGCGCAAGCCTATATTTTGTTGCTCACTTTTTTGTTTTTGGGTCTGGTTGTTTTTAGCTCTCAATTGGTGATTTTTAGTTCATTTGAGAAACGTGCGCTAGTCAATGATTTGCATCAACTACAGCAGCAGCGTGATGCTATGCAGGTGGAGTGGGGACAGTTGCTGCTAGAACAGAGCGCTTGGGGTTCCTATAATCGCGTTGAAGCATTAGTGAGCAGTCAGTTGCATATGCAGGTTCCGTTGGCAAACAACGTGGTTATGGCGAGGCAGCCATGAATACGGTTGAGTTTCCATGGCGTATGCGCTTTATCTGGCTGTTGTTGGCTTTGGCGGCAGGACTGGTAGCTTGGCGCCTAGTTGATTTAAATCTTACCGAACGTGGTTTTTTGCAGCGCCAAGGCGATGCGCGCATGGAGCGTACCGTACCTTTGGCGGCCCACCGTGGCATGATTGTTGACCGCCATGGCAAACCTTTGGCGGTGAGTGCACCGGTGTTGAGTTTGTGGGCGCATCCACAGGAGTTGCTTACCGAGTCTGGCGACGCAGCAACCTTGGCCAGCATGCTAGATATGGATTTGGTGAAGCTCAACCAACGTTTGGCGCGTATGAGTCAAAAAGAATTTATGTATTTGCGCCGCCATATGAATCCAGATCAAGCGCAACAAGTGTTAGATGAGAAGATTAAGGGTGTCTACGGGCAACGGGAATTCCATCGTTACTATCCAGCTGGTGAAGTTGCTACCCACCTAGTTGGCTTTAACAATGTCGACGACCGTGGACAAGAGGGCATGGAACTTGCCTATGAAGACTGGCTACGCGCGCAAAGTGGACAAAAACTGGTTAAGAAAGACCGCAAAGGCCGAACAGTAGAAGATTTACGCATACTACAGGCAGCGCAGCCAGGCAATGATTTACAGTTAAGTATTGATTTGCGCATGCAGTATGTCGCTTATCGAGAATTAAAGGCGGTGGTGCAATCACATAAGGCAAAATCGGCCGCTGCAATTATTTTGGATGTTACCACGGGTGAAGTGTTAGCGATGGTTAATCAGCCCTCTTACAATCCCAATAATCGTAAAAATATGGCTATTGATAGTTTGCGCAACCGTGCCCTCACGGATGTCATTGAGCCAGGTTCCACAGTTAAACCCCTGACTATATCAGCGGCCCTCATGAGTGGCCAATACAACCTCGATAGTGAAGTGGATACCAGCCCTGGTTTTATTCGTATCAAAGGCAAGAGTATCCGTGACCACCGCAATTATGGTGTCTTGGATATCACCAGCATTATTACTAAATCTAGCAACGTTGGGGTCACCAAGTTAGCCATGTCCATGCCACCCCAAAGCCTTAGGGACACTTTTTACAGTTTTGGCTTAGGACAGGATACGGGTACTGGATTCCCTGGTGAAAGTGTTGGCGTGTTACCCAATTATGCTAAGTGGCACCCCATCAATTTAGCCACCATGTCATATGGGTACGGTATTGCTGTGACACCAATGCAATTGGCTGCGTCCTATTCAGTATTGGCAAGCCATGGTTTAAAGCGCCCCGTTTCTTTGTTGAAATTGGATACGGCACCAGAAGCCGAACGCATTATGCCTGAGCAACAAGCGCAGCAGGTGGTGGCAATGATGGAAACCGTAACCCAGTTAGGTGGTACGGGGACCCGTGCTAGGGTGCCCTCTTATCGAGTGGCAGGTAAAACTGGCACTGTGCATAAGCCTGGCAAGTCGGGTGGCTATGAAGACGATGCCTATGCGGCGATTTTTGCTGGTATGGCACCGGCTAGTAAGCCCCGTTTAGTGTGCGTAGTGGTTGTTGATCAGCCACAGGGCGAACAATATTATGGTGGTGAAGTGGCGGCGCCAGTCTTCAGCCGCATCATGGCCGAAAGTTTACGATTACTCAATGTGGCGCCGGATAATCTAGCGTCAAACAAAGAATAACAGTGGGGTTGGGTGTGAAAACAACGAGTTTATCAGCAATTTGGCAGGCACTGGGGTGGAACCCAGTAAGTGCTGATGTGCTGGTAACGGGTGTGACGTCTGATAGCCGGCAGATAGTAGCAGGAAACCTGTTTATTGCCTGTGTAGGGGACCCGCAGCGGTTGCGCAGTTTTATTGAACAGGCGCAGGCAAAGCAAGCCGCCGCGGTGGCTATCGACGTGCATCAGTTATCGTTAGTGGACACATGCAATTTCACTGTGCCTATTTTTGGCGTACCAGATCTTGCAGAAAATCAGGGTTATTTGGCAGCGCAGGTGTTGTCGAAGCCTAGTGACAAGTTGTTGTTAGTAGGAATTACTGGCACCAATGGCAAGACCAGTATTAGTCATTACGTGGCGCAAGCTTGCTCCTATTTGGCGCACACCTGCGGTGTTATCGGTACCACGGGCAATGGGCTTTTAGCTGATTTAAAAGCTGGCCCCAATACCACGCCAGACGCTGTATCTGTGCAGGCGTTATTGGCTGACATGCAAGCCCAGGGGGCCCGCGCGTGTGCCATGGAAGTGTCCTCACATGGGCTGCATCAAGGTCGGGTAAATGCCTGTGAATTTGATATTGCCGTACTGTCTAATTTAAGCCGTGATCACCTCGATTATCATGGCAGTATGGAGCAATATGGTGAGGCCAAGGCGCGCCTGTTCAGCTGGCCAAAGCTAAAGCATGCCGTCATAAACGCTGACGATAGCTTTGGTTTGTGTTTGCTTAATCAGCTGGCAAAAAATGTGCATACATGGACTTACAGCGTACGCTCAGGCTCAGCGTCGGCCAATATCTATGCCACTAATGTAAGGTTTAATCAGCAGGGCATGCAGGCTGATATAACCACACCACTAGGCAATATTCAGGTTTGCACAGAGCTATTTGGTGAATTTAATTTAAGTAATTTACTCGCCACTGTGGGTGTGTTGCTAGCCGCCGGCTTTGACCTGAAGTCCGTGTCCCAAGCACTCACGCAACTACAGCCTGTGGCAGGCAGAATGGAAAAAACGATCTTGCCCACAGGCGTTATCGCTATTGTCGACTATGCTCATACTCCTGATGCCTTACAGGCCGCCTTGCAGGCAACACGACAGCATGTGCAGAGCGGAAGTTTGTGGTGCGTATTTGGTTGTGGCGGCGATCGTGATACGGGCAAACGCCCCCTTATGGGACAAATTGCCGAGCAGTTAGCTGACCAGGTTGTGGTGACGGACGACAACCCACGCTTTGAAGCGAGCGCGAGCATTATTGAACAGATTAAGCATGGATTTAGGGTGCCCGAGGCGGTGACCTTAATAGCCGATAGAAAAAGCGCTATTGCACATACCCTTAGTCAAGCCAAGGCCGGCGATATTGTCCTGATTGCTGGTAAGGGGCACGAAGACTATCAAGAAATTGGTGGTCAGCGCGAGCATTTTAGTGATCGAGAACAAGTGGCAATAGTTGCACAGGAGTTGGCCCAATGAACATGCTGTTGAGTCAAATAGCTAAGCAAATAAATGCTCGTAAAGTCACCACGGATGCTAGCTTTAAACGCCTATCAACCGATACCCGAACTTTGCAACCAGGCGATTTATTTGTCGCCTTGGTGGGGCCTAATTTTAATGGCCATGAGTTTATTGCCCAAGCCCAGCAAAAGGGTGCTGTTGGGGCTCTAGTAAGCGAAGAAATTGATACCGATCTAGCGCAGCTAGTGGTTGCGGATACGCGCATTGGGTTGGCTGAATTAGCGCGCCTGCGGCGCCAACAAATGTCCGGTTTGTGGTTAGCGGTCACAGGTAGTAGCGGTAAAACCACAGTCAAAGAAATGCTTGGGCATATTTTTGCTGAAGCCGGTTCTGTCGAAGTGACCCAAGGTAATTTAAACAACGATATTGGTGTGCCGCTTACTATATGGAATATGCAGGCCCAAGACGTGGATTATCGCGTGTTGGAACTAGGTGCCAATCATGCGGGCGAAATCGCCTACACCTGCCGTATCGGGTTACCACAAATTGCCATACTTAATAATGCGCAAGACGCACACTTATCTGGGTTTGGCAGTCAGCGCGGTGTGGTGGAAACCAAAGGTGAAATCATCTCCTCCTTGTCAGCGTCAGGGCAAGCTGTTTTAAATATGGATGAAACCAGCTTTGATTATTGGTCAACATTAGCGGGTGAACGTGAGATATGGTCTTTTAGCCTGGCCAATACCCAGGCCCGAGTATATGCAAAAGATCTGCAGGTACGGGCTGATGCGAGTGATTTTGTCCTGCAAGTGGATGCTCAGTCAGTGGCTGTGCATTTGCCATTATCAGGGCAGCACAATGTGGCTAATGCCTTAGCAGCGGCAGCGGCAGCGTCTGCGGCTGGTTTGTCGTTGGCACAAATTAGCCGTGGTTTGGCTAACTGCGAGGCCTATAAAGGACGCTTAGTCAGGCATCAGTTAGCCAACGATGTGTTAGTGATTGATGATACCTACAACGCCAACCCGGCATCAGTGCGCGCCGCTATAGACGTGTTGGCGCAGCAAGCCGGTACCCGCTGTTTAATTTTAGGCGATTTACGGGAACTTGGTGATGCCTCGCGGAGTCTGCATGAAGGTCTAGGAAGTTATGCGGCGCAAGCCGGCATTGAATATTTGATTGGTGTTGGTTCACGTGTCGCCGCCGCCGTCAGTCAGTTTGCTTTGGAGGAGGGGCGCTACCCAGTTGCTGTGGCATCCCAAGACGAAGTAAGCCCTTATTTGCAGGGCCTGCCCCAGCAGCAACTCAGCTGTTTGGTGAAAGGGTCACGCTCGAGCCGCATGGAGCGCGTAGTTGAATTATTATTACAAAAGGATCAATAACCTATGTTGTTATGGTTAGCTGAATACTTATCCCAATACTACAGCGCCTTTGGCGTATTCCAGTATCTTACAATGCGCGCCATCATGGGTGTACTGACAGCCTTGTTTATCGCGATGGCTATCGGCCCCTATATGATCAAGCACTTGAAAATCAAGCAGATCGGCCAATCCATTCGTGAAGATGGTCCACAAAGTCATTTGGTGAAAGCGGGTACGCCTACTATGGGCGGCGCTTTGATCTTAGTTGCCATCATGGTCAGCTCCTTGTTATGGGGCGACCTGACTAACCGTTATATTTGGGTGACTATTGTGGTGACCGGCATCTTTGGCGTGGTCGGTTGGGTTGATGATTACCGTAAAGTTATTGAAAAGAATTCACGCGGGCTGATTGCTCGCTGGAAGTATTTCTGGCAATCCGTAGGTGGACTAGGTGCGGCGTTGTTTTTGTTCTATAGCGCCCAATCCCCACAAGAACTTGAACTCATCGTACCTTTCTTTAAAGACGTGAGTATCAACTTAGGTATATTTTATATTGTGTTTACCTACTTCGTCATTGTGGGTACCTCCAATGCTGTTAACCTAACGGACGGCCTTGATGGCCTTGCTATCTTGCCAACCGTACTGGTGGCTGCAGCCTTAGCTGTATTTGCTTACCTGTCTGGGCATGTTGTGTTTTCTGAATACCTGCATATTCCCTATATCCGTGGTGCTGGCGAACTGGTGGTATTTTGCGCTGCCATTGTGGGTGCTGGCATGGGCTTTTTATGGTTCAACACCTACCCTGCGCAAGTGTTTATGGGCGATGTGGGTGCTTTGTCCTTGGGGGCGGCCTTAGGTGTTATCGCGGTTATCGTACGCCAAGAATTGGTGTTGTTGATCATGGGTGGCATCTTCGTAGTAGAAACCCTGTCGGTGATCTTGCAGGTAGGTTCATTTAAATTAACCGGCAAACGGATTTTCCGTATGGCCCCATTACATCACCATTTTGAACTTTCCGGTTGGCCAGAGCCGCGCATTATCGTGCGTTTTTGGATCATCACGGTGATTTTGGTACTGATTGGCTTAGCCACATTAAAGCTACGTTAATACACATTAATACTAGATTGGTAAGGATTTAGCGAGTTATGCAACTCATTGGCAGCGACAAATATACCCTAGTAATAGGGTTGGGCAAAACGGGTTTTGCCTGCGCCAATTACCTGGCCCAGCAAGGGCTACAGGTAGTGGTGGCTGACTCTCGAGAAACGCCACCTTATCTGCCTCAGCTACAAGCCTTATGGCCTCAAATGGCGGTGTCTTTAGGTGCTTTTGACACTGAACTGTGTACCGCGGCAAATAGTATTGTGCTTAGTCCAGGGGTGGCACTGGCTGAGCCAGCTATTCAAGCAGCTATTGCCCAGGGCGTGCCTGTAGTTAGTGAAATTGATCTATTTTCGGCTGCCGCCAAGGCGCCCATTGTTGCCATTACTGGCTCCAATGCAAAAAGCACCGTGACCAGTTTAGTCGGGCATATGGCACAAGCTGCCGGTTGGCAAGTGGCCATCGGTGGCAATTTAGGTACCCCGGCGGTAGAGCTGCTGGATGATGCTATAGAGCTGTATGTTATGGAACTGTCTAGTTTCCAATTAGAGACTACTCATGACTTGAGGGCCGAAGTCGCCTGTGTACTCAATATTAGTGCCGATCATATGGATCGTTATGACTATGATTTGATGGCTTATCATCGGGCCAAACACCGTATATTCCAAGGCTGCAAACAGGTGGTTGAGAATGCCGATGACCAGCTCACTTCTGCTTTGGTACCGGATTCCGTTGCATGTCGCCAGTTCACCTTGAGTAAGCCCGACCTAAAACAATACGGTATCTGCACAAAAGACGCTGAAGATTATTTGTGTGTCGGCTTTGACAAGCTGATTGCTTGTTCTGAACTTGCCATGACAGGCCGACACAATATGGCCAATGCCTTGGCGGCTTTAGCTTTAGGCGACAGTGTTGGCCTACCTAGGCAGGCCATGCTTAATAGTTTGCGTAGCTTTACGGGACTTGCACACCGTTGCGAGCTAGTGGCGGAGCAGGGCGGTGTTATCTATATCAACGATTCAAAAGGCACCAATGTTGGCGCTACGGTAGCGGCCATTTTGGGCCTGGGTGCCACCCTTACGGGGCAGGTGATCTTGCTAGCAGGTGGCGTTGGCAAGGGCGCTGATTTTGCTGATCTGGCAGCGCCGATGGCGACCTATGGCAAGGCTGCTGTGGTCTATGGCCAAGACGGCGAGAAGATTGGCAATGTACTTAGTAGGACAACCCAAGTTGTACATGCTGAGGATATGGCGGTGGCTCTCGAGCAAGCGCGTATATTAGCCCAACCCGGTGACCTGGTTTTGCTATCGCCAGCTTGCGCTAGTTTTGATGCTTACAGTAGTTTTGAACAACGTGGTGACCACTTTCGTCAGCTAGTGGAGGCGCAAGTATGAATTGGTTACAGCAGCAATGGCGACTAGTCAGTGGACAAACCTGGGATAAAGCCTTGCTGGTACCCGCAATTGCCCTGATGGTAATTGGTTTTGTTATGATCAGCTCTGCTTCTATTGATGTGGCAGCAATCAAAAATTTAGATCCATTTTACCAAAGCAAGCGGCAGGCTATTTTTGTCTTTTTGGGATTAATATCCATGTTGGCTAGCCTGCTTATTCCAATACAGTTTTGGCAGAAAAATGGCCCCCTATTAATGGGATTAGCGGCACTGAGCTTGCTCGTTGTATTAATTCCAGGCGTTGGGCGTGAAGTAAATGGTAGTGTACGCTGGATTCCTTTGGGTAGTTTTAGCCTGCAGCCGTCGGAATTTGCCAAGGTGGCCGTCGTGACTTTTATGGCGGGCTATTTGGTACGACGACAAACCGAAGTGCGCACCAATTTAGCGGGTTTCTTAAAACCCATGATAGTGATGATGGTGTTTAGTGGCTTACTACTATTAGAGCCAGACTTTGGTGCTACTGTTGTACTCATGGGTGCGGTTGTGGGGATGTTCTTTTTAGGTGGCATGCGTAAATTGCATTTAACGGCGGTAGCGCTAGTGCTATTGCCTGTGGTTGGAGCCATTGCTTGGTTTTCTCCTTATCGTATGCAGCGCTTGTTAACCTACCTTGAGCCATGGAGTGATCCATTCGGTGCCGGATATCAGCTAACCCAGGCACAAATAGCTTTTGGTCGCGGTGGCTGGTTTGGGCAAGGCTTGGGTAATAGCATGCAAAAGCTTTTTTACTTACCAGAGGCACATACCGACTTTGTTTATTCGGTATTAGCCGAAGAGTGGGGGGCGATTGGCGCGCTTGCCGTGGTGGGTTTATTTGCAGTGTTAATAGTTAGGGGCTTACAAATAGGCCAGATGGCCGAGCGTTTGCAGCGCCCTTATGCGGCCTATCTAAGTTACGGTTTGGTGTTTTTGATTACCGCCCAAGCCATGATAAACATTGGCGTAAATTTAGGTCTGTTGCCCACCAAGGGGCTAACCCTACCGTTTGTGAGTTATGGTGGTAGCAGCATGATTGCTAGTGCCGGCATTCTCGGTATATTGTTGCGCATTAGTGTCGAAAACAGCTATTTGTTGCAGCTGGTTAAACGTCGTCAGGTGGACAATGAACGGCATCAAGCTGATCTGCAGTCCTATGATGATAGTGCGGCAGACGCCGACTTTGTTAATACGGAGGTGAGCCATGTCGAACCCCGTGTCTAAGTTAGCCAGTAAGCAAAATTCGCCACGCATTTTAATCATGGCCGCAGGTACCGGTGGCCATGTTTACCCAGCCTTAAGCGTAGCCGATCATTTGACGGCACAAGGTTGGCAGGTAGATTGGTTGGGTAGTGGCAAAGGTATTGAGGCCCGCTTGGTGCCCAGTGCCGGTTATGCGTTGCATTGTATTGATATCACTGGGCTCAGGGGCAAGGGGCGCTTATCCTTGCTAGCTGCACCTTGGCGTTTGGCGAAATCCCTATGGCAAGCTTGGCGCCTCATTGGCCGCCTGCAACCAGATTGTGTCTTGGGTATGGGGGGCTTTGTTGCTGGGCCTGGCGGTCTTGCCGCGTTGTTGCGTCGCAAACCGTTATTGATTCATGAGCAAAATGCTATTCCCGGTTTAACCAATAGACTATTGCGCCCACTGTCTAGCCGCGTCATGCAAGCCTTCAGTGGCGCATTTCCCAACGCCACTGCTATGACCGTGGGTAATCCGATACGTCCGGAATTTAACCTGCTGCATGGCGGCCAAAAGCCGACCCTTGATACCTGTAATTTGTTGGTTGTGGGTGGTAGTTTAGGTGCTTTGGCCTTGAATAAAGCGATTCCTCAAGGTTTAGCTGAACTATGCAGCGATAGCAACCAACAATCCCTTAGTGTGCGTCATCAATGTGGCCCTAAGCATTTGCTGGTCACCCAAGAAGCCTATGCCGTAGCTAAAGTGGAAGCGCAAATAGAGGCTTATATTGATGATATGCCAGCCGCTTTTGCATGGGCTGATGTGATTATTTGTCGCGCCGGTGCCCTCACCGTGAGTGAGTTGTCCGCAGCCGGTAAAGCAGCTATTTTGGTGCCCTTTCCACATGCCGTGGACGATCATCAAACGGCCAATGCACAAGCCTTGGTGAGTGCTGGCGCTGCTATATTGATGCCCCAAGCCGAGTTAACTGCCGCTAGCCTAGCCGCAGCGCTCGGCCCCTTAATAACCCAACCTGAGCGCCGTCATAAAATGGCCCACGCCGCGTTATCACTAGCTCAGCCCCAGGCAACCCAAAGCGTTGCTCAACAATGTATGGAGGCCGTAAATGGTTAAAATGACACCTGCACATCAATACGTGATTCCAGAAATGCGCCGCATGCGCAAAATCCATTTTGTCGGCATCGGGGGGGTTGGCATGTGCGGCATTGCTGAGGTTTTGTTAAACCAAGGTTATGAAGTGAGCGGTTCTGATATACGCGTGAGTCCAGTGACCGAACGTTTAGCTTCGCAAGGTGCCAATATTATGATTGGTCATGCCGAAGCGAATGTGCGTGGCGTGCATGTGGTAGTGGCGTCGACCGCAGTTGCTGAAGACAACCCAGAAGTGAGCGCGGCGCGTGCACATCGTATTCCTGTTATCCAACGCGCAGAGATGTTGGCGGAATTGATGCGCTATCGACATGGTATTGCCATTGCCGGCACACACGGCAAAACCACCACCACCTCTATGGCCGCTTCAGTACTAGCCGCCGGAGGCTTGGATCCAACATTTGTTATTGGCGGCAAGCTGAATAGCGCCGGCACTAACGCCCAGCTTGGTAGCAGTAGTTATTTGGTTGCCGAAGCCGATGAAAGTGATGCTTCATTTTTGCATTTACAGCCATTGACGGCGGTGGTGACTAATATTGACGCTGACCATATGTCCACCTATGAAGGTGATTTTGGGCGTTTGAAACGCACCTTTGTTGAATTTTTACATAATCTGCCATTTTATGGCTTGGCCATTGTGTGTATTGATGACCCAGTTGTGTGGGAGATATTGCCGCAAATTAGTCGTCCAACAATCACCTACGGTTTTGATGATAATGCAGATATTCGTGCTTATGATCTGCGCCAAGATGGCATGACAACTTATTTTAAGGTGGCGCGTAAAGGTCACGATGATTTGGATGTTACCTTGCATATGCCAGGCCGTCATAATGCCTTGAATGCCTTGGCAACGATTGCCATCGCTACAGACTTAGAAATGGAAGCCAAAGATATTGAACAAGGCCTTGCCGGTTTTACCGGCGTCGGGCGCCGCTTCCAAGTGCTGGGGGATTACCCCGCAGGGGATGGCGTGGCCACCTTGGTTGATGATTATGGTCACCACCCTCGGGAAGTGGCCGCTACCATTGATGCTATTCGCACCGGTTGGCCAGAAAGGCGTTTGGTGATGGTGTATCAGCCACATCGCTACAGTCGTACACGTGACCTTTATGAAGATTTTGTGGAGGTATTATCACGCGTTGATGTGCTGGTATTGCTGGATGTTTACCCAGCCGGTGAAGAGCCGATTGCCGGTGCCGATGGTCGTGCTTTATGCCGTAGTATTCGAGCCCGTGGTGCATTGGATCCGATTTTCGTTGAACGTGGCGCTGCCATAGCGCCCATTTTGACGGATATATTACAGCCCGGTGACCTACTGTTAACCCAAGGTGCTGGTGATATTGGGCAAATATCGCGCGCGTTGTTGGAGAACATGGAGCAGGAATAATCATGACTAATGAAGCAGTCAATCAGTTGGCCAGGCAATGGCAACATTTGTTAGCCGTCCCTGCTGGACGTATTGGCGTTATTTTTGGTGGCGATTCAGCGGAACGAGAAATCTCCTTGATGAGTGGGCAGCAAGTTTTGCAGCATCTGTTAGAGGCGGGTGTGGATGCTTTTGCGGTTGACCTAGCCAGTCCGCAAGCAATATCGCAGGGTTTAACGCAATTGCAGCAGTTGCAGCAGGCGCCCATGGATGCCGCGTTCATTGCTATGCATGGCCCGGGTGGAGAAGACGGGACCTTGCAAGGTGTATTGGAGTATCTGGGTGTACCTTATACGGGCAGTGATGTTATGGCTTCTAGCCTGGGAATGCACAAGCTCATGACCAAAATGGTTTGGCAAAGTGCGGGTATAGCCACACCTGATTGGCAGGTGTTAGATGAAAGCAGTGACTGTACCGAGATTGCTCAGCGCTTGGGTTTGCCGATTGTGGTAAAACCAGTGCATGAAGGTTCGAGCTTGGGCGTGCATATTGTCGATAGTGTTGCCGCAATGGAAGCCGCTTACGCTGATGCTAAGGCCTATGATCGACAAGTTATGGCCGAACAATTTATTGCTGGAGATGAATACACCATTGCTGTTTTGGATGGGCAGGCCTTACCTACTATTCGTCTGCAAACGGACAATCAATTTTATGACTTGCAAGCCAAATACTACTCTGAGGAGACCTTATACAGTTTTGATAATGCATTGACCGTTGCTCAGCAATCTGCCATGGAAAGAACATGCGAAAAAGCCTTTGCCGCTTTGGAGTGCCGCGACTGGGGGCGTATTGACGTGATGCGTGACCTAGACGGCAAAGACTGGCTGCTAGAAATTAACACTTCACCGGGGATGACCACGCACAGTTTGGTACCAATGGCGGCACAACGTATTGGTTTATCTTTCCAGCAGTTGGTGGTGTTAGTTTTAAATTTATGCCTGCAAAGGCCGGCGTTACCGGAACCTTGCCATGACTAGTTGGCTGCGCCAGTTAATGTGGCGTTTGTTGTTGCTGGTGGTGTTGGCTGGTGCCACCTATTGGGCTTGGATATATGCCAGTCCGTGGACCAATCAGCCTATTCGTCAGGTGGTCTTGCAGGGTGATATTCCGCGCAGTGAACAACAGGCAATCTTGGCCCAATTACAGAATCAAGACTTGGGGCGTTTTTTTAGTGTCAATTTGAATCAAGTAAAAGATCAAGTTGAAAGCAATGTTTGGGTCGACGGGGCTATCGTATCAAGAGTGTGGCCAGACCGTCTTATGGTTGAAGTGAGCCCACAAGTTATTGTTGCCAGGTGGGGCGATGGGCAGGTGTTGAATCACCATTGGCAAGTGTTGGATCTGGATCTGACGTTATTGTCCAATCTAGAGGCCTTGCCCTTGTTGCAAGGTCCGCTGGATCAAACCCAAAAAATGGCCGCTAGTTTTCGTTCTATGAATGCTATCTTGGCGCGCGAAGGGCTTTCTATCAGTAGTTTACGTATGGCAAAACGTGGTGCTGTTGACCTGGATTTGGATAATGACATTGAGGTGTTGCTAGGGCGTGATGAGGGTATGCAGCGATTACGTCGCGTGGTGCAAATATATGATACGGATTTAGCCAACTTAAAGCTGCCGATTGCACGCATAGACGGGCGTTATCCCCATGGTGTGGCCGTGGCTATGAAGAGTAAAGGTGCGGTGGCAGAAAGCCCTGTAAATTAGCCGCTTAGGTGAGATAGTAAATGCCTAACATTTGTCAGAAATTGGGCTAAATATCAGTGCCTATTTAGCGCCAAATATGGGATAATTGAAAGTATATTTGTGTTGTCTAATTTAGGTGCTTCTAGGTGCTTATTTTAGGCTTAAAAAATAGTGCTTCAACAACGACTTCGGTTGCTAAAAAAATGACAGAAATGAGTGATACTCCAATGCTAGTCAGTCTTGATATAGGCACCTCTAAGGTGGTGGCTATGGTGGCTGAAGTGCCTGCTCAAGGTAGTATGCGTATTGCCGGGGTTAGCTGTCAGCCATCACGAGGTTTGAAGCGCGGTATGATTGTGGATATCGAATCCACAGTGTCATCAATAAAGCGCGCCATTGAAGATGCTGAATTGATGGCCGATTGCAAAATTGATCGGGTGACGGTCGGTATTGGTGGAAATCATATAACCAGTATTAATTCTCACGGTATTGTCGCTATTGATAGTGGTGAAGTCACCGAATCTGATTTAGACCGTGTGGTCGACGCCGCCAAGGCGGTTGCCATCTCGGCTGATCAAAAAATTCTACATATTTTACCGCAAGAATATGTCATAGATGGCCAAGATGGCATTCGCGATCCTTTAGGTATGTCTGGTGTGCGCTTAGAAGTGAAAGTGCATATTGTTATTGGTTCGCGCAACGTAGCGCAAAACATCGAAAAGTGTTTGGCGCGTTGTGGCTTGCAAATGGATGGTTTGGTCGTCAATCAATTGGCCTCCAGCCATGCTGTGCTTACCGATGATGAAAAAGAACTGGGTGTATGCCTTATTGATATGGGTGGCGGTACCTTGGATGTGGCTGTATACACAGCAGGTGCCATTCGACATACGGCTGTAGTCCCTGTGGCTGGTGATCAGGTGACTAATGACATTGCCATGGCGCTACGCACGCCGACGATACATGCTGAAGATATCAAAGTGCGTTATGCCTGTGCTTTAGCGCAATTGGCAGATATGGCAGAAACGGTGAAAGTGCCTAGCGTTGGTGAGCGACCCGCTCGTGATTTGTCACGCCAGGCCTTGGCGGAGGTGGTTGAGCCGAGATACGAAGAGCTTTATACCATGGTGCAAGCCGATTTGCGGCGTAGCGGTTTTGAAGATGCCTTGGCGGCCGGTATTGTATTGACCGGTGGCACGGCCCTGATGGAAGGCGCTGTCGAGTTGGCAGAAGAGGTGTTCCATATGCCTGTGCGCCTGGCTAAGCCTAAGCCTTTGGCGGGTGCTATGGACTTGGTAGACGAACCAAATTTTGCCACTAGCGTGGGCTTGTTGCACTATGCTAGTGAGCAGCAAGTAGATACCAGTATTAAAAAAACCTCGCGCAAAAAAGTAGCGGGGCAAGCAGGCTTTTTGCAACAGGCAAAAGGCTGGATAATGCGGAACTTTTAGTATTTGTAGGGTCAAACCTTGTGGATGCTAATGTCTTCTTCGATACGGAGCCGAAGAAGCATAAGATAATAAGACCAGGAGCATAAAATGGACATGTATGAATTAGTAGATAATGTGCCGCAAGACGCGATAATTAAGGTTATCGGTGTCGGTGGTGGTGGTGGTAATGCTGTTGGGCATATGTTGTCCAGCGATATCACTGGGGTAGACTTTATTTGCGCCAATACGGATGCGCAAGCCCTTAAGGGTTGGGAGTCTCGCTCGGTTGTGCAGCTTGGTACACAGATCACCAAAGGTCTGGGTGCGGGTGCTAACCCTAATGTTGGTCGCGAAGCCGCCTTAGAAGATCGTGAGCGTATTGCTGAATCATTGAGCGGTGCTGATATGGTCTTTATTACCGCTGGCATGGGTGGTGGTACTGGTACTGGTGGTGCTCCCATCGTGGCAGAGGTAGCACGTGAACTGGGTATCTTGACGGTTGCAGTAGTCACTAAACCGTTTCCTTTCGAAGGCCGTAAGCGTATGGCCATTGCGGAACAAGGTTTGAAAGAATTGTCAGAGTATGTTGATTCTCTGATCACTATTCCTAACGAAAAGCTGCTGCCTGTGTTGGGTAAAAATTGCAGTTTGCTAAATGCTTTTAGCGCTGCCAACGACGTTTTATTGGGTGCTGTACAGGGTATTGCCGATTTGATTATTCGTCCGGGCATGATCAACGTTGACTTTGCAGACGTACGTACGGTGATGTCTGAAATGGGCATGGCGATGATGGGTACCGGTGTTGGTAAGGGCGAAGAACGTGCTCGTGAAGCCGCTGAAGCCGCTATTCGTAGTCCGTTGTTGGAAGATGTCGACCTGAATGGTGCCAAGGGTATCTTGGTTAACATTACCGCTGGTTTGGACATGAATTTGGGCGAGTTTTCTGAAGTGGGTGCGACCATTGAAGAGTTTGCTTCTGAAAATGCCACCGTTGTCATAGGTACAGTTATCGACCCAGAAATGGTTGATGAATTGAAGGTGACGGTTGTTGCCACAGGCTTAGGTGAGGCATTTGCAAAAAATAATGAACCTTCCATAACGGCTGTGGTCAATAATCCTAAGCCGGTTCAATCGGGTGCTGCTGAAATGCCTTTAACGGGCCGTTCAGCTGCACGTATGGATGAGCCTCAACCAGCGGCAGGTGCGAGTGACTTGCAGGGTAATGCTGGCGGTGAGATAGACTACTTGGATATTCCGGCGTTTTTGCGTCGTCAGGCAGACTAGATTGTTGCTATATGGTTGCTCTAAAAGTTCAGGTGCAAATCTACAATAAATAGTAGAAATTTGTGCTATACTATGCGCCGAGTTTTAGTCAAGGTTATTGCGTAATGGTAAAACAACGTACACTTAAAAATGTAATTCGTGCTACAGGTATTGGTATTCATACGGGCAAAAAGGTATACCTTACCTTGAAGCCTGCTCCGGCCAATACCGGTATCGTATTTTGTCGCACGGATTTAGATCCTGTTGTTACCATTGCGGCCACTGCTGCCAATGTGGGCGATACTACACTATCCACTAACCTGGTCAAGGATGGTGTTCGTGTTTGTACAGTTGAGCATTTGATGTCGGCGTTTGCTGGTCTTGGGATCGACAATGCCTTGGTTGAATTGAGCGGCGAAGAAGTGCCTATTATGGATGGTAGCTCCGCACCTTTCATATTCTTGTTGCAGTCAGCTGGGGTTGAAGAGCAGAATGCGCCTAAGAAGTTTATACGCATTAAAGCACCTATCGTCGTCGAACAAGACGATAAACAAGCCTCTTTGAAGCCTTTCGAAGGTTTCCGCGTTGGTTTTACCATTGATTTTGATCACCCAGTATTTGACAAAGATAACTGCACCACCCATCTAGACTTTTCTAGCACGTCCTATGTTAAGGAAGTAAGTCGAGCGCGTACCTTTGGTTTTATGCGTGATTTTGAGTACTTGCGCTCCAAGAACCTTGCCTTGGGTGGCAGCATGGACAATGCCATTGCCGTCGATGATTTTCGCGTTTTGAACGAAGACGGGCTGCGTTATCAAGATGAGTTTGTTAAACACAAAGTGTTGGACGCGGTGGGCGATTTGTACTTGTTGGGGAATAGCCTAATTGGTCAATTTGAAGGGCATAAGTCTGGTCATGGTTTGAACCACATGTTGTTGCGCGAATTGTTAGCCAACGAAAATGCATGGGAAGTGGTGACCTTTGACGATGTAAGTGCTGCACCGATTGCGTATATGGCCCCAGCAGCCGCATAAATTTTTGCAAGTAATTGTTATCAAAAAAGCCGGTCTTCGTTACGAAAGCCGGCTTTTTTATTGCCGCTTATTGGGAAACTGGCAAATCTTTGCGCGTAGCTTTGCTTATCTATGAAAAAGGGCTTTTAAAATGCAAGAAAGTCCCCATAATACACGGTGACCAGAATTTTTTAAGACGGCATTAGGCCGCACCAAGGGCTCTGCAATGCTTGCTTTCAAGCAGCAGCAATGAATCGACATATAACGAAAAAGAAATAGATCAATGTTCAATATTCTACAGGCCGTTTTTGGCAGTAAAAATGACCGCGAAGTTAAAAAGCTAAATAAGCTTGTACAATCCATCAATGCGCTAGAGAGCGATTGCCAAGCCTTAACTGATGCAGAAATTGCGTCTAAACGTGCTGATTTTCAACAACGCTTTGAAGCTGGCCAAGGCCTAGATCAGTTGTTACCAGAGGCCTTTGCTGTATGTCGTGAAGCGTCTGTACGTTTTATGGGCTTGCGCCACTTTGATGTGCAGATGATCGGCGGTATGGCCTTGCATAATGGCAAGGTAGCAGAAATGCGTACTGGTGAAGGTAAAACATTGGTGGCCACCTTGGCGGTATATCTAAATGCCATTCCAGGCAATGGTGTACACGTTGTTACCGTCAACGATTACTTAGCTAATCGTGATGCGCAGTGGATGCGTCCATTGTACGAAGGCCTTGGCCTAAGTGTCGGCATCATTTTGAATGGCCAAAACGCGGAACAAAAACGTGACGCTTATGCCTGTGATGTTACCTATGGTACTAATAATGAGTTTGGCTTTGATTACCTACGTGACAATATGGCCTTTAGCGTGGCCGACAAGGTACAGCGTCCATTAAACTATGCCATTATCGATGAAGTTGACTCCATCCTGATCGATGAGGCGCGCACACCGCTAATTATTTCTGGCCCGGTAGAAGATAACACGGCGATCTACTTATCAATTAACAGCCTAATTCCTAAGTTAGAAATTCAACCTGTGGTAGAAGGTGATGAGCAGCCAAGCGGTCATTACACATTTGACGAATCTCAGCGTTCCGTTGAGTTGACAGAAGAAGGTCACCAGTTTGTAGAGCAGCTGTTGATGGAAGCCGAGTTGTTAAAAGAAGGCGACAGTCTTTACGCCGCTAGCAATCTGACCTTGTTGCATCATATCTATGCGGGATTGCGAGCCCACGTAGTGTTCCAAAAAGATGTCGATTACATCGTACAAAACAACGAAGTGGTCATTGTTGATGAGCACACAGGCCGTACAATGGAAGGTCGCCGTTGGTCGGAGGGCTTACATCAAGCAATAGAAGCGAAAGAAGGCGTGAATATTCAAAATGAGAATCAGACTCTTGCTTCCATTACTTTCCAAAACTTTTTCAGAATTTATGAAAAACTGTCAGGTATGACAGGTACTGCAGACACTGAAGCATTTGAATTTCAACATATATANNTGTTGATGAGCACACAGGCCGTACTATGCCTGGTCGTCGTTGGTCCGAAGGTATTCATCAAGCGGTTGAAGCCAAAGAAGGTGTGGCTATTCAGAAGGAAAGCCAAACCTTGGCTTCGACCACCTTCCAAAATTACTTCCGCTTGTACGAAAAGCTATCTGGTATGACAGGTACCGCCGATACCGAAGCTTTTGAACTACATCAGATCTATGGCCTGGAC
>DPHB01000067.1:10113-19949 GCA_003521845.1 Oceanospirillaceae bacterium | reverse complement strand
TATGGCCTGGACGTATTGGTGATTCCTACCAATGTCGAGGTTAAGCGTAAGGATCTAAACGACCTTGTTTACCTCACCCTAGAAGAAAAATTTGATGCCATTATCAAGGACATTGATTATTGCGTGGGCGAACAGCGTCCGGTGTTGGTAGGTACCGCTTCTATCGAGATGTCAGAAATGATTTCTCAAGCCCTAAATAAGGCAGGTGTTGATCATAAAGTACTTAACGCTAAGCAACACGAACAGGAAGCACAGATCGTTGCCCAAGCAGGCCGCCCAGGCGCTGTCACCATTGCCACTAACATGGCCGGCCGTGGTACTGATATTGTGCTTGGTGGCAAGCTAGAAGCCGAGCTAGAAGCCCTAGGTGCAGAGGCTAGTGAGGCTGAGATACAAGCGGCACGTGCTGAGTGGCAAATACGTCATGACCTAGTATTAGCCCAAGGTGGCTTGCACATTATTGGTACGGAACGTCATGAGTCACGTCGTATCGATAACCAGTTGCGTGGCCGTGCCGGTCGTCAAGGTGACCCAGGTTCGTCGCGTTTCTTCTTGTCATTGGAAGACAATCTATTGCGTATCTTTGCCCCCGAGCGCATCAAAGGCTTGATGCAAAAGTTAGGCATGGAAAAAGGCGAAGCCATTGAGCACCGTATGGTGAGCAATGCTGTAGAAAAATCCCAGCGTAAGCTGGAAGGCCGTAACTTTGATATTCGTAAGCAGTTGCTGGAATATGATGACGTGGCTAACGATCAGCGTTCGGTTATCTATGAGCAACGTAATGATTTGATGGGTGCCGATGAAATTGGCGACGTGGTCGTTAAGATTCGTGAAGAAGTTGTAAATAGCACTGTAGATAGCCATATACCACCGCAGAGCCTTGCCGAGCAATGGGATGTGCCTGGTTTAGAAACCGAGCTACATACACAGTTTGCTATCGAAATGCCCGTACAGCAGTGGTTGGATGAAGACGACCGTTTGCATGAAGATGCCTTGCGTGAAAAGGTCTTAGCCAACATCGAAGAGCATTATCAAAACAAAGAACAGGTAGTAGGTGCTGAGCCAATTCGTACCTTTGAAAAACAGGTGATGCTGCAGGTTATTGATGCCCGTTGGAAAGAGCATTTGGCTACCATGGATATGTTGCGTCAGGGTATTCACCTACGCGGCTATGCGCAAAAGAACCCAAAGCAAGAATACAAGCGTGAGTCGTTTGAGCTATTCCAACACCTATTGTTTGCTATTAAGGAAGACGTAGTACGTATTCTTTCTCATGTACAGGTGCGTTCACCAGAAGAAATTGAAGCGGAAGAGCGGGCCCGTCGTGAAGCCGCACAAAAGGCGATGCAGTTCCAGCACGCCCAAGCCCAAGCGGCCGCTCAGGTTGCTCAAGACGCAGCCTCAAGCGACGCTGAAGTTGTGAAAGCGACGGCAAAGGTGGGCCGTAACGAGCCTTGCCCATGCGGTTCTGGCAAGAAATACAAGCAGTGTCACGGTAAGCTAGTTTAAACCCCCCTTGGGGTCTGAGCGCCAGCCAGACCCCGCATAGCTGCAAGTAGATCCCATACTTGCCCGACTTATCACCAAATAAAAAGGACGCCAGCATGGCCGTAGGAGCTTTCAATCCTGTTAAATTTAACCCAGTACGGGGTTTTGCCCTAGGTACAGCTAGTGCTGGTATTAAAACAGCAGGTCGCAAAGACTTGGTAATTATGCAAGCACAGCCAGGCAGTACCATGGCGGGAGTGTTTACTGTGAATGCCTTTTGCGCTGCCCCCGTGCATGTTTGTCGAGAGCATTTGGCGCTCGATGCGCCCTTGTTGCTAGTAGTCAATACTGGCAACGCCAATGCTGGTACCGGCGAGCAAGGTATGTTGGATGCAAAGGCCACCTGTGCCGCAGTGGCGGAGCTTGCCGGTGTGCCCAGCACGCAAGTATTGCCTTTCTCAACCGGGGTGATTGGTGAAACGCTTCCTATGGAGCGCCTGTTAGATGCTCTGCCAGCCGCTTATGCAAATTTAACAGCGACGGGCTGGAATGATGCCGCAGAAGGTATTTTGACCACCGATACTCGCACTAAGGGCGCTAGCGTTAAAGTAACGATTGCTGGTCAGGACATTACCTTAAGTGGTATTTCTAAAGGTTCTGGTATGATTCGACCGAATATGGCGACCATGCTGGCATACGTTGCTACGGATATTAAATTGTCACCACAGTTAACTCAGCAATTGGTTGCAGAAGCCAGCGAACTGAGTTTTAACCGTATTACCGTAGACGGTGATATGTCTACCAATGATTCCTGCATTCTCGTTGCCACCGGTGCCAGTGGTGTGGAACTGTTGCAAGATAGCGCCGATTATGACGTCTTGCGTAGCGCACTTATTAGCCTTATGCAGCAACTTGCCCAAGCTATCGTGCGTGATGGCGAAGGTGCTACCAAGTTTATTGCCATCGAAGTTGTGGGTGGTGGCGACTCACAGGAGTGCTTGGATGTGGCTTATGCGATTGCCCATTCACCGCTAGTAAAAACGGCCCTGTTTGCTGCTGACCCTAACTGGGGTCGCATACTTGCCGCAGTGGGTTACGCCGGTGTTAAAAACTTGGATGTTGATGCTCTCACTATTCATCTCGGCGATGCCTTGTTGGTCGCCAATGGTGGCCGGGCCAAATGCTATACAGAAGCAGCGGGCCAAGCTGTGATGGACCTAGAAGAGATAACTATCAAAGTTGACCTACAGCGTGGCGCCTGCGCCGAAACCGTGTGGACTACAGACTTGTCTTACGACTATGTGCGAATCAATGCAGATTACCGTAGTTAAGCTGGCAAGACATAGGTATACAGATGTCTAGAATCGAAGTCGTAGCTGGCATTATCGTCGATAAGCAAGAGCGCATACTCTTGGCAAAAAGAGCCAGTCATCAGCATCAAGGTGATAAATGGGAATTTCCTGGCGGTAAGGTGGAAGTGGGGGAAGATGCTTGTGAGGCCTTGAGTCGAGAGCTTAAGGAGGAGCTAAGTATTGATGTCGATCCTCAAGATTGCCAACTATTTCAACATGTTAGTTACGACTATCCGGATAAGCAAGTCAGCTTGCGGTTTTATACTATCCACCAATTTGAGGGCATACCTAAGGGTATGGAGGGGCAGCCATTGGTGTGGGTTGCGGCTCAACAGTGCGCTGATTATACCTTGCCTAAGGCAAATCAACCGGTTATGGAGGCCTTGCTAGCCGCCTGGCCTAGACCAGCTTAAGTCTTTTGTTGCTCTGCTTCTTCATCGCTAGCCTCAAGGCTGGTGGTCATTGCCTCGCTCATTTCTTCGGCCACTTCGGGCATTGCTTCGGCCATTTCTTCAACCCACTCTTCAACGTGCTCTGGGTCAACCTGAGCTAGGGCTTCGACTACGTTGCCAGCATCTTCAGGTTCGGCTTCAACCAGTACGGTAGCCACATCGACCGCTTGCTCAGGTGTTTCTTGGGCTACTGCAGCGGCAAATTCAGCCGCCTCACCAAGATAGTTTTCGTCTTCTTCTGCAGCCAAGAAGGTATGCAGTTCTTCATCGGGGCTAGCAGCAATGGATTCGGCCACACTTGCGGCAACCTCCACACTGGCCTCAGGTACTTCCTGGATAATAGAAGTAGCCACCTCAATACGTTGTTCTGGTGCCGCTTCAGCGGCAATTAAAGCGATTTCAGCGACCATCTCTGGCATCGACTCAGGTACTTCTTGCGAGACAATGGTGGCAATGGCTGTGGCCTGTAAAGGTGCTTGTTCTAGCATCTGACGTGTTAGTTGCACCAATGCTTTACTAGTCAGCAAGGGGTTCAAACTCTGGTTATGTATTTCGGCACACATAAATTCTACCAAACGCGAGCTGGCTTCTGGCGCAGAACCGGCAACTTGGCACAGAATGTCCATTTGCGCATCAGGTAACGCGCGACTTAAATACAGGCCAATTTGAGCCGCTTGCTCGGGGTAATAAAAAGCCGCGGTAGCTGCGATGTTTGCAACATCATCGGGGTGATGCTCGGCCACGTTTACCAAGATGTCTAAAAGGTCATCAGGGCTTTCTTCGGCCAGGCTCATAGCGGTATCAGCGGCTACACTGGTTTCTTCCATACCTTGGAATTCAGTACGTGGATCAAGATCCGTAGCTAAAGGCGTAGGGCCTTGTAATACAAAGGATTCCTGCAAAGTTTCTGGTACCGGTGCACGCATGGCCATGCGGTAGAGCACGAAGCCCATAAGCGTCAAATTGGCAACCACAAGGTAACCAAACAAAGCATCAGAACCTAAAGCTTTCATGGCCAAAGAGGCCGTGTAAGGGCCTAAAGCACCACCGGCAGAATAAGCCAAAATTAGTTTACCACTAGCTGCTACCATCTCGTGTGGCTGCATACGGTCATAAGCATCGGCTAAGGCAATTGGGTAAACGCAAGCCAAGGTACCACTTAAGATCACTGCTGCGCCGATGGTCATCATCATGGCCTTTTGTTCGGCCATAAAGGGCAAAATAATGGCTGAAAATGATGCGGTGATTAGAGTGAGTACCAAGATGGTACGACGGTCAAAAATGTCCGACAGTTTACCAACGGGGAACTGCAGCAAAAAACCGCCGACCATGGTAGCACTCATAAAGGTGGCAATTTCACCATTACTCATGCCCATGTCTGAGCCGTAAACGGTACTCATGTTGTAGAAGGCGCCTAAAGTAATGCCTGACATAAATACACCCACTACACCGAGGGGGGAAATTTTGATCAGGGCGCTTAGTTTCATGGATTGAGTTTCGCCAATACGTGGGCCACCAGATTTGCTTAATAGCACGGGCAACATGGCCATACACAAAAGGCCGGCAGCATAGATAAATAGAATATTGTCCTGTGGTGCGGCTAAGGCCAGCATCATTTGGCCAATGGTCAGGCCAAAATAAGTAGCAAATTGATAAGCACCAAATACGGTGCCACGGTTATCACTATTGGAGCTGTCACTAAGCCAAGTTTCCATAGCCATAAACAAGGTGGCATTACAGATGCCGGCAATAATGCGTAGTGCACCCCAAACGATAGGTGAAGACCAGATAGAGTAGAGTAGGGCGCTGACAGTGGCAATGGCAGCACACGCCGCAAATATGCGTATATGGCCTACTCGAGCAATCAAGTAGCGGCCATACATAGAGCCAAACAACATGCCAACAAAATACAAGGACATAATCATGCCGATAGTATCTGTTTCGGAACCACTAATGCGCATGCTCATCGGTAACACGATAAACAATAAGCCGTTGCCCATTAGTAGTAGGACGCAGCTAAATAGCAATGGTAAAAATTCATTTAGTGAGCGCATTTGCTTTGTTACCAGTAGTTAATTGGTTTGGTGCTAATTTGCTGCGCAAAGTATAGCAATAATTGCCTAGGGTCAATCCATAGGGCGTGAATCTACAAGCTTTGGGCGCTTTTAAGCAGTCTTTGCCAAATTTTACCTTTGCTACCCATATAGACTGATATTTTGTTAAAAAAACTATGCTAAGCTGAGCATCAGCCAATGCTCAATTTAGTAGCCCGAGATTACTTATGTTTGCCTACACCTTGGACAACGAGATTCGTTTGTTATTGTTGCATGACTCCATGGCCGAACGTTTGTGTGACCTGGTTAATGAAAACCGTGCATACTTGTCCCATTGGCTACCTTGGGTGCCAAACAGCCAATCGCCAAGCCACTACCAAGCCTATATTAAACACACTCTTACTCAATATGCCAATGGCGAAGCCATGGTCTGTGCTATGGAGTATCAGGGAGATATCGTTGGTGTGTGCGGTTTTAATCGGATTGACCGGCAATTAGGAGTGACGGAGCTCGGCTATTGGATAGGTGAAGCCTACCAAGGTAATGGCGTGGTGACCCGGGCGTGTGAGTTTTTAACTACCTACACTTTTACTGAACTAGGGTTGTATAAGGTACAGCTATCTGCCGCTGTAGATAACAAACCAAGTCGTCGCGTAGCTAAGCGCTTAGGCATGGAACTTGAAGGTGTTATTAGGCGCCAAGAAAAAGTAGGTGAGCAAGTGTTGGATCACGCAGTGTACGGAATTTTGAAAGAGGATCAACGATGAAGCTACCATTACGTTTAGCATGGAAACACCACCCATGGCTTAGCTTGGCTTTTGTCGCAGCCCTGTTAGTTGCCGCCGGATTTGTCATCAAAACGGTTGCCGTTGCTATCTATTGGAGCCAGCCGGAGCATCAGCGTCAGGACCTGCAAGCGTGGATGACACCGCGTTATGTAGTACACAGCTGGGATTTGGAACCTGAACATGTGATACACCTGCTAGGTGAAAACGAAAAGTACAAAGGCATGACCTTAGGCCAGATTGCTGATGATATGGCGCTGCCTTTTGCTGAGTTTACGCTGCACATGCAAAGCGAGTTGGAAGCAATCGCAAAGGCTGCGCATGAATGATACTTTTCTAGTACTTCTCTCCGAGTACGGATTGCTGGCGTTGTTTGTGACAACCATGTTGAGCTGTCTGGCGGTGCCCATTCCGGCTTCTATCGTCATGGTGACGGCGGGTGCTTATGCCATCATTGGTGATTGGAGCTTTATGGGCGCAGTTGGTGCATCATTGGCCGGTGCCGTGCTGGGTGATCAATTAGGTTATTTTATTGGCCGCTTTGGTGCGGGCCAGCTGCTGCCCAAAGGGCGTGGTTTTGGCCGCCGAGCTAGGTTGTTGAGCAAAGCTCGTACGTTAACCTATCGCTATGGTAGCAAAGGGGTTTTCTTAAGCCGTTGGCTATTTAGCCCCCTTGGCCCTTATGTCAATTTTATGGCTGGTGGTACACATTTCCTATGGCTACGTTTTAGCCTCTGGTCCGTATTAGGTGAACTATGCTGGGTAGGTATTTATGTGGGCCTAGGCTTTGTCTTCGCGCAGCAGCTAAATGTGGTGTTGGAGCTAGTTGTTGCTACTAGTGGTGCACTGCTTTGGGTGGCGATAACCTTGCTGTTGGGTGGTTTTCTAATTTGGCGCATCAGACGCCTTATGGTATTAAGAAGAGCTCACCACCAAGCTACCGATGCGATCGCCTATGCTGGCAAACAGGTGCAGGGCATGTTCCGTCGGCACTAGAGGGCGCAAACGTGAATCTTCACTTTCTTGGATAGCAACAAAATCTTGATCTATCAACGTTTGAATGGCTTTGCGTAAGGTATAACGAGAACCTAGGTGGCGTAGACCCATGCCTTGTTCCATAACCACACGACGGTTGCCTAGGTGCTCGACCACAATGAATTCGAGTATTTGATACTCACGATTGCTCATCAAGCCTTGGCTGTGATCGGCAATGATTTGGCGAATACTAAGGCCAATATTAATAGCTGTTTCGATGTTGCTTTCTGTGTGCATAGCTAGATTCATAGTCAAGTTGTTGTCAAAAAGTGAGCGATAATAGAACTAATCGCTGCAGGTACTATAAGTAAAGCTGAGAATTACTGAGTGTCAATAATATATCAGGGGACAGGCACTTTTACTGCGTAAAAAAGCCAGTCCCCGTAAGGGTGAAGGGGGCTGGGGACTGGCTCTTATTTAGCCGCGCAGCGGATAAAAAGTGCCTGTCCCTATAAATTAACAGGGACAAGCACTTTTACTGAGCAAAAAAGCCAGTCCCCGTGAGAATTAAGCCAATCGGTATCCATGCTGGCTTAATGGCAAGCTACGTACACGTGGTAGACCCGCAGCGGCCAAGGCATTGCATAAAGCAGGCGCTAATGGTGGTACGCCCACTTCACCAAGTCCCGTTGGGGCTTCGTCAGATGCAACCAAATGCACATCAATGACAGGGGTTTGTGCTAGGCGCAATAGTGGGTAGTCGTGAAAGTTACTCTGCTGTACACGGCCATCTGCAATGCTAATTTCACCCTGCATCGCCGCGGATAAAGCGAAGTTAATACCACCTTCTATTTGGGCAATCGCCCCGTTTGGGTTGATTACCTTGCCGCAATCTACGGCGCAGGTCACCTTATGTACCTTGATAGCCTTGTCCTCAATACTAATTTCTACCACCATGGCGGTGTAGCTCATAAAGGCAAATTCGACGGCGATACCTTGAAAGTGGCCTGTGGGTGCCTTGCCCCAGTTGGCTTGTTTAGCTACTAGATCCAAGACGGCCTGCTCGCGAGGTGTATGTGTCATCAGACCTGTACGATATTGATAGGGGTCTTGCTGGGCTAGGTGAGCAGCTTCATCAATGATGCTTTCCGTAAAGAAACAGTTGGATGAATGGCCTACGGAGCGCCAAGCCCCAACGGGCACATTGGTATCAACCAATAATTGTGTCGCATTAGGTTTCTCACCCTCAGGTAGATAGGCAATGTGATTCGCACCTTCGCCAATTATCATGTCACCAATTATGTTGGTAAGAGGTGGCGCTAGCCAATCTAAGAAATCAGGTAGCAATACCGGCATAACACGGCGCATCACCGATGAGCTAACAAACTGATTGTGCCATTCAATAGGCTTGAAATTAGCATCCAAGCCAACCTGGAAGCGGCTCATTACCATAGGGCGGTACATGTCGTGCTGCACATCCTCTTCGCGGCTCCAAGTAATCTTTACAGGCTGACCCATAGCCATGGAAGCTAACACAGCTTCAGCGACAAAATCGCCTTCACCGCGACGACCAAAACCACCACCCATTAGGGTATTGTGGATATGGATTTGTTCATCATCCATGCCAGTAATGGCTTTGGTGAAGGCGGCAGAG
The DNA here is from genome assembly GCA_003521845.1 of Oceanospirillaceae bacterium. GTDB lineage: Bacteria > Pseudomonadota > Gammaproteobacteria > Pseudomonadales > Balneatricaceae > Njordibacter. The sequence goes on along the minus strand of DPHB01000067.1, from coordinate 11,189 downwards.
ACGGTTTGGCTTTGTGAAGGAATCCACAAGTCTACGCGATCGGCCTGTACCCACGCGGTGGCATTCATCGGTTCCATAGTGGTATGAGCCAAGAAAGGCACGCTGTATTCTACATTGATAACATGTGGCGCCTTAACTTCAGCTTGGCCTTCTTCATCTAAGGCATCAGAGTATGCTTGGTTAATGTCTGCGGTAGACATGCCAGGCATGGCTGCGTTGTAAGCACTGAAGCTGGCCTTGAGTACTGCCGCTGCCTTTTTGGCCTGCCAATATTTATCAGCCACTACGATTAGAGCGTGATCAATAGCAATGACCTTTTTTACACCTTTTACCGCAAGGGCGGCTTGCTCGTCCCATTTAAGTGGCTTAGTACCAAAAATGGGTGCGTGCACGATAGCAGCATTGAGCATGTTGGGTACTTGCACATCGATGCCATAGTTGGCTTGACCGGTAATGCGAGCATGCGTATCTCGGTGGGTAACAGGCTTGCCAATAAGTTTGAACTGGCTGTCTGATTTTAATACTAGATCGTCTGCGTCAGGAGCTGGTAAGTTAGCAGCTGAGTTGGCAAATTGCCCGTAAGGATATGCCTTGCCTTGGTAGATTACATGGGCATTTTCAGTCTTTAAGCTTGTTACACTAGTCCCTAGTTCAGCAGCGGCAGCTTTAAGAATCATTTGTCGTGCGCCAGCACCAACGGCACGTAGACTATGGTAATAGTCTTTTACCGCGGTAGAACCACCGGTCATCTGCATCATCATGCTATTGTTAAACTTGCTGTTTAATGGCGCTTGGCGTACTTCCAAGGTATTCCAGTCGGCATCCAATTCGTCTGCCAGAATCTGAGGCAGAGAGGTGTTCACACCTTGGCCCATTTCTGTTTGTGGATTGGTCATGATGATCTTGTTGTCGATGCCAATAAACAGCCATTCATGCATTTCGCCCACAGGTTCTTGGCGTGGTGTTGGAAAAGCGAGCTCAGGGCCGCTAGAGCAACCAATTAATAGGCCCGAGGCACCTACAGCAGCGGTACCTTGTAGGAAACGACGACGGGATAGATTGTGTAATTGCATCAT
>DPHB01000067.1:7167-9958 GCA_003521845.1 Oceanospirillaceae bacterium | reverse complement strand
CATCATAAGTCTCCTGCTTTAAGCTTCGTAAGCTAGATCAAAGGCGCGATCTAGAGCCGGGCGAATACGGTTGTAGGTACCACAGCGACAAATGTTATTGAGCTGCTGTTCTAAGGAATCTTGGCTAGGTTTGCCAGATGTCTTGGCTTGGCGTACCAAGGCCGTAGCGGCCATAATTTGGCCAGATTGGCAGTAACCGCACTGGGGTACATCCAACTCTAACCAAGCTTGTTGTACGGCATTAAGGCTGCCGTCGGCTGCCAGAGATTCAATGGTTTCGATATTCATACCCTGTAAGGCAGAAGCGGGAACGCTGCACGAACGCATGGGGTTACCATTCACTAATACAGTGCAAGCGCCACATTGGCCAATACCACAACCAAATTTGGTGCCTGTTAGCTGCGCTTCTTCACGAATAGCCCATAGCAGCGGTGTGTCGTTATCGACATCCACAGCCACATTTTGGCCGTTAATATTAAGGGTGATCATGCCATTTCTCCTGATGTTGTACTTGCTGCCACTGGGCAGGAGTATCTAAATCCGCCAGTGCGTCTGGCCAGTAATAATATTGCAGCTCAATCTGATGATGATTGGCTAGCAGCCAAGGCTTTAATCCTCTTTCGGGAAGTTGGGCCTTGGCCATCAGGTCTTTGTGAGTTATCACGGGTACGCCCCAGGCGTTGTTCTGATCGTTGTAGCGACTCACCAGAGCTAGGCAGGGGGCCTGTTGCCAGGTGTGATAGAAATCCAGTGCTTGGGCGGTGGTAATAGCGTACTGATCAACCAGCACCCAGCCGATATGGCTGTTGGCATAATGCTGCTGCGCTAGTTTGACGCTGCTACCCATGCCTTTTTCCCAATCTGGGTTGTGAATGGTGTGTAGGTCGGGTTTCAACCCGACATTGCGTAAAGTTCGACCTACATCCACTGCGCCAGTAACTACGCACACAGGTAGCCCGGTAGCTTTTAGGGTACGTATTTGGTGTTGAATAAGTGTTTCACCACCTAGGCTTAGTAGCTGCTTGGGTTCACCTAAGCGAGTAGAGCCACCGGCAGCCAAAAGGACCCAGATAAAATCGGGATTAGTCATGAATGCCACCGTCTTTGTCACGTAGAGGCATGGCCTGCATATGGTTATGCAATGCTTGAACTTGTGCCATGACTGACAAGGCTACGGCTTGGGCTCCATGGCCACCTAGATCTAAACCAATAGGAGCTGCTAGGTGTACTGGTGCTGGAGCACTCATTTCATCAAGTACACGCTGCTTGCGCTCCGCAGGTCCTAATAGGCCAACCAGAGGTAGATCTTTTAAGCTAGCTTGGCTTAGATAATCCGCATCCAAGCTTTGGTTGTGAGTCATGACAATGGCGTAGTCGACCGGTGTATTGTCTAAATAAGCATCTAGCTCGTCGGCTTCAATACGCTGAGCTAATTGTGGAAAGCGATGTTGGAAGCGTTGTAATGACTGGCTTTGGCAGCCAATCACCTGCACTTGGAAGTCCAAGCTACGGGCCAAATTGATAATGGCGTCTGTGTCTGGGCCAGTGCCGATCAATAACAATCGTGGCGCGGGATCAATGGCCTCGATGACTTGCTGATCTTGTTGTGTTGGCTGTTCCTCTCGTAATTCAGATACCCCAGTTTGCAAATCAGTCACTAGCCATGAAGCTTGTGTGCGCTGTCGACCCTGTAAATACAAAGCCAAGCTACCGTATTCATTTTCAGGGTCTAGTCTCTCAAGCAACAGCACCACCTTGCCACGACAGCCCACGCTAATTTGCCAATCCGGTGCGTCGGGGTCGCTAAAATCAAACTCCATGGTCATGGGGTTGCCATGATTAAATACCTGCATAGCATGGCGTGAAAGGTGGGTTTCTAAACAGCCGCCACTGACTAGGTCAAAGCGATGGCCTTGTTCATCAATCAGCATGCGGGCGCCACTTTTACGGTAGGTAGAGCCTTCCGTGTTAAGCACGCGCACCTGCACCAAAGCCTGCTGTTGGCTTTGGGCATCTTGGAGCTGTTGTTGAAGTTGCTGAAACATGATGTGAATCTCTATGGTTGTGGGACTAGTGTAAGTTTTCAGGCTTGTTTTGGCACTTGCAATTGGTGCCATTATGCATGCAGATTGACACAAATTATATGCTTTGGAGGGCTTTAATTTTAACCGGCTCACCCCCATATAAAACTGCATCAAAGGCCCCGTAGTGGTGGCACAGACATAGAGAACAAACGTATGAGTTATGCCCTAGAAATAGATCAACTGCACAAGACCTATAGCAATGGTTTTACGGCGTTGAAGGGAATATCGATGAAAGTAGAGCAGGGTGATTTTTTTGCTTTGCTAGGCCCCAATGGCGCCGGTAAGTCCACCACCTTGGGTGTGGTTTCTTCCTTGGTAAACAAAAGCCAAGGTAAGGTGCATATATTTGGTCATGACCTTGATGGTGACTTAAACGCGGCTAAGCGCATGATGGGCATTGTTCCGCAAGAATTTAACTTTAATATGTTTGAACAGGTGCAGGATATTATTATCCAGCAGGCCGGCTACTATGGCATTACTCGTGTTGAAGCTAAGTCGCGTTGCGAGGAACTACTTAAGCAGCTGGGCTTATGGGATAAGCGTCATCAAGCAGCACGCACCTTGTCTGGTGGCATGAAACGCCGCTTGATGATTGCACGCGCGCTCATTCACCAGCCTAAGTTGCTGATTTTGGATGAGCCTACGGCAGGTGTTGATATCGAGTTGCGCCGTTCCATGTGGGAGTTCTTACAGCAAATAAACGCCGC
>DPHB01000067.1:3291-7021 GCA_003521845.1 Oceanospirillaceae bacterium | reverse complement strand
CCTTACAGCAAATAAACGCCGCAGGTACGACGATTATTTTGACTACCCACTATCTAGAAGAAGCCGAAAGTCTGTGCCGCAATATTGCCATTATTGACCAAGGTGACATAGTAGCTAACACGTCAATGAAGTCCTTGCTGCGTCAGCTAAATACAGAAACTTTTATACTCGACCTGGCAGAAGAAGTGCATGAGTTGCCCGAACAGGCAGGGTACAGTGCTGAGCTACTTAATCCTCATCAGCTACAGGTGACCATCACGCGTGAGCAAAGCCTCAATGAGGTATACACAGCCTTGACCAACTTGGACGTGCATGTGACCAGTATGCGTAACAAGACCAACCGCCTAGAAGAGCTGTTTGTGAATTTAGTGCAAAAGAACAAAGCCGAGCTTAAGGGAGTATAAAGCCATGAATGCCTACGAAATTTATATTGCCTGGTTGACCATTGTTCGCAAAGAAATCCAACGTTTTATGCGTATTTGGGTGCAAACCCTAATACCGCCATCTATTACCATGGTGTTGTACTTTATTATCTTTGGTAACTTAATCGGTACCCGCATTGGCGAGATGGGTGGTTTTGATTACATGCAGTTTATTGTGCCGGGCCTCATCATGATGTCGGTGATTACCAACTCCTATGGCAACGTTGTATCGTCCTTCTATAGTACCAAGTACCAAGGTAGTTTAGAAGAAATGCTGGTATCGCCAACACCTAACTGGGTTATTTTGGCTGGCTACGTGGCCGGTGGTGTCGCCCGTGGTTTGGCAGTGGGTGCGATCGTTACTAGCTTGTCGTTATTTTTTACTAACCTAGAGATCTACAACTTTGGTATAATCGTGCTGGTTGTGTTGATGACGTCAATTTTGTTTAGCTTGGGTGGTTTTATCAATGCCGTATTTGCTAACAGCTTTGATGATATTTCCATCATTCCCACCTTTGTACTAACCCCCCTGACTTATCTGGGTGGTGTGTTCTACTCCATTGATTTGCTACCGGATTTTTGGGCAGGCGTATCGCAGGCCAATCCCATCTTATACATGGTGAATGCCTTTCGATATGGCATCTTAGGTGTGTCTGATATTAGTGTGGGTCTAGCCCTCACCGTGATTGCTGGTTTTATTGTATTGCTAGCCAGCTTTTGTATGTATTTGTTGAATACGGGTAAAGGTATCCGTAAGTAAGAACACTGCTGTCATAGCGAACCTAGCAAAATACGGCCTTTGTAAGCGCATCGGATTGCCGTCATTGCGAGTGCAGCGAAGCAATCTCTGGCCGCAATGAGTGAAAAATATAGAAAGAAGATAGTAATGGATCAAGAAAAATTTATAGACGCCTCCCCATTAGGGGACAAAGTAGAATACATCACGGCCTACGCGCCTGAGTTACTTTTTCCTATCCCACGTAAGGAACCGTGGAAGCCAGCATTCTCGGCACGCCCATTTTACGGTGTGGATATTTGGAATGCCTACGAGATATCTTGGCTCAATGAGCAGGGTGTACCACAGATGGGCTTGGGCGAATTTCGTTTGCCCGGCGATAGCCCCAATATCATTGAGAGCAAGTCGTTCAAAATGTACTTGAACTCCTTTAACCAAACTCGTTTAGCTAGCCGTGCGGAAGCCTCTGCCAAAATGCAGTGGGACTTAAGCAAAGCCGCTGGTGCGCCAGTGCAGGTAAAACTGTTTGGTCTCAATGAAAATGCCATGCCAGTAATGAATACACCGGGTCAGTGTATTGATGATCGTACTGTGGAAACCGTGGTTTACCAGCCAGATGCTAGCTTATTGGGTACGCACCCACTGAAATACCGCGAAGAGACTTTGCATAGCCATCTTTTAAAGAGTAATTGTCCAGTAACGGGCCAGCCTGATTGGGCCACCATTGTGGTGGAATACGAAGGTGCCACTATCGACCGTTCTAAGCTATTGGAATACATCATCTCGTACCGTGAACACGGTGATTTTCACGAACAGTGCGTGGAGCAGATATTTTTAGACATCAAAGAGCAATGTAAGCCTGGTCAGTTAACGGTGTATGCACGTTACGTGCGCCGCGGTGGTTTAGATATCAACCCATACCGTTCTACCAAGCCAACTAATCCGGCCAACTGCCGTACTGAACGCCAATAGGTATATGTAATATGGACATGCTACAAGGCCTGTTAAACCGCGTTTCTATGCCTTTGTTGGTAGAGCCTGCGCCAAATGCTGCACAATTAGAGAACTTGTGGCAGGCGGCCTTACGCGCGCCGGATCATGGTAATTTGAAGCCGTACCGCTTTATTGTTATCGAAGGCGACAAGCGTACTGAGTTGGGCGAAGTGTTTTTGCAGCGTCTGTTAGAGCGCAAGCCCGAGGCCGACGAAACCACCATTGCTAAAACCCGTAAAATGCCTACCCGCGCACCTATGCTCATTGCTTTGGTGGCTTGCCCGCAAGAGCACCCAAAGGTGCCCGTAGCCGAGCAGGTGCAAACAGCCGCTTGTGCTGGGCAAAACATCCTACATGCCGCTTTTGCGCAAGGCTTGGGTGCAGTGTGGCGTACGGGTTGGGTGGCAGAGGATAAGCAAATTCAGACTACACTTGGCCTTAGTGAGAACGAACAGATGTTGGGTTATATCTACATAGGTACACCCAAGACAGCTTTGAGAGAAGTACCGGTTATTGATGCGGCACCATTTGTTAGCCAATGGACTGGGGCTTGATGCACTGGCGACCCTTTGCCTTAATGGCAGTGGGGGCAAGTTGTCTCACCCTCGGTGACTTTGTTATCAAACAAGCGCTACTTACGGGTACCAGCCTACAACAAATATTTGGTCTAGGGCCACTGGTTTTTCAGCTTCTACTTATTGTCATTGCCGTGCTTTCCAAAGATGGTTGGCGTGCCCATCTACCATTGCAGCACCCCAAGGTGATGCTAGTACGGGGCTTGATTGGCCTATTGTTCAGCGTGTTTGCTTTTACCAGCCTGTCCACCAATCCCTACACACAACATGCTATGTTAATGCAAACGGGCCCGGTGATTGCCAGTGTCTTGTCTTTGCTGATTTTGGGAGAAGTGTTTTCCAAGCGCATTATTCTTGTTGCCAGCTTTAGCTTGCTAGGTGCCGGTTTAATAATTGGTCCAGGTAGTGGTGTCCTAAGTCCTTGGCTGTTATTGCCGGTGTTCGCCGCTGCGGCCAATGCCGCAGGTATCGTAATGGTAGCGCGTTTTCGTGACTGTGCCACCGGCCTAGGTTTCACCTTCTGGTCATCGTGGCTGGTGACTAGCCTAGGTGTTGTTTGGTGGCTAGTCGGCGGCGCCCTATTACCTAGTTGGCAAGGCATGGCTTGGATTGCCTCAATGGCGGTATTCATGGCCATTGGTTTAGTGTGCATGAGCACCGCCATGGCATGGGCTGGGCGCTTAGGCATTGCTTCCAAGGTGCCCTTAATGATGTATGTGCAAACCCCTGTCGCCTTGTTTTTTGGCGTGCTGTTTTTGCAAGAAAGCTTGTCTGGGTTGGCTGTGCTAGGTGCCTGTCTTATTTTGCTATCTGGTGCTTGGATGATACTCTCCCAGCGCCCAGTAGTAGAGTCGTAAAATGTTTGATATATAACAAAAAAAGCGTTGCTTTTTGACCCTTAAACCAATAGAATTTGCGCCTCAATTGGTGAGGTGTCCGAGTGGCCGAAGGAGCACGCCTGGAAAGTGTGTATACCGCAAGGTATCGAGGGTTCGAATCCCTCC
>DPHB01000067.1:0-3055 GCA_003521845.1 Oceanospirillaceae bacterium | reverse complement strand
CTGTACGGGCAATCAAGCGCACCGTGTATTTTTATCAAAATTCAGTATTTTATTGATATTACTCTCTCTAAGCCCTTTTTTATCCAAATCTGGCGTTTGTTACCGTACCGCCTAGTGCGCTCGGTACGTTACGAAAACTCAATTAAAACAGTTGCTTACGGAAATTCACTTGAAGCGGTTGGTTTTGTCAAAGTGCCTGCAAAAAGCAACTTTGAAACGTATAACCTAAATCATCGGCGGAAAGTTTCTTTGGTCAATTAAAACAGGAGCGAATCATTTGTCAATATTACTCATTCGGCCAGGTTATAGGGTCGATATATTTGATTATATCGAACGGGTACCACAGTCCAAGAAAATTGCGTAAGTTTGAGAGTAAGATAAGTGTCCTGTTTGGATTGGCATGACAAAGCTACAAGAATGTTTCTTGCAGCACCAGCCTACACCCTGTCAGGATTGCCTATTTTTTAGGTGGCGACAAGAGTGACTTCAGCGTATATACAAGTACCGCAAGGCCTATGGCGCCGGCAACTGCAACACTAATAAAGACAATCAAATCTATCGGACCACCCATGTCACCAATGCTGGAATCGGTAACTGCCAGAACAAACCATAGCGCAGCCACAGCGCCAAAAGGCATGGATACTTGCGCCCATAGGAACTTGCGCCAGCTGATATGACGGTCGCGCATCAACACATAAATATAGCCTACGCTAATGATACCCGCGGTAACCACCATTAACCAAAATAGGCCACGGCCAAAAATTTCTTCTAGTACGGCCAATATAGTGCCAAATGTTAAATCTTTCATATTGATTCTCCTTTAGGCAAGGCCACGTAACATGGCGTTGTAGGTGGGCTTTAAGGCAACTTCTTTCATCAACCAGCTTATCCATAATTCTTCAAGAGGGGCGATGATGCCAGGGAAAGAAGGCGTTAAGTCATTGTTGTAATCAAATTCGATTAGCATGGCTCGGCCTATCTTGGTGATCATGGGGCAGGACGTGTAGCCATTGTAATGCTCTTTTAGTTCACGGCCTTCTATCTGACTAACGATGCCATCTACCACCACAGGCACTTGGAACTTCACTGATGCGGCCGTTTTGCCTTTAGGCACACCGGCCACATCACCTAGCGCCCAGATATTGTCATAACGTAAATGCTGCAGCGTGTACTTGTCACATTCAACCCAACCTTGGTCTACCCATTTATCGTTCCAACTAAGGCCCGAGTCACGTACCACCTGTGGAGCACGCTGCGGGGGAATGACGTGTAAGTAATCATAATCCCTTTCTTGCAAGCCTTCGGGCGTTTGGAATACAGCGCGCTTGCTGCCAGGGTCAACTGATTGAAGTACATGGGAGTAGGCCGACTCGATGCCTCTGTCGGCAAACAACATGCGTATTTTTTCAGCGACGATGGGTACGCCAAACAAACTTTTACTGTGGGCAGCATAAGTGATGTTAGCCTTGCCACGGTTGCCCGCCCTACGGCTTAGGTCGTCAATTAGAAAAGCATGTTTGATCGGTGCACCGGCGCATTTCATTTCTGTAGCAGGTCGAGTAAAGATACCTTCACCACCGGTTTCTATAAATTTGGAAGCCGCCTCCCATGTGCGTGCAGCGTACTTAGGGCCGGCATACAAGCTACCAATGCCGTACTTGCCTATTAGATCTGTAGAAAAGCCCTCAATGCTGTCATGGTCCAGCACCAAACCTGGTGCTACGATGAGGAAATCATAATCTAGGTTTTTGCCTTGTTCCGTAGTCACTTTGCGTGCTTCTGGATCAATGGACATGGCCTTTTCGGCAATTAAGTTAACACCATTAGGTATCCAATCGGTAGTTTTGGACGTGACATAGCTAGCCGGTTTTAATCCCGCCGCCACCAAGGACAAGCCCGGTTGGTATAAATGATCTGGGCGTGGGTCGATGATGGTGATTTGTGCACCTTCTAGTCGGTTAACTAAACGGTTAGCGGCAGAAGTACCACCCGCACCGGCACCGATAATGACAATCTTGGCATTGGTTTTGGCTGCTGCTGCTTTGGCTGGTGTGATGACTGTGGCGGCCGCTGCACCGGTAGCAGTGTAACGCAAAAAATCACGACGGCTAAATTCGTGTTGCTTGGACTTAGACATGTTGAACCCTCATAAAATGTGTAATCCTCTACTTTTAGTATTAGCCCAAAGTAGAGGCTTTCTCGGTTATAGCAATAGCAAGGAATCGGCTAATGGTAAGTCAAGTCCGTAGCTTTGCCCCAAAAAACGCGATACGTAAACGCCGTATAAAGCAAAATTGTAGGCATAATGATGAGCACGCCAGTGAGTATAAAACGTAATGACACAGGTGCGGATGCACTGTCTTGAGCGAGTAGTACGTGGGGAACTACATAGGGAAAGTAACTATAACCCAAACCAATAAAACTCAAACAAAATAACAACGCAATGCCAAAGAATGGCAGCCGGTGGCCAAAGTCGTTTTGGTGGGGCTGATGACGCAGATAGTAATCCACACTGACAACGATCGCCGCGCTAATAATCGGCAACGGTAATAGTAAAATGGCATTGGGTAGGCTAAACCAACGTTCGGCTACTGCGCTACTCAAACTCACGTTGACTACACTGACAAGGCTGATACCTATAGCTGCTACCCAACCCGCTCGGCGAGTCCAATTATTAGCGCGTAGCTGCAGTGTGCCTGTGGTTTTCATAACTAACCAAGCGCCCCCAATATAGGTGTAAGCGGAGGCTACGCCGAAGGCGCTTAAAATGGCAAAGCCATAGGCTGTGAGGTGAGGGTCAAAGCCTAACACATAGCGGCCCAGCATATAGCCTTGGCTTAAGGCAACAAACAAAGAACCCAGCTTGAACGCCCAATCCCAACTGCGTTGAAAACGGGTTACCGCTTTTACCCTAAAATCGAACGCCACGCCCCTAACAATCAGGCCAATGAGCATCAGCGCTGAAGGTAAATATAGCTCTCTTAAAATGAGGCTATGGGCCTGGGGGAAGGCAATTAACAAAATACCGACAGCCAGCACCAACCACGTTTCGTTA
>DPHB01000015.1:13151-13352 GCA_003521845.1 Oceanospirillaceae bacterium | reverse complement strand
GTTACACATCCCTAACGAACAGCTATACCTGACTTGGCAGCTGCTGCAAGAAGCAGGTAAGGAATTTGGCCTAAGTAAGTTCGGCTTATATGCTACCGAGTCCATGCGTCTGGAAAAAGGCTACCTACATTGGAAAGCCGACATCATTGATGAATTCAATCCACTAGAAGCAGGCTTAGATCGCTTTGTGAAGATGGAAAA
>DPHB01000015.1:12749-12934 GCA_003521845.1 Oceanospirillaceae bacterium | reverse complement strand
AGGCAAACTACTAGTGAGCTTGGAAGTAGACTGCGCAGAAGCTTCCGCCCACGGTGGTGACCCTGTATTCCACAAGGGCAAGCAAGTTGGCGTGGTTACATCTGGCGGCTTTGGCCACCGTATTAATAAAAACTTGGCCTATGCCTATGTAGATCCAGAGCTAGCCAGTGAAGGCCAAGCCTTAA
>DPHB01000015.1:11322-12447 GCA_003521845.1 Oceanospirillaceae bacterium | reverse complement strand
GGTTCATATTTTGTGATGTGTTGCGAGGTAGCGAACTTTCGTGAACCCCGCAGTACTTATGGTCTGGCAGGTAGGGAGAGTTCCTGTTAATGGGGGTCTGACCCCAAAGTGCCTGTCTATTATCATTTTTTTGGAGTGAGGTATGGCTAGAAGACCATCAGCAAGAGCCGCTAAGCATGCGCAACGTGCCAAGCCTCCGGCGGTGAATCCTTGTCCACCCGGTGCGGCAGGGGGGCAGTATAAGCCACTCACTGACGTGCAAGTACAACGCATCTATGCGGAGTCCTTGCGTATCCTTGAAGAAATTGGCATGGCTGATGTGCCGCCTGTGTTGCACAAACAAGCCATTAGTAAGGGCGCTAGGATCAATGCCATGGGGCGACTTAGCTATCCTGCATCTATGGTGGAAGGCATTGTGGCGGGTGCTTGTAAGGAATTTACCTTCTACGGGCGGGACCCTAAGCATGATATTCAGGTAGGGGGTGACCATGTGTACTTTGGTACTGGTGGTGCGGCCGTACAAACCTTGGACTTACACAATCATCAATACCGTTCTTCTACCTTAGCTGATCTATATGATTTTACGCGTTTGGTGGATCAGCTGCCTAATGTGAGCTGGTTTACTCGCTGCTGTATTGCCACGGATGTGGCGGACTTGTATGAGCTGGATGTAAATACGGCCTATGCCTTGTTGCGCGGTACCATCAAGCCCGTAGCTACGGCCTTTACAGTAGCTGAATCCGTGGATCCCATCATTGATATGTTTGATATGGCTTTGGGTGGCAAGGGCAAGTTTGCTGAAAGGCCTTTTTGTAAGGCTCATATCAGTCCCGTTATATCACCATTAAAATACGGTGATGATGCCGTACAGGTAGCGCTGGCATGCATGCAGCGGGGCATGCCCATTAGTAATATCGTAGCCGCCATGACGGGTGCTACTTCGCCGGCACCGCTAGCGGGTACTTTGGCGATAACCTTGGCAGAGACCTTGGCTGCCCTAGTGATGATCAATGTCTTTGAGCCTGGCTATCCCATGATTTTTTCCAATTGGCCCTTGGTGATTGATTTGCGGACGGGGGCTTTTCGTGGTGGTAGTGGTGAGATGGCCTTGTTAAATGCCGCTTC
>DPHB01000015.1:829-11102 GCA_003521845.1 Oceanospirillaceae bacterium | reverse complement strand
GCCAAAGCCCCGGATGCGCAAATGGGTATGGAAAAGGCCATCACTGCCCTGTCTTGTGGTCTTGCCGGTGGCAATATGGTGTATGAGTCGAGCGGCATGATGGCTAGTCTTTTGGGGGCGTCTTTTGAAGCCTTTGTGATGGACGATGAAATGTTAAGTCATGTGCATCGTGTCATACGAGGCATTGAAGTCGATGACGCCAGCTTAGGTTTTGATTCTATTGTGGCGGCTGTGACCGGTGCCGGACACTTCATCGATCAGCCAGAAACCATGGTGTCGATGGAACGGGATTATTATTATCCCAAGGTAGCGGATCGTGATGAACCTGCGGTGTGGCAAGAGCGGGGCGCCAAAGATCATTGGCAGCGTGCTAGGGCGCGTGTGGATACCTTGCTTGAAAACCAGCCAAGTTACCTAGCCCAAGATGTAGATCAAGCTATCCGTGCTGCTTACCCTATTCGCGACGACATACCGTCGCTATAGAGAGGGTTTTATAGATAAGGCTCAATATTGCTCATTGCAAGTTCCACAAAAGCGTCTTTTTCACCCACTGGTGCTACATAGTGTAAGGCGTCTTTGGCGGCTTCTATATCGACAAGTTTAGCGATCACCCAGGCAGCCAAGTAGGAAGAGGCTAGGCAACCACCGACAGTGGCGACATTACCTTTGGCAAAGAAGGCTTGATTTAATACTTCGATACCGGCTTCTTGCACCCAAGGCTTAGTGGTTAGGTCCGTACATGCTGGAACTTGATTTAATAAACCAAGCTTGGCCAGTACCAAGGTGCCAGAGCACTGTGATGCCAAGATTTGTCGGCTTGGGTTAAACTGCAGTTGCTGCATGATATCGGCATCGGCCACCACATCCCGAGTTTTCATACCACTACCCACTACAATGGCATCTGCTGTACAGGCTTCTTGTAGGTCTATATGGCGCTCAATAACCACACCATTCATGGATTCCACCTTTGGTGTGGGGCTAGCAATAGATACACGCCAACCTGGGGTTTTAATCCTATTGAGAATGCCTAGGGCGATAAGGGAATCCAGTTCGTTGTAACCATCAAAGGTGAGTATGGCAATATGCATGGCGTGTCTCTTATTTAAGCGTTGTTATAGGCCATGTTAACCCGTAACATCTGGCTAATGAAATCATTGTTAAGCACTAGACCATGGATTTAAAAAACAGTTCCTTGCAGGCCTCATGGCAGAAGCAGTTGGATAGTGAGTTTTCTCAGCCTTATATGCAGCAGCTGCAGGACTTTCTACACCAGCGTGAACTGATGGGTAAGGTGATTTACCCACCGCAAGAACAGGTGTTTAATGCCTTAAATAGCACGGACTTTGCGCAGGTAAAGGTCGTGGTATTAGGGCAGGATCCTTATCATGGCCCTAATCAAGCTCATGGTTTGGCATTTTCTGTACCAAAGGGTGTGAAGGTGCCGCCTTCCTTGGCCAACGTCTACAAAGAACTGCAGCGTGATCTTGATTTACCTATGCCAACCCATGGTTGCTTGCAGACTTGGGCTGATCAGGGCGTATTGTTACTGAATGCGACCTTAACCGTAGAGCAAGCCGATGCAGGCGCTCACCAGAAACAAGGTTGGGAAACCTTTACGGATAAGATTGTGCAGAAGCTCAATGAACAGCGTGATGGCTTGGTATTTATGCTATGGGGCAGCTATGCGCAAAAGAAGGGGCAGATGATCGACCGCAGCAAACACCTAGTGCTGGAATCCGTACATCCTTCTCCCTTGTCGGCTCATCGTGGTTTTATCGGCAATGGACATTTTTCTCAAGCCAATGTTTACCTACAGCAGCAAGGCAATAAACCCATCGATTGGTCTGTGCCAGAAGAGCAAATGGGGCTGTTTTAACAGAACGCCAAGCGTTTGCGGACTAGCGCAAGTCTTCAAACCTTTCTGTACCCACATGTAACTGAGCAGCTTCGTTGTAGCGCAGGCCATACACATTGTCTTGGTTAATCAATGCGCCTGCGCGTTGAATAATTTCAGGGGCTATCTGTAAGCTACCGGCATTGGCGTTTTGACGCATGTGCTCAAAGTTGGTGGTGCCCGGCAAGGCGATGACGTGATCACCTTGAGCTAATACCCAGGCAATGGCCAATTCCACCGGTAATACATCGGCTTCTTTTGCTAAAGCCAAAAACGGCTGCAACAACTGCATGTTCTTAGGGTAGTTGTCGTCATTAAAGCGCGGCATGCTGTAGCGCAAATCACCTTCTGGTACCTGGCTCATATCGGGTAGCTGGCCCGTTAGGAATTTTCTTGCCGTAGGGCTAAAGGCCACAAAAGCAGCACCTAATTCTTTACAGGTTTGTAACACGCTAATTTCAGGGTTGCGGGTCCACAATGAGTATTCGGACTGCATGGCGGCGATGGGGTGTTCTCTGTGGGCCTTACGTAGCGTGTCTGCAGAAACTTCTGACAGGCCAATACCTCCTATCATACCTTCTTCGACTAAGCGCCCGAGGGCACCTATTTGTTCTTCAATAGCATAGCGTTGGTCGTATCGATGCAGGTAGTAAACATCGATAAAGTCCGTTTTGAGCCGCTTTAAGCTGTCTACACATTGCTGCTTTAATGTATCGGGATTGCCATCCATGACTTTATTGATGTTTTTGCCATCAGTGGTAAAGTTGAGCACACCCTTGGTTGCCAAAGAAAACTCTTGGCGACGATGCATAATGGCTTCTGCTAGAAACTCTTCACTCAACCCCCAACCATACATGGCTGCTGTATCAAACATTGTATAACCCGCGTCAAGGGCTTCATTAAGCAGTTTTAGGGCATGAGTTTTGTCTGGTATAGGCTTGTAGATATGCACCACGTTCATGGAACCAAAGGCAACATTGGAACATTGGGAAGGGCCAAAGGGGCGGTTGGGCATGGTCATAAGCGTCAATCTCTGGATAAGAATCAGTTACAAAAAAGGCTACATAATGTGACCTGTTAGGCTCTGGTTACAGAGTTATTCTATAGCAGCAGATTATATATGCCTAGATTTTACTTAGTTCTGCATTAGCATATCAGGACTCTGTAGACCAAATAGCTTTTTCAACAACGCCGCAGGCAAGAACACAAGTACACCAAAGGCAATAGCGGCTTCGGTAGCGATACTGCTTTCAGGGTCTTTTTTACCGCGCAAACGGGCTTGTAGTAGATCAATAGCTATACCATGGACGTTGCCGACCATGATGGCGCGGGTAGTGGCTAAAATTCCGCGGCCTTTGTCTTCACCGTAAACTGCAAATAAGTTATCTAGTGTTTGCTGGTCGAGTTTGCCTAGAGTCTCTGCGTAGTGCTGAGCAAACAACAACGCCGTGGCTTCATCAGTGGTCGCATTGGATAGGTCGCCTGATAACAGCGCTTCAATTTCAGATTCTTGGATACCAGATTTAATGGCATTCTTGGCATGCATGTAGCTGCAATAGCGGCAACCGTTTACTTCCGTAACGGCGAGCATGATTTTGTCGCGCAAGGCAGGGGTAACAAGTCCGGATTTTAGTCCTTGGCGCATAGCGCTAAAATCACGAACGGCATCGGTAACATAGCGCCTAAAGTCCTTAACGGAAGTTAGTCGTTTGGTGAGTTTTTTATCTAACATAAAACAATGATTGGCTAATTAAGGTGGTGCTAATTATATATTGTAAGTTAGACAAGAAGTGTCAGCGAAGTGTAAAACACTTCGCTTTTTCATATGGTTAGGCGTTATAGCCAGACAGAGACGGACAAGCATTGTTGTCCAATGCTAAAGCTTTCCATGCTTGGTGTTGGCTTAGGTAAATATTGCCAGTTAGCTGTTCGGCAAAACCGACTCGTTGTAGGCGGTCCAATACGGGGCCTTTAACTTCGGACATATGCATAGCAATGCCCTTATCTTTTAGGCGACGGTTGAAATCTAACAAGGTTTCCAGGGCGGTGGAATCAACGTGGTTAATCCCCGATGCCATCAGAATCAGGTGTTCTAGGCATTCCTCATTCTCGGTGATGATGACGTTGATCTGGTTGTCTAAATAGCGCACATTACCAAAGAACAAGCTTTCATCAATGCGTAGGGCTACCACACGGTCGCACTGTTCTACATCGTGACGTTTGATATTACGAAAGTGCTCTGTGCCGGCTATGGGGCCCACAACCGCATAGTGGGGACGGCTTGTGCGCCATAGCAACAAGGAGATGGTGGCAATTACCCCGGCAATTACACCCGCTTCCACACTCACAAACAACACCAAGGCAATGGTAATCATCATGGCCGCAAAGTCTTGCTTGCTGTATTTCCAGGTAAAGCTGATTTCGTGCGGCTCTACTAGGGTTAGTACAGCAACAAATATTGTTGCACCCAATACGGCTTTTGGCAGTAGGGCTAGATAAGGCGTTAAGAACAAGCTCGCAATAGCGATACCAACGGCGGTAAATACACCGGCCATTGGTGTTGCTGCACCGGCGTCAAAATTCACTACGGAGCGGGAGAAACCACCGGTTACTGCGAAACCACCGGACACGGCAGAGGCCACGTTCGCCGCACCTAAACCAAGGAGTTCGTGGTTAGGGTCAATTTGCTGACGACGTTTGTTAGCAAGAGTTTGAGCTACAGAGATAGATTCGACATAGCCAATCAAGCTGATCATCAAGGCCGAAGGTAGTAGTGTAGACAGTAAGCTCATACTTAGTTCTGGCCAGCGCAGATCGGGTAAACCAGAAGGAATAGCGCCAACTACGGCAACGCCTTTGCTGTCTAAGCTGAAATTAGCCACGACCAAGATAGATACAATTACCGCTGTCACTGGTGCTAACTTGGCCAAGCTAGAGGCCGCGTAAGGGCTGACGAACTTTTTCAGTAGGTTGGTCAGGGGCTTACGTGACCACCACAGGAATACCACGCTGATTAGACCAATCGCCAAGGTGGTCATATTGGTTTGGCTACCATGCTCACCCAAACCTTGGATTAGTTCTGGTAAGTTGTGACCACTTAGTGGGATACCCATTAAGTGCTTAAGCTGGCCCATGGCAATCAAGATACCAGCAGCTGTGATAAAGCCACTGACAACGGGACGGCCTAGTAAGTTAGCGATAAACCCAAGTTTAAAAATACCCATAATGAGCATGAGTACTCCGGATATCAGCGCCAAAGCCATGGATAGGGTAATTACGTCTATGCCGGTTTCGGCGTAGGCTATGCCAACAGCGTTAGCAGAGAGTAGGGATATAACCGCTACGGGGCCTACTGCCAAGGTACGGCTAGAGCCGAACATAGCGTAAGCTAGTAAAGGTAGAATACTTGCATACAAACCAGTAGCAGGTGGTAAGCCCGCTAACATGGCGTAGGCTAAACTCTGGGGAATCAGCATCACGGTGACAATAATTGCCGCCATAAAATCTTGCTGCAGGGTTTTACCGTCGTAGTCTTTAAGCCAAGCTTGGGCGGGCCAAGCTTGCCATACTGCTGTCCAGAGTTTTGTCATTGTGTTTAGGCTGATGCAATCTTGTTAACAGGAATTTTAATGTAGCTGATGCCATTTTCCTCTTCAGGAGGCAAGTGACCGGCCCGCATATTAACCTGAACCGAAGGCATTAACAAACGTGGCACGTCCAGCTGCGCATCACGGGTGGTGCGCATTTCAATGTACTCGTCACGGGTCTTGCCAGCAAGGTGGATGTTGTTCTCTTTTGATTCGCCAACCGTGCTTTGCCACTGTAACTCACGCCCACCCGGCATATAGTCATGACACATGAATAAACGTGTGGCGTCCGGCAAGTTAAGGATACGTTGCAAGGAATCGTATAGGGCTTCGGCGTCGCCACCTGGGAAGTCACAACGGGCGGTGCCATAGTCTGGCATAAATAAGGTGTCACCTACAAAGCAGGCATCGCCTACCAAGAAAGTCATGCAAGCTGGTGTGTGGCCTGGGGTGTTCATCGCCAAAACTTGCATATCACCAATGTTAAAGGTTTCGTTGTCAGCAAGGAGCTTATCAAATTGACTTCCATCCATCTCAAACTCAGTGCCAGCATTGAATAGACCGCCAAACACACCTTGCACCACGGTAATGTTAGTACCGATCGCAATCTGGCCACCTAACTGCTCTTTAATGTAAGGGGCAGCAGAAAGGTGATCGGCGTGTACGTGGGTTTCTAGCAACCACTGTACTGTTAGGCCTTGTTCCTTAACGGAAGCGATGATTTCATCGGCAGACTTGGTGCTAGTACGGCCTGAATTAGGCGCGTAATCCAACACCGAATCAATAATGGCGCACTGCTTGGTTGCAGGGTCTGCAACAATGTAACTTAAAGTGGATGTGTCCGCGTCAAAAAACTTAGTAATTTGTGGGCTGCTCATGAGGGCCTCCGTCGGCGCATATGTGATTGGATATGGCACCATTATATGTAGGTAAATTAGAAAAATCAAATATAAGGTATAAGTTTATTTCAAAAAGTAATAAAGGTGCCGCTGCTCTACTCCTAATGCTACCTATCCATTGTTATGTATATCTCATTAGTAATGCCTAATGAATTTATTTCATTAGTTTGTATAAAAGTGCAGCATGCTTAATTAGTGCAATTGACAACCTATAGTGAGGTGGTTGCTTGGCTGTGTTCGATATGTGTTTTTATGCGTTGCTAGTGTCAATAGGCGCTAAGTCCTATGAGCTGTTACAATAGTGCAGCTGCAGCATAAGCGGTGCTGCTTATAGAGGTTTTAGCCGAGGTTTTTGTCTTGATTACCATTAAGAAGTACCCTAATCGCAGAATGTATGACACATCACAAAGCCAATATGTGAATTTGGATTACATTAAGCAGTTGATTATTGATCACCAAGATTTTGAAGTAGTGAGTTCGAAGGGCGGGGAAGATCTGACCAAAACTATTTTGCTGCAAATTATTAGCGAATCTGAAACCAATGAACAACAGTCCTTGTTGACCAATGCTCTGCTAAAACAGCTGATCCGCTTTTATGGTGGCGATATGCAAGTATTTGTGCGCCAGTACTTAGAGCAGAGTATGTCCAGCTTTCTAGAGCAGCAAGATGCTGTGCAGGGCGTGATGAAAAACCTCATGGATGCCAGTCCTATGGGCATGTTTGGTAAAATGATGCAAGGCAATATGAATCCATGGGCCGCAGCGGGTGGTTCGAATAGCACCGACGGCAAGGATAAAGACCCAGAAACAGGCCCGAGTGGTAAATCAGAATAGTGTTAAAGAGTATTATGTTGCGGTGCAGCAAATAGTGCTTGACCTTGATCATTTCAGGACGTAGACTTTAGTTATTGTGCTGCGGTGCAGCAATATTTAATTTTTAGGAGTTCTACTATGTTTGACCAGTTCGCTACGCAAATGCAAAAATCCATGCAACCACTAACTGACCTAATGGCTGTTAATAGCAAGATGTTTGAACAGCTTGCCCAGCAGCAAACGGCTTTGGTGAGCACTATGGTTAATGATGGTATGGCTTACGCTGGTAGTTTTTCTGGCCAGCAGCAGGACGTTAACGCATTAGTCGAAGGCCAAAAGTCGTATATTGAAGCAGCACAGGGCAAGATGACTGCTGCTGGCCAAGACGTATATGCCGTTGTATCAGCTGCCCAAGCCCAGGCAAGTGACATTGTTACTAGCGCTTTTGCAGAATTGAATGCTAACCCTGTAGTTGCACCAGTAGTCGCTGCTGTAAAGCCTGCTAGCAAAGCAGCACCTAAAGCAGCCAAATAATTTACACCGCACCAATAGGTCACTGGGCTCAATAGTTTCAGCTTGACTATAGGTATGTGTATAAAACCCTCTTAGGTAGTTTCCTAAGGGGGTTTTTTGGTTTATAGGTGATTTAACTCTGGGCAAGAGTCTTTTTTGCTGCAATGCAGCATAAAGTGCTTGACCTAGAATTTGAAGTCGTTATAATGCCATTTATCGAATATGTTGCAGTGCAGCAATTCAGAGCTAATTAATGAACTCTATCGGAGCTTAACTATGATTGACCAAATGAACGAGCAACTTCAAAAAGCCATGCAACCTGTGACTGAACTAGCTACTGCAAACGCAAAGGCGCTTGAGCAGCTGGCATCTCAACAGCAGGCTTTGTTCTCAAACTTAATTAATGCTTCTGTATCTTTTTCTTCAAGCGTTGCCGACAACAAGGACGTTAATAGCCTTGTAGCAGCGCAAAAAGCTTATGCTGACGGTGTTCAGGAGCAGGTTGTATCTGCTGCTAAAGATGCCTACGAAGTGATCACCGCTGCACAAGCTAAAGCCGGTGAAGTGATGCAAACCGCTATGCAGGAATCACAAGCCGCTGTTGTTGAAGCAACTAAGTCTGCTAAGTAATAGCGCTTGAAAATTTGCTGAGCGGTTGCTACATAGCAACTAGCTTAAGATAGCCTCTGTTTGGTTTATGGACTGCAGGGGCTTTTTTGTGTTTGATAAATAACAAAAAGGGACACTATGAGTAAGCAAAAAACAGCCTTGGTCACTGGTGCTGCCAGCGGTATTGGCTTGGCTATTAGTCAACACTTGGCTAAGCAGGGTTACAAGGTGTGGGTTTCGGACATAAACCTAGAGTCGGCGCAAAAGGTTGCAAAACAAATCAATGGCCAAGCCCTTGCTTTGGATGTGACTCAACAGGGTCAAATTGACACTGCCGTCGCCACCATTGCTGCAGCAGATGGGTATTTGGATTTATTGGTAAACAATGCGGGTATTCAGCACGTTGCGCCCTTGGAAGATTTTCCCGTCGATAAATGGCGCTTAGTTAATGATGTGTTGCTTGTTGGGCCAGCCATGCTAACGCGTGGGTTTTTACCCATGATGCGTACTAATAACTATGGTCGAATCGTAAATATTGGTTCTATTCATGCCTTGGTGGCCTCACCATACAAGAGCGCTTATGTTGCGGCAAAGCATGGCTTACTTGGGTTTTCTAAAACCATTGCTTTAGAAACAGCAGAGCAGGACATCACCATTAATACTATTTGCCCGGCCTATGTGAAAACTGCTTTGGTCGACAAGCAGATTGCTGACCAAGCCAAGCGCCATGATATATCAGAAGCACAAGTGATCAGTGACATCATGTTGGCGCCAATGCCCAAGAAGAGTTTTATTGCGGTGGAAGAAATATGCGCTGCAGTTGATTATCTGATTAGTGATCTGGCACGTAATGTGACTGCGCAAAATATGCTAATAGATGGTGCTTGGACAGCTCGTTGAGGCCGTCCATTATTACCACCTGTCGGTATAAGAAGACGCACCACTGATTAGTGGTGCTTGGCTATGAAAGTACCAATTCTAGGTGCTATTTCAGTGCGGAACTTGGAGCCACTGAAAATGCCATAATGACCTACGTCAGGGTACAAGTCATATTGCTGCTTATCACTAGCTAGCTGAGTACATAAAGCATGGGCTGCCTTGGTTTGGCCAACAGCACATATGTCGTCTTGGCCACCCTCTACGGTATACAGAGCCGTGTCTGTAATAGCGCTCAAATTAACGCTATCACCTTTATATATTACCTTACCTTGAGGTAGATGATGATGCATAAACACGCTTTCTAAGGTTTCCAAATAGAAGGATTCTGTCATATCCAATACGGCCATGTACTCGTCATAGAAGTGGCGGTGACGATCGGCCGCGGTGTCATCGCCAGCCACTAGGTGCTGGAAGAAGTTGACATGTTTTTTGGCGTGTGTGGATAGGTTCATAGATAGAAATGAGCTGAGCTGCAGAAAACCAGGGTAGACTTTGCGGCCTTGACCTGGGTAGCCCATAGGTACCGTCATAATGACGTTTTTCTTAAAGAAGTCGATGCTATTTTTGGCAGCATATTCGTTGACCTTGTTAGGGTTAACGCGGGTATCAATAGGGCCTGCCATTAGCGTCAAAGACTTGGGTGTACAGGGGTCTTTAGCTTGGGACATAACGGCAGTGGCAATCAAAGACTGCACGGTAGGCTGGCACACGGCTACTATGTGGGCATTGGGACCCAGTTCATGCATAAAATCGATAAGGTAAGAAACATAGGTTTCAAAACCAAAATCACCATCAGTTAAGGGGACTTCTCTAGCGTCTGCCCAGTCCGTGATATAGACATCATGGTCGGTCATCAAGGTGGCGACAGTGTCCTTTAACAAGGTGGCAAAGTGGCCAGATAGGGCGGCTACAACTAGTACTTTGGGTTGCTCATTGAGAGTCTTGGCAACGGTTTTGTTATTGCTGTGGCGCTGGAAATTAAGCAGCTTACAAAATGGCTTAGTTTGCGCAATATGTTC
>DPHB01000015.1:0-467 GCA_003521845.1 Oceanospirillaceae bacterium | reverse complement strand
TAGTGCGAGTCATAAAATCGAATGTTTGGTATTGCATATTGGATCTCTTACCTAGGCTTGTCTTGTATTTATTGTATAAGGCAATGTGGTTGGCCGCTTTTGTGAGTAGCCAAAACAACATTCTTACACTCTAGTCTGTAACGCTAGTGGATAGCAAGTGTTATATGCTGCTTTGCAACATAAAATTGCTGTATGCAGTAGATTTGAGTCGCAATAAAGGGTGTTGTCGTGTGTAAATACCTATTAATTACATTAACTTAGGTCTTAATTGATAATGTCGGTCAGATTGCTGCATTGCAATAAGTTAATTCGTTGGCGTTACCTAGGTTGGTTTCTAGGTGGTTGTTTAACAGCAAGTTTGGACTACCCTTATAGCTAGAAACTAGTGATCAATGGGCTTTATATGAAGCAAACTCATAGTCGACTATTAGCTAGTTGTACCTAGGCTTGACATATGGGACTCTATT
>DPHB01000052.1:9775-13126 GCA_003521845.1 Oceanospirillaceae bacterium | reverse complement strand
CGTACGTTATTCTGGTGATTTGGCCAAGGCCATTGTGGCTGGCGCCAGTGTGGTTATGGCAGGCAGCTTGCTTGCGGGTACTGATGAGGCACCGGGAGAAGTAGAGCTTTACCAAGGTCGTGCTTACAAGGCCTACCGTGGCATGGGTTCCTTGGGTGCTATGGGACAGGCTCAAGGCTCTAGCGATCGTTACTTCCAATCGGCTGATGCCGGTGTGGAAAAGTTAGTGCCGGAAGGTATCGAAGGCCGTGTGGCTTGCAAGGGCCCCATGAGTGCCATCATCCATCAAATGATGGGTGGCCTGCGCGCCAGTATGGGCTACACCGGTTGTGCCAACATTGAAGAAATGCGCACCAAACCGAGCTTTACCCGTATCACCAATGCCGGCATGAGTGAGAGTCACGTCCATGACGTCACCATCACCAAAGAAGCACCCAACTATCGGGTGAAATAACGCTTAATGTGACTGGGGCCGTATAGGCCCCAGTATTGTTTATTTGGCCGTTTTTTCTGAGTAATGCTCAGTACCTTAAATTGAAAAATGGTCTTTGTCGGGCTGAAATCCGACCTACACTGGAGTACAACATGGCTCAGGATATCCACGCTCAGCGGATACTTATTTTAGATTTTGGATCCCAGTACACACAATTGATTGCGCGTCGTGTGCGTGAAATTGGTGTTTACTGTGAAATCCGTGCCTGGGATATGGCCGACCAAGCCGTTCGTGATTTTGCCCCGCAGGGTATCATTCTTGCAGGTGGTCCAGAATCTGTACACGAAGCCAATAGCCCGCGTGCCGCTCAAGCTGTATTCGAATTGGAAGTGCCTGTATTGGGCATTTGTTATGGTATGCAAACCATGGCCGTACAGTTAGGTGGCGAAGTAAAGTCTTCTGACCTACGTGAATTTGGTTACGCTCAAGTACAAGTAGAAGCGGCCGGTGCCCTATTGAGCGGTATAGAAGACCATGTCGATGGCAATGGCAAATTAAGTCTAGATGTGTGGATGAGTCACGGCGATAAAGTGACCCAAATGCCAGAGGGCTTCACATGCATGGCCTCCACAGATAGTGCACCTTTAGCGGGTATGAGCCACGAAGCAAAACGCTTATATGGCGTACAGTTTCACCCAGAAGTAACGCACACCAAGCAAGGTGGTCGTATGCTAGAGCGCTTTATTCGCGAAATTTGCGAATGCGAAGCCTTGTGGACTTCTGCCAATATTATTGATGACGCCATCACTCGTGTACGTGAACAAGTTGGCACTGATACAGTATTGCTTGGCTTGTCTGGTGGTGTGGATTCCTCTGTAGTTGCGGCCTTGTTGCATAAAGCTATTGGTGATCAACTAGTTTGTGTATTTGTTGACAACGGCTTGTTGCGTTTACATGAAGGTGACCAAGTAATGGACATGTTCGCTAAGAACATGGGTGTTAAGGTGATTCGTGCCGATGCCGAAGATTTGTTTCTAGGAAAACTAGCGGGCGTATCAGACCCAGAAGCCAAGCGTAAAGCTATTGGCAACACCTTTATCGAAATCTTTGACCAAGAAGCCTCAAAGCTAGACAACGTTAAGTGGTTGGCCCAAGGCACTATCTACCCAGACGTGATTGAATCTGCCGCTGCAGAAACGGGCAAGGCCCACGTGATCAAGTCTCACCACAATGTTGGCGGTTTGCCAGATGACATGGCGCTTAAGCTCGTTGAGCCACTACGTGAATTGTTTAAAGACGAAGTGCGTAAACTGGGCCTAGAACTAGGTTTGCCTTACGACATGGTTTACCGTCATCCATTCCCAGGGCCAGGTCTTGGTGTGCGTATTCTTGGTGAAGTTAAAAAAGAGTACGCTGACATTTTGCGCCAGGCCGATGCTATCTTCATGGAAGAATTACATGCCTCTGGTTGGTATCACAAAACTAGCCAGGCCTTTGTTGTGTTCTTGCCAGTGAAGTCGGTGGGTGTGGTCGGTGATGCACGTCGTTACGAATACGTAGTCAGCTTGCGCGCTGTGGAAACCATCGACTTTATGACAGCTCGTTGGGCACACCTGCCTTACGATCTGTTGGAAACTGTTTCTGGCCGTATCATTAATGAAATCTCGGGTATTTCTCGTGTGGCATATGACGTTTCTAGTAAGCCACCAGCCACTATAGAGTGGGAATAGGCTAGTAGCTTAGAGATGACTGAACAGTTGCAACAAGACGAGCAGTTTATGGCGCAAGCTATGGAACTAGCTCGTCAGGCAGCTGAGCAGGGCGAAGTGCCGGTCGGTGCTTTGGTTGTTAAGCAGGGTCAAATTATTGGCCGCGGATACAACCAACCCATTGGCAAGCATGACCCTTGTGCCCATGCCGAGATGTTGGCTTTGCGAGAAGCTGCCCAACATGAGCAAAACTACCGTCTGCCAGGGTGCCAGCTTTATGTCACCTTGGAGCCGTGTACCATGTGTGTGGGGGCGATTGTGCATGCCCGCATAGAGCGCTTGGTATATGCCGCAACAGAACCAAAATCTGGGGTAGTTGAAAGCAATCTAGGATTGCTACAAGCAACACATTTCAACCATCTTGTCGAAGTACAAGCTGGGGTGCTGGGTGACGAGTCCAGCCAACTATTAAGTAACTTTTTTAAACAGCGTCGCTTGCAACACAAAGCGGCTAAGGCTGCCGCCCAGCAGGCTGCAGCTCAGGAATCTATCCTTTAGAGGCTATCTATGCTGACTTTACGTGGTGCTCCCGCTCTTTCTGACTTCCGTCAACAAAAGCTATTGGCTGAATTACAAGCCGAATTGCCAAGTGTGACTGGTGTGTATGGTGAGTTTATGCACTTTGCCAATACCAGTGCTGACTTGACGAGTGAAGAACAAGAGGTGTTACAAACCATCTTGCGTTATGGCCCTTCTGCTGCAGTAGAAGGGATTACTGATGCCAGCTTGGTGATGGTAGTACCGCGCCTAGGTACGATTTCTCCTTGGTCCAGTAAAGCCAGCGACATTGCCCATAACTGCGGCCTAGCAAACGTACAGCGTTTAGAGCGTGGTATTGCCTACTATCTACGTGGCGACTTGAATGCCGCACAGCTAGCACAAGCGGCTGCCATGTTACATGACCGTATGGTAGAGCAAGTATTACCAAACATCGAAGCTGCCGCCGGTTTGTTCGAGCAATCTGAGCCAGCACCGATGACCGCTGTTGATGTATTAGGTGGTGGTCGTCCAGCACTAGAAGCGGCTAACGTGAATTTAGGTTTGGCCCTTGCTGAGGACGAAATCGACTACCTAGTTGGTGCTTTCAAAGACTTAGGCCGCAACCCAGCGGACGTGGAACTGATGATGTTTGCCCAAGCAAACTCAGAG
>DPHB01000052.1:0-9639 GCA_003521845.1 Oceanospirillaceae bacterium | reverse complement strand
ATGTTTGCCCAAGCAAACTCAGAGCACTGTCGTCACAAGATTTTTAACGCCAGTTGGACCATTGATGGGGTTGATCAAGACCGATCCTTGTTCAAGATGATCAAAAACACCAACGAGCTAAACGGCAAAGGTGTGTTGTCTGCCTATGTGGACAACGCATCGGTTATCGCTGGCCACAAGGGTGGTCGTTTCTTCCCCAAAGCCGCTGACCAAGAATACGCCTACCATCAAGAAGACGTACATATCTTAATGAAGGTGGAAACCCATAACCACCCAACAGCCATTGCTCCTCACGCCGGTGCAGCGACTGGTTCTGGTGGTGAAATCCGTGACGAAGGTGCTACGGGTAAAGGTTCCAAGCCAAAGGCAGGCCTGACTGGTTATTCCGTATCTAACTTGCAAATTCCTGGCTTTGAACAGCCATGGGAAGACAATTACGGCAAGCCAGAACGTATCGTTTCGGCTTTGGATATTATGCTCGAAGGCCCGATTGGTGGTGCGGCTTTTAACAATGAATTTGGTCGCCCAGCCTTGAACGGTTACTTTCGTACCTATGAAGCCAAGGTGCCTGGTGTAGACGGTGATGAAGTACGTGGTTACCACAAGCCTATTATGATTGCTGGCGGTTTAGGTAACATACGTGCCGATGATGTTGAAAAGGGTGAAATTGGCGTTGGCTTTAAGTTAATTTGCCTAGGTGGTCCAGCCATGCAAATTGGTTTGGGTGGTGGTGCTGCTTCTTCCATGGCATCCGGTGCCAGTGCCGCTGACTTAGACTTCGCCTCGGTACAGCGTGAAAACCCAGAATTAGAACGCCGCTGTCAGGAAGTGATTGACCGCTGTTGGCAGGCCGGCAACGACAACCCTATCGCCTTTATCCACGATGTGGGTGCTGGTGGCTTGTCCAATGCTTTCCCAGAGCTAGTCAAAGACGGTGGCCGTGGTGGCAACTTTGGCTTGCGTAACATCAACAATGACGAGCCAGGCATGTCGCCATTGGCTATCTGGTGTAACGAAGCTCAGGAACGTTATGTTATGGCTGTAGCGCCAGAAAACTTGGCCTTGTTTGAGCAATTCTGTGAACGTGAGCGCTGCCCATATGCTATCGTCGGTGAAGCTACGGAAGAGCATCATTTGATTTTGGGTGATACCCACTTTGACAACAATCCAGTAGATTTACCAATGTCTGTACTGTTTGGCAAACCGCCAAAGATGCACCGCGACGTAGAGACTAACGAACCTGAATTACAAAGCTTTGATGCCCAAGGCATTGAACTGGCAGATGCCGCGCAGCGTGTATTGAGCTTGCCAACAGTGGCTAGCAAGAGTTTCTTGATTACCATTGGTGACCGCTCCATTACCGGCATGGTAGCTGGTGAGCAAATGGTAGGTCCTTGGCAGGTGCCGGTAGGTAACTGCGCCGTAACGACAACGGCCTTGGATACTTATACCGGTGAAGTGATGGCTATGGGTGAGCGCACACCATTAGCCTTGATTGACGCCCCTGCTTCTGGCCGTATGGCTATTGGCGAAACCATTACCAACATGGCCGGCACGCAGATTGCCGATCTAGGCGATATTCGCTTGTCAGCCAACTGGATGTCCCCAGCGGGCTACCCTGGTGAAGATGCCAAGCTGTATGAAACGGTGAAGGCGGTGGGTATGGAATTGTGCCCAGCCTTGGGTATTTCCATCCCCGTAGGCAAAGACTCAATGTCCATGCGTACCGTCTGGAATGATGACGGCGAAGACAAGAGTGTGACCTCGCCCGTGTCCTTGGTGATTTCTGGTTTTGCACCGGTGGAAGATGTGCGTAAGTCACTAACGCCACAGCTACGTACCGACAAGGGCGATACAGATTTGATTCTGGTTGACCTAGGTAACGGCCAAAACCGCATGGGTGGTTCTGCCTTAGCGCAAGTATTTAAGCAGCTAGGCGATACGGCGCCTGATGTTGATGATGCGGAAGACCTAAAGGGCCTGTTTAGCGCCATTCAAGGTCTTAACGAAGCTGATATGTTGTTGGCTTACCATGACCGTGCTGATGGTGGCTTGTTGACTACCTTGGCCGAAATGGCCTTTGCTGGCCATACGGGTCTAGATATCGAAATGAGCGCTTTGGTTGCCGACGCTGGTGAACTATTGCCTAGCTTATTTACCGAAGAACTAGGTGTGGTTGTGCAAGTACGCCAAGCTGATACGGCTGAAGTATTGCGCCAGTTCAGTGCTGCCGGTCTAGCCGAACAGAGCCATGTCATTGGTAGCCTTAACGATGACGACCAAATCCGCTTTACCCTAGAAGGTGAAGAAGTACTGGTAGACTCGCGTGTTGAATGGCAGCGTACTTGGGCAGAAACTAGCTACCGTTTGCAGGCCATGCGTGATAACGCCAACTGTGCGCAACAAGAATTTGATCGCATCCTTGATGCTACTGACCAAGGCTTAAACGCTGCCTTGACCTATGACCCTGCCGAAGATGTCGCTGCGCAATTGATTGCTAGTGGCAAACGTCCACAGGTTGCTATCTTGCGTGAGCAAGGTGTTAACGGCCAAGTAGAAATGGCCGCCGCCTTTGATCGTGCCGGCTTTGCTTGTACTGACGTACACATGAGTGACATCTTGTCTGGTCGTCGCCAGCTTAGTGAATTCGTCGGCCTAGTAGCTTGTGGTGGATTCTCCTACGGTGACGTATTAGGTGCCGGTGAAGGTTGGGCGAAGTCTATCTTATTCAACGCCGGTTCGCGTCAGCAGTTTGCTGACTTCTTTGCCCGTGAAGATACCTTTTCTCTAGGTGTATGCAACGGCTGTCAGATGTTGTCTAACTTGCATGAGTTGATTCCAGGGGCCGAGCATTGGCCACACTTCGTACGCAACCAGTCCGAGCAGTTCGAAGGTCGTACCGCCTTGGTACAGGTGCAAGAATCGGATTCTGTATTCTTACAAGGTATGGCCGGTTCCCATATGCCGATTGCTATCGCTCATGGCGAAGGTCATGCCGAGTTCGCCAGCGCTGATGAGCGTGCCGCGTGTGATGCAGCTGGTCAAATTGCTTTGCGCTTTGTGGATAACAATGGCATGACAACCGAAACCTATCCGGCTAACCCAAATGGCTCGGTTGACGGTATTACTGGTCTTACCGCTGCCAACGGCCGTGTGACTATCATGATGCCACATCCAGAACGTGTATACCGTAGCTTACAGAACTCTTGGGCACCCGATGAGTGGGCCGAAGACGGTGCTTGGATGCGCATGTTCCGCAATGCCCGAGTTTGGGTAGGCTAGTCTGAGTAATTATAACGTTTGTACATGTGATGGCGCGCTAATTTGAAGAGCAGGCCAGCCTGTAAGAGAAATAAAAAAGGCAGGTGTTTTTCATCCGCCTTTTTTTGTGTCTGCTATATTTATAGTGAGTCAATACACGTTCCAAGGAGGGAACTAGTTATGCCTACTATATCTATGTTTTATGGTATTGTCGTACGCATGTTTTTCTTTGATATGGAAAAACATAAGCGACCTCATGTACATGTTGAGTACCAGAATTTTGTTGCGGTATATGATATTGGGACAGGCAAGGTCTTAGCTGGTAGACTGCCACCTAATAAACATAAGTTGGTTGTGGCTTGGATGGATATCCATCACGAAGAGCTAATTGCCGACTGGGGATTAGCTGTAAAAGGTGAGCCACCGTTTCCAATTCGAGGGTTGGATCAATGAAAATTTCAAGGGTAGAGGCACAAGCAAACTTTAAGTTGGCAGTGATAAACTCTGCTGGCCAAAAGGGCGTATTTGACGTGAAGCCTTACCTTGATGCGCCTGCATTTTTGCCACTAAATAACCAAGATGAGTTTGCTAAGATTGTGAATAATGGCTACTTTATAGCTTGGGACTGTGGTGCAGATTTATCGGCAGATACCATAGAAGCCCATTGGCAGTTAAATTGTAGTTAACTTGATGCATTAGGACAATACATGAGTTTGAAAGTCGAAATTATCCCTGTTACAGCGTTTCAGCAGAATTGTTCTTTGTTGTGGTGCGATCGCACTATGGAAGGGGCTTTAGTTGACCCAGGTGGTGATAAAGATCTGCTGATGGAGCGGGTAGCTCAGCATGGGGTTAAGTTAACACAATTGTTAATTACCCATGCCCATATTGATCATGCTGGGGCCGCAGCCGATATTGCTGAAGATTTAGATATTCCAGTCATTGGCCCCCATGAAGCGGACCAGTTTTGGATTGATCAGTTGGGCGACCAATCGCGCATGTTTCAGTTTCCTGAGTCACGTCCATTCGTACCAAGCCGTTGGTTAAACCAAGGTGACGAGGTGCAGGTGGGTAACGAAACCATGAGCGTTATGCACTGCCCCGGTCACACGCCGGGCCATGTGGTGTTTCATCACCAAGCTTTAGGGGTGCTGTTCGTGGGTGATGTCATCTTTCAGAATTCTATCGGTCGCACGGACTTTCCTCGAGGTGATCACGCGACCTTGATACAGTCTATTACGGATAATTTGCTGGTGCTGGATGATGACGTGCAGTTTGTGCCGGGTCATGGGCCTATGTCGAGCATTGGTCAAGAACGTGTAAGTAATCCATATTTACAATAAGTATCGTTACCCTGCCCGGGCAACTGTTGGTTTTCTGGTGGTGCAAAGGATGTACCGGCTATATGGCTGGACGTGTGTCAAGAAACACACTAGTATCTGGGCTAATAGGGTGCTTAATGTGTACTGTGATGTTTTGATCAGCTAGCCAAGCGCGCTTGAGAATAGTGAAAGGTCTTAGCTGGAACAGCACAATGTCTGATGAACAACAGTCTCTTTCGGCGGTAACGCAACAACAAAGTGATTATCTGCCAACCCTGTTAAAGAATATTCCAGGCATGGCGTACCGGTGCTTAAATTTGGCCCATTGGCCCATGACGTTTGTCAGTGACGGCTGTTTTGAACTATGTGGCTACGAGCGTTGGGAACTAGAGCAGCAATCTGTGCTGTGGGGGGACTTTACTCACTACGATGATGTTGACGAGGTTGACCGTCTGGTGCGTTCTGCTACAGACAAGCATCAAGCTTTTGAGGTGGAATACCGTATTGTGCCTCAAAAGGGGCCCCATAAGTGGGTGTGGGAGCGCGGTCGTGTAGTGGGTCATTTAGACGATGGCACGGCTATTCTGGAAGGCATTATCATGGACATCACTAGCCTGCACAGAGCCAAGCGGGTGATTCGCGAACAACGAGAAGTGCTAGCGCATGTCGAGCGCTTAAATACCTTGGGTGAAATGACGGCCGCTATTGCCCATGAACTTAATCAGCCCCTCACGGCGATTGCCATGTATAGTAAGTCCGCAAAACTGCTTAACGATCAAGCGGTGCCTGCCTATCAGCTCAACGAAATTCTAGATAAATTGGCACACCAGTCCTATCGGGCTGGCGCGGTGATTGAACGCATGCAATCGATGAGTTTTCAGACTAGTCAGCAGCAAGCGAATGTATCCGTGACCGATTTGTTGAGAGAAATCACTTTGTTGGCTGAAACAGAAGCCCACGTGCGAGACTTTGAAATAGAGCTTAGATTGCCCAAACGTTTGCCAACTATTCGTTGTGATGCTATTCAAATACAGCAAGTGATTTTGAATTTAACGCGCAATGGCATGGAGTCTATGCAGGACAACCACTGCCCCACGGGCAGTAGTATTGTGTTGGCGGCGTGGCAAGATGCTGGGCAAGTGTGGATCAGTGTAACGGACCGTGGCTGTGGCGTTAAAGAAGTTGCGGGCAAGTCAATTTTTGATTCTTTCACCTCGACTAAAGACTCAGGCATGGGGCTCGGCTTGGCAATAGGCCGAGCCATAGTGGAATCTCATGGCGGGCGGTTAACCTACACCAATACGCCACTGCAAGGTGCTTGCTTTAAGTTTAACTTGGCGCTGGGAGGTGGCTGAGCTAATGCAACAAACAGTATACATCGTAGACGATGATGAAGCCGTGAGAGACTCAATAAGTTTGTGGCTGCAATGCCAAAAATTCCCAGTTGAGAGTTTTTCTAGTGCCTTGTCTTTTTTGTCTCAGTTCTCAGCTGCGCAGCGGGGCTGTATCGTTTCAGATATTAGAATGTCAGGCATGTCGGGCCTAGACTTACAACAGCAACTGATACAACGAGATTGCCAGTTGCCGATCATATTTATTACTGGTCATGGCACGGTGCCTATGGCGGTGACAGCTATACGAGAGGGGGCTCTGGATTACTGTCGCAAGCCGATCAACGAGCAAGAGTTATTGGCGCGTATCAATGAAGCCTTCACCCTAGAAGAACAATGGTATTGCCGTCATCAAGAGCAGGACAAACTAATCAATCTGTTTGAGCGGCTCACCGCGCGGGAACTACAAGTGACGACACTGATAGCCGATGGCCTAGCCAACAAGGTGGTCGCTGCAAAGCTTAACATTAGCGAACGCACAGTCGAAGTTCACCGTGCCCGTGCGGCAGAAAAACTGCAGGTCACATCGGCCGCGCAACTGGTAAGAACTTACATGAATTTCCAAGCCATTAGTCGCCCTGACTAATTCATCTATACAGCTGCTTGCCTCGCTCTACAAATTATCATCCCCTGTTTGACGGTTTCAAATTGTTCATGTTGGCGGCCAAAATAATTCCCACATCTAAGTAGTTTCCACAATAGTATTGCCAAAAATGATGTCCTAATCTGTATGTAAATTGATTTAGAGCAATGTTTTTTGCTTTAACTAGTATGCAAGGAGATTGGAAGTGGCGAAAAAACGTGTGGCAATTATCGGCGCAGGCCCTAGTGGGTTAGCACAATTGAGGGCTTTTCAGTCGGCACAACAAAAGGGCCAAGAAATTCCTGAGGTGGTGTGCTTTGAAAAGCAGGATAACTGGGGTGGATTGTGGAATTACACTTGGCGTACTGGTGTAGACCAATACGGCGAGCCTGTCCATGGCAGCATGTATCGTTATCTTTGGTCTAACGGCCCTAAAGAAGGGCTAGAATTTGCAGACTACCCCTTTGATGAACACTTTGGACGCGAAATCGCCTCTTATCCGCCTCGAGCTGTGTTGTTTGACTATATCGAAGGGCGGGTTAAAAAAGCCAATGTGCGCTCTTGGATTCGTTTCTCAAACGTGATTCGCAGTGTTGCCTATGATGAGGCAAGTGAGCAGTTTTTGGTGGTCGCCGAAGATTTGCCGAAGCGACACCAATATGAAGAAAAATTTGATCATGTGATTGTTGCTAGTGGGCACTTTTCAACGCCTCATGTACCGGAGTACCCAGGCTTTAATGATTTTAATGGGCGTATCCTCCACGCTCACGACTTTCGCGATGCAGTGGAATTCAAAAACAAAGATATCCTCATTTTAGGTACCTCCTACTCGGCCGAAGACATAGGTTCTCAGTGTTGGAAATATGGTGCCAAATCCATCACTGTTGCCCATCGCACGGCACCTATGGGTTATGACTGGCCAGAAAACTGGCAAGAAGTGCCTAAGCTTGAGCGTGTCGACCAGAATACCGCTTACTTTATCGATGGCACGCAAAAGCAGGTTGACGCTATTATTTTGTGTACCGGTTATATACACCATTTTCCCTTTATGGAACAAGCGCTTAAATTGCAAACCAACAACCGTTTGTATCCAGTGAATTTGTACGATGGTGTGGTGTGGCAGCATAACCCAAAGTTGTTTTACCTTGGTATGCAGGACCAGTGGTACACCTTCAATATGTTTGATGCCCAAGCTTGGTATGTCCGAGATGTCATATTGCAGCGCATAGCGTTACCTAAGCAGGCAGACATGCAGGCTGATATAGATGCTTGGCGGGCCGCCGAAGATGCCTTGTCTGATGACTATGCAGCGATTGAGTTTCAGGGCCGCTACACCATGGAATTGATGGCAAAAACGGATTATCCAGCTATTGATTTGGAAGACTGTAATCAGGCTTTCTATAAATGGAAGAAGCATAAAAAGCAAAATATCATGACGTTCCGCAATAACGGCTATAAATCGGCATTAACCGGTAAGGTAGCGCCGCCACACCATACGCCATGGCAAGACGCTATGGATGACTCTTTGGAGAGCTATCTGGGCAAAAAATAATGCTTACTTTGTGGTCTCAATAAGCAGCACTGTGCTGCTTATCATATAAAAATAATACCCTTGGGAGAATCCAATGAACAAGACCCCCGTTTCTGTATTTCAACGCCGGTTTAAGCGCCGTCATTTTCTAAATTATAGTTTAACTGGCGCGGTAGCTGCCCTCGCTACTGGTTTGCCGGCAGTGGGCTTTGCAGCGAGCAAGACCGTCACGTTAGGTATGAATATCCCCATGACCGGGGATTATGCGCCCTGGGGGCTGCCTGGTTTATATGGCTGCCAAATTATTGCAGATAAGCTAAATGCAGCGGGTGGGGTAAGCATCGGTGGCGTAACCTACCAAATTAACATTGCCGCCTACGATCATGGCTATGATACGGAAAAAGCCATTCAAGGGTATAAGCAATTGGTGTTGGATGACGACGCCAAGATGGTGATGATGTTAGGTGGTTCAACGGTGGCATCAATTATTCCATGGGCAATGCGCAAAAAAATGTTAACAACGACCTTGTTACCCAGCGATATTACACCCGCAACGAGCCACCTGGTGGCCACCTGTGAATCACACCCGCTATATAACGTAACCGGTGTCGAGTGGCTGGCGGAACAAAATCCAGATTTGAAATCGGCGGTTATTATTACCACCAATGACATAGAGTACGGCATGCAATCAGCTGCTACCTATAGCGCGGCCTTTGAAGTAGCAGGCATTGATGTATTAGATACCAATTTTCACGGCTTTGATGTGGTCGATTTTGCGCCCATTGTTAGTTCACTACTGGCGAAAAAACCGGATGTGTTTTGTATGGCAACCGATGTATACACCACGCCCATCGTCGAACAACTCTATCATCAAGGGTTTAAGGGTAAAATTATCTCTTGTACGCTAGATGGTTATAAGGACGTTATTGCCAAAACCAGTCAAGAGTTTGTGGAGGGCATTGTCTTTCAGTTCCCTGATTTTGATGATCCAGAACTTACTCCGCAACATACCGATTTCCCTGATCCGGCAGGCTTTGATGCTACCTTTATGGCCGATCATGCTGGCCAGTGGTCAGCCGTTGCATGGGAGTATCCGTCGGTATTGCTGCATTGGGTGGAGTCTGCTCAAGCGGCAGGCAGTATTGAACCTAGCGATGTATTGGCCGCTATGCAAGCCAATTCCAGCCCCTCCCATACCTTTGGACCTGGACAATGGTGGGGTTCCAGCCTTTGGGGCTTGGACAATGCCGTGGTGGGTGATTGGCCAGTGGTTGCCATTAACGATGGCAAGGCACGGATACAGGAATTCCGTAGCATTCCTGCGTGGTTGGATGCCCACTCCGCGGTGCTAAAGCGACACATGCAGGCTCTGGATTTACGCACAGTATAGGCAGCAATGATGTTAGCTGGGTGTTTGGGCTAGGGTCAAAATAAGGAGTACTTAACGGTGGACTTATTCCTCCAATCCATAATTAACAGCCTCATTCAGGGTGGTTTTTTTGCCCTCTGGGCGGTGGGGATGGTGTTGGTTTTCGGCATTATGGGCGTGGT
>DPHB01000061.1:76273-84572 GCA_003521845.1 Oceanospirillaceae bacterium | reverse complement strand
CTTGGCATCGGCCTTTTTCTTGGCGTCAGCCTGAAGCTGGCTATCCTTCTGCTGCTTTTGCATAGCAATAATACTATCCAAATCAATCAGCGTAGCCTGCACCTGCTGCTGAACCGGCAGCGGCGGCTTACGCTCGCTAGCTCCTTGCCACTCGGTAGCAAAAATAAGGGCAGCAACTATATGCACACCCAAGGCCAGAATAACCGGCAAGACATAGGTATGATCTAGTTTCACGGGCTTTCCGATATCAGACCAACACTGCCAGCACCGGCCTGTTGCAATACTGTCATCAGCTGTACCACCTTGCCATAATCGATACTACGATCACCGCGAATCAGTACTTGCGTGTCAGGTGCTTGAGCCAGTATTTTTTCTATCTGCACACCAATGCGCTGCAAGGTAATGGGCTGGCGATTGTTTTGTCCTAAATCCAGAAAGTAATCCCCACTCTTGGTAACAGAAACAATCAAGGGCTCGCTCAGCTCATCGCTTTCTACAGGATCTGATTTAGCTTGAGGTAGGTCCACGTTTACGCCTTGTGTCATCATAGGTGCCGTTACCATAAAAATAACTAGCAACACCATCATGACATCAATATAGGGGACAACGTTGATCTCGGCATTTAGCTTATGGCGCGTACGGCGTAAGCGGCGAATTCCAGACATGGTCTACCCCTAAAGTCCTGATGCGTGAGCTTTACGGTGCAATATGCTAGAGAACTCTTCGGCAAAGGTTTCATAACCATTTACCAAAGCATCAACACGGTGTGAGTAGTTGTTGTAGGCCATAACGGCTGGAATAGCCGCGAATAGGCCCATGGCCGTTGCTATCAAAGCTTCAGAAATACCCGGCGCAACCGTCGCCAGGGTCGCCTGGTGGGCATTAGCCAAGCCACGGAAAGAGTTCATAATACCCCATACGGTACCAAACAAACCTATATATGGACTTACGGAACCAACACTCGCCAAGAAAGGCAGGTGTGCCGAAAGTTTTTCTTCTTCTTTGGAAATTGCCACGCGCATAGCACGCTGCACACCTTCCATCACGGCATCACCGTCGGCATCAGTTTGCTGACGCAGGCGGGTAAATTCCTTGATACCGGCACGAAATATGTTTTCCGCCCCGCTATCCAAACTGGGTTCAGCGCTCACCTGACGGTAGAGCTGACTCAAATCGATACCGGACCAAAACTGCTCTTCAAAACCAACTAGGGCGGACTTGGCACGCTTTAGGGCTCGTTGTCGCTGAAATATCATCACCCAAGACATAACCGAGGCAACCAGCAATATCAACATGACGATCTGCACCAAGAAACTGGCGTTTATAATCAGACTCAGGACCGACATTTTCTCGTCCACAAACATTCCCCTTTAATTAATTCTATTGCTGACAACGACTTATAAAATATAGATTTTGCATCTATTGCAGCCGATGTTCAGCTGGTCACAATTTTCACAGGCATCATATTAGTCATAAAAACCTATTTTAGAAAGCCAGAACCGTCCTTCTCCATGGAATTTTCACTTTCTGACATTATTAGGAGTGAATAAAGCCCAAAAAGTTCCTATTCAGATGGTGTTAATCCAAAATGCGCATAAGCCAAATCTGTCACTACGCGACCACGCGGTGTACGCATGATAAAACCTTGCTGTATCAAATAAGGTTCGAGTACATCTTCTATGGTTTCACGTTGCTCACTCATGGCCGCAGCTAGGTTATCAACACCAACGGGACCGCCTTTAAAACGCTCGATAATGGCCAACATCATAGTGCGGTCCATATGATCAAAACCCAGGTCATCCACATTAAGCATATTCAAGGCTTGGTCGGCTACATCGGTGGTGACCACGCCATTATATTTAACCTCGGCATAATCTCGGGTACGGCGCAGTAGACGGTTGGCAATACGCGGTGTGCCCCTTGAACGACGCGCAACTTCCCTAGCCCCACCCAAATCTAACTGCATACCCGACAAGCGTGCCGAACGGTCAACAATAGTAGTAAGGTCTGCGACGTTGTAATACTCCAGCCTTTGCGTAATACCAAAACGGTCGCGCAAGGGAGAGGTTAAAGAGCCGGCACGGGTAGTGGCACCGACCAATGTAAAAGGTGGCAGATCCAACTTGATTGAACGCGCGGCTGGGCCGTCGCCAATCATGATATCCAACTGATAGTCTTCCATAGCTGGATAGAGAATTTCTTCAATGACCGGGTTCATGCGATGAATTTCATCGATAAACAAGACATCGCCGGCTTCTAGGTTAGTCAAGATAGCCGCCAAGTCGCCGGCCTTTTCTAATACCGGCCCCGAGGTACTTTTTAGCTCGCCACCCATTTCGTTGGCGATGATATGGGCAAGGGTGGTTTTACCTAATCCTGGCGGCCCAAATATCAAGGTGTGATCCAAGGCTTCAGGACGACCCGCTGCTTCACCACGGGCGCGGGCTGCTTGAATATAAATACCCATCTGCTCACGTACTACGGGCTGGCCAATATAGTCTTGCAATAGTTTAGGTCGCAAGGCACGTTCTATTTGCTCTTCACCCATTTGGCTAGTGGCCTGTAATGGTGATTCAAAGCGATCGGCTTCTATCATGTGTTCATTCCTGAAATCTTAAAATCTAGCTAACCATGGTTAACTAAAGCATGCCTTTAAGAGCAAGGCGAATCAAATCAGCACTGGCGCCATCTGGGTTTTCTTTAAGCGCTGCCGCCACTGCCTTGGTGGCCTGTACTGGCTTGTAGCCCAGGTTAACCAAGGCACTTTCGGCTTCTTCTTGAGCACTAACCGCTGCCACCATGCTGGCTTGTTGCGGCACAACACCCGCTGCTGCATCAGCGCCCTGCCAACTGCCCATTTTATCACGTAATTCCATAACCAGACGTTCAGCGGTCTTCTTCCCCACACCGGGAATTTTAACCATGGTCGCGACGTCTTGATTTTGCACACAAGCAGCCAATGCTTGGGCCTCCATACCCGACAAGATAGCCAAGGCAAGTTTGGGGCCGACGCCATTAATTTTGATCAACAAGCGAAACAAAGCACGCTCATCGAGGCTAGCAAAACCAAACAACAAGTGAGCGTCATCGCGCACTACCAAGTGAGTATGCAGGCATGCCGTTTGATGCATTTCCGGAAGCTGACAATAGCTATTGAAGGATATTTCTACTTCGTAGCCAACGCCCCCTACGTCCAGCAATACCTGGTCTGGCAGCTTGTTTATTAAAATACCTTGTAAACGCCCTATCATGTGCTCTTCTCAACCGTTGCTTGGCGGGGTCAGACCTTAGGTCTGGCCCCATTTATAAATATAGTGACAAATAATCAACGCATACGCCCACGACGTACTCCCTTTGGAGAAACCTGCGCCAACTGTTGCTCTAACTGCCTACGGCCTGGTGACTGACTCGTTGCCAAACGCACTAGGCTGGCATAGGTATTGGCGTGGCACAGAGCAATAGCCAAGGCATCGGCCGCATCGGCTTGGGGCAAACCCGGTAGCTTGAAAATACGCGCTATCATGTGTTGCACCTGCTCTTTTTCGGCACCACCGGTGCCCACTACGGCTTGCTTTACTTGCCGAGCTGAATACTCACTCACAGGCAAGCCGTGATTAACGGCCGCCACCATGGCAACGCCACGGGCTTGACCTAGTTTAAGTGCCGAGTCCGCATTGCGCGCCATAAAGACTTTTTCGATAGCAAACTGCTGGGGGGTATAGGTTTCGATCAACTCATCAACGGCCCGATAAATTTGACCAAGGCGAGCAGGTAATTCATCGCCGCTGATTTTCACGTGACCACTGGCAATATATTCACGTGCAGCACCCACCGCATTGATAATGCCATAACCGGTGATACGTGAACCTGGGTCGATACCGAGGATAATTGCCATGCCATTGCCTGCCTAAATAACGTAAAGCAATACTAGCAAAAACTGTACAAAAACACAGTAGTTTTTGAGAAATAGTACGGACATAAGAAAGGGACAGGCACTCTTGCTGCGCAAAAAAACCAGCCCCTGCGTTTGTACTGGTATGTTACGGGCATTAAAAAGGGGACTGGCTCTTGTTTAACCGCGCAGCGGATAAAAAGTGCCTGTCCCCTTTAGAGTCTATAACGGGACAGGCACTTTTGCTGCGCAAAAAAGCCAGTCCCTGAGCAGCAGGTATTAAGACTCGGCTACTTTTTCACGTAGTTTGATGTTTAGTTCACGCAACTGCTTGGTGGCAACCACACCAGGCGCTTGGGTCATTACACAGGCAGCACTTTGAGTTTTCGGGAAGGCAATAACTTCACGAATAGAGCTTGAGCCAGTCATTAGCATGACCAAACGGTCTAGGCCGAAGGCCAAACCACCGTGTGGAGGGCAACCAAACTTCAAGGCGTCTAGCAAGAAGCCAAACTTTTCTTGTTGCTCTTCGGCAGAAATTTGCAACAAATCAAATACCTTGGCTTGCATGTCTTGTTCATGGATACGGATCGAACCGCCACCAAGCTCACAACCGTTCAATACCATGTCGTAGGCACGAGACAAACCTTCTAGCGGCGCCTTGGCTAATTCTTCTGGGGTGCAAGAAGGTGCCGTGAATGGGTGGTGAATAGCCGTGATGCCACCGTCGTTGGTTTCTTCGAACATAGGGAAGTCGACAACCCACAATGGTGCCCACTCGCAAGTCATCAAGTTTTGGTCTTCACCGATCTTGCAACGCAAAGCACCAAGGGCTTCGTTAACGATCTTGGTGCTATCGGCACCAAAGAAGATCAAGTCGCCGTCTTCGGCTTCTAGACGCTCTAGCAACTGCGCACGCACTTCCAAAGGTAGGAACTTAACGATTGGGGACTGTAGACCTTCTTCTAGGTCCGCCTTGTTGTTGACCTTGATGTAAGCCAAACCACGCGCACCGTAGATACCAACGAATTTGGTGTATTGGTCAATGATCTTACGCGTCATGCTAGCGCCACCAGGTACTTTCAAAGCCGCTACACGGCCTTTAGGATCCTTGGCTGGGCCAGAGAACACCTTGAATTCGACGTCCTGCATAAGGTCGCCAACAGTCACTAGCTGCAACGGAATACGTAGATCTGGCTTATCAGAGCCATAGGTTTCCATAGCTTCAGAATAAGGCATACGGGGGAAGCTACCCAAGTCGACGTTCAACTGGTCGTTAAATAGCTCGACTACCATCTGCTCGGTCATGCCCATGATCTGGTTTTCATCCATAAAGGATGTTTCGATATCAATCTGGGTAAATTCTGGCTGACGGTCAGCACGTAAATCTTCGTCACGGAAACACTTGGCGATTTGGTAGTAACGATCCATACCGGCCACCATCAACAATTGCTTAAACAACTGTGGCGACTGTGGCAAGGCAAAGAAGTGGCCGTCGTGAGTACGGCTAGGCACTAGATAGTCACGGGCGCCCTCTGGTGTAGCACGAGTCAAGATAGGCGTTTCGATGTCGAGAAAGCCATTTTGGTCCAAGAAGTTACGAATAAAGGTGCTGATCTTAGAACGCAAACGTAGCTTGTTGGCCATTTCTGGACGACGTAGGTCTACATAGCGGTACTTCAAACGTACATCTTCACCGACAGACTGGTGCTCGTCCAACTGGAATGGCGGCGTTTCGGACTTGTTTAGAATCACTAGGTCGTGGCCCAGCACTTCTACTTCACCCGTCGGCATGTCTGGGTTTTCGGTGCCAGCAGGACGGGCACGCACTAGGCAGTTTACCTGCACCACAAATTCGTTGCGGCAGGAGTCGGCCAAAGCAAAGCTTGCTTCACGATCTGGGTCAAATACCACCTGCACGATACCTTCACGGTCACGCAGGTCCAAGAAGATTACACCACCGTGATCACGACGACGATGTACCCATCCGCAAAGGGTAATCTGTTGGCCGATGTCACTGGCGCGTAAATCACCACAATAATGGCTTCGCATAGCTTACTTTCCTAAATATAGTTCGGTTAAATTATTCGCTGGAACTAGAGCCGCTGGAACTATTATCCCCAGCTAGGTTCTTTTTAGACCCAGTTTTAAAGTCGGTTTCATACCAGCCGCTACCGGACAGGCGAAAGCCTGGGGCGCTAATTTGCTTGGTAAATTCTGGCTTGCCACACTCAGGACAATCAGTCAGAGGCGCATCGCTCATTTTTTGTAAACAGTCTTTTTCAAAGCCACAAGCTTTACATTGGTAGCCGTAGATGGGCATGTATTGCTCCAGTCATTGATAGGGTTTTACACAAACGCGCAATTATACTCGCTTTTGGGGGCATTGTGGAACCGCTAGACGGTGATTTTCGGGGCTTCAATAGGGTCAGACCTCAGGTCTAACCCCGCTAATCCTCCTTCTAGGCAGCTTCGCCTTTTTTTTGCCTTTTCATGCTCAAAGCATTTATCAATTAAGCCCAGCGGCTTACAATAGGCGATTAACTTATTTGACCAGTTTGGAAGCCTAAAACCATGCGCGCCAGCCGTTTTTTCATCGCCACCCAAAAAGAGACTCCAGCCGATGCTGAAGTAATCAGCCATC
This sequence comes from Oceanospirillaceae bacterium, assembly GCA_003521845.1. Lineage (GTDB taxonomy): Bacteria > Pseudomonadota > Gammaproteobacteria > Pseudomonadales > Balneatricaceae > Njordibacter. The sequence continues at coordinate 78,036 of DPHB01000061.1, read as the reverse complement.
AGCTTATGCTCCGTGCAGGCCTGATCCGCCGCCTAGCCTCGGGGTTATACACTTGGCTGCCCTTGGGTGTACGCACGCTACGCAAGGTAGAAGCGATTGTGCGCGAAGAAATGAATGCCGCTCACGCCATGGAATTGTTGATGCCCGCCGTACAACCTGCCGAACTATGGCAAGAATCTGGTCGCTGGCAGCAGTATGGCCCGGAGCTTCTGCGCCTAACTGATCGCCATAACCGTGATTTTTGCGTTGGCCCGACACACGAAGAAGTCATCACCGACATGGTGCGTCGCGAAATCCGCGGCTACAAGAGCCTGCCCGTTAATTTCTATCAAATTCAAACCAAGTTCCGTGATGAAGTACGCCCACGCTTTGGTGTCATGCGCTCCCGTGAATTTGTTATGAAGGACGCCTACTCCTTCCACTTGAGCCAAGAGTCTTTGCAAGCAACTTATGACGCTATGCACACAGCCTATACCAATATATTTACGCGCTTAGGGCTAGATTTCCGTGCCGTACGTGCCGACTCCGGCAGCATCGGTGGCGATGCCTCGCAGGAATTCCACGTATTAGCCAGCTCCGGTGAAGATGATATTGCCTTTAGCGACAGTAGCCAGTTTGCTGCCAACGTAGAAATGGCCGAAGCCTTGATGCCTGCCGCACCACGCGCTGCCGCCAATGCCGACATGGACAAGGTACACACGCCTGACCAAAAGACCATTGATGCCGTATGCGAAATCTTAGGTCAGACTCAGCAACAAAGTTTGAAGTCTCTAGTGGTGCTAGGTACGGCTAATGAAGAAGGCCACCAACCACTAGTGATGCTGGTATTGCGTGGCGATCATATGCTGAATGAAATCAAGGCTGAGAAGCACCCGCTTATTGCTGAGCCACTCACCATGGCACCAGAAGAGCGCATTGAAGCTGAACTAAACACCACACCGGGTTCCATCGGTCCAGTTTTGAATAACAGCACTAGCAGCATCACCATTATTGCAGACCGTGCGGCAAGCACCATGGCCAACTTTACCTGTGGCGCCAATGAAAGCGGCTACCACTTCACCAACGTGAACTGGGAACGCGACACCAACTTTAGCGACACCGCCGACCTACGTAATGTGGTTAACGGTGACCCAAGCCCATGTGGTGAAGGCAACATTATCATAAAGCGCGGCATTGAAGTAGGGCATATCTTCCAGCTTGGTGACAAGTACTCCAAGGCCATGAACGCAACAGCCTTAGACGAAAACGGCAAAGCCCAGCTCATGCAGATGGGTTGCTACGGCATAGGTATCACCCGTGTGGTCGCGGCCGCCGTCGAACAAAACTATGATGACAATGGCATCATTTGGCCTATGGCCTTGGCACCATTTGAACTTGCCTTAATTCCTTTGAACTACGACAAGTCTGAGCGCGTACGAGAATACACAGACCTCCTATACAAGCAGCTACGCGACGCCGGCATTGACGTCATCTTGGATGACCGCCCACTACGCCCAGGTAACAAGTTTGCAGATGCAGAGCTAATGGGCCTACCCCATCGTGTGGTAATCGGAGACCGCGGCCTAGACGCCGGCGCCTTAGAGTACCGCGACCGCCGCGCCAGCGAGAACCAAGACCTATCAATGGAAGGCATTTTAGAAGCCATCCTTGAGAAAGTGGCTACCATTAGCGCATAAACCCCACATTTGGGGACTGGCTTTTCCTGCGGGGAAGTGCCGACACCTCACATTTGGGGACTGGCTTTTTTGCGCAGCAAAAGTGCC
>DPHB01000061.1:69901-76057 GCA_003521845.1 Oceanospirillaceae bacterium | reverse complement strand
CTGCGCAAAAAAGCCAGCCCCCGACATTGAGAATACCATTATGAGCGTTAGTATCTATCACAACCCGCGCTGCTCTAAGTCGCGTACCGCCCTAGCCTTGCTAGAAGAACACGGCGTCATACCGGAAGTACGCCTTTATCTAGAAGACGGCCCTAGCGCCGCAGAAATTAGCGAACTACTGAGCATGCTTGGTATGAGCAGCCCACGCGAGCTTATGCGCAAAGGCGAAGACGCCTACAAAGAAGGCAACCTCAGCAATGACGCCCTATCTTCTGATGACCTGATTGCTGCCATGGTCGCTACACCTAAGCTGATTGAACGACCTATTGTCATCAACAATGACAAGGCCCGCATCGGTCGCCCACCAGAGCAAGTATTGGAAATTCTATAAACATGGAATATTCACAAAAACGCCGTTATTCACGTATCGTTAGTGTCGGCAGTTACTGGGGCCTCATTGGTTATTTTTGCCTGAGCCCTTTTATCTATCCCACCCAAGGCGTCTCACCTTTCTTGATCATTGGTGTTACCGCTTTGCCTTTGATCGGTTTTGCACCAGGTGTCATGCGTGAAAATCGCCGCGCCCTAGCCTTTATGTGCTTTGTGCTATTGATTTACTTTACCCTTGCCGTGGTCATGTGGACACCGCAAAGCTGGCTTAGCATGGCACTGATTGTGAGCTTGTTCACTAGTGCCATGACGCATATTCGCTGGCACAACCGCGCCATCAATGGCCCACCGCCGAAGCGTAAGAAACGCAAAGCATAGGCATTTTAAGGGGACACAGGACTTTTAAGGGACAGGCACTTTTGCTGCGCAAAAAAGCCAGTCCCCGCTGAGGTGCTGAGGTATAGGGACTGGCTCTATTTTAACCGCGTAGCGGGTAAAAAGTGCCTGTCCCTTGCAGCGTGTTACGCCAGGGTGTGGTTGGTGTGTGAGGCATTAAGATGATTGATTGGGTGACTAGTTAGCACCATGAGCGCGGCGCGCAAGGCGCTGACGCTCAAATTCACGAATACGTTGACGATAGTGCTCAACGGTTTGCGCACGTAGCACACTGCGGTTTTCGTCGTACAGTTCGCCACCTAGGTTATTGGCTAAACATTGCGCTGTTTCTACCATGTAGTCAAACGCGCGAATACTGTCATTAGCGCTTGGCAAGGTCATAAAGAAGACCACACCAGCCGTATGCACATTGGCCATAGTGTCCATATCAAAAGCACCCGACTGGGTCATATTGGCCATACTAAACTGAGTTTCACCTGCGGTTAAGCCGTCTTCATGACGATGGAACAAATCCATACTGCCATGCACCATGCCACAGGCCTCGACCAAGCCCTGCAAATTGTTACCGTAAAAGCCTTGTACATCCTTAGCGGCAACAATGATTGTCAAAATCTGCTCTACGTTGGCGACCACGGAACCTTCTGCTTGGGTCAATACTTCCAAAGCTTCCGCTTCTTCGATTTGCTTACGACGATTTTCTAACAATTTCTTACCGAAGGAAAAGGACGTCACCTTGGCCAAACGCGCACCCAAGGTGTCAGCCTGGCTATCAACTTCATCTAAACCCGTGTCGGTTAGTAAAATATCATCCGCCACGACTTCGGCCTGGCTGACCTCACGCACTGCTAATTCCACACCGGGTGCCGCAGCCGTCAAAGCCACATCATCGGTCAAGTCAGGTTCAACCTGCAGGGTCGCTTCTGCTGCAGTGACTGACTGTGTCGCGGGTAGGCTAATGTCGTCTTCAAGTTCAGCGTATTCTTGCCACTCACCCATGGCTTCTTCGGTTGCCATTTCAGTGGTGTCGGCATCAGCAAACATATCACTTTGAACCATCTTGTGAGATTCAACAGTTTCATGCACCGGGCGCGTTGGATCAAACACGGCTACCAATGAATTCTCACCATCATCCGGTACTTCTAACTGATTTTCTTGTGGTGCTTGAAGATCAAATTCGGGCGCCACGTCTTGTGCGGCAATATCTGCTTCTACTACGAGCTCAACTGCAAGTTCTGGCGCGATTTCGATATCAACTTCAACAGCATCATCCAGCTCAGCTGCAACAATTTCTTCAGCGGCCATTTCAAGATCTAGGGTTTGCTCACTTTCTACATGCGTGGCAGCAACAGTCAGCTCAGCAACCAATGCCTCGTCCTGATCAGTAGACAAGTGCTCTACTTCAGGCTCTTCTAAGGCAATATCAAATTCTTCAACGCTCAATTCTGCTTGCTCATTAAGCTCTAGATCCAAGCCTGTTGCACCCACCTCGTCAGCAACAACGTCTTCGGTTATAGCCATCACGGCCACTTCTGCAACGCTTTCTTCTACCCGGGTAGCTTGTTCAACAACAACTGGCGCAACACTTGCCGCAACAACCGTTGACGCTACGCTAGCCTCACCCAGCGCGACAGCAGCAGCCTGACCCACAACCCGTGCGCCACCATTAGGTAGTTCGGCACGAAATTCGTCGGTAGGTAGGTTTTGCAGCGTTTCATCAATGTCGATAGCAAGCGTGGAAGGGCGTGAAACCATGCGGCGTACGCCGTCGATGGTAATGGCGATGATGGTCAAACCACCAAATAGAAGAAACCAGTGCGTCAATGTCATAGGTAAGCCACATGCATTTGTCGTTGTTTACAAGCTTGAGGCTACCAGCACAGTAGTTCAAAGCAGGCCCATATATAGCATGGAATTATAGCAATGGGATCACTATACCCACATTCAGCAAATAACGAAACCCCTTTTATACTATTTTATAAAAACCATTTTAATAAAAATATTTAATAACTTATTTTGTTAATTATGTATTTTTAAACTACTCACAACAACTCATTTAATTGACTTTTATAGTTTAGGGTTCTGCAATGTAATCCTAACCACGGTGGCTGCAGCAGGAGGAGCAAGTAATGCCTGTGCAGTTTATCGAAAAGACTGGGCAAGGGTATTTATCACCCAGTTGCGCAGGAATATTTAATACCAGAAAAAGATACGGTGTATTTTGTTAAGAGAAAAACAACTTTGGCTATTAATAAATTAATATACCCTAACGGATACCCTGAGCTATTAAAACTAAACCAACTCTTGCGTCATATTGACAGCTTCTTCTATATCCACGGTCACCAAGCGCGAAACTCCCGACTCCTGCATGGTCACACCTAGCAGTTGGGTAGCCATTTCCATGGCGATCTTGTTGTGGGATATATAAATAAACTGCACCTTATCAGACATTTCTCGCACCAAGCGCGCATAACGCTCTACGTTGGCATCATCCAAGGGCGCATCCACTTCATCCAACATACAAAAAGGTGATGGATTAAGCTGGAAGATAGAAAACACCAAGGCAATGGCCGTCAGGGCCTTTTCACCACCTGACAGTAGATGGATACTGCTGTTACGCTTGCCCGGCGGCTGTGCCATGATGGTCACACCGGTCGACAATAAATCGTCATCGGTCAATTCCAAAGTGGCCCGACCCCCGCCAAACACCTTGGGAAACAATTCTTGTAGGCTAGCATTGACGGTTTCAAAGGTAGCTTTAAAACGGCTGCGGGTTTCACGGTCGATCTTACGAATCGCCTCTTCTAAGCTGTCTAGCGCGGAGATCAACTCTTCATGCTGCTCATCTAAGAAGATCTTGCGCTCTTGCTGTTCTTTGTACTCTTCGATAGCCATGAGGTTAATAGCCCCCAATCGCTTAATACGATTTTGCACCTGCTCAAGCAAACGCCCCAGGGTACCCTCTTCGGCTTCTTCTGGTAATAGATCAGCTAGCTTTTCTAGCAAAATATTTTGCGCCGCCATTTGTTGCTTAATATTATCGGCTGTCACTTGAATTTCGCGCTCGACCAAACGCTGATCTTGCAACATCTGCTCACGTTGAGCAATGTCTTGTTCTTGCCGCAACTGCTGCTGTTCAAGTTCACGAATACTGGTTTCTAGGTCAGTCATTATCTGACGTTTTTCGTTCATCGCCAATTCAGCCACCATGCGCTGCTCCACCAGCCCTTCAAGCTGCTGCTGCATTTCCGGTGCTGGGTCTTGCCCCTGCTCCTGACCACGCTCAAGAATATCTTCTTTGCGCTGCTGCCATTCTAAGTCTTGCTCGCGCAAGCGTTCTAAGGAACGGCTTAAGCTTTGCTTTTGTGCCGCCACGCTAGATACGCGGGCTTGTAGTTGAATGACTTGTTGCTGCACCTGGGCATGCAATTGACGGTGTTGTTGTAGCTGGTTTTGAATTTGATCTTTTTGTTGCTGCAAGCCTGGTTGCAGTGACTGGCTTGCCTGCAGAGCGTCATCCAACTCGTGCTGCTGCATGGCGAGCTCGGCAATAGTTTCAGCTAGCTCCTGGTGCACTAACTTTTGCTCTTGTACTCTTTGTTGCACCCGTTCGTACTGCTGCTTTTCTTGCTGTTGCTGTTGTTCTCGTAAAGCCAATTGCTGTTGCATCTGCTGCTGACCACGCTGTGCGTCCTGGGCTAGCTGACGCTGTTGTGACCATTGCTGCTGTACGGCTTCGGCATTGGCTCGCTGGCTATCAAGGGTGGCGCTCAACTCATCTTGCTGTTGCTGCAACAGGCGTAGGCTTTGCTGCTGTGCCGTTAACTGCTGTTGGCGCTCCAACATACCGCTACCAGCATCCGCTTGGGCAGTTTTAGCGGTGCGCACCCAGCCCTGCCCAAACCAAAGACCACTGGCCAGAATAACACTAGCATAGGCAGGTAATTTGGCCAGCTTTTGCTTGGCATCGGTCAGCGACTCTGCCACCACCACCTGGCCAAGTAAGCCCACCACATCACTGTTACTGGCAACCTTTTGTAACAAGCTACCAGGCAAACTATCTTGTGTTGTTTGGCCATGCAACAAAGCCAAGCCAGGGCTATCCAACAACAAACCTTCTTGCTCTAAGACATGGCCTTTGACAAAGGGAGCATTGAGCCAATCGCCCAGCACTTGCTCCACCGCCGACTCCCAGCCTTTATCCACCTTGAGACTTTGTAGCAAACTAGCTTGATCAGTTTGTAACCAGTCTTGCGGACACTCTTGTGCTACCAGCTGCGCTTCATCCAGCAACAATTGTAACGACGCTACCTGCCCCTTAACCTGGTTTAACTCGCCCTTGACGTCATCCAGAGCGCTCTGACTAGCATGCTCATCACTGCGTAGCTGTTGTTGCCGGGCTTCTAAATCACTGAGCTGTTGGTGCTGAGTTTCGGCATCAAGTTCGGCTTCAGCCACCTGCTCTCGCAACAACTCAACTTCATTATTGTCTTCTCCTTGCATTAGCTCTTCACGTTCCGCACGCAAGCGTTGCAGCTCTTGGCCTAGCTGTTCAAAGCGCTGACTATGATGCTGCAAATTGGTCTTTGTAACATCGGACTGACGCTGCAGTTCAGATTGTTCACTAGCCTGCTGGTCCCATTCTTGCTGCCACTGCTGCTTCGCGTCTTCGCTAGCCTGCAATACCAGCTCGGCTTCGAGTAGCTGCTCTTGTGCTATTTCTATGTCCGGTGCCAACTGATCTTCTTGTTGCTGCAGGTGCTCTAGTTCGCGGCTATCGTTACTAATAACCTCAGCAATACGCTCCAACTGGCGTTGCGCTTCAGCGTAATCAGTTTGCCATTGTTGTTCTTGCTGACGCTGATGTTGAATGGTTTGTTCGAGGCGCGCGATATCGGCCCCGAGACGATAATACTCACCTTGGCGTTCGGCAAAACTCTCCTGTTCAACGGCAAGCTCGTCCTTTTGCACATCCAATTGTGCCAGCCGTGTATTCTGTTCACTGCGGTGCAGGTTAATTTCATCCTGGATACGCCCCATGCCAATGCGCTGATCCATGAGTTTTTCGCGCAAATTACGCCACTGTACAGCAGCTAACTGGGATTTGTGAGTGCGCTCTTCTTGCTTAAACTGGGTGTACTGCTCGGCGGCTGCCGCTTGTCGTTTTAAGGTTTCTAACTGCCGCCCCAGCTCGTCGCGTAAATCTTGCAGACGCTCTAAGTTTTCACGCGTACGATTAATGCGATTAGACGTCTCACGACGACGCTCTTTATAACGCGATATGCCGGCAGCTTCCTCAATGTAAACACGTAGTTCTTCGGGTCGTGATTCAATCAGCCGAGAAATCATACCCTGTTCAATAATGGAATAACT
>DPHB01000061.1:69069-69731 GCA_003521845.1 Oceanospirillaceae bacterium | reverse complement strand
CGCGGGCCCAAACCTGTACCAAGAAACAAATCGGTTACATCACGACGGCGGCATTTTTGACTATTAAGGAAGTAGGTGGACTGGCCTTCGCGGGTAACTTTGCGTTTGATGGAAACTTCATTGTAGCTAGCATATTCGCCCGCTAGGGTACGGTCGAAATTATCAAATACCAGCTCTATACTAGCCTGACCCACAGGCTGGCGCGATGTGGAACCATTAAAAATAACGTCTGTGGCATTTTCACCACGCAAGTTTTTAGCCGAACTTTCACCCATTACCCAGCGCACAGCATCGATGATATTGGACTTACCACAACCATTCGGGCCTACTACAGCACACAAGTTACCCGGCAGGTTTACTGTGGTAGGGTCGACGAAGGATTTGAAACCAGCTAATTTTATACTTTTTAGACGCACAGGTTACTCAAAACTATGTGGCCCATGTTGTTATCAACGATGGGCCTGGCCACATTATTGGCCCGCTATTATTTGGTCAATAGCCAAGTCTACCACTTCTTTTGCAGCAACAGAAACTGCGTTTACTTGCCCCACTATATCGCCAGCTTTTTGCCCGGGGGTACCGGCTTTGGCAACATGGGCTACAATGTCCAGTTGTGCATAATTAGCCAGATCAGTACCTGGCTGCAAGGCCATAGCATTGGT
>DPHB01000061.1:65692-68939 GCA_003521845.1 Oceanospirillaceae bacterium | reverse complement strand
CATAATTAGCCAGATCAGTACCAGGCTGCAAGGCCATAGCATTGGTCAAGGTAACCGTAACTGGCAGAGATTGTGGGTCCAAACGCGTGGCCAACAAAGGCATGCGCTGACCAGCTTGGCGCGCATAAACGAACAGCACCGCTTGCTCGCTGTTAGGCAACTGTAAGCCATTGGCCAAACGTACGCTGACTTGGATAACTGGGCCCAAAGCGGTATCACCTTGCTGCACAGCCAACTGTTGCTGCGCGTTGGCAATACCAGCCTGTAATGACTGCGCGCCTTCGCCACTACCGGCATTGGTTAAGGCCTTTTGCCAGAAACCAATGGCCGCAGCAAAATCATTAGCCTCAAACGCTTCAATACCCAATAAGCTCAAGGCCGACACATCATCTGGATCAGCCTCCATAGCATCACTTATGGCAACATTGACGCGTTCTGAAAATAGGCTATCAACAAAAAACAAGGCTTGGGCATATTGGCCTAAAATAGCTGCCCGCTGAGGCGACCCCATAGGGGCATAGTTTTTGGCCTGCTCGAAAGCTACCAAACCTTGCTCTGTCTGATTATCTTGCATATAAGAGTTGGCCAAGATAAACCAACCTTCTGGGTTATTAGGATTAACCTGTAAATGCTCTTCCAAGTCCGTTAGCAACTGCGCCATGGTCTCTGCATTTTGCATCAGACTGCGGGTAGCTTGCATGTTGTCGCGTTGCTGCATACCTTGGCTAGCACCTAGCTCGGCATAGGTAAACCAACCCGCTAGCGGCACTAATAAAGCCGTCGCCAATAGCAGGTAGCCACCACGACTATTAAAGGTCGGCGCTGCCGCTTGGTTTTTTAAGTCGTCATACAAGGCTCTTTCTAACTCAGTATTTTGTGCAGCATACTCGGTGTCGGTGAGATTACCCACTGCCAATTCTTCTTGCAGTTCTTTTTGACGCTGTTCAAATAGCTGTACGTTATCCGCCTTATGGTCGTTATCTTGCTGCATGCTTGCCGGGATAGGACGCATTACCGCCCATAATACAAACACACTAGCGATGGCCAAAAGGATGGCAACCATAGCCCAGTATTCACTCATTGTTCGTTTCCTTATTGCTCGCTATATCGTTGTTTTCATCGCTGTCGCTGGTTAAACCGGGTGCATCACTAGATGCATCTTTACTGGCTTCTATTAAGGCTTGCAATTGCACCTGTTCATTGTCGTCAAGTGCTGCTGCCGCTGGCGATCTAACACGTCGCACAAAAACGATGGCCAGCAAGCCAAACACAAGCAGTACAGCAGGTGCCAACCAAAGCACCAATGTTTGTGTTTTAAACGGCGGATTATATAGAATAAAGTCGCCATAGCGCTGTACCATAAAGGTGCGTATTTGGTCGTCCGTCTTACCGTCATCAACCATGGTCTTCACCTGACGGCGCAGGTCTACCGAGATGATTGAATCAGAGCCAGACAAGTTTTGATTTTGACATTTCGGACAACGTAACTCTTCCGTTAAGTCATTGAAACGCTCCGCCATTTCTGGCGTAGAAAACTGATAGGTTTCAATTGCTGCCTGGGCTGGGAAGGCCAGCAACATGGCTATACTTAGGCACAGCCCTGAGATTAACTTATGCATGACAGTGCTTCCTTATTGACCGTGTTTTGCCATTAAAGCTGCGTACTGTGGCTGCAGTTGAGCCCAGGTACGCTCGTTCAACTCACCCGTGATCTTATCCACGATAGTGCCATCGGCATCCACTAGATAGGTTTCCGGGGCGCCCACAACACCAAGCTCTATACCTAGCTGACCTTTGGGGTCAAAAACAGAAAACTCGTAAGGGTTGCCTAAATTTGCCAGCCACTGTTGCGCTGGTTTACGCTGATCATGGTAGTTAACACCAATAATACGTACCCCCAAGGTGGCTACCAGTTGGTTCAAATAAGCATGCTCTGCCTTACATGTTGGACACCAGGTCGCCCAAACATTAACTAGGCTTGGGGCACCCAATATATCGGCAAGGGCGACGGCACGAATCGGCTCGTTGAGGCTCTCAGCGACAAAATTTGGGATTTTCTGCCCTAATAAACTGGACTCCAGTTTATTAGGGTCTTGACCCAAACCTTGGTACAAAAACAGGCCCAAACCAAAAGCAATAAGCATAGGTATAATAAGTAATAGGCGCTGCAATTTATTCGATTTTTGTTCGCTCATAAATTTACCCTTGTGCACCGCGACGACGGCGGTAGCGCTTATCCCACACGGCCAAACCAGCACCGATGGACATCAGCACACCACCCAACCAGATCCAACGCACCATTGGCTTAAAGTGAATACGTACCGCCCATGCGCCATTGTCTAGTGGCTCACCCATGGCGATATAAATATCGCGATTCAAAGCAGGGTCGATAGCTGCTTCGGTCATCATCTGATTACGTGCCGTATAGGTCCGTTTTTCGGGGTACAAGTAGGTGTAGAGTTCACCAGCTTCATTAACCCTGATAATACCTTGAATGGCAGCATAGTTAGGCCCTGCTATTTCACGCGTGCCTTCAAAGACAAACTCGTAATTTTCCACCTGCAGGTTTTCACCCGGTGCCATACGCACGTCATGATTGGCTTCATAGTGGCTCACTACAGCAATACCCATGGCGGTTACACCTACGCCCAAGTGGGCTAGCATCATGCCGTAATAACCTGGATTTAATTGTCGTAAACCGCGTACCCAGCCTTGGTGACGTACACGACGGCTAAGGTCGCGATAGCTAGTAGCCAGCAACCATACCAATAGCGCCGCAGCCAAGGCCGTGGCCCAGTTAAATTCACCCGCATAAACAAACGGAAAAGCCACACCCAAAACTAGCGCTAGCAATAGCGGCGAGCGAATCAACTGCTTAAGTTCGAAAACTTCGATATTTTTCCATTTCGCCAACAAACCAAGACCCAAGGCCATAATCAACAGCACCATTAAAGGTACAAATACCGCGTTGAAGTATGGCGGGCCCACGGACACCTTGCCACCGCCAAAAGCGTCTAACAATAACGGATATAAGGTACCCAACAGAACCACCGTGGCAGCAATGATCAGAATAACGTTATTGGCTAACAAAAACGTTTCCCGCGACCAGAAGCTATAGACCGAACGACTAGCCACCGTCGTAGCACGCAAAGCATACAGCAGCAAGGAACCACCGACAGTAATGGCGAGCAGCACGAGAACAAAGAAACCCCGCTCTGGGTCAGCGGCAAACGCATGCACCGAGGTG
>DPHB01000061.1:65370-65541 GCA_003521845.1 Oceanospirillaceae bacterium | reverse complement strand
GCATGCACCGAGGTGAGAACGCCAGAACGTACCAGGAAGGTACCCAGCAAACTCAAACTAAAGGCCAAGATAGCCAGCAAAATAGTCCAGTTTTTAAACAGGCCGCGTTTTTCTGATATCGCTAATGAATGCATCAATGCCGTACCTACCAGCCACGGCATAAAGGAAGCA
>DPHB01000061.1:25712-65191 GCA_003521845.1 Oceanospirillaceae bacterium | reverse complement strand
ACTGGATCCCAGAACCACCAGCCACCCCAGCCAAGCTCGTAATATGCCCACCAGCTGCCCAAAACGATACCTAGGGTCAAGAAGCCCCAAGCAATAATGGTCCAAGGGCGCGACCAGCGCAACCAAGCCGCATCCACCTTACCATCTAGCAAGGCAGCAATGGCAAAAGCAAAAGCAACAGAAAAGCCCACATAGCCCATATACAAGGTGGGTGGGTGTACGATTAAACCAAAATCTTGTAACAAGGGGTTGAGGTCTGCGCCTTGTGTGGCCCCTTCCGGCAGATAACGCCAAAAAGGATTGGAGGTAATGAGTGTAAACAGCATAAAGCCGATAGCAATCAAACCTAGTACGGCTAACACTCGAGCCAACATAATAGGCGGCAACGACTTGGCAAATAGGCTCACGGCCATGGTCCACCAGCCGAGCATCAGCACCCACAACAGCAAGGAGCCTTCATGACTACCCCAAACGGCACTGATCTTATACTGCACAGGCAAGGCCGTATTGGAGTTGGAGGCCACATACTGTACGCTAAAATCATCGTACACAAAGGCTAGGGTTAAACACACAAAAGATAGGGTAAGGAACAAGCCTTGACCAATTGCCAAAGGCTTGGCCGACATAATTAGGCGCGCGTGCCCGGTATAACTACCAATCAGTGGTAAGGTACCTAAAGCGATACCCAAACAAAGCGCTAGAATCAGTGCCAAATGGCCAATTTCAGGGATCATTTTGTTGCCACTCCAGTATCTTCTTGATTATCGGTATTTACCTTATTGGCACTATGAGCTTCTGCAATGGCTTCTGTCACTTCGGGTGGCATATAGTTCTCATCGTGCTTGGCAAGTACTTCATCGGCCACAAAAACACCGTTAGCTTGCAACTTACCTTGGGCCACGATGCCCTGCCCTTCACGGAACAAATCCGGCAGAATGCCTTCGTAAGAAACGCTCACGTCATGCGCATAGTCAGTCATCACAAATTCAACCTGTAAGCTGTCCGTAGCGCGTACCACACTGCCTTCGCGCACCATGCCACCAGCCCGAATACGCTGTTCGTGAGGTGCCTTGTTAGCCGCTATATCTGACGGAGAAAAGAACAAGTTAATGTTTTGTGACAGTGCGTATAAAATCAAACCGACAATCAAGCCGACACCGGCCAACAGGCCCATAATGATGAATAATTTTTGCTTTCGCTTTGGGTGCATAGCCATAGGTAACTCTTTTTATCGACGTAGCTGAGATTTAATTTGTTTGGTTAGGCGTGTCTGGCGGCGCTTGGCCGTCCACACGTTGCCTACCACCATAACTGCAAATAAGGCATAACAGGTCCACACATAAAAGCCGTGCCCGTCCATATACAGTATGTGTTCAAGGGAGGTAAAGTACATTAGCGAGCCTCCAAATAATTGGCTAACCAAGACGACTGGCGTTCTTGGTCAAGAATTTCATTGCGCGTACGTTGCACAATCACCCAAGCAATCAGGCAGTAACAACCTATCACCATCAGCAATAAGGGTAGGTACATTTCTGGCGGCATGGTTGGCTTGGCAGTAACGCTAAAGCTGGATGCTTGGTGTAGCGTGTTCCACCATTCCACAGAATACTTAATCACGGGAATATTAATAGTACCCACAATGGCCAATATGGCCGTAGCCCGCCCGGCTACCGAACGGTCGGCAATGGCTTGGTTAAGGGCAATAACACCGGTATACAAAAACAGCATAATCAAGGTGGATGTTAAACGCGCATCCCACACCCAGTAGGTACCCCAAGTAGGCTTACCCCATATGGCACCGGTAATCAGTGCTAAGGCGGTAAAACTTGCACCTACAATGGTACTAGAACGGGCCACCATAAAGGCCACTTTCATCTTCCAAATAAGGCCAATGGCACCGGCCACTGCCATCAGCATAAACACCGATTGTGACAAGATAGCGGCCGGCACGTGCACGTACATAATACGGAAACTATTGCCTTGTTGATAATCAGCAGGCGCGTACAACAGCCCCCACACAACCCCCACCGTGATCAAAACGACAGCTAATAGCGCAAACCAGGGCTGTAAACGGCCACCAAAATCAAAGAACCATTTTGGCGAACCCATTTGATAAAACCACTTTGGCATACGCCAATTGTCAAACAAACTCATGTCTAAACCTATACCAACTTTTCATCAATTTATCACAGGATGCGGTCATTAACCCTGCATCTGACTTATTTTTAAGGCCGCCGCCGCAGCCCATGGTGTCACCATCAAAGCAAATACCAACATGGCCCCCAAATAGGCCAAATAGCCACCCACTGGCATGCCCTGTGCTGCGGCCGCTACGGCCCCAGTACCAAACAACAATACAGGGATATACAAGGGTAACACCAACAAGGAAATCAACATACCGCCGTTTTTCAAGCCCGTCACCAAGGCAGCACCAACAGCACCAAATAAGCTTAAAGTGGGCGTACCTATCAACAAACTTAACAACAAGGCTGGCATCGCCTCGGTGGGCAAAAACAACATGGTCGCCACCAACGGCGATAACAATACCAGCGGCAAACCACTCACCAACCAATGTACCAGCACCTTGGCAAGAACCAACACCCAAGCAGGCTGTGGCGCCAACAGTAGCTGCTCTAAACTGCCATCAGCAAAGTCAGCTTTAAACAAAATTTCCAAAGACAACAAGGTAGCCAATAAAGCCGACACCCATACCACACCGGCCGCCGCCTGGCTTAATAACTTGGCCTCTGGGCTGATGCCCATGGGAAACAAAGCAATCACCAAAACAAAGAACACCAATGGATTGACCATCTCGGCCGGATGTCGCATGACCAACAAAAGGTCTCGCCGCATGACTGACAACATAAATGACATCATGATGTCACCTGCACATAGCTACCTAAATGCAAAATATTTACATCCGGCATATCCAGGTCTTGATGACTAGTAAGGACAATAGCGCCACCTTGTTGCAAGTGGGCAGCAAACCAAGTTTGTTCGTCGGCAATACCTTGTTGGTCCATCGCCGTGAGGGGTTCATCCAACAACCACAGGGGTGCAGGGTTAAGGTGCAAACGCGCTAGCGCAACACGACGCCGCTGGCCGGCCGATAGTTGTGAGGCCAAGGATTCTTCGTAACCGCGTAACCCGACCTTTTGCAAAGCCTCATAACGTTGACTTTCCGTACTAGGAATACTTAATGCGGTTAACCATGCCAAGTTTTCGTTGGCAGTTAACTGGTCTTTGATGGCAAGCTTGTGACCAATATAGAGCACTTGTGCAGGGTCAGCAAAAGACACCTGACCTTGGTCGACGGGTAGCAGACCAGCTAATTGACGCAGCAGGCTAGTTTTACCGGCGCCGTTAGGGCCTTTGATATGCCAGACTTGACCCGCTTTGACGCTGAGTTGCAAACCACTAAACAGCAACCGTTCATCACGCTCGCAGGCTAGGTCACTAACCTTTAACAGGGTATTAGGCGTGGTTGAGGGCATGGTTTCAGTAGTTTCCAAACAAAATATGTCAAAACACAAAAAATCTATTATAACCGTTAACCAAGCCAAGCACAGCTAGCTGTATAAGCAAATTTTGATATAAAGAAAAGCCAGATTATGAATTGACATTATAAGGCCCCAATCTACTTCGCCATTTAGCTCTTGCGTAACAGCAACAGGGGGATATTGGCGACTAGCAAGTGAACTTGTGCCACCTCTGATTCTTGCACACTAGATGGGCCCATTATTTCGTCAACTAGTACACCACAGGCTTGCTGCTTCAGTTTTAGTAAGTGACCACGCCACTGACCACTGCTATAAGCAGGCATCTCGGTGCGCAGAGCTGCACTCACATCAAGCAAAGCCAACTCGGCATGGAGGTTCACTTTCCAACTGGGCCACTCAGCCTCTAGCATGGCAGAACTAACCAAGGGACCGGTTAATGCTTGCATACCGGCCAACTGCTCAATGGGTAACAATATATTCTGATCAGATACGCGCGCACGTATGCCCGTCAATGGATAGCTAATTTGGCTCACACCATTGTTTATCTCGTCACTAGATGTGCCTGAATCTACAGTGGATGATGGAGCGAGATTAGTGTCTACGTCATCTTGTAACAAGGTACCTAGATAATCCATCAGCACCTGATCATGTTCTGATTTACTAGTCACTGAGGCACTTCCCATTGCGGTATTTGTTGACGCTTACGTAGCAACTGCGCCAGCAACAAGTCATAGGCTTGCACCCCACGCGCTAAATGGTTGTAGCGCGAGGGCACCTCTCCGGCGGAGCTAGCATTACGAAATTGGGTATCGATCGGAATGACAGCATTAGACACGCGTTCATTAAATTCTGCACGAATAATTCGCAAGCTCTGTACCGATGACTTAGTACGGCGATCGTACATAGTTGGCACCACCACGGCCTGCAAGGGTTTCTGTCGGGTACGCAGCAACAGACTTAAAGTATTGGTCATGCGCATTAAGCCTTTAATGGCCAAAAATTCAGTTTGCACTGGCATTAATAGTAGTTCGCAGGCAGCCATGGCATTCACCATAGTCACTCCTAAAACCGGCGGACTATCCAGCAATACATAATCAAACCGATCATCCATGCTTTGCAGTGCTTTATGTACCACAAGCCCCAAACCGGCCAAACCAACAGACTGCCGCTCCAACGCGGCCATGCGGCTCGAAGCTGGTAACAGACTAATGCCTTCTTCGACCGTCGCCAACAGCAATTGCTGTACCGGTGGGGGATTGGTTTGAAACAGATCGTACACTGAGGCTTGCAGACGGTCAGGATCTTGACCAAAGTAGGCAGTGAGTGAGCCATGGGGATCCAAATCGACAACCAATACCCGCGCCCCTTGTTGCGCCAGTAGACCGGCTAAGGTAACAACAGTGGTGGTTTTACCTACTCCACCCTTTTGGTTGGCAACGGCCCAAACTTGCAACTTGCTCTCCCCGGTACTGGTTGATCAGTCCTTATGAAAAAGTAGGGCTGACCAATTATAGCCCATGCCAGCCCAATTACGGCAAGGCTGCAGCACCGATTAACTAGATGACTTGATAGCGCTAGCCGAAGTCAGTTGTAGAATTTTTTCGGAAACGCGGTTCAAAGGCAACTGAAATTCAACGCCGCCTAGCTCCATGGCTGCGCGCGGCATACCATATACAACGCTGGTAGCCTCATCCTGACCAATAGTATGACAACCGGCTTCACGCATACGTACCAAACCACGAGCACCATCAGCACCCATGCCGGTCAATATCACACCCGTTGCATTACGCCCCACTTCTTTCACCATGGAATCAAATAAGACATCCACGGAGGGCCGGTGACGGTTCACCTTTTCTGCTTGTTGTACGCGGCATATGTAACCATTGCCACGGCGACGAATCTCCATATGAAAGTTGCCCGGCGCAATGTAACAATGCCCCGGCAACACTTCCTGGCCATCTTTGGCCTCCACCACGGTCATGGCAGACGATTCATTTAAACGATTGGCCAAGGAGGCGCTAAACATAGGTGGAATATGCTGTGCCACCAACATGGGGGGCGCATTGGCAGGCAATACTTGTAACAATTGATTGAGAGCTTCGGTACCACCGGTAGAGGAGCCAATAGCCACTATGCGACCGCTACGCACAACACCCGTACTAGCCAGACGACGTACGGGCTCATTAACATTACGCAGCTGTGAGCTACTTGCTAATGCCGCCACGTTAGCCTTGGATGCCATATATAGCTTATCCACCACCATGGTGCTGAACTTATCTAGACCGCCATCTTCTTGCAGCATCGATTTAGCCACATAATCTAGGGCACCAAGCTCCATAGACTGCAAGGTGGCGTTCGCCCCCTTTTCCGTCAAGGTGGATACCATTACCACGGGCATCGGACGCAGACGCATCAGGTTACGCAAAAAGGTAATGCCGTTCATTTTCGGCATTTCGATGTCCAGTGTTAGCACATCAGGTGTCAATTTTTTGATCTTGTCACGTGCATCATAGGGGTCAACAGCTACGCCCACCACCTCCATACGCGAATCAGCTTCGATTATGTCACTCAGCAGTTTACGCATTAAGGCTGAGTCATCGATGACCAATACAGATATTTTCTTCATAGCTCTGTCCTGGGTAATTCACTCATGCCGACTATTAAAACAAATCGATGTCACCTTCCACAGGCTTCTTCTTAATGTCCTGTAGATAGGCGGCTTCACGGCGTACAACCGTAGCTTGGTTAGTGCTTTGTAGTTTACGCACACGTACCTTTCCCGTGTGTGGAAAATACAATAGCTTGCGTGGATAACGATCACCCACATCATGAGCCTGTACACGAATACCTTCTTGCTCCAGAAAGCTAAATACAAACTCAATATTACGCCGACCAATATCCATGGTCATACTGTCTAGCACCTTACCGCCACCAAACAGCTTTACCTCTAAATCGGCTTTAGTACCACCGTACTTGAGGATCTCATTAATCAATACTTCCATGGCCCAGTTGCCATAGCGAGCGGCCGAACCTTCGATGCTAGGTATAACGGCGTTAGGTCCCATTTGCGGTAGCATAAAGTGGTTCATACCACCTATATTCGTCTTCGGGTTGCGCACGCAAGCAGATACACATGAACCCAGTACGGTCATGATCATTTCATCTTCTCGCGTTACGTAAACTTCACCAGGCATCAGCTTCGCCGCTGATATCGCCATGGCATTGTCCCAGTAGCGCTTAATCGACTCAAAGCCTTTCAGTGCCGGGGGCAGGCTGTGCTTATGAGAACTAAAACTACTCACTTAATTTTCCTGTAGATGGTATTGCCAAGGCTCTCAAAACGGTCGGTTAGCTTATACATGCTTTCGGAATGACCAATAAGCAAGTAGCCGCCTGGCGCCAACAGCTCTGCAAAACGGTCAAACAATACCTTTTGCGTTGGCTTGTCGAAGTAGATCACAACATTACGACAAAAAATAAAGTCAAAGGGCCCGCGCATGGGCCATTCTCGCAACAGGTTCAATTGCTTAAAATAGCATAGGTCGCGCAATTCTTTTTTCACTTTCACCTTAGAACGACCATCAACTTGTAGATTTTCAAAGTTTTTTGCAATGACACTTTTCTCTAGACCGTCGACACGATCCAAGCCATATATCGCCTCACGACCTGTAGCAACAACGTTGGTGTCTAGGTCAGTAGCCAGAATCTTGGTATCCCAACCTTTTGGAATACTATCCTTAAGCGTCATGGCAATAGTGTAGGGTTCTTCACCAGTGGAACAACCAGCAGACCAAACGCGTAAGCGATTGCGACGCGGGTCAGCTTTTAAGGCTGGCAACAAATTTTGTTGGAGAAAATCAAAATGATGTTTTTCTCGATAAAATGAGGTCAAGTTAGTGGTGATGGCATTAACGAAATGGGTAAATTCTTCCGATTTTGGGTTTAATGCTTGCTTTAAATAATCATCAAAACCACTACTTGCAGTGCGCCGAATACGACGCGAAACACGGCTGTACACCATGTCTTCTTTTACTTCAGACAAAACAATGCCAGCATGTTCATATACTACCTTGCTAATAGTAGCAAAATGCTTAGCCGTCATTTTAAATTCGCGATCATGCGTGTCGTGTTTCGCTAGCTGCGCAGCAGACACTAATTTGTTAGTCAATTGGCGATTCCTTTTGCTAATATAATGCCAATACTTATCAGTGGTTTTCGATATCCAGAAGCTTCTCTGAATCCAGCAAAATAACCATTTTGCCCTTAACTTCCGTTAAACCGTTAATATAGTTCTGACTAATGTTTTGATTCACATTGGGTGGCGGACGCTTGTCACCCTCTGACAAGCTAAACACATCCGATACGGCATCGACGACAATGCCCATAATACGATCAACACGCTCTGTTTCTACCTTTAGTACTATTACCACCGTATTTTCATCAAAGCGGGCGCCATTTAAAGCAAACATAACACGCAAATCAATAACCGGTACGATCGCACCACGCAAGTTAATGACGCCACTCACATGAGCTGGGGCGTTAGGAATGGGCGCAACATTACCCCAACCGCGAATTTCTTGCACATTGAGAATATCAAGGCCGTATTCTTCGCCTTCCATTACAAAGGTAAGAAACTGTTGTAAATCTTGAAAATCTTCTTGGCTAGCCTGTTCAACCAGCGCTGCCGTTTGGGCTACAATTTCTTGCGCTTTGTCTTGCTCTGCAGTATCCATTATCTTTAGCCCCTTATGCCGCGTCGCCTGTGGCTTTGCTGGCAGCAACAACTTCCTTGCCAGCTAAACCGATTAAGCCAACCACATCAATGATCATAGCAACGTCACCATCACCGAGTATAGTGGCACCGGAAACACCCGGTACGCGGGTATAGTTTTCTTCTAAGCTCTTGATGACTACCTGTTGTTGCGCCATCAGATCATCAACCACAACACCCACCTTCATACCTTCGGTCTCCACCACTACCAACAGACTTTGGTCATAGGACAAAGGTTCGCTACGCAGACCAAAGAGAGAATCTAGCGTCAAAATAGGTATATATTCATCACGTAGGTTATATACGTCACTACCGCCGGCTACGTTGTTAACGCGAGCGCGGTCAATCTGCAAAGACTCGCTGATAGAAACCAGTGGGAAAATATAAGTTTGATCGGCCACGGTGACCAACTGGCCATCCAAAATCGCCAAAGTAAGTGGTAAGCGTATACGGAAGGTCGAACCTTTACCAAGTTCGGTTTCTACCTCTACGGAACCATTGAGTTCTTGAATATTACGTTTTACAACGTCCATACCCACACCACGACCAGAGAGATCGCTAACTTCCTCTACGGTGGATACACCCGGCGCAAACAGCAAGTCTAACTTTTGTTCTTGACTAAGTTGTTCGTTTTCACCAACCATGCCGTTACTACGCGCTTTGGCGAGTAGTTTGTCGGTATTGATACCGCCACCGTCGTCGATCATTTCGATGACAATATTGCCCCCTTGATGGAAGGCGTTAAGGGTGATTGTACCCGTCTCTGCCTTACCTTGAGCAGCACGGATATCCGGCGTTTCAATACCGTGATCCATGGCATTGCGCACTAGGTGCACCATGGGGTCGCTAATTTTTTCCATGACCGTTTTATCAAGTTCGGTTTGCTCACCATGCAATTCCAAACGTACTTTTTTACCCAGCTGTAAACCGATATCTCGGACCATGCGTGGGAAACGGTTAAAGGTGAAGCTTATCGGCAGCATTCGAATGCGCATGACACTGTCTTGCAGCTCACGCGTGTTTTGCTCTAGCTGCACTAGCCCTTCACGTAGGTTGCCTATATGTTCTTCTGTAATGGCTTCGCCTGTGCCACCCATCTGCCCCAACATGGATTGGGTAATAACCAGCTCACCGACAAGGTTTATTAGGCTATCAACCTTGTCAATTCCCACTCGAATAGAGCTGGCTTCTACTTTACCGGCGCGGGTCTTGGGTGCCGCTTTGGCAACCGGCGCGGCTTTAGGCTCGGCAACCTCAGCACTCGGCATCACCAATTTAGTGCCAGCGGCCTCAGCCTTAGTTAATTTTTCAGCTTCCGCAACGCTGCTGATAGGCGCTACTAGGGTCTCAATAATTGGTGGGTTTGGTGCTGCGGCTACACTAGGTGCTGGATCAGCTGTGGCAGCACCCAGACTGGCAATGCTTAATTCACATTCGTCCTCAACCCATTCAAAGACTTCTTGCACATCTTCTTCTGCCATATCGCCGCGCAATGTCATATCCCAATTAAGGTACACGATATCGGCTTCTATCTCACTTAAAGCGGGCAACTGAGTAACGTCTAAAACACTTGAAAGCTCGCCAAGAGTGGCCAGTTCACGAATCATCCGTACGGGGTCATTACCGCCTTTTAACATATCGGCTTCGGGTTTAAAGATGATGTTAAACCCGCTGGTGCCAGTACCTTCTGCCGACGGGGCAGTAGCACTTGCATCCGCCGCTGCAGGGCTGTCAGTTACGACGCTGGCAGCACCGGAGACATTAGCTTTGGCAGCGGCCGCTGTGGCACCATCCAATATAGCTTGAAACATGGCCGCTAATTCGTTGGCACGAGCGGTATCAGGCTCTTCTTCGGCCTGCAAGGCCTCTAACAAGGCGCGCATACAGTCTACGGACTGCAAAAACAAATCCACAGAATCCGCGTCTAGGCGCTCTTCACCTTCACGGATTTTATCCAGTAAGGTTTCCAGGATATGAGTAAATTCAGAAACAGAAGTAAAACCAAAAGTACCACTACCGCCCTTGATAGAATGGGCCGCACGGAAGATGCTATTTATTAATTCAACATCGGGGTCCTGCGGCTGAATTTCCAGCAACGCATTTTCCATAACATCCAAGCCTTCGAAACTTTCTTCGAAAAACACGGCATGAAACTGGCTTAGATCAATACTCATGGACCCACCTTGTTAATATTTCGCCCCACACTGAAAACCTATCTCAAAATGCAGGCGCAATATTATTACCCGATTACTTTTTTAATTGTGGCTAACAGCTTGTCTGGATTAAATGGTTTCACCACCCAGCCTGTTGCTCCAGCTGACTTACCAGCCATTTTTTTGTCGCCGGCTGTTTCCGTTGTCAACATCAAGATTGGTGTGTACTTGTACGCATCCAATTGACGCAATTCACGCACCAACGCTATACCATCCATATTAGGCATATTAACGTCACTTAATACCAAGTCAAAAGACCCGCTTTTGGCAGCATCCAAGGCCAATAGCCCATCGCTGGCTTCTACCACTTCATAACCAGCACTTTGCAGGGTGAACACCACCATCTGACGCATTGACGCTGAGTCATCGACTGCCAGGATTTTCGTCATTGAAGTAACTCCACTAAAACTACTTAAATTTAACGATAATTATCGTTATAAATACAATTGGGTTTTGCCTATATTTAGGCACTAGGCGAATATATCACCACATCCAGCTACCTGAATCAACTCTTGCACAGAATGCTGCATTGATTGGATCTGTAATTTACCGTTGCGCGCTTGACACTGTTCTTTCAAGGCAACAAGTAATTGCAGCCCAGTAGTATCCAAACGTTCAACAGCTTCGGCTAACAACACCACATTGGCCGCATCAGCTACCTCTGCAACCAGCTGTTGTTGAAACTCGGCCGCTTTGGCAATAGTCAGATCACTTGCCAGGGTCACGGTTGCCGTGTTACTCATAGTCAAACACCCTATAATATTCTTTCCGAGAGCCAGTAAACTCCTCTCTTAAAAGAAGTTAGCATTAGCTAATTTTCTTTGCCTAACCCTTATGTTAATTCAGCTGAACCCATCTGTTAAGTAAAAACTCTAATAAGCTGGTGTTTTTACTAAAATAAATTGTTATATGACAGCACATTAGCTGCGTCCGCGCTTCATTTGCACATACATCAAACCCGTTGTAATAGCATCGCCCAAAGCCGTATGCCGACCAATCAGCGGTATTTGCAATTGTTGGGCGATATCATCAAAGCCCAGCTTCATCTCACAATCGTGCATGGCCCTGGCTGCTAAGCGCCGCCGGAACAAACTTGCCACATCGACACTTCTATTAGGCAGACCAAAACCAAACAAGGGACGCATGGCCTTATCAAGAACCGCCAAGTCATAGGCAATGTAATACCCAACAATGGGACGATTACCGATAAATGCTAACAACTGCTCCAAGGCAACCGCTAACGGCACGCCGTCGGCCAGATCAATACGCCGCAATAAGTGCACCTTAAC
Organism: Oceanospirillaceae bacterium; assembly: GCA_003521845.1. Taxonomy (GTDB): domain Bacteria; phylum Pseudomonadota; class Gammaproteobacteria; order Pseudomonadales; family Balneatricaceae; genus Njordibacter. The sequence continues at coordinate 53,418 of DPHB01000061.1, read as the reverse complement.
GGACTCTGCGGGCAAGTTAGCCGGCGCTTGTATGGTTATTGACAGCTGGTGACTCGTTTTTACGCGATTAGCCTTAATAACGACAGCCGCAATGGAAAGTATTTCTGCCTGTTTGATATCCATACTGGTGGTTTCAATATCTAAGGCGACTAGCTCATCACCTCGGTAAGGCGCAAATAAACTCCGCCACCGGTCTTTACGGCGCCCATGTTTCAAGCGGTCTTGAAAACGGCGCACCTGGCGACGAAAATACATTAGAGCGCCCCGCCAAGCTGATAACGCAAGGCTAGATGCTTCTTAAATTCTTTTACTACATGAAAGGCTTGGCGCAGGGTATCCTTTTCCAAACGATCCAAACCATTGAGGTCTATCATATTTTGCAAACCGGGTTGCGCCACACCGTCCTTCTGGCGCGCCAACTCGGCTTTAACACGCAGCCAATGCAGCACTGCAAATGCCTCTTGCAGCTCATTACCCATACGCTGTGGCAGCACCCCGGCCTCCACCAGCGCATCAATACGGGTAAAGGTATTGTTGTCGGCAATTTGATAATGCAAAGCCATGGTGCGCACGCCATGCACGATGGGGAAGATACCACCACGTTTTAGATCGACACCATTACTGCGTTCCCGTATGCCACCCAACAAGGTGAGCGGCGTGTCAAATACCATCGCCACTTTAGCAAAGGCTGACAAAAAACGTTTATTGTGCTGAATTTCTTTAAAGAACCAGTTGCGACTGGTTTTATACAAAGCAGCGTTACCCGCTACTGGCGAGGCATCAACGGCAATAGACAACTTAACAATACTTTCCTCATCACCTGAATTAACCCAAGCTTGCATACGCTTGGTCCACTCACTGATTGGTTGCACCCAAAAAGGATTACTGACCATCACGTTGCCAGCACATGGCGGAAAGCCAATGTCTTGCAAGACACCGGCATACTCGCGCATCACTTCTGGGCCCTGCGGCCAATCTAAGCCGTCCCGCATGATCAAGCCATTGTCTTGGTCGGTTTTAGTAATCTGCTCACCGCGGCCTTCACTACCCATCACAACTAAACACACATGAGGAATAATATCCTCCGGCACCAGCAAGTGGAATAGTTTGGACATCAAACGCTTATTCAAGGCCGCCAGCAAATCCATTAAGAAGCGTACTTTTACACCCTGGGTATGCAAAGCTCGAATCAGGGCTTGCATGTCGAAGGCAGCATTACGCAGCTCTTCCACTGTACTGGCACGCTCAATTCGCAAACCAACCACGTGAGAATGACTGGAAAAGAAGCTCAACGCCTCTGCTAGTTCAATAACACCACACAGCTCACCATTAGACATCACCACCACACGGTCAATTTCATGCATGGTCATGCGCACTAGGGCATTAAACAAATAATCGCCAGATTCCACGGTGATCAAGCGGTAATTGGCAATTTCCTTAACCAAGGATGTTAGCGGTAACTTGTTGAGCACCAGGGCATTCAATAGATCAGAGCGGGTCACCATGCCGTAGCGCTTACCACGTTGCACCAACACACAGTCCACACGCTGCTCTTTCATTAACTGAGTGGCCTGCTCGATATCACAATCTTGATTGACCACCATAGCATCACGCATACATGAGGTATCGACAGTGGCCAACATAAACTCAGTCATATTGAGGTCGTGATTTTTGTTTTCTAACAGGTCTTGCTGCACCGAAAGATTATTAAAATAATCACCAAAATGGCTATTACGGTGGATTAACTCTAGCAGGTATTTAGCTGGCAAGATGTAGCATATACTTTCTTCATCGGCAATAAAGTCATGCAATGCCTTACCACGTATTGCTGACCAAGCACCAAAATAATCTTCTGGCCCATAATGCACTAAGGCATGAGTTTGGTTGGCATTACCTGCCTGCATTTCCAATTCACAAACATACCCCTTGAGTATGAGGTGCAAGCCTTCAGACTCGCCGCCTCCGGTAATAATGGTTTCCCCTTTTTGGAAATAACCAATATCCATGTGTTTCGCCATAAACTCCAGCTCGCTAGTGGATAGCAAACTAAAGGGAACAACTTGGGTATTTATATTTTGTAAAAGGCTCATAGTTTGTGTGGCTTAATAATAAGCTGAACCTTGATTGCGTGGTACACGAATTTCCTGCACCATTTGCTGTATCGCAATGGGTGGCGGTGGCGTTAAGTGCGACACCAAATAGGCCACCAGGAAGTTAAAGATCATGCCCATAGCGCCGAAGCCTTCTGGCGATATACCAAACAACCACTGCTCTGCGGAGCCGCCCATAAATTTAAAATAGATGATATAGGCCAAGGTTGACCCCAAGCCCACAAGCATACCGCTGATGGCGCCGTATTTATTCATGCGTTGATAAAAAATACCCATAATAATGGCAGGAAAAAAGGACGCGCAAGCCAAGCCAAATGCCATAGCCACCACCGCAGCGACATAACCAGGTGGGTTCATACCTAGGTAACCAGCCAACAAGACACCCACCATAGCGGCCACACGCGCAATCGTCAGCTCCTGTCGGTCCGTGATATCGGGACGTATGGTCTTTTTCACTAGGTCATGGGACACCGCTGTTGCAATCACCAACAACAAACCTGCTGCGGTTGATAGTGCCGCGGCCATAGCACCAGCAGCAAGCAAAGCCACCACCCAATTAGGCAGACCCGCTACTTCTGGGTTAGCTAACACCATAATATCTGGATCCACGTACAATTCGTTGGCAAAAGGCTGCACCTGTGGGTCAAAGCTACCATCACTTGGATTCAACACCGGACGTGTACTATTAAACATGCTGCGACTCACCGGGTCGTCAGGAATTTCCCAAAAATCAGGTCGATCGTCCTGCCCGGTAAAGGCACCGCCGGCAGCATATTGCAAGCGGCCATCACCATTATGATCATACCAAGCGATCAAACCGGCCGTTTCCCACTTTTGAAACCAACTCGGCATATCTTCGTAATTGGTACCCTGACCTTGAGGGCCATTAACAGTCTCAATCAAGTTAATACGGCCAAATGCGGCCACCGCCGTAATAGACGTATAAAGCACTGCGATAAAGGCCAGCGCCCAAGCGGCTGAGATACGTGCATCTCGCACCCGTGGCACGGTAAAAAAGCGCACTATGACATGCGGCAATCCTGCTGTACCAAACATCAAGGCAGCGGTAATAAAAAAGATATCGACACTGCTCTTGCTACCTTCAGTAAAACTAGCAAAGCCTAACTCTTCCACCAACCCATCTAGGTGTTCCAGCACATAGGTACCTGACTCCAAAGTGCCACCCAAGCCCGTTTGCGGCAACAAGTGCCCGGTCATGGTAAAGGTTAAAAATAGGGCTGGCACATTAAAAGCAAAGATCATCACACAGTACTGCGCCACTTGTGTGTAGGTAATACCCTTCATACCGCCTAGTACAGCGTAAATAAACACCACCGCCATACCGATCATAATGCCGGTTTCTATCTCGACTTCCAAGAAACGAGAAAATACGATACCCGTACCACGCATCTGGCCAGAAATATAAGTAAAGGAGATAAACAGCACACAAATAACCGCCACAATGCGTGCCACACTAGAATAGTAACGATCACCGACAAAGTCAGGCACCGTAAACTTACCAAATTTTCTTAAGTAGGGTGCCAACAACAAGGCCAGCAGCACATAACCACCCGTCCAGCCCATCACGTAGCCGCTGGCATCATAGCCAGACAGTGAAATAACACCGGCCAAGGAAATAAACGAAGCCGCCGACATCCAATCAGCCGCCGTTGCCATGCCGTTTGCCAGGGGTGTTACACCACCACCAGCTACATAAAAATCGTGCGTTGTTGAGGCTCGACTCCAAACAGCGATGGCGATATAAATAGCAAAAGAAACGATTACAAAAAGGTAAGTAAGGAGCTCTAAACTCATGATTCAATCCCGGATGTCACTGGGTAAATAGATTATTCGTGTACGTCAAACTCGTTATCTAGGCGATTCATGCGTAATGCATAAGCGACGGTCAACAGACAAAACACCAATACACTGCCTTGATTAGCAAACCAATAACCAAGCTTAAAACCAAACATTTGAAACTGATTCAAAAAATCAGCAAATAGAATCCCAGCGCCGTATGACACTAAAAACCAGATAACGAGATAGGTAATTATAATTTGCAGGTTGCGGCGCCAATATCGCTGCGCCAAATCTTGTTGCTGCATAGCTAGCCTTTGTTATTATTGTTAATCGAGTGACAATATAACATGATTTAAAGCCCCTCTAAACCATTCCTTTAAATTAATGAGGGCCTTTCAACTGGCTTAATTTCAAGCCCTTGCACTAAGTCAAATAGAAAGTATTATTCAAAAGCAGCCTTGAGCTTTGCTACAATGCCTTGCTTATGACAAATAAACACCACGCCTAGAATACGGAGCACGCGTTAATGTTGGATACCTGGATAATTTTACTTATCTCCGTGGCCTATGTAGGCCTTTTATTTGCCATCGCTTATTACGGTGATAACCAGAGTGCCGCCAACAGCAAAAGACTCATTAGCAAGCCGGTAATCTATAGCTTGTCTTTGGCCGTCTACTGCACGTCTTGGACCTTCTACGGTTCCGTGTCGCGCGCCACCCAAGGCTGGGAATTTTTATCGATCTACCTAGGCCCGATTTTGCTATTCATCCTTGGCTGGGGCTTGTTATACAAGATTGTACTCATTGCCAAACAAGAAAACATCACCACCATCGCCGATTTTATTGCCTCGCGTTATGGCAAGAGCCGCAGCCTAGCCGTTTTAATCACCACCATGGCCACCTTAGGCATCCTGCCTTACATTGCCTTGCAACTCAAAGCTGTGGCCCAAAGCTTTAATATCATGGTAGGCCAAACTGGTACCTTTGCCAGTCAGAATGACACAGCCCTGGTGGTCGCTGTATTCATGGCTGTCTTTGCCATTCTCTTTGGCACTCGACATATAGACGCCTCGGAACACCATGAAGGTATGGTCTTGGCCGTGGCATTTGAGTCGCTAATTAAGCTCATTGCTTTTGTTGCTGTGGGTTTATACGTCATTTTTGAAGTGTTTGACGGTCTTGGCGGTTTAAATACCTACCTAGCGCAAAGCGGCATGTATGAAAAAATGTCGGCATTCAACCCATTTAAGGTCAACTTTTTAACCGAAACCTTACTCGCCATGTTGGCCATACTCTGCCTACCACGGCAATTTCAGGTCGGTGTCGTGGAAAACACCGACCCACGGGATATACACACCGCGCGCTGGATGTTTCCCGCTTACTTGCTAACTTTTAGTGTGTTTATGCTGCCTATTGCCGCGGCCGGCAATATGATGTTTAACGGTAGCGCTGTTGCCTCCGATACCTATGTACTGATGGTACCTTTAATGGATGGTGCGACCAGCCTTGCCACGCTCGCTTACATTGGCGGCTTGTCCGCGGCCACTGGCATGGTAATCGTGGCAACCATCTCTATCAGCACCATGATCAGCAACGATATCATCATGCCTATGGTGTTTAAGCTGTCACCGCTAGAACCCTCCCGTGACAAGGATATTGGTCGCCTACTGTTAAAAGTTCGCCGCGTCACCATTGTGGGTATATTGATGGCAGCGTATGGCTATTTCTCACTGATTGGTGACAACAACAGTTTGGTATCCTTGGGGCTGATCGCTTTTGTTGCGGTAGCCCAATTTGCACCAGCCCTTATTGGCGCGGTATTTTGGCGTCGAGGTAATCGTTACGGCGCTTTGTTTGGTTTAAGTGTGGGCTTTGCCATCTGGTGTTACACCTTATTAATTCCGTCACTCACCAGTGTTGGTATTGGTATCGAAAGCCTACTTGAGCATGGACCATTTGGTATTAGCTGGCTGCGCCCGACTGCCTTGTTTGGCATTGACGGTTTTGACCCTATCAGCCATGCCACTATCTTGTCCTTGACCCTAAACAGCCTAGCTTACTATTGGTTCTCGCGTTCCACAGAGGCCCGCTTACAGGACCGCATTCAAGCTGACCATTTTGTTGACCTTCGTATTAGCGGCTCTGTGGAAGGCACACCATCCGATTTTGACAACGCACGCTTTGCCGATCTACAAACTTTATGCGAGCGTTTTTTGGGCACTAGCCGAACGCGCGATGCCTTCCATACTTTTGCTCGCAATAGCGGCCAGTCTTTAAACCCCAACGCCCCCATCAGCCAAGAACTCATCAACTATGCCGAACGCATGCTGGCCGGTGTTATTGGTGCGTCTTCAGCACGCATCATTTTGGCATCCAGTCTAAAAGGCAAGGAAATGCAACTGGGTGATGTGGTTTCAATTGTTGATGAAGCCTCTGAGTTATTTAAATTTAACCGCTCCATGCTGCAGTCCACCATTGAAAATGTCGACCAAGGCATTAGCGTGGTCGACAAAGACATGAAGCTGGTTTGCTGGAATCAACGTTATGTGGAAATGTTCCAGTTCCCCGAAGGCCTGATAAGCTTGGGCCGCCCTATCGCCGACGTCATTGCCCACAACGCCATGCAAGGCGACTATGGTGATAACGGCAGCCTAACCGAGATGGTTGCTAAACGTTTGGAAGTACTCGAACAAGGTCGCACCCACTCCCACCTACGGTACCGCAAAGACGGACGTGTACTGGAAGTGCGCGGTAACACTATGCCTGGTGGTGGCTATGTGAACACCTATCTGGATATCACTGAATACAAACGCACGGAAAAAGCGCTCAAGGAAACTAACGAAACCCTAGAATCTCGGGTTAATGATCGGACTAAAGAACTGTCTGTAGCCAACAGCCAGCTCACCACTGCAAAAACGGTGGCCGACCAAGCCAACCAAAGTAAGACGCGCTTTTTAGCTGCCGCTAGTCACGATTTGTTGCAACCTCTCAACGCTGCTCGCTTGTTCTCTTCCGCATTGTCGCAAAAGCACCCTGAAGGTGAGCTAGCGGAAACCCTAAGCCACTTGGATGACTCCCTTGGCGCAGCAGAAGAACTGATATCCACCCTTATCGCTATTTCCAAGCTAGATGCCGGCAACCTGCAACCAGACTTATCGCACTTTGCTATTGACGATATTTTCCAAAAGCTAAGCGCCGAACTGAAGGTAATGTGTAAGGAGAAAGGCATTGAATTTCACCACGTATCTAGCCATCATACGGTGCACAGTGACCAAAGCCACCTACGCCGTATTATTCAAAACTTCCTCACCAACGCCGTACGTTACACACCCAAGGGCAAGGTACTTCTAGGCTGTCGTCAGCGTGACAATTTGCTAGAAATCCAAGTTTGGGATACCGGTGTGGGCATTCCTGCGCAAAAAATGCACGAAGTATTTGAGGAATTTAAACGCCTAGATCACCCAGCCACCAATGAAATAAAAGGCCTTGGATTAGGCCTCGCCATTGCTGATCGCACGGCACGCATGTTGAAGCATCAGCTGAAGGTGGATTCTTGGCAGGGTGCGGGTAGCGTATTTAGTATCCTGGTGCCCCTAGGAGATCCATCACTGGTACGCAAAGCGGTGTTAGAAAATGCCACCGCTACGCGCAAGGCGAGCAGCCCACTGGCCGGTTTACAGGTATTATTTATTGATAACGAAGAGCCTATTTTGGTGGGTATGCGCAAGCTACTAGAAGGTTGGGGGTGCCGTGTTGTCACTGCCATTGACGTATCCCAAGCACTGGAGCTAATGGTGCAAGAGAGCTTTGAACCTAACGTTGTGCTAGTGGATTATCACCTCAACCAGGGTGCCACAGGCATCGAGGCCTTGGCGCGCTTACGCCAAGTGTACAACCGCCCTATTCCCGCTACTTGCATTACGGCTGACCGCACGGAAGAAGTGATTGACACCATTCGTCAGGCAGATGCCACTGTCCTGCACAAACCCGTCAAGCCAGCGCCACTACGCGCCACCCTAGGCCAACTGCAAGCCAAAGCTAAGGCTTATGATATGGAGAACTAGTAAGGAATAATACCCTGATGCTGGATGTTGAGGGCTTGAGACATGGGCTGGTTTTTAGAGTTGGCCGATTATGACGCAGCCGAGCATGACTACTAGGCCATGGAAATAGCGCGAGGACTGTTTGAGGCCTGTTGTTTAGGCCGAGTTCCGCAGCGCCCATGGACTAGTGGGCAGCGCAGGGTAGCTGGCGCAGCCAGCCAAGGAAGTTAGGCCAACTCTAAAAACCAGTTCATGGCTCAAGCCGTGCTCCAATCACGCAGCAAGGAACCACTATTTCTTTACTTAGTAATAATTGAAATTCGGAGAGGTAATGAACGGGACAGGCACTTTTGCTAGGCAAAAAAGCCAGTCCCTGAGAGGGTGTTACTGGCTGACTTGTTGATCTTGAGGGTGATCTATTTGCAGGCGACTAGCCGCAATAACGGCTTGGGTACGGCTGTACACACCTAGCTTACGTAGGATAGCGGTTACGTGAGCCTTGATGGTGGCTTCAGACACCTCCAGCTCGTAGGCAATCTGCTTATTAAGTAAACCTTCCGTCAACATAATCAAGACCTTGAACTGTTGCGGCGTTAGGGTTGCTAGCTGTTCAGCAAACTTGTTGTCTTCAGCATCAGTAGCGGCATCCATATCCGGCAAGTCTGCCGGCAACCACACTTCACCACCCAACACTTCACCAATGGCATCAGCAATGGTGTCCATGGATGAAGACTTAGGAATAAAACCAGAGGCCCCAAACTGTACAGCACGATGCATTACACTAGGTTGTTCGTTGCCAGAAACTACCACCACGGGCACTGCTGGAAAATGGTTGCGCAAATAAATGAGGCTAGAAAAACCGTTAGCACCAGGCATATGCAAATCCAGCAACACCAAATCAATTTCGCCATGTACATGTTGCTCAAGCTGCTTAAGGCTTTCGGCTTCTAGAATACGCGCGTCATCTACTGCATTTACTAATGCTTGCTTCAAAGCAGCGCGAAACAAAGGATGGTCGTCGGCGATAATAATAGTGTGATTCACACAAACCTCTCTACAACATGGACTTTACAAATAACAACAAGACTTTCTATAACTTGAAAGAATAGAACAAATCCACTCTCAGGGAAAGGCTTTGTGTGAAAAACGTCCAGCAAAATACCGAACATAAACAACGGGCAAAAAAAAGGCCAGGCGAGCGACAACTCCCTGACCTTTATTTAGTACCGTCTAGCGATTGCGACGGTTGTCAATCAAATCATCAACCACGCTTGGGTCAGCCAAGGTGGAGGTATCACCTAGTTCACCAAAATCGTTGGCGGCAATTTTGCGCAGGATACGGCGCATAATCTTACCAGAACGCGTCTTAGGTAGGCTTGGTGCAAATTGGATAAAGTCGGGCGAAGCGATTGGACCAATGTCAGTACGCACCCAAGTACGCAATTCCTTCATTAGCTCATCCGTGGCTTCTACACCGTCTTTTAGGGTAACGTAGCAGTAGATGCCCTGACCCTTGATTTCGTGTGGGTAGCCAACAACAGCCGCTTCAGAGGTGCCGGCGTGAGCCACCAAAGAACTTTCGATTTCGGCCGTACCCATACGGTGACCCGAAACGTTTAGTACGTCATCAACACGGCCAGTGATCCAAAAATAACCATCTTCGTCACGACGGGCGCCGTCACCAGTGAAGTAGTAGTTTTGGAAGGTAGAGAAGTAAGTCTCTTCAAAGCGCTCGTGATTGCCCCAGATGGAACGGGCTTGGCCAGGCCAGCTATCGGTGATAACCAAGTTACCTTCCGCTGCGCCTTCAATAAGCACGCCTTCGTTATCAACCAAGGCAGGCTGCACACCAAAGAATGGTAGGGTTGCAGAACCCGGCTTAGTGGCAACAGAACCCGGCATTGGGGTAATCATATGACCACCTGTTTCTGTCTGCCACCAGGTATCAACAATAGGTGCTGTACCGTTACCAAAGATGTTGCGGTACCAAGTCCAAGCTTCTGGGTTGATGGGCTCACCGACCGAACCCAATAGCGTGATACTGGATAGGTCTGCACCTGCCAATACGTCGTCACCATGCTGCATTAGCGCACGAATTGCCGTAGGGGCTGTGTAGAACTGGTTAACCTTATGCTTGGCGATCACATCACCAAAACGCGAATTAGTTGGGTAGTTTGGCACACCTTCAAACATCAAGCTGGTAGCACGGTTAGCTAGTGGGCCGTATACGATGTAGCTATGGCCAGTAATCCAACCAACGTCAGCGGTACACCAGTAGATATCACCAGGTTTGTAGTCAAATACATAACGGTGCGTCATGGCGGCCCATACAAGGTAACCACCACTAGTGTGCTCTAGACCCTTAGGCTGGCCAGTAGAACCCGATGTATAAAGAATAAACAGAGGGTCTTCAGCATTCATCACTTGCGGCGTGTGTTCAGCAGAAGCGGGCTCGACAATGTCGGAGTACCAAACGTCACGACCTTCAACCCAAGCAATATCACCACCGGTGCGCTTAACAACGATAACCGTGTTTACACTGTCCATGTTAGCAAGTGCAGTATCAACGTTCGCCTTAAGCGGCACGCTACGGCCGCCACGCAAACCTTCGTCTGCGGTGATAACGATCGTACTGTTGGCACCTTCAACGCGGCCAGCAATAGCGTCTGGAGAGAAACCACCAAAAATTACCGAGTGCACAGCACCAATGCGAGCACAAGCTAGCATGGCAACAGCCGCTTCAGGAATCATCGGCATGTATAGTGTGACGACGTCGCCTTTCTTGGCGCCTTGGGCCAATAGTGCGTTACTGAGCTTACATACTTCAGCGTGTAATTCACGGTAGCTAATGTGACGCGATTCAGCAGGGTTATCACCCTCCCAAATAATGGCTATTTCTTCGCCATGCTCAGCTAAGTGACGATCTAGGCAGTTTGCTGCCACGTTTAGCTCACCGTCGGCGTACCAGTTAATATCCACATTGCCTGGGGCAAATGAGGTATCTTTGATCTTAGTAGGGGCTTTAACCCAATCAAGCATTTCCGCTTGCTTGCCCCAGAATGCATCGGGATTGCTTACTGACTCCTCGTACATAGCGGCACGGGTGGCTTCGTCAGCCCATGAATTTGCAGCTACTTGTGGATCTACTGGATAGGTCTTCACGTCGCTCATACTAGTATCCTAACTGGTGAAATATATAAAATTATTAGCGTTATGCTAGCTTGGTGATAGTTATACCAAGCATTATCAGAATAATGAATAATACTTTGGCCTAGGGGGCTGTCTGGCACACCCCTATATGACCACCATCAATAACCTAATTCAGCGCTGTCTCGCTCACTCAAAGCAAACTCTTCAGCCAGCATCAGGTTCACTGTTTCGTGTAGCTCACTATACACGATAACAACCTGACCACTTTGCAACTGGCCTCTAATTTGCTCCACCTTAGTTGACAAGGGAATTTCCACTAGACCGTAATCAGTACCATCACGACTAGCGTATTCTTGCAATAAATTATCTAGGGTTGCTGCCGGTATTTGACGCCAAGGAATAATCATGTGGTTTACCAGTCGTGGGCAACGAGATCGTTGCGGCGCGCCCAACATAACTGCATAACACGTACCTGGTCTTCGGCTTGGGTAAGGTCTAAGCCTAGTTCAAAGCTCAGATCTTGCAGCTCTTCACGCCAATAGTCACTTAACGCTTCGGCAAGATCGCTAGTGCGATCGCTCCATTCAAAGGAGGGGTGTATATCAATCGCCTCAGCAATATGTTCAAAACTTGCCGCTGGCGTAAAATCGGCATGGCATAAGACCCACTGACCATCGAGGTCATCGTTCATTTCAATAATCACATCTTTGACCGAGTGGCCCTGAGACATAATGGTACCTAGGTCCAAATGATCGCTATAGCAGAGTTCACTAGGCCAATCATCAGCAGGCATGATAAAGCTAGTCTTGATAGTGCCATCGGCTAAACTCCAGGCACAAGCAACAGGGTAATAAGGGGCTTCGGGGCTAGTTTCGATGGCAAGAAAATTGGCGCAATCCATACTTCATATCACTTTTTTGCATTAATATTCAGAATTCCAGCAAGTGTATGGGATAGGCGCTTAGAGTCAAGCCTACGGTAAATAATTTCTCATCGCGAGGAGGCGCTAATACCCAACGTCATTGCGAGGAGATGCTTACACCCTCCGTCATTGCGAGGAGCATAGCGACGAAGCAACCTCTCAGGCCCGCACTTTGCCTGATGGAGATTGCTCCACTTCGTTGGGGCTGCGCTAGCTAGCAAGCACCCGCAGCGACACAGGTGCCACTCACGCTATAGTCCAGCTGTCCTGCCGCATTGTAGCTAGGGGTTAGCAAATAGGTATAGCCACCCGCGGCACTGGTGCCCGTGCCAGTGATAATAGCGGTGCTGGTAGTGAGACTAACACTGGCGGTATTATCTGACGCCAAGGGTGCCTGCAAGGCCAGCTCGGCAAAACTATCACAAGCGCTCAACTCCTGCCCCACCGTCATCAGGCAAGCCGCCTGGGAAATACGCACAGATTGGGTCTGCTGCACTACCTCCATAAACCGGGTTTGCTGCATATAGCCTTGGTAGGTTGGTACCGCGTAAGCGGCAAGAATACCAATCAGAGCAACCACTAGTAGCATTTCCAATAGGCTAAAGCCCTGCCCCCCTCGTTTCGGATCGCTGAGATTACGGCGCTGCCTATCGGCAGGTGCGCCTAGAATGAAGGCGAATAATACTGGCTTGGGTTCAGTCTTCCATGACTTTTCTATAGTGTGCATGACAACCTCCTGTTGTCGGGTTAGTAATCCTCTTCACTAGGGTCCAATAGGCCCGTAGATGCATCGTTCTCGTCATCATCACCAGCAATGGCATACTCTTCTTGTGCCCAAGCACCTAGGTCTAATTTTTGACACCGCTCACTGCAAAAGGGTCGGTATTCATTATCCGTGCGCCATGTCACTTTAGTTTGGCACTGGGGGCAAGGGTATTCGCGCATGCTTAAATTTCCGCTAATGTGTTTAGTTGTGTATGTAGCTCAGCTACACGTGCATGAAGGTGGCTTAAGGGTTGACTATTATCCAGCACAATATCAGCTCGATGCAATCGTTCTTGGCGTGTCAGCTGTTTATTCATGATAGCTTCAATTTGAGCACTAGAATTGTTGTCGCGCTTACTGGCTCTTTGTAATTGCTGTTGTGGTTGGGCGTCAACCACCACCACCTGATCCACCAATTGATGCTGGTCCGTTTCTAATAACAAGGGTGACGCTAGTACCGCGTAGGCACCCGTGCTGGCTTGCAACTGTGCCTTCGTTGTGGTCCTGATCAAAGGGTGCAACAGTGCTTCTAACCAGGCTTTCGCTTGGGTATCTGAAAAGATGATTTCACGCAACAAGGAGCGCTGTAAGTGGCCATCGGCATCTAACAATTGTGGACCAAAATGTGCAGCAATGGCCGCCAGCGCAGGTGTACCGGGGGCTACCACTTCTCTAGCCACAACATCAGCATCAACAACGGTCACACCGAAGCCTGCTAAGATATCAGTAACTTGGGTTTTGCCGCTGCCTATACCGCCGGTGATACCTACAACATATGTCATTGCCTAATTCCCTGTTATTTAACGACGCTAGTTTCGATACGTATACCTATCACTCAAAACTTAGCATCCAATACCTAGCACCTAGCGAGGATGAAAGCGCATTGTACCACCGTCATTGGTGAAACTCGCGCCTTACAACAAACTGCCCATTTGCATGAGTGGTAAATAAATTGCCACCACCAGAGAGCCAACAACGAGCGCCAAAAAGCTAGTAATCATGGGTTCTAATAAACGCGTTATGGTATCAATTTTATCCCCTAGTGCTTGGCGTAATTGCTCACTAAGGTGATCAAAAACACCCGCCATATCACCACTTTTCTCTGCCAAACGTAGCATTACCACTTGTGTATCATCAAAGCCACCCTGAGTAAAAGCCTGAGACAAGCTCACACCGGACTGTAAATAATTGGCTATTGATTGCAATTGCCTGGCCAGTTTTCTATTTGCACAGGCGCGACGACATAGCTCCAGCCCTTGTAGCAAAGGCAATCCACTAGCAAGGCTGCTAGCTAACAACTGCATAACCAGATATTGAGACTGCAGTAGATATACGCCCCGCCAGCCCGGTATATGCGCCAACAACAAAGACCCCAGCCCTTGACCCCTGGGGGTCTTGCTAATGGCAAACAAAACCACCACAAGGCCACACAACCACATGAGCCATAGCCTGCCATATTGATGCAGGCTTGTAGAAGCAGTTAACAAGTATTGGGTGGCTAGCGGTATTGGCGCCTGGCTGTGGGCTACTAAACTGGCAATATTGGGCACTAAAAACAGCAATATCAAGATACAAACAACTATCCCTACCCCTAAGGTAATTGCTGGCATCATCAGGCTCGTCCTTAGCTTTTTTAATAAGGCCGCCGTTTGCTGTTGCTGTTGCGCCAATTGCTGCAATGCTAGCGCCAAATTTGATTGCTGCTCTCCGGCCGCCAGTAACGCCACCTGATAATTCGCTAGCAGGCCTTGTTGCGCACATATTTGCGATAAGGTGTAACCTTGCTGTAAACCTTGCTGCAACAACCAAAGCTGCCAACGTAGCCTACCAGTAGGCCGCTTTGGCTTGGCTAAGCGTACACAATCAAATAAAGGCAAACCCGCTGCAAGCAAGCGCTGCCACTGTAAAAACAACGGCAGCGTGGCCTTGGTGTCGATAACGTTTGTACGCCGATGCCAAAACCACACACGATAGCAAGCCCGCAGGTGAATACCTTGGTTGGCCAACTCACTACGCAATTGCCACACTGACCTGTCGACCATCATCCCTTGGCATTGCTGCAGTTTGTTATCTTCACCATACCAGAGATAGTCAGCCATAAAACCTACCTAAACCAAAACCCGTTTTAGCTCATCCACCCCCGTATGCCCCGACAAAACGCGAGCAATGCCTTGCTGATAAATGTTTTGCGTTGGCAACCCTGCGGCCGCGGTCTGCAAGGTTGGCTCTTGCCCACTGGCGATTTGCCGACGCTGCTGATGCTCTATGCGCCACATCTCAAACACCCCAATACGGCCTTTATAGCCACCGTAACAATGCCCACAACCTACCGCCCGACAAGGCACAGACTCACCGAACTCATCAGCGTAGGCCACTGCCACCTGCCGCCACACGGGTGTTTTAAGTTGCTCCAATTGCGTGCTAGACAAGGGGCGCTTGCAGTGTTCACACAAGCGCCTTAATAGACGTTGATTAACCACCAGTTGCAGACAATAGCTTAGGCCTTGCAAATCCACACCTAGGCCAAAACAGCGACTAATGGCCTCCAATGCCGTATTGGTATGCATAGAAGTCAGCAGCAGGTGCCCTGTTTGCGCGGCCTTAATCGCCATATCAGCGCTTTCTGCATCACGTAATTCACCCAACATAATGACATCGGGATCTTGGCGTAATAGCGCCCGCAATAGCTGCGCAAAAGTGACACCAATATGTGGTGCTGGAGCCACCTGATGCATGCCTGTCATGACTAGTTCAACGGGGTCTTCCACGCTCATGACATTGCGCTGTGGCTGTAGCAGATATTGTAAGGCGGCATAGAGGGTGATGGACTTGCCAGAACCGGTGGGACCGGTTACCAGCACCAACCCTTGTGGTGACGCTAGACATGTTTGCAACATGAGCAGTTGTTGCTGACTCATACCTAGTTGAGGAAGGTGCAAAATACCTTGGCTGCGGTTTTGAATGCGTAGCACCAGCTTTTCACCAAAATGTCCGGGCAGAGTACTACAGCGGATATCCAACTGATTTTGGTTGAGGGTAACCTGAAAGCTGCCATCTTGCGGTTTACGCTGTTCGCCAATATCCAATTGCGCTAACAACTTAACTCGCACCAACACAGCGTTACCTAGCACTTGGGGCAAAAACGCCACTGGATGCAGCAAACCATCGACACGCTGACGGATATGCCAACCTTGACTTTGGGGCTCAATATGCAGATCTGAAGCCTTACTGTTACTGGCTAGCAACAAGCAGGCATCGACCATACCCGGAGCATCCTGAGTTCTGATATAGACATCTAACATAGGCATCCTTGCCTGAGTAATCGACTTTATGAGAAATAGATCTTAGGTGTTTACAGCAGCTCACCGCCCAGCTGACGCGCTAGAGTCACGGCATACTTATCCGTCATGCCAGCAACAAAATCCATAGTTTGGCACAGGGCTTGATAGGCGCTAGCCTCAGCATCTGGCCTATGGGTGCCCATCAGTGCCAGATACTTTTGTGCTTTAAATGACACCATGCTGGCCTCTTGACTACTCACTTCCAAGGCAGCTGGCACGAAGCCATCAAGAATTTTTTCCAATACAGCACTAGCACCCAGTTCTGTACGATGGCGTTGTGGTGACTCAAATATGCGCTTGCGAGCCAGCAACTTGGCATTACCTATAACCTCTTGCGTCACTGGGTCCGCATGACTAATGAGATCGCCTTCCAAGCGGCCTTGCAGTAGTACCTGTTCTTGCTCAATAAAGGCTGTGGCACAGGCACTTACCAAATAATTGATCACCTTACCGCGTAACAAAGCCAAACGCCGAGTAGAATAATATTCGTCGGTCATTGGGGTACGTTCTGGCACGACCAAAGGACCGGTAATCGGGGCCAGCAATTCCATGACATCAACTTCATCGAGGATGCCTAATTCAACGCCATCCTCTAGATCGACAATGGCATAACAAATATCATCAGCCGCTTCCATCAAATATACCAAAGGATGGCGGCACCAGTGACCTGGCGCGCGCTGTAGCAGGCCTAAACGAGTCGCAATTTCTGCCAGAATCTGGCTCTCAGCCTGCAAAGCACCAAACTTACGTTTACTTTGCGCTAACGGATCATTGGCCAACCAGGGGTACTTCAAAAAACTACCTAGAGTGGCATAGGTCAGACGCATACCACCATCAAACTGATGATACTCCAGTTGCGTGAGGGTTCGCAGGCCCTGTGCGTTGCCTTCGAAATTGAGGAAATCAAGTTGTTCGGCACTGCTCAAATCTCGCAAACCACCTGCAGCATGAAACTTTTCAAACCATGTGCGTATCGCATTTTCGCCAAAATGACCAAAAGGTGGGTTGCCTATATCGTGCCCAAGACAAGCGGACTGCACTATAGCGCCCACATCGTGGGGCTGGATCCATTGCGGCCAGTCTTGGTGCTGACTGAGCTGCTGCGCCACGCTAATACCTAAACTACGGCCCACGCTAGATACTTCTAAACTGTGAGTCAGTCTATTATGTACATGGTCATTATGGGACAGAGAATGTACTTGAGTTTTGTGGCCTAGGCGCCTAAAGGCACTAGAAAACACCAAGCGGTCGTGGTCCTTATGAAAAGGCGTACGCCCCATTTCATGGTGATCCTTGTGGGGCTTACCGATGCGCTGATCATCTAATAAACGCTGCCACTGCATGCTCGGCATGATCCAAATCCCTTGTCGCTATATATACAAACAAAGGGCTAGAAAAATACTTTCTAGCCCTGTTATTAGTTACTCTAACACGATTTGCTCACCAATGCGTTGGATCGTTGAGACACCGATACCCTTGACCTTAAGCAATTGATTAATATCGGTAAAGCCACCTAATTCATCACGTAAAGCAATGATTGCTAGGGCTTTAACAGGGCCTACGCCTGACAAAGCCTCGGCAATTTCTTGGGCATTGGCAGTATTGAGATTAATGCTTTCTCCAGCACCAAAACTAAGGGGTGACCAGCTAAGCATAAGCGATAGGCACAGGGCCGAAATAAAGGGAATGAATTTCATAAACCTCTCCTTGGTTATCTTCTACTCGGGCGAGCAATAAAGTAGAGAACCTCCTGTTCTCTACTTTTCAGTGTAGCAGAGCTTTGTTTTATTGCACGCCGGCCAGTTCAGCCTCGATCAGTGCCAAGGCTTGCAGAGGCTCATCGGCTTGGGTGATAGGACGGCCAATAACCAAATAGTCGCTACCGGCACGCATGGCATCAGCCGGTGTCATGATGCGCTTTTGATCCCCCACGGCGGCAAAGGCTGGACGAATACCTGGGGTAACCAGAATAAAGTCCCTACCTAGCTTTTGCTTTAACAGTTCAGCTTCTTGCGCCGAGCAAACCACACCTTCAAAGCCACTAGCTTGCGTCAGACTAGCAAGGTCTAGTACTCGCTCTGCTGGCGTTTGCTGGATACCTGTTTCCCTAAGGCCTGCTGCATCCATGCTAGTGAGCACTGTCACGGCAATCAGTCTAGGTTGATGGCCACCTTGGGCACGTAAAGCCGCCACAGTGGTGCGCATCATTTCACTACCACCACTGGCATGCACGTTCACCATCCAGACACCCATTTTGGCAGCAGCCAGCACAGCCTTAGCAACAGTATTGGGTATATCATGAAACTTCAAATCCAAAAACACTTGGAAACCCAAAGCATGTAAGGCGTGTACCAATTGCGGGCCTGCCGAGGTAAATAATTCTTTACCGACCTTGACTCGACAACGTTGAGGGTCCAAACGCTGAACCATGGCTAGGGCATCATCTTGATTGTCGTAATCTAAAGCAACAATGATTTTGGGGTCGGCTTGCAAACTATTCTCCTCGTAATCCATAAACAGGTTTGGTGGTGTCCCATTGATGACAAGTGGGGCACTGCCATTGCATACTACTACTAGCATAGCCACATTGCTTACACTGATAAGCGGGCTTACGCTGTTCCAGAGCAACCGTTAAACCCTGCAAGGCCTCTAAGGACTCACGAGCATTTTCTGTTGCCCATTGCATATGCAAATCTATTAAATAATTAAAGCCCTTCACAGAAGGTCTTTTGCGTAATTCTTTGGTGACAAACGCGGCCGCTGTAGCGTCGGATTCATGACGCAACACATCGGCCAGAGCCAGCATAACACTGGTACTTGGATGTTCCTGCATACAATCACGCAACCAAGCTTGCCAGGCTTGCTGATCAATAACGAAGCACTGGGCTAAATCAGTGAGAATACTGGGAATCAAACTCGGATCTTGCTGAGCCAGATGGCGTAAATGCCTACCCGCTACCGCGTAGTCATCTTCTTGCATAGCGATGGCGGCTGCAATCAAGGATATGCGCGGGTTGCCTGTATTCAAGTGTTGCGCTTGTGTTAGCAACAACTTGGCGGCAGCCAGGTCCTGAGCGTCAAGGGCTTCTTGCGCTTGTTGGCACGCATAATGCGACAATTTTGAAGCCAGATGCGGTACTTTATGCAATTGAAAACGACGCGCGACGTCTAACGCTTTCTGCCAGTCTTTTTCACGTTGGTAAATATCTAGTAGTAGGGTACCCCAAGCCTGCTTGTCAGAACTAAAACCTGCGCTTTCCAACAGCAGCTGCTCTGCCCTATCTAACAAACCTGCCTTGACGAAATCGTGAGCTAACTCGAGCTGCGCTTGCGCTAATTGATGATGAGTTAAGCCTGAACGATTGAGTAGGTTCTGGTGTATTTGTATGGCTTTATCAACTTCACCTTTACGGCGAAAAGCACTACCTAAAGCCAAGTGGGTATCCAGGTTGTGATTATTAACTTCAAGGGAATCTATGAATAGATCTAGGGCAGCATCCGTATCATGATTAAGCAGATAATTAAGGCCACGGTAATAATTTTCGTCTGCGACACTAGATTCTTGCTGCTGTTGATGACGCCGCCCTAACCACCAACCAATACCAATTGCGGCGGAAAAAAACAGCAAGAGGAGTAAATCTGTCATAGCTAATTAGCAGTCTCGCGTGCAGCTTCAAGCTGGTTAACTTGACGTAGCAAACTCTTGTTACGACGTTTGTGGGTTTGATTAATTAATCCATACAGCAAGCCACTAGCAATAACCCCTAAGGTAAAGCTTATCAGGATCCACAGGGCCACACTCATAGGTGGCAATTGCACGACCAGCATGTCTAGCGCAACAGGGGTACTGTTACGGCTGCTAAACAGAATGCCAACGGTCAGTGCGGCCAATGCCAAAAGGGCTATCAAGAGGCCTTTGATGAATTTCATGATCTTCTCTCCTTGAGATTTCAGAGCACTGGTGCGTGATTATTTGACTGGCCAGATCAGCGCTCTTACATGCGCAACAGTATAACCGATAATCCCCGTTTCTAAATAGTGTTGTTGGCTAAGCTAGTTGTATTTAGGGAACATCTCTGCGTCATTGCGAGGCAAGTCCTTCGTCATTGCGAGGCAAGCCCTTCGTCATTGCGAGCCGAAGGCGCGGCAATCTCTATCAGGCAAAGTGCGGGCCGGAGAGGTAAATCGCAAAGGGACAGGCACTTTTGTCCGCTTCGCGGCCAAATAAGAGCCAGTCCCCGCGAAACTCGCGCCATACTTGGCGCACCACAAAAAAAGGGTCAGATGAAAACATCGGACCCTTTTTATATTAGCGGTTAGGTTTACTTGGCGCTGGCATCGACTTGATCGCGTAGCTCCTTGCCGGGCTTAAAGTGCGGTACGCGCTTGGCTTCCAAGGATACGGACTCGCCCGTCTTGGGGTTTCTACCAATGCGTGGGGCACGATGGTGCAGACTAAAGCTACCAAAACCGCGGATTTCTATGCGATCACCCTCTTCCAGAGCTTCCGTCATATGTTCGATGATAGACTTTACGGCCACTTCGACATCACGTACCGGTAGGTCTTGAAATCGATCGACCAAATTCTCTATTAATTCAGATTTACGCATAGCTTTACCTAGTTACCTTTTCCAACGGCTACTTTTCCAACTGTTGCTTGATCAAGTCACCAATGGTTGTTGGACCGGCAGTATCAACAGATTGAGTATTTAGCTCTTGTAGTTGCGCACGTTGTGCAGCAGCTTCATGGCCACGAATAGAGAGACCAACGCTACGGCCTTTCTTATCGATAGCGCCTACGTAAGCGGTAATCTGGTCACCTTCGTTGAAGTCGGACAATTGTTGGTCGTCGCCCATTTCACCGCGCTTCAAGAAACCCGGCACACCTGGAACCAACTCAACAGCCAAACCACCAGAGGTCACTTCGGTAACAGTCGCTGTCACTTCGGTACCCTTCTTGTTAGCTTCAGCAAAATCGCCAAACGGATCGCCAGCCATCTGCTTGATGCCTAGAGCAACACGTTCACGTTCGGTATCAATAGACAGGATAACGGCTTCAATATCTTCGCCCTTTTGGTAATCAGCTAGCAAGGCTTCGTCACTACGATTCCAGTCGATATCAGATATGTGTACCAAACCATCGATACCATCAGCCAAACCAATGAACAAACCAAAGTCGGTCTTAGAGTTAAGCTTACCGGAAACCTTATCGCCTTCAGCATACTGTTTGGAGAAGGCAACCCACGGGCTTTCGCTGCATTGCTTCATACCCAAGGACAAACGACGCTTGTCGCTGTTGACGTCCAAAATCATGACTTCAATTTCTTGACCAGAATGCACCATCTTAGATGGGTGTAGGTTGCGCTTCATCCAGCTCATTTCTGAGGAGTGCACTAAACCTTCAATACCTTCGGCGACCCGAGCAAAACAACCATAGTCAGTCACCGTAGTCACGGTGGCAGGCAGACGACTACCTACTGGGTAGGTGTCGACGAAGCTGCTCCAAGGGTCTTGTTGCAACTGCTTATGACCTAAGGACACACGCTGCTTTTCTTCGTCAAACTTCAAAACTTTGACGTCAATCTCTTGACCGACTTTTAGCATTTCACTTGGGTGCTTGATACGGCGCCATGCGATATCAGTGATATGCAACAAGCCGTCCAAACCACCTAGATCGATAAAGGCACCGTAGTCAGTCAAGTTCTTAACAAAGCCCTTCACCACCGAACCTTCTTCTAGGTTAGCCAGTATTTCTTCACGCTGGGCCTTATTGGCTTCATCCAGCAAAGCACGACGCGACACAACAACGTTGTTACGATCTATATCGAGCTTGATAATCTTAAATTGCAGGTCTTGGCCTTCCAGGTGGGAGGTATCCTGCAGAGGTCGGGTGTCGATCAAGGAACCAGGTAGGAAGGCACGAACGCCATTCAGCTCCACATTGAAACCACCCTTAACGCGGGCAGTAATAACACCAGTAACTGGCTCTTCGGCCAATTGTAGTTTTTCGAGTTCTTGCCAGCGTTCTAGCTGTTTTGCGCGTTCGCGAGATACTTGGGTAGCGCCCAAGCCATCTTCGACTTCTTGCAATGCAACCTGTACGGAATCACCAACCGCCACTTCTAGTTCGCCACTGGCGCTCAAGAATTGACTACGTGGTACAACACCTTCGGATTTTAGACCTACGTTGATAGTCACCATCTCACTATCAATACCAATTACCTCACCGGTAATTAGGGCCCCTTTCTTCATTTCTACCTGCTGCAGGCTTTCTTCAAACAGGTCAGCAAAATTTTCGCTCATGCGCAAACTCTTTTGGATACTCTAGCTGTGCATGGCCGGTTTATAGCGGCATCCCCAACACTGGCGAGCACCTCTATCGGTTAGTTAATCAAAAGGAAACCGTACTATTACAGCCCCCTGTGCTTTATCAAAGTCATGACTTCTTGCTCTACTTCTGCGATGCTCATATGCGTGCAATCGATCAGTACAGCATCAGCAGCCGGCTTCAACGGCGCGACACTGCGGTTCTGATCACGCTCGTCACGTTGCTGAATATCAACTAAGATATCTGCGAGACTAGCATCCAAGCCCTTGCTTTTCAACTGTTTGTAGCGTCTGTCAGCACGTTCTTCGGCACTGGCGGTCAAAAAAACCTTAATACTAGCTTGCGGAAAGATCACCGTACCCATGTCGCGACCATCCGCCACCAAGCCCGGAAGCTCTGCAAAAGCACGCTGCCTGTCTTCTAAAGATTTGCGTACTAGGGTCAAACTTGCCACGCGCGAAGCATTCATACCTACAGCTTCTGTGCGGATAGCGAGGCTAACATCTTCACCTTCTAAGACAACCTTGTCGCCATCGGGAGAAGTCAAAAACTGCACATCTAGGTGCGCAGCTATGTCAGACAAGGCACGTTCATTTTCCATGCTCACGCCATGGTGCTCAGCCGCCAAGGCCACTAATCGATACAAGGCACCGCTGTCTAGTAGATGGTAACCCATGGCTTGCGCCAATAATTTACAAATTGTGCCTTTGCCTGAACCACTAGGGCCGTCAATGGCAATAACCGGAGCATTACTCACAGTATTTATTCCTTTATTTCAGTTACTTGCATACCGACCTTGTCGGCTAGGTTTACAAAACCTGGGAAAGAGGTGGCGACGTGGGCACAGTCCAACACTTTAATTGGTGCTCCGGCACGTAAACCGGCAATGGTAAAGGACATGGCAATACGATGATCATGATGGGTGACAATTTCACCACCACCAAATACCGCGCCTGTTCCATTTGGGCCACCATTACCGACAATGACAGCACCATCAGGTGTGCCCGTAATATCAATGCCTAGGATTTGTAAACCATCGACCATAGATTGAATACGATCACTTTCTTTCACCCGCAGCTCTTCCGCGCCGGTAACCGTCGTTGTACCTTCGGCACAAGCGGCCGCCACCATGAGTGCTGGAAATTCATCGATACCCAGAGCAACCTGCTCTTCAGGTACATCAATACCCTTTAACGGCGCATAACGAATATGCAAATCGGCTACCGGTTCACCGCCCACATCACGCGGGTTTTTCACCTCAAGATTAGCGCCCATTAGACGTAAAATGTTAATCACACCAACCCGCGTTGGGTTCATACCTACGTGCTCAATAACTAGATCAGAGCCGGGGCTAATGGCGGCTGCCACCAGGAAGAAGGTCGCAGAAGAAATGTCCGACGGCACATCTATGTCACCAGCTCTTAGGGCACCACCACCTACTAGGCTGCGGCTAGGACCGTCGGTTTCAACCGCATAACCAAAACCTTGTAGCATACGCTCGGTGTGATCTCGAGTCGGTGCTGGTTCGGTAACGCGAGTCTTACCTTGCGCGTACAATCCGGCTAATAACACACAAGACTTAACCTGGGCACTCGCCATAGGCAGGTCGTAATCGATGCCGGTAAGCATTTGGCCACCGCTGATTTTCAAAGGTGGCGTACCACCTTCGGCCGTTGCAACCTTAGCACCCATATCACGCAAAGGGTTCGCCACGCGTAGCATTGGGCGACCATTTAGAGACACGTCACCAGTCAATTCTACATCAAATTTTTGCCCCGCCAGTAGGCCAGATAGCAAACGAATGGTAGTACCTGAGTTGCCTACGTACAAAGGACCTGGAGGCGCTTGCAAGCCATGCAAACCAACGCCATGCACCGTCACTTTGCCGTCTACTGGGCCTTCAATGACAACACCCATATCGCGAAACGCCTGCAAGGTAGCGAGGGCGTCTTCGCCCTCTAAGAAACCACTAATATGGGTAGTACCCTCAGCTAAAGCGCCGAGCATAATGGAGCGGTGTGAAATGGACTTGTCACCAGGTACGCGAATACGCCCTTGTACCTGGCCACCCGGGGTTACATCGAAGTGAGTTTTTGTAGTCATAGTTCCAGTGTAGGCTGAGCCTGCTAATAATTTTTCAAAATGGTGTCGTGCCACACGAGCACGCGTCATGATACCCAACATAGTGTTACTGTCGCCGTCGGCAATGGCCTGGCGCATAACTTTAAGACCGTCCGTAAACTGATCTAGCGTTTTTAGGCAGGCATCACGATTGCTGACAAAGACATCATGCCACATGGTAGGATCACTGCCCGAAACCCGCGTAAAGTCCCTAAAGCCACCTGCGGCATAACGGAAAATATCTTTGTTTTCTGCATCCGACGCCAAGGTATCAACAATAGAAAATGCCAATATATGTGGCAAATGACTGGTCGCCGCCAAGACCTGATCGTGACGTGCCACATCCATAGTAAGGATATCACTACCAACACCACGCCACATTGCCGCCAACACATCCATCGCCTGCTGGCTGCTTTCGGGCAACGGCGTGATGATAAACTTATGGTCAACAAACAAGTCTATGTTAACGGCACCAATACCACTGAGTTCCGAACCCGCAATAGGGTGACCCGGCACAAAACCAGCTGGTGGTGTAGCAAACACATCATAAGCCGTAGCCACAATGTTACCTTTAACACTCCCCACATCCGTCAGTAGTGTGTGCTCTGACAGCAAAGGCGCTACCTGGCGCAACAAGCTTTCCATGGCAATCACAGGCACGGCCAACACCACCACATCCGCTAGGCCCACAGCCGCATCTAGGTCATCAATACCCTGATCGATGATACCCTGCTCTACGGCTTGGCTAACGCTAGCTTTATCTAGGTCAAAACCCCACACCTGATGCTGACGGGTACGGCGCAAAGCAGCCGCTAATGATCCACCAATAAGCCCAAGACCGACGATTAATACTTTTTCACTGTTAAACATAGTCTAAACGCTACAATACGGCCTGAGGATAAGAGCCTAGCACACGTAGTTCAGCGACTTCCGAATCTAAATCAGCTATAACGGCTTTGACATTGTCATCTTCAAGATGACCTTCAAAATCAATATAGAACACATAACCCCAAAGGCCGGTGCCGGAAGGCCGCGATTCAATACTGGTCATACTCACGCCATGACGCTGAAACGGCTCAAGTAGATGATACAAGGCACCGGATTTGTTACGCGCCATGACCAACAAAGAAGTTTTATCTTCGCCACTAGCAGGAATACTGTTATGCCCAATAATCAAAAAGCGTGTGGTATTGTCTGGTTGGTCTTCAATGTTAGCATGGGCAATGTCAAGGCCATATAAATCAGCCGCCATGCGACCGGCAATGGCCGCAACCTTGCCTGATTCGTCACCGGCTTCAGCCACGCGCCGTGCGGCTTCGGCATTGCTGCTTACTGGGTAGCGCTCGGCTGTGGACAAGTGTGTATCTAGCCAAGTACGGCACTGAGCTAGGGACTGCTGGTGTGAGTAGATACGTTCAACCTTGCTTAGATCTGTGCCCGCTTCGGTGAGCAGGTTTTGATGCACACGCATTTCCACTTCGCCGCAAATCACCAAATTCGACTTACGGAAGCTATCCAAAGTATGGTTTACCATGCCTTCGGAGGAATTTTCAATCGGCACCACCCCGTAGTGAGCACTCTTGGCCTCTACTTCACGAAATACATCGTCAATAGAGCCCATGGGCACAGTCACCACAGAATGGCCAAAGTGTTTCAACGCAGCCGATTGCGTAAAGGTGCCTTGGGGACCTAAGAAAGCCACATGCATGGGCTTTTCATGGGCCAAACAAGCAGACATCACTTCGCGGAACAAACGCGCCATTTCCTCGTTATCCAAGGGGCCCGTATTACGCTCCATAACCTTGCGTAGCACCTGAGCTTCACGCTCAGGACGATAAAATACGGCGTCGCTAACACCTTGATGAGCTTGTTTTACGTCGGCGACGCGCTGCGCACAGGCAGCACGTTGATTAATCAGGCTCTGAATCTGCTGATCAATACTATCTATCTCATCACGCAACAAGCCCAATTCTTGTTCTTGGGTCTTTGGGGTCTGTGACATATTTATTTCCAATGTTGCTGTTCAAAGTCCTGCATGAAGCTGACCAAAGCTTCAATGGATGCCATTGGCACAGCATTGTATATACTGGCACGCATACCACCAACACTGCGGTGGCCCTTTAGATTTAGCAAACCATTGGCTTCTGCTTGTTGCAGGAACACAGCGTCGAGCGCTTCGTCAGCTAAAGTAAAGGTAACATTCATAATAGAACGGTTAGCTATATTTACCTTATTGTCATACAGACGACTGCTATCTATAGCACCATACAAGGCCGCGGCCTTAGCACGATTTTGCTTACCCATGGCTTCAAGACCGCCATTTTCAAGCAACCACTCAAACACCAAAGATGCCAAATACCAGGCATAGGTCGGTGGTGTATTAAGCATAGAGTCGTTTTGCCACTGAGCTTGATAGTTAAACACGCCCGGTGTGTCGAAACGCGCCTTACCTAACAAATCTTCGCGTACGATCAACAAGGTGATACCGGCGGGCCCAATATTTTTTTGCGCACCGGCATAGATAACAGCAAACTTGCTAATATCCATTGGCTCAGACATGATGACTGAAGACATATCAGCAACCAGTGGAATATCACCAGTATCAGGTATGTAATCAAAAGCTAAGCCACCAATGGTTTCATTAGGGCAATAATGCACAAAGGCACTATCACTGCTAATTTGTAGATCCGCTTGTTGGGGCACACTTAAATAGCTTTCGGCTTGGCTAGAAGCAATGACATTGGCAGTGCCGTAAGGCGCCATGGCCTTAATGGCTTTGGTTGACCAGATGCCCGTATCAATAAAATCGACTTGGGTTTTAGCGCCCAGCAAGTTCAATGGCAACAAGGAAAACTGTGCCGTGGCACCACCCTGCATAAAGATCACTTTATAGTTGTCAGGAATTTGCATCAGCTGACGCAAATTGGCTTCGGCTTGCGCCGTCAAGTCCATAAAGGACTTGTGGCGGTGGCTCATTTCCATCACCGACACGCCACGGTTCTGCCAATTAAGCATTTCCTGCTGTGCGCGTTCTAGTACAGCGGTGGGTAGTGCAGCAGGTCCGGCGCAAAAGTTATGTGCACGGTTACTCATCACCACCACCAGCTTCGGTAGAGCCTTCAGCTT
>DPHB01000061.1:6071-25542 GCA_003521845.1 Oceanospirillaceae bacterium | reverse complement strand
TAGAGCCTTCAGCTTCGGTAGAGCTTTCGCCCTCTACTGCTGTTGCCGTTCCTTCTTCAGCAGCGTCTTCCGCAACTACTCCTTCGTCTTCGTTACCCATAGACTCGGCAACTCGCGCAACCTGTACCAACTTCTCGCCTTCTTGTACCTTAATCAAGGTCACACCCTGAGTATTACGGCCCAAGATAGATACTTCGTTAGTACGCGTACGTACTAGCGTGCCCTGATCACTGATAAGGATGGCTTCATCGCCTTCAAATACCTGCACAGCACCAACTAAAGCACCGTTACGTTCGGACATTTGAATAGAGATAACACCCTTACCACCACGACCACGAGTTGGGAAGTCTTCAACGCGGCTTTGTTTACCATAGCCATTTTCACTAGCAGTCAAAATACGACCGCCTTCTTGCGGCATGATCAAGCTGATCACCTTGGCGCCTTCTTCCAAACGAATACCACGTACACCGCGAGCCGTACGACCCATAGTACGCACATCATCTTCATCAAAGCGCGTTGCCAGACCGTTATCAGCAAACAACATAATATGCTGAGAACCATCAGTAACAGTAGCACCAATCAAGGTATCACCTTCATCTAAGCCTAGGGCAATCAAGCCGCTAGTACGAGGGCGCGCAAAGGCTGTGAGTGGAGTCTTCTTCACCGTACCCTGTTCGGTAGCCATAAAGATGTAGTGACCTTCCATATAACCACCTTCTGGCAATGGCAAGATGGTAGTCAAACGTTCACCTTCTTCCAAAGGCAGGATGTTCACAATGGGGCGACCACGAGCGGTACGTGAAGCTTGCGGGATTTCAAATACCCGCAACCAGTAGACCTTGCCCTTGTTGCTAAAGCACAAGATCGTATCGTGGGAAGAGGTCACCATTAGGTGCTCGACAAAATCCTCTTCCTTCACCGCCGTTGCCGCTTTACCTCGGCCACCGCGGCGCTGAGCTTGATAATCACTCACTGGCTGGGTCTTGGCATAGCCACCATGAGAAATAGTCACCACTAGATCTTCTTCTGGAATCAAATCGGCTATAGTCAAATCTTGACGTGACGCAACAATCTCAGAACGACGCTTGTCGCCATACTGCTCTAGCACTTCGGCCAGCTCTTCGCGAATGACTTCTAGCAAACGTTCGGCAGAACCCAAAATCTCTAGTAATTCAGCGATACGCTCAAGCAACTCTTGGTATTCGGCAACCAGCTTGTCTTGCTCCAAACCAGTCAAACGGTGTAGACGTAGTTCCAAAATAGCCTGGGCTTGCACTTCAGACAGCTGGTAACGGCCATCGTGAATACCGCATTCTGCTGGCAGATCATCTGGACGACAGGCATCGTTACCCGCCTTTTCCAACATGGCAATAACTGGACCCGCTTGCCAAGACTTGGCCAACAACTTCTGGCGCGCTTCGGCAGCATTCGGCGAGGTCTTGATGGTTTCGATGATTTCGTCAATGTTAGCAAGAGCAACCGTCAAACCTTCCAATATGTGACCACGCGCACGCGCCTTACGTAATTCAAATAAGGTACGACGGGTCACTACTTCACGACGGTGGCGTACAAAGGCTTCCAGCATTTGCTTTAAGTTAAGGGTCTTAGGTTGACCGTCAACCAAGGCCACAACGTTGATACCAAATACGTTTTCTAACTGCGTCTGGGCATATAGGTTGTTAACGATCACGTCTGGCACTTCGCCACGACGTAACTCGATCACTACACGCATGCCATCTTTGTCCGATTCATCACGTAATTCAGTGATGCCTTCGATTTTCTTTTCTTTAACCAGCTCGGCGATCTTTTCGATTAGGCGCGCCTTGTTTACCTGATAAGGCAACTCGGTCACGATAATTGACGGCTTACTGTTCTTGGGGTCTTCTTCTACATGATAACGAGCGCGCATGTAGATGCGACCACGACCTGTACGGTACGCCTGGACGATACCGGCACGGCCATTAATAATACCCGCGGTCGGGAAATCTGGGCCAGGGATATGCTCCATCAGCTCATCAATTTCGATGGCTGGATTTTCGATCAATGCCAAACACCCACTAATCACCTCATTCAAGTTATGAGGCGGGATGTTAGTCGCCATGCCTACGGCGATACCGGAAGAACCGTTAACCAACAAGTTAGGCAAACGCGTAGGCAACACTTCAGGGATCATCTCCGTGCCATCATAGTTGGGCACAAAATCAACCGTATCTTTTTCTAAATCGGCTAATAGATCGTGGGACATACGTTCCATACGGATTTCCGTATAACGCATGGCCGCCGCTGAGTCACCATCGATGGAACCGAAGTTACCTTGACCATCCACTAGGGTGTAGCGCATGGAGAAAGGCTGCGCCATACGTACGATCGTTTCGTACACAGCGGAGTCACCATGGGGGTGGTATTTACCGATTACATCACCAACCACACGGGCTGATTTTTTATAGGCTTTATTCCAATCGTTGTGCAGTTCGTTCATGGCAAACAAAACACGCCTGTGCACTGGCTTCAAGCCATCACGCACATCGGGAAGAGCACGGCCGACGATAACACTCATAGCATAATCCAAATAGGATTGTTTGAGCTCGTCTTCGATATTGATTGGTAAGATTTCTTTAGCTATTTCGCTCATAACTAAACGAATTTCCTTGTCCGATTGGCCTCATAGAGACAGCCAGCATTGGGTCGATTAGCCTGCCCCTAAAGGCAGACCACAAAAACGCCAATGATAGCACACCCGCCCTTACAGAACCTAATTTTGGCGCCCCTTAAAAGCACTATTCAAAGGTGCCTTCAAGACCGGAAAGCGTTATACTCTGCCATCTCAGACTCGAGTCAAAACTGTGGATTCATATGAACAACGTAGACCCTGCCGAAATCGCCAAATTTGAAGCCTTAGCCAGCCGCTGGTGGGACCGTGAAAGCGAATTTAAGCCGTTACACGAAATCAACCCTCTGCGCATTGGCTGGATAGACGAACGTGCTCCACTACATGGCAAGAAGGTGGCCGACATTGGTTGTGGCGGCGGCATTGTGGCAGAAGCCATGGCACAACGCGGCGCCAGTGTAACCGGTATCGACATGGGTGCAGCACCTTTGAAGGTGGCACAATTACATGCACTGGAAGCCGGCGTTAACATCAACTACCGCCAAATCACAGCTGAGCAGCTAGCCGAAGAAGAAGCCGGTCAATATGACATTGTTACCTGTTTAGAAATGCTGGAACACGTGCCAGACCCAAGCCTAGTCATCGCCGCCTGTGCCAAACTAGTTAAGCCGGGCGGCCAAGTATTCTTCTCCACCATCAACCGCAACCCCAAATCCTATTTGTTTGCCATCATTGGCGCGGAACACATTTTGAAGATGTTACCCAAGGGTACGCACGAACACGGCAAGTTTATTCGACCTTCCGAACTGCACCAATATATGCGCTCAGCAGGGCTTGAAAGTCATGCCATGACAGGCATGCTCTACAACCCAATTACCAAAACCTATAAACTAAACGCCAAAGATGTCGATGTTAACTATCTAGTGCACGCTAGCAAGCCTGCCGAATAAACAACACATCATACTGTTTTGGAACATTGCTATGTTTGATTATAAAGCCCCAACTCACGCTTTAGCCAACCGCACCATCGTCGTCACAGGCGCCGGTTCAGGGATTGGCAGAAGCGCAGCAAAAACCTATGCTGCACTCGGCGCCACAGTTGTACTGATGGGACGTACGGAAGAAAAACTAGAATCCATTTACGATGAAATTGTAAATCAAGGCTCCCCCACTCCGGCAATTTATCCATTTGATTTGAGCCGTGCCAAAGAACAAGATTACGATGAAATGGCGACCATCTTGCAAGCTGAATTCGGCCACCTAGACGGCCTACTACACAACGCCTCAATACTTGGCGAACGCACACCTATTAGCCAATACGAAGCCCGCACCTGGCGCCACGTCATGCACGTCAACGTCAACGCGGCCTTTATGATGACCCAGTCCTTGCTACCACTACTAGAAGCCTCCGCAGACGCCTCTATCATCTTCACTAGCTCCGGAGTTGGCAAACAAGGCAAAGCTTACTGGGGAGCATATAGCGTATCTAAGTTTGCCACTGAAGGCATGGCACAGATTTTGGCGGAAGAATTGGAAAATATTAGCAACATTCGCGTCAACACCATCAACCCTGGCGCTACCCGTACCAATATGCGCGCCAAGGCCTACCCCGGAGAAGACCCAGCCATTAACTTGGCACCAGAAGATATCATGCCCGTGTACCATTACCTGATGGGACCAGACAGCAAAGGCGTTACCGGGCAGCGCTTTGACGCGCAGGCAATAGGCAGCCCTTAAATCTCCCCATATACCCCGTTATTGGGAACGCTCTACTTGGTCATTACGAACGCTCTATGTCGTCATTGCGAACGCTCTATTTCGTCATTGCGAGCCGAAGGCGAAGCAACCTCTTTGAGCTTGCACTTCGCCCGTTAGAGATTGCTTCGTTTCACTCGCAATGACGACTAAGTGACGCCCGCAATGACGACTAAGTGACGTCTTGCGATGACGGTTAAGTGACGCCCTGCCATGACAATTAAGTGGTCCGCAGCATGGCGACTAGCCTTATCACTAGGCCTGTAAAAACTGCCCAAAGGCCACAGCCAAGCGCTCTGAACGCTCCGGGCTGCGCACCAAGCCTAGCATGGCCTGTCGCAAGTCCTGCTGGTACATCAATTCACCTACCAAACCATTAAAGACACCCTGCTCGGCAGCGCAAGCCTCCATAAAAGCCGCTAGCACGGCGCTCTGACGCAAATCTGCTTGACACTTACTCGCCACTGCAGCCAGCAACTCAACACCGACCTCTTGTCCCGCAGCCAGCATTTGCAACAACCAAGCCTGACGCTCCTGGGCGTTAGGCGCTTGACTTACCGCACGCAAACAAGCCACCTGTTCGCCGGTATCAGTAGACAACCGACCACGCTGCACAAAAGCCTGGCTCACTGGGTAAGGCAAAACGATGTTTTCACACTGTACAGCCAGGCCAGATATAACCGCGGCTGGCAAGGTAGCAATACTGGCTGCCACAGCCTTACTCAGGGCTTCATTATCAGGCACACGGCTCACTAGGTCGGCAAAACCCTGTAAACCTAGCTCCTGCCAGCCCTCAGAGTGCCCTGGCGCCATGATATAGTCACGCACTGGCTGGTAAAAGTCAGACTCCGGCTGCTTCAGCAAGGCCCTTGCCTGGGCATTGAAGGCCGCCATACGATCTTGATCAGGGGTAAACGCCAAGTTGCTATGCTGCAATTTGTCCGCCATGGCCGCGGATTCTTTTTGATCCAGCATATTGGTGCCGATAGTTTCCAACAGCTGACTTAAGAACTCATCACGGGAGGCTTGAATCAGATAGCCTTGCTCATCCAAAGGAAACTTCAAAAACCAGATAGTTGGTACCGCGTGCTGCTGCTCTGTCTGCCACAGCAAGATACCAATCCAGGCGTGCTTTAGCCATGGCAGCGCATAGGGTTTTTGGCTATGTTCGAAGTCGTTAAAGTCCTTTACGCTGAGTTTGGAAAGGCGACAGCCCATATCAAATAAACGGTAGTTACCGTCTACTTCTTGGAACAAATCGGAGAGGGTTTCAAGGGAATTTATAGCGGGCTGCATAAGTACCAACAAGCAGTTAGAATATAGGACCTATTATACCTATTTTGAGCGCCGTGCGTAATGAGTCCTTCGTCCAAGGCAACAAACCAACAGTGGTGGGTTTACATGGTAGAAACCAAGTCAGGAAAACTCTATACGGGCATCACCACGGATCCCGCCAGGCGTTTTAACGAGCATCAAAACGACCCCAAGCTAGGCGCGCGCTTTTTCCGCAGTGATCCCGCCAAGGCGATGGTTTACCAGGAACAACAAGAAGACCGTTCTAGCGCTACTAAGCGTGAAGCTTTGATCAAAAAGCTGCCTCGCAAAGCCAAATTGGCGCTGCTTGAGTGAATTGCCGTAGACGCCTCAACACCGACTTATGCCCCGGCCACTATGGGGAAGGTTTCACTTGCTGGCCTTAGTTCCTTGGGTGGCGTTGCCAGCTGCCCTGTGCGTGCCTGCTAGCCCATGGGCGCTGCGGAACTCGGCAAAAGACGCCTCAGACAGTCCTCGCGCTTTATCCATGGTCTAGCAGTCATGCTCGGCGGCGTCATAATCGGCCAGAAAGTGAAACCTTCCCCCTAGCGACCTATCATCACACCGAACCTATCATCGCAGCATTCATCAGTCATAAAAAAGGCCATTGAGCATTGCTCAATGGCCTTGGATACTTCTAAGTGCAGGCTTAACCTGGGCCCGCACCACTGTTACGAGACTCGTCTGATTCTGGCACAAAGGAATCCGTCATCATGGTCTTGAGACGTGTAACTAGGCTTAGATCCACTAGGATGCCTTGATCTAGGCTACGCTCACGCCAGCCTAGCAGATCAGCACCATCGGTGATCAAATGACCATCAATATCTTCTTCGCCTACGCGTACTAGCAATTCATTGCTAGCCACGACTGCTGACTTGGGCTGATACAAACCCAATGGCTTGCCATTAGCTGCCAACCACAGGCAACGCTGATCGCCTTTTTGGCTAGTAAAGTACAAGGCAATAGATTGCTGAGCGGTACCTTGTGCCAACGGCTTGCTTA
Source organism: Oceanospirillaceae bacterium (assembly GCA_003521845.1). Taxonomy (GTDB): domain Bacteria; phylum Pseudomonadota; class Gammaproteobacteria; order Pseudomonadales; family Balneatricaceae; genus Njordibacter. The sequence continues at coordinate 18,863 of DPHB01000061.1, read as the reverse complement.
ACCACGCCATGAGCACAGGCGCTACTAGCATACCTTGGGAGGTATTACGCACCCGCACGGCACTAGCACCATGAGATAACGCTGAGCCGAGGGCCAATTCGGCCTGCACAAGGGCAGACTGACCTTGCGCATCAAACAACCACTCATCACTTGCTTGCGTAGCCTTTGCAACTAGCACAGGGCCTTGAATATCCGCTTGCAAGCTGCTTAGGGCAGCATCAATAACGGCACTGTTGGCCAAACCATACTGATAGCAAGCAGCTGCGCGAGCGCCGGCGCCCAATTGATCACCTGGTGTAAAGCCTAAGCCTTCCACGCTACGCTTCACCAGAAACTTCATTTCATTGGCAGAAATCTGCAGCAAATCAGTCATGAGTCAGCTCCTGATAAATATGCTTTGGCGCTACTGGGAAAGACCAGTCGGCATTAATGGCAGGCTTATCGGCAGCCATGAGATCAGACACCAGTGGCGCACCTTGGAACATGGTATTACGCACCCACAAGGCAGATTTAGGGTCAAACTTACTCACGCCAAAAAAGGCTAACTTAGCACGCAAAAGGTGCATTGGCAGCACACCTGCATCTAACAGGTTGGCACGAATTTCACCATAATGGGTTTGTGACATGGTGGCAATACGCGCCACGATAGCTTGCTGGTTTGGGTACAATAGCAAGAAGTCCGCCACGGTGGCATCCGCGTCGTCAGCCAATAAGGCTAGCAGCGCTGTATGACATTCTTGCACTGCCTTGGCAATACCAACAAACATCTGCAGCTCAGCACCAGCGTCGGTGCCAATTTTGCCCAACCTAGGCTCGATTTTACCCTGTGAGTAGTACCAGAAGGTTTCGCTTTGCTTGGCATCAGAAAAATCGTAGTCAAATACCCAGTCATAGCTTTCCTGTACGGCATCCGCTAAGTCTTGCGCACTGGCTGTTGGGTCGTATTGCAAGGACTCTACGGCGGCCATTTGATCTTCTAAGCTATCTACTATTTCTGGGTACAATTCTAGGAACAAGCTCACCAACAATTCCTGGGTTTCCAAACTGTAGTTTTGCTCGGCCCAATTATTGATCTGCTGCCAGCTATCTACTTGCGTAGCCGCATCGTTAAACCAGTCGTTCAAAGCTTCTAGATCAGCCAATAACACACGGTTGTTTTGCGCCTGCCAGTCATCAAAGGTACTCACTTCGCTGACATGCTGACAAGCTCTCGCCATGAGACCCTGTAGCTGGCTAACTTTTTCAGCACTAACACTGGTTTGTAGCACATTGGCAAGAGCGGTTTCGCGCTGCAGCACCCATTGCGCTATCACCTGTGGATGATTGATCAACCAAGGCGCCATACCTAGGCCGGTAGAATTACCAATGCCGAGATAGCGCTGTAGATCCACATCCATGTCAACGGCATGGGGATAACCGTCTTGATGTACCATATGATGTAGCTGGTCCAAACTGAACTGACGCAGTAGGTAGCAGACTAGCATTTCGCCAGTAAATGGACGACCAAGATCAGCGTGCTGATTTACCACCTTATCCCAATCGCAAGAGCCAAACTTACCCGAACCATAAACAGCCGTAGTACGGTACAGGTAGCCGACTTCGGTGAGGCGCTGAATATCTGGCTGCTGGCCATGACGCAATTTTTCTAGTACTTCACCAAACACCCGCGCACTACGGTTGGCACGTGCCAAAGAAATACTACGTGCATCAATACGACCCGCTTCTTGTAACGGCACATTGGCCTCTAGCTTAGCCAAGGTAGCATCATCCACACCACCTTCCATCAAGGTCATGGTGAGATCCCATTTCTCGGCAATAACACGGTCATTGCGATCACTGGAATCCAAGTATTGTGAAAACACCACAAAACTCAAGTGACTATTGGGCGATTGAATGTCAAACACAACATGGCCGTAACCATGTTCGTCCAAGTTAAAACGACTGTATTCGATACTCCACTGACCATCTGTCATGTGGCGAACCAGAGTACGCATAAAACTCAAGCGGCTAGCAAATCCCGCTCCAAGCCGGTTCAAATCCATTGCTTGTGCAGGTGGTCGCAACATTGCATTTTGCATAACGCGTTACCTTTAAAAAGAGTTAGGTTTAGTGTGAACTCTCTTGCGGGCCAAAATTCTTACGACAGAACTCCAACCAATTACGTCCCATTATCTTCTCTACTTCCGTGTCATTAAAGCCTTTTTGTTGTAGGCCTTGAACAATATTCGGGAAATCGGAGCTATCATTAAACCAAGTTAATGATTCAGGCCACGCCGCGTTGCTGGCAGAACCTTCTCCGTAATCCATTTGTTTGGTCCAACGACCGTTGCGCATCCACTCTAAGACCGACAAGGGTTGGTTTAGGCACAGGTCGCTACCCATACCTACGCGATCAATACCCATCATATCAACAGTATCGGCCACCATGTTGCAGAAGTTTTCCAAAGTGCACTTAGGGCCATCTTTAAGATGGAATGGGTACACACTGAAGCCTAGCAAGCCTTCGCTTTCGGCTAGTGCCGACAAGACACGGCTGGACTTGTTGCGCTTGGCTGGCTCAAAGAAGGTTGGGTTGGCATGACTAATAACAATCGGACGCTGCGACAACTCAATGGCTTGCATGGTGCTTTCTTCGGCACTGTGGGACATATCAATAACCATACCCACACGGTTCAACTCTTGGATGGCAACTTTACCAAAGCGGGTTACGCCTGGATCAGTTGACTCATAACAACCTGCAGCCAACAAGCTTTGGTTATTATAGGTGAGCTGCATGATGCGCACACCCAACTGATGAAAAATTTGAATCAAATCCACATCATCTTCAATCGGTGAGCAGTTTTGGAAACCAAAAATGATACCCACCTTGTTTTGCGCATGGGCGCTTTCGATATCAGCCGCCGTATGCACTGGCATAATTAAATCGCTATGTTGTTCAAACAAGCGATTCCAAGCACCAATATTAAGCAAGGTCTCACGGCAGGTTTCGTGATAAGCAATGGTGACATGCACAGCGCTAAGCCCACCGGTGCGCATCTGTTCAAACACTTCGCGGCTCCAGTTGCTATACTGCAGGCCGTCTATCATCATCATTTTGCTCATCACTCTCTCCCCTAAAACATACTTGGATTCAGACCTCAGGCCTGAACCCATTGATCATTGTTTCTTCAATATATGGGCCAGCCTGAGACCAGCCCCCGTAACAACTTACGCCTTGATGTAGGTAGTCTTTACTTCAGTGTAGAACTCAACAGCGTATTGACCTTGTTCACGGCTACCGAAACTGGAGTTCTTACGACCACCAAATGGTACGTGGTAATCAGTGCCAGCTGTTGGCAAGTTAACCATGGCGCAACCAGTCTTGGCGTTACGCTTAAAGTGTGTGGCATACTTCAAAGACTGAGTACAAATACCGCCAGTTAGGCCGTATTCGGTATCGTTAAGGGTCGCCAAAGCTTCGTCATAGTCCGCAACCTTAATGATGCAAGCGATAGGCGCAAAGGTCTCTTCACGGTTGATGCGCATGGCATTGTTAGTGTTAACAAACAAGGCTGGCGTCATGTAATAGCCCTTGCTGTCATCAATATCCCCACCGCATACCAATTCACAACCTTCGTCTTTGGCAAGCTGTAGGTAGTCACGGTTTTGCTGTAGTTGCTTGGCGTCTACAACAGGTCCGATAGTAGTGCCTTCTTCTAGCGCGCCACCAACTTTCAGTTTGGCCATACGCTCTTGCACCTTGGCAACGAATGCATCGTGAACACCCGCAGTTACAATCAAACGGGTAGAAGCTGTACATTTTTGACCGGTGCTACCAAAGGCACCGCCAACGGCGCAATCGGCCGCCAAATCTAGATCAGCATCATCCAATACTACTAGTGCGTTCTTGCTACCCATTTCCAACTGGAACTTGGTAAGGTTAGTGGCAGCGGCTACGGCAATGTGACGACCAACCTGCAAAGAACCCGTGAAGCTGATAGCGTCTACTTCGGTGCTGTTGATTAGCTGTTCACCGACTTCGGCACCAGAACCCATGACTAGGTTAAACAAGCCAGCAGGAATGTTTTGCTTGGCAATAATTTCAGTTAGTGCAACAGCACTGGCTGGCGTTAGGTTAGCTGGCTTCCAGATTACCGCGTTACCAAAGGCAAGGGCTGGTGCAATTTTCCAAGATGCCGTTGCTGTTGGGAAGTTCCATGGGCTGATAATAGCAATAGTACCCATTGGCTCACGACGCGTTTCTACTTCGACGCCCGGACGTACAGAATCGGCAGTTTCGCCCATTTGACGTAGCACTTCGGCGGCGTAATATTGGAAAAATTGACCAGCACGGTATACTTCACCACGGCCTTCGGCAAATGGCTTGCCCTCTTCACGGGACAGTAAGGTACCTAGTTCGTCACAACGCGCAATCATTTCATCGCCAATTGCTTGTAACACATTCAAGCGTGCTTCAAGGCCAGTAGCTTGCCACTCAACTTGTGCAGCTTGTGCAGCAGTTAGGGCTTCTTGCACCTGTGCTGAAGAAGCTTGAGCAAATTCGCCCACTAGTTCAGCGTGATTGGAAGGGTTCATATTGTTAATGGTGCTAACACCTTCTACCCAGTTACCAGCGATATAGTTTTTCTGAATCTGTGTCATGACAGGTTTCCTATTCCAAGCTCAAATGAGCATTTTAATTTCGGTCGACAGGCCATTTTAGCGCCTTTCTTTTGATAATAATAATTAATTGATTGTTAAATTTGATAAGTTTTGTTTAAATACTTGAATGCTACCAGATATCAAAATTGCCCATCTAAGAACCTTTATTACCGTTGCCGAATACGGTAATTTTCGCCGTGCCGCCAATATCCTTTGTCGCAGCCAGCCAGCCGTGAGCCTTGCTATTAAGCAGCTTGAGCAATTATTGGGAGCCGACTTATTTGACAAACAAAAACAGGCCCAGCTTACCGCATTTGGCAATAGTTTCTTGCCCCAAGCCAAAAACCTGTACCAGCAATATCAGGACACCTTGACCAGTGCCCTACAAATAGCCCAAGCCAAAACCGGCACCGTCCGTTTGGGAGTACTACCGTCTGTAGCCAAGCATTTTTTAAGCGACATTATGCGCCGCTTTATGCACCTGCATCCACAGGTAGAATTGCAGGTACAAGATGATAACGGTGACAATTTACGTAACAAGCTATTAGGCGGGCACATTGATATTGCTGTGAGTAGCATATGGCAACACGAACCCGATATCGAACACCGTCACTTATGTAGTGACTCAGTAGGTTTGGTTGGTATTGCCGAACACCCTTGTCTGCAAGAGCACAAAATCGATTGGTATCACATTAGCCAACACCGACTCATTCGTAACGGTACTACCCCGTTAATCAATAACACCCTAGCGCACGCATTTATGCAAGCACCGACACAAATAACCAACATGGCCTCGCTAGAGGCGGTATTGAGCGCCGGTGCAGGCATCACCACCTTGCCTTGGCTAGCCTTTCCAAAAGATAACTCGACATTGCAATTTCGGGTTTTAGAAGAGGGCAGCATTCAACGCCGCATTGCTTTAATGAAAGCCAGAGAGGCGCATCAGCTACCTGCTACCCATGCATTGGAAGCCGTGATTACAAGTCTTTTTTCCAACGCCATAGAAAGCTTAGGCCATGCCTATTTAAGCCTACCTATTGCTACTAAAAAATAAATCAAAGCATTGACGGGGTTGCTACAACCCCGCAAGAAGAAACGATTACTCGCTGTACTGTAAAGTACGAATCTGATTGGCCAGCTGATCCAACTTCCGGTTGGTATCCTGACGGAAAGCGGTAATGGAATCCAAAGACTGCTCTGTCATATACAATCGCTCATCAAGCTCTGATGCAGTTTGCTCCAAGGCAGTAGCCAAGCGTAGTTGGCGTTGCAGGGTGCTCAGATCAGACTGTAATTGCGCAACCTTGGCACTAACATCAGCCACATCACCAGAATTTGTTGCCGACGCTATCTGTGTTTGCTCAGCCACATCAGCGGCTACTTGAGCAACGGCAGAAGCACTGTTTTCGGTACTCACTTTAAGGCTAGCAATATCATCTTGTAATACTTCGCTATTAGCGCGCAGCTCAACAAGGCTGTTTTGGATCTCATTGATCGTAGTGGAAGCTTCTACACTGCTGCTTTCTACTGCCGCTAAACTCGCCAACGTTTTGGATAACTTGGCTTCCTGAGCTTGAATAGATGCGACAGCGCTGTGCATATTTTTCGTCTGCTCAGCCACGTCCGTCGCTAACTTTTTATTACCAGCGGCAACTTCAGCCATTTGCTTTTGCTGGCCTGCAACCAGATCTTGCTGTTTACCAACTAAGGCTGTTTGAGCAGCCATCTGCTCGGTATGCTGCTTGATACCAACGCTATTATTAGCCACCGCCTTTTGCGTTTCGGCAATTGCGGGTTTATTGGTACGGTAAGCAACTCCCCATAGCTTGTCTATTTCAGAGTCTATGAACTTGCTACGATCTTTAGCGCGATCGTCAATTAATTTAACTTGTGCCTGTACCACAGTGCCAGACTTATTGGCGTTAACGTCAGTGGCTACCACCAAAGCCTCTAGCTCACCGATACGCTTACGTGCATGGCCTAGCTCACCGCGAGACACTGTTAACATGTCTTCCATATCGACTACACGGGTATGCATCCACCAACCACCAACAGTCACCATGGACAAAGTTAGCAAACAAAACATCCACAGACCAAAACTGCGCTTAGGTGGTACCGGCGTAGCCGGTGCCGCATGACGTACAGCAGGTGTGGGACGAATAACGGCCTCACGCTGACTAGGTTGTGCTGCACCGGCTGTAGCTGACGGCTGGGCCGCTCCGGCTTGATTACTACCAGCACGAAACGCCTGAATTTCATCAGAATCCGGCATCAGCATGGGCATGTCATCGATATCATCGCGTCTAGGCATGTATTTGTTTTCTCATTGGTATTCGGTAGCCCTATGGTGTCTTTTTCACAGCGCACATGGACTTTAGAGCATCATTCATTCACAACCAGTAAAAATAGCATGAAATAACGCTTTTGTAGAGGTGTTTGACAAAATTTAGTGGCTATTTGTTCCCCCATTAAGATCAATCAATTGCACAAAGTTACAGCAGCATTTCCGCCTTTGCTTTATATTCACGGATATTTCCATATATTAGCATTGACTTATGTCAATTTTCGCCTATATAATTACATCAACAATTACTAATATACAAAGGAAGTCCGCATGCTAGAAAGCTTACCTATTGAAGCCCTTTACGGGGGCATTCTCATTGGCTTGAGTGCCGCCCTACTTCTTGCCTTTAACGGCCGCATTGCGGGCATAAGTGGCATCCTCTACAACCTATTGTTCAACAACCTCGGCAATTATGACCGCAGCTGGCGCCTAGCTTTTCTGGTTGGTCTATTTATCGGTGCTTATGCCCTATTACCTGTTGAGTTCGAACTACGTGAAGGTTACTCCAGCATTTTATTGATCCTTTCTGGCCTAGCCGTGGGTATCGGTACTCGCATTGGTAACGGTTGCACCAGTGGTCACGGCGTATGCGGTATCGGCTTGTTAGCTGGCCGCTCCATTGTGGCGACAGTCACCTTCATGGGTGCCGGTATCGTCACGGTCACCATTATGCGTATGTTTGGCATCGTAGGTTAAGGGAGTTTATAAAATGAATCGCGTAATAATTGCTTTAATATCCGGCATCTTGTTTGGTGCTGGTTTGGTACTATCGGAAATGGTTAACCCTGTAAAAGTACAAGGTTTTCTAGACTTATTTGGCAACTGGGACCCAAGCCTAGCACTCGTAATGGGCGGCGCCGTAGCCGTGACCTTAGTGACTTCACGTTTTATCTTGCGTCGCAAGACACCCATTTTTGCTGAGCGCTTTTATATGGCTATGACATCCAATATTGATGCTCGACTAATTTTGGGTGCGGTATTGTTTGGTACTGGTTGGGGCCTAAGTGGCTACTGCCCTGGTCCTGGCCTAGTCAACGCCATGATAAACCCTGCAGAAGCCATTATCTTTCTCCCCGCCCTAATTATTGGCGGATTTATCGGACAGAAGCTCTCTGCCTAAAAAATAAAAATTGGGGTCAGAGTAAAATTAAAAAAATTGGGGTCAGAGTAAAATTAAACGGGTTAGAGGCTGAAATTTGGCCCGTTTAATTTTACTCTGACCCCAGTTTTTGACCCCAGTTTTTTCTGCACTTACGCGCTTATCAACACATCCAAACGTTTAACACTGTCCAAAACCCCTTTTGCCTGTTCTTGCATCTCGGCCAAGGCCTCGACGGCCATTGGGTGCATGGCGCTTTTTCCCGGTAGCGCACTTTCACTCTCTATCATATACAGCATGCGCGGTACGAAGATCCATTGTAACCAGCTGGTGAAACTCATGCTATCACAGCAAAAAGGTTGACTACTCATCATCGCCTCTTCGCTGGGTGACAAATCACTCCATAAACCCACATTTTGTATTTCGCGCTGTAAAACCCCTAACTCACGCAATAATTGCGCAGCTTGTGCAGTTGCCATTTTTTGTCCTTACCGGCTTGCCATGAGGGTAAAGATAACCCTGCTCCCCATGCCAACACCGTCACTATAAATATTGATTTCGCCGCCTTGTGTGCGAATAAAGTTGGCTACTGAATGCAAACCAAAGCCACTGCCATCGGCTTTATTCGTATAACCATACTGAAATAAATGCGCCAACTGCTGCGCTTCTATGCCTTCGCCATTGTCGCTAATCGAAACTTCTATCAGCCCAATTTCATTTAACTTAGCAGTAATCTGTATTCTACCATCTCCAGGCGCCAAATCCGTACGCCCGGCTATCGCTTCCCTACTATTTCTTAACAAGTTGATAACGGCTTGCAGCAACTCATTGCGAGAACAGGTAATAGTGGGCAATTGTTCGGAAAATATCTGCTCTACTTGCACTTGATAACGGTCAATCACTACCTGTTCCAATTGCACAGCATCGGCAACCAGTTCGCTCAATTCAAAGCAAGGGTGCCGGTAGCCTTGTATATCTGGCAACGGCTGATCACTGCGAGACATTTGTTGCTGGATACGGATAATTTCCGCTATATGATTAACACCACGATCTACGCGCACGGCAATCTCGGATAAAGACTCGGTATTGGTTTTTACCAGATCCCCCATTTGCTGCAAACCTTGGGGCACACGATGTAAAAAACTGTCGGCTGCCAATGTGGGTGATTTTGCAATGGCTTGTTCTACCTGCGGCACTACATCGGACATGGCCTGGGCGACTTCCTGATACTTTTTCTCATGTCGGCCCCAAACATTCACCTGGTGAATCAAAGATGTCACCGTGTTGCCAATGTTGTGGAAAATGGTGGCGTTGGTTTCGGCAATGCCAGCCCTATAGGCCAATTCACTAGCATCGCGATGGCGACTGCGCTCAGCAGATAATTGTTCACTGAGATCACGGATTATGATGACTTCTGTACCCAAGCTGTCATCGCCACCTAACTTGGCGCGAGATACATCAACCGGGAAGGGGTAACCATCCGTGTGCGTGATTTGCACGTCATAAGCACCCAACTCTTGTGTGTTGTATTCGATGATTTCATCAATTGAGCAAGTATTGAGCAGGCCTGAACTGAGGCCTGTCAAACGCTGCATTTCAGGATTAAATAGCTTTATTTTACCCTCCTGATCCACTACCACCAGGCCATCATTGATGGAATCAACTATCTGCTCCAGCTGTTCTTTAGTGCTAGTGACCGCACTTAATGCTTGATCTAATGCCTTAGTGCGCTGTGTCACCAGTAGTTGCAGATTGCGGTTGCCCATATAAGATTGGAATAGCACGGCTATCAACACTAAGGTCGCCACCGTACCGAGCAACACCCACAGCAATAATACGCGATCCATACCCCACACTGTGTTCGGTTTGTGGTACAGCAAATCTTCAATCGGGGCGGCAATACCTAGCAAATCTAAGGATTGAAATACATCCGCTATATGACGCCAGCGATCAATGTGCATATAGCCCATTTCAACAAACATGGGTTGGATCATTTCTCGCAAACTAGCCGCCTCATAAGCTAGGTGCTTGCGCGCCTTATTTTGCGTGTTGTATTGCCTATATATTAGATCAACGATTTCGTCAGGATGCTCCATAGCGTAAATCCAGCCTTTCATGCTGGCGGCGCGAAAATGCTCCACTCGCTGGCCATAATTCGCAGCTTCTGCTTCGGATGTAACGAGTAGGTCGCTGTAAAAGTCCACACCAAAGCGTGATGGAGATAGATAACGATAGTCGATACCGCGTTGATCTAGGTAATAACCTTCGTTAGACACATAGGCAAACAAGGCATCTGTTTTGCCATCAATCAAATCCTGGGGGTTGTAGCTAGGGGCCAGGGCTTGATAATCGCCTTTTTGCAGCCCAGCCTTGCGCAACATGGCTATCACTTCTGCTGCTGTTTCCCCCTCACCTAACATAATGCGCTTGCCTGCTAGATCGGCCGGTTGCTTAATGCCAGAGGATTTTAAAACTAATAAAGCTAGGGGGCTGTGCTGCATGATCGCGGCTAAAGCAACCACAGGTTTGTTTTCGGCACGTTGTAATAATACACCGGCAGAAGATACAGCAAATTCGGCATCTCCGGCTAACAAGACTTCCACAGGTGAACGATGAACATCATTCTCCATGATCTCAACATCAAGCCCCACATCCTTATAGAAGCCTTTATCTAGGGCAGCATAATAGCCAGCAAACTGAAATTGGTGGTGCCACTTAAGCTGTAAACGCACCTTGTCGAGGTTGCCAACATCTTGTGCATAAGACTGCCAAGACCAGAGCAGGCTAAGCATACCCATTATGAGCAGCGTTACGGACAAGAGCCTAGTGTTAGAGTGCGCCATACATCATCCCGAAAGGGAAACCAGCTTTATTTTGATACTCTGAATACTACTGCAAGGCCATGCCTACGGCAAATGCTTCCACCTGTATACTTAACATGTTAAATTAAATCAACTAATTCCTAACCAGCACCATTCCCATGTCTTCCACGCAACTATCTAGAGCGCAAGTGTTTTGCCTATGCGCCCTTGTATGCCTAGCTTCTAGCAGTATCGATATTACTATTCCAGCGGTACCAGGCATTGCCGAACAATTCCAGGTAAGCCAAGGACAAGGGCAGCTACTTATTGCCACCTATTTAATGGGGTTTGCCCTAGCACAACTACCTGTGGGTTTGCTCAGCGACCGTTATGGTCGCCTGCCTATACTCTTCACAGGCTTAGGCTGTTATCTGGTGAGCAGCTGGCTAGCAAGCCAAGCAACGAGTTTTGATAGCCTACTGTGGGCAAGATTTGCACAAGGCATAGCCGGTACCACAGGTGCCGTTATTGCTCGCGCTATAGTACGAGACTGCAGTGAGGGCATAGAGTTAGCAAAACTGTCCGCTATGCTCGTCACCAGCCTAGCCGTTGCCACCTTGGCGGCGCCGCTGGTGGGTAGTTTTATTCTAGAGTTTGCCAGCTGGCCAAGCATATTTTTTGCCAACATGACGTTTGCGACCCTGTTGATTGTTTGTTTCGCCTTGTTATTCAAAGAGACATCTAGCCAAGCAACGCGCCACAAAAGCCGTGCACAACACTTATACCAACAACTTCACCAGAGTGCCGCTAGTTTTATGACGACAAGGCAAAGTCTGTGGGCGGCAAGCCTAGTGGGTTGCGCCTTTTTAGGTTACATGGCGATTGTGGGTAGTTTAGCCACTGTGGTGGTTGATGTGTATGACATGTCCAGTACCATGGTGGGTTGGAGTTTTGCCGCGGCGGCCTGCTTTTATATCTTATCGAGCACCTTTAACCGCCTTACCGTAAGCCGCTATGGACCCTGGCAACTGTTACAATGGGGTATGCTGTTTACCTTATTCGGCACGCCCTTATTGGTCTGGGCTTTGATTGCAGAGCAGCCCAGTTTTGGCCTCATATGGCTGGCTTTGATACCTTTCTTAACAGGCCTAGGACTGGTGTTGGCCAATGGTACGGCTATCGCTTTGCAGCCCATGGGACATATGGCGGGCTTTGCTGCGGCCATGCTGGGCACCGGGCAAATAGCTTGCGGGGCGCTGGGTAGCTACTTGGCAGCCCAGTTTTATGCCGGCAGCGCTCACGCCATGTTAGGTATGGTGGCCGTAGCCAGCGTCATCTTATTAGTTACTTATTGGTGGGGCAAAGGCAAAGGCACAAACTAGGCAAACAAACCTAGCTGTACCAGCACCATGTATATCGCCGTACCACCCACGATACTGATTAACGGCTGACGCCACAATAAATGAAAGATTAGGGTGCACACTAAGCCGATAATTTCTGGCACAAAGCCAATACTTAGGAAGGTTTCGTTTTTAAAACTGTAAACCAATAGTAAGACCATCAACACGGGGGGTAAATAGGTACCCAAATACTCCAGTAGCGGGTGATCACTCTTCTTGTGAAACAAGACAAAGGGTAAGGCACGAGTAATAAAGGTTGCCGACGCCATAACCAGCATAAAGATCAGTAGATAGCTTATTGCGTTTTCCATGCCTGGCCTCCCCTAGCCAATAACAAAAGTGCAACGGCCAAGCTGCAAGATATTAACAACATCTGATCACGACTAATCAAGATTAAGGTTGCCAGACCCAACGCCAAAGCAGCCACAAACAGGCTCAGTTTTGGCAACTGACGATATTGTTCTAACACTAGAACTAAAAACAGCGCCGGCAAAACAAACTCGATAC
>DPHB01000061.1:1609-5911 GCA_003521845.1 Oceanospirillaceae bacterium | reverse complement strand
CACCCCGCCGTAGAAAAATTAATCTGACTACCAAGCCAACCGCCAATCGTGCAACCCAAGACCCAGCTCATTTGGTTAAACAAAGTGATAAGAAACTTAAACTGCACAGGGTCTTGCCCTACCGGCACCTTAGAAGAGGTCAATAAAGAGTAGGTTTCATCCGTCAGACCAAAGATCATGTACCAGCGTCGCCAACCGGTTTTGGGGAAGCGGTTTAGCAATGACAAACCATAGAAAACATGGCGAATATTAAGCAGCAAGGTAGCTGCAAACACCTCGACCAAACCAGCGCTATTGGCTAGCAAGCCAACGGACAAAAACTGCGCTGTACCGGCAAATACCACAATCCCCATAAGACCAGCATACAGCCAGTGGTAGCCTAACTCAGCAAATAGTACGCCAAAGGCAATCCCCAAAGGCACATAGCCTAGCATCACCGGAATAGTGGTACGAAAAGCCTGTGCTGGTAAGCTAGTGGAGGCTGACATGGTTAAATCCCTTAATACCCTATACAGAACAAGCGAGGGATACTAGCAACGGCACAGATTGGGGTCAACTATTGTGCCATCTAGGTGCCTAGCTCCGCTCAGACCTAAGTTTTGGCTAGTGGCCGAATCCCCTTGTCTGACTAGGTCAGATACCCTGAATAGACTAAAGTGCGCGATAGCCTAGGCGGCCGCCGGCGATGTAGCTGGCGTTAACATAGCCCATATCCAACAAGGACTCAGCAGACAAGGCGCCACGGTTATTGGCGTTGCAGTAACATAAGATCTGGGTGTCCAAAGCAGGCAATACAGCTTCGATGTTCATTTCCAATTTGCCACGGCTAACGTTGATAGAACCCGCTAGGTGGTCAGCATCGTGCTCTTCCTTATCGCGAATATCTAATAACACCGCGCCAGCGGCAACTAGGCCATCGACATGCGCTGGGTGAACACCCTTAACCCGTGCCATAGCAGCATCGGACATAGCTTGGAATTTTTCTGTATAAGCCATTTTCTAGCCTCTAAATGTTAGTAATTAATTCAATATATTAGATTATACTTATTTAGAAAAATATGCAAACTCTTATGTTACTAATAAAGTTATCAAGCAAAGCTGATTAAAGCAGTCCACTCGGGGTATAATGGTTGCCATTACCGAATACCATTCGGGTCACCCCATTTGTGAGTAACAGACTATGAGTAGTGAAATCAACTACCAAAACAATCCCCTACACGGCTTAGGCTTAAAAACCATGGTAGAGGAACTCGTTGACCACTACGGTTTTGAAATTCTATACGCTTATTTGCAACTGAATTGCTTTAACACCAACCCCAGCGTGGACTCTAGCTTTAAGTTTTTAAAGAAGACCGAATGGGCCCGAGAAAAGGTGGAAGCCTTTTATCTTTACCAGTTTAAGAACCTACCAAGAGCCAGCGCGCAAGAATTCTCTATTGCGCCACGTGACCGTATCGTGCCTGACGAACATAAGCCAGGCGAACCAGCTGAACTAAGCTTAGAAGATGCGGCTCGTTTGCAAGAAGTACGTGAAAAGAAAGCTGCCGAGCACGACAACCAACGCCATAGTTTTAAGGGCAATGGCTTCAAAGGCAATAACAGTAAAAAACGTGGTGATGATAAGGGTAAAAGCCGTAACTATGGCGATGCTTCATCCCCTAGTAATGACAGACGCGACAGTAGCCGTGGCAGCGACAGCCCTTATAGCCAAAGCAAGAGCCCTTACGGCAACAGCAAAAGCCCATATGGTGATAGCAAAGGACAAGAATCTCGCGCTGACCGCCGTACTGAGCAACGCCCTTATCGCGACCAGCCAAAAGCCGCGCCGGCCGCTAAACCTAGCACCACTACAGGTGCATTTGATCCTTGGGCGAAAGCCAAGAATAAGGTCAGCGACTAGTAACAATCAGGTGTTAAAGACGGCTTTCTTAGGTGGTGCTGAAATAACTGTCTTTAATGTCATTGCGAGGTACCCAAAGCACTCGCTATGCTCGCGGGGTAGGCCCAGCGTAGCGACGTGGCAATCTCTAGCAGGGTTGCAGAACTGATAGAGGTTGCTTCGGTGCCCTCGCAATGATGATTCTTCATCCTTGCTTTTTGATCAGCATATCGATATAGTTCGATATATGAATACAGAAGCAATCATCAATGCCCTCAGCAATCCAATACGTTTAAAAATTATTGTCTGGCTAAAAGACCGTAATAACTTCCCACCGGCTTTACCGGAGCATGCTGATGAGGAAGGTGTGTGTATTGGCTATATCCAAGAAAAGGCCGGTCTTTCTCAATCCACCATATCTAGTTATATGAGCAAGCTCAAACAGGCTGGACTTGTAGATTCTGAGCGTCATGGGCAGTGGACTTTTTACCGCCGTAACGAAGCCGCCATCCAAGCCTTTATTGATGCCATGGCCACAGAGCTATTACCCAACAAAAAGTAAGCCGGGTAGTTCGGCCTATTTTTTACAAATATGATATTGATAAATCGCAATATATCAATATCATTTTGAGGAGCTAAACATGAATAATGCACAGCCAGCTAGCAACACCACAAGCCTAGGCGCACCCTTAACCCTTCCTTGTGGTGCCGTATTAAAAAATCGTTTAGTGAAATCACCCATGTCTGATTCCTTGGGTAACGGTCAAGGCGACCCTAGCCCAGAGCAAGCACGCTTGTACGAAAAGTGGTCTCAAGGTGGTGTAGCACTCGCCATCATTGGTGAAGTACAAATAGACCCGGATTTTGCGGAAAAACCCGGTAACTTGGTCCTAGGCCCACATTCAAATTTACCCGCACTCACTGACCTAACCTCTCGTGCTACCACCGACGGTGCTCACCTGTGGGCACAACTCGGCCATGCTGGCGCCTTATCCTACGCACCTATTAGTCAGCCAAAAGGCCCTTCTGCTTTAGATCTGCCGGATTTACAGTGTGCCGGTATGTCTGCGCAAGACATAGCGGCGTTGCCTGCAGCCTACGCACGGGGCGCCGCGATTGCTAAACAAGTAGGCTTTAGCGGCGTATTACTGCACGCTGGCCATGGCTTTTTACTGAGTCAATTTTTGTCTCCTCTGTTCAATCATCGCCGCGATGGCTATGGTGGTAGTATCGAAAATCGCATGCGTATTGTAGTGGAAATATTTACGGCTATCCGTCAGCAAGTAGGCCCAGCTTTCCCTATTGGTATCCGCATCAATGCCACTGACCTGTTAGAAGGCGGCCTAACGGAAGAAGATGCACTGTGTGCTATTAGAATACTTAACCACACCTCTGTAGACCTCATTGATATCAGTGGCGGCACCTACTTTCCAGGTGCCAAGGCCGCCTCAGATGGAAGCGCTGAAGGTGGCCCTTACTTTTTAGACTTTGCTCGGCGCGCCCGCCAAATAACCCAAATCCCACTCATGACTACTGGCGGCTTTAAGCACCAAAGCCAAGCGCAAGAGGCCGTAGGCAATGGTGACGTCGACATGGTTGGTTTAGCGCGCGTGATGGTAGTGGACCCTCAATTACCCAAGACTTGGCTGCAAGCAGCTAATTCTACCGTTGCAACAAACCCTAGTTTGCCACGTTTTACCGCCACCCCAGAAGGTGGGGTAACGGCTTGGTACACTATGCAAATGGTCGCCTTAGGTGAAGATACTAGTAAGCAAAGCAGCCTAGATTTGTATGAAGCCTTAGCCACTTATAGCAACCGTGATGAACAAAAGTGTGCTCTTTGGCGTGCAAAATTCGCCCCAATCGACGAGTTTTCAGGCGCCATATAGGGCCAAAATCACATGTTAGCCAAGCTTAGAAAATAATATTTCCTATGTTTCCTATTATGCTGTCGCAAGCACTGTTAAGGCACCTTTTTACGCTACAGAAGCGTTAGAGGAATATTATTTCCAAATCAAGATTAACTTTCCTTAAATTTTTTTGTCTTGATTTTTTACCCAAACAGATCAAGCATTTTTATCCCAACTATTTGATATATATAGATTTAATATCAAAATAGAGCAAAGAAATAAATTCACTTTAATAAACAAGCTGTTACGCAAAGCCTATTTGTATTTTCCCTGTTGACAGACGAACCCCCTTACAGACAGTATCGACGAAAGTCTAATAGAGGGTCTTATCATGGATCAAAATACACGTCAGCAATTGAATCAGTTTATCGCTGCTCAGAGGCAATCTAGCCAGCACGGCGGCCAACCTCTAGTAGGTAAGCGCGTACTGGATTTGTCTACGGTCGTTGCAGCACCTTATGCGTCGGCTTTACTGGGCGACGCCGGGGCCGAGGTGATCAAAATTGAAAACCC
>DPHB01000061.1:736-1366 GCA_003521845.1 Oceanospirillaceae bacterium | reverse complement strand
ATTGGCCGCAACAAATTCCCTGTCACCTTGAATTTAAAAAGTGCCGAAGGCAAGCAAGCCTTTGAAGATTTGGTGCGCAATGCCGATGTGGTCATTGAAAATATGCGCATGGGAGTCATGGATCGCTTAGGTCTAAGCCACGAACACCTGCTGGACATTAACCCAGGCTTGATTATTGGCAAGGTATCTGGCTATGGCATGACCGGCCCCCAGTCCGAACAACCTGGCTTTGGTACGCTGGCCGAAGCATTTAGCGGCTTCTCTTACCTTAATGGTAGCCACAACAGTGGGCCTACGAGTCCGCCAACCGCCCTAGCCGACCTTACCACGGGCATCCACTTGGCCTACGCGGTCAGTCTCGCCTTACATCAATCGGTACGCGGCCTAAGCGGTGGCCAGGTGATTGACATTTCCTTGTATGAGCCTTTATTTGGCTACCTCGGCGGGGAATTTCTTAGCTACCAATTGACCGGTGAAGTACCACAACCTATTGGCAATGAATTACGTGCCGCTGCACCACGTAACAACTACCAAACATCCGATGATAGCTGGGTGGCCTTGTCATGTTCTTCTCAAAAAACATGGGAGCACCTAGCCAAGGTCATGGAAATGCCTGAGCTAATTGATGAC
>DPHB01000061.1:302-588 GCA_003521845.1 Oceanospirillaceae bacterium | reverse complement strand
AAATGCCTGAGCTAATTGATGACCCTCGCTTCATCACCAATGGTGAGCGCATCAAAGCCGTCAACCGGGCGCCACTAAACGATATAATCCAAACTTGGATGTACCAGCGCACGTGCGCAGAAGCCCTGCAATTATTTTCTGACAAGGGCATCACAGCAGGGCCCATCATGTCCATGGATAGCATTGCCAAAGATCCACACTATGCCGAACGGGGCAGTATCGTGAGCGTGGAAGACCCTACCACTGGCGACACCCTAAAAATGCCGGGCGTGCCATTTCGTATGAA
>DPHB01000061.1:0-129 GCA_003521845.1 Oceanospirillaceae bacterium | reverse complement strand
AAAGAAGCCAACCGCGTACGTTTCCCTGGCTTACCCCATGGCGCCGCCAATGATGTCATTTACAAAGATCTTCTGGGCTATGACGAGGCACACATCGAACGGCTTTCGGTCTACTCCGAGTGAGTAAGA
>DPHB01000063.1:8056-28519 GCA_003521845.1 Oceanospirillaceae bacterium | reverse complement strand
ATGCTAATAATGGGGGGATTACAAGGTACATTACATTTGCTACACCTCGAACAATCTTGGGTCAATGGGTAACGGTTGAATGTCGCCTATGTGGAGCCGACTGAATTCAGAGTGATCACGATTAACAATATAATTACATTCGGATGGTATCACAACGCTGGGAACCTGAAGCAATAAAGAGCCCTGTTGTTGCAACCAATAATCGCCAAAAGCTTGGGAGGCTAAAGGATCGACGGCAAGCTCATCCCAACCTTCAGGTAGCTGCGAAATTGGTGGGGCAATAAGTAAACTTTCATCAAACTCAACCTTGGCATAGCAATAGGACAATAACCTTTTTTTGTAACTCATGCCATGTACCAAAATTTCCAACATAGCTAGCGATAAGCTGCTGCTTAAATACACCGCTCGCTGGCCTGCACTATGCCAGCGCCCTCCATGTAAAAAGCCGCCTTTACCTGACATCAGTTCATCGCTGTTACCGGCGAATTGTTGTTTTGAAATCCTATAGGCCGTAGCCATTAAGAGAAGACTCCATGCTCAATCCTACCAATCAAATTCTCAACTTCTCTTGCCCCAATATCCGTACTAGCACGCTGTAGTGGGCTTTCTTCATCCAAAATAGCTAAAGGACGGTCGAGCCAGGCAACGGCCTCTTGTTCGTCATCAAACAAACTTATTGCAGCGTCAGTGATTCTAGCTAGCCGAACCACCCGGTCTGATTCTGCAGGACTCAGCCTAGCTTCCTTTTTACGTCGCGATAGCGTGCGCGGCTGAATATTAAGCAACATTCCCATTTCCGCATCGTGTTTATGCAAGCTGTCCTTCAGTAAAGCATATGCCCGCATGGGTAAACCGCGTCTAACGGCACCAATCACAGAACTAGGATTACGCCCGTCAGTATCGGTTATACAGCTAACCATAGATGGTTTTCTTTCCCCTTGCCCTGCATAATAATGTTCAAATGAAAAATCCACCATAACACCTGCCATTTTGATTTTTTAAATTTGCCATATGGCGAGTATATATCAAATAGCCAGTTCGGACAAAATGAAAAGGTCAAAGGACAAGGGAAAAAGTACAAAGATAGCTAGTGATAGAGCCCTGAATGCATACTTATAACTACTCTTCGCTCTCCAGCACCATACAACAAGGATCCGAAGGATGACGACCGTTTTCGCAATACTGTAAAGCTTCTTGTTCGGCTTGTTGCTTGGAGTCAGCATCATCCACCCAAAATGCTTGGCCTGAACAGGCGGCAACAATAAACGCTTTAGGCGCATCTGCGTCTAGGTAGTTAAGGTAATGATGGATGTCGCGATGGGCAACTAGCTCTTTTGGTGCCATGTCGATTTCGGCTTGTGTCAAGCCATGATCATCGGCACTTGCCTCTTTGTCGACTATGGTACATCGGCCTACACCTTGGCTATAGTGAGCACACATACGCAGCGCCTCTGTTTCCGCTAGCGCCATGGTAACTTTATCATCACCAAAACCCGTGGCGTATACATGACCATTTACCACGACAATGGCAAAGGCTTTATGGCCACGGCGACTTTTATAGGTAGCAAATTCATC
The DNA here is from genome assembly GCA_003521845.1 of Oceanospirillaceae bacterium. Taxonomy (GTDB): domain Bacteria; phylum Pseudomonadota; class Gammaproteobacteria; order Pseudomonadales; family Balneatricaceae; genus Njordibacter. The sequence continues at coordinate 26,944 of DPHB01000063.1, read as the reverse complement.
CCGTATCCATTGCTGATCTTCCATACCATGCTCAAATATTGGGTTATTTGCTTCTGAATAACTTTGATCTTGGTAGTTACTGAGGCCCATACAACCCGACAACATGGCTACTAACACACCAGCCACCAACACCAACACCAACAAACGCTGCTTCATAAACACTCCCTGTCGTTTTTTAATTTATTTCTAATGATGTATAACTATAGCTCTCTTGCGCTGATTTGCACTAGCAGCAACAGTTTTTAACAGCCAAAGCCTGTAACGTGATAAAATGCATTTCATCTACCCTGTCAATCATATAGCGCTTAAGCCAGCATGAACTTTACCGATCTAGATTTAAACCCTCGCCTACTACAAAACCTTAACAAGCAAGGTTTTGAAAAGGCCACTAAGGCCCAACAAGAAGGCTTGCCAGTGGCTTTTGCTGGCAAAGACCTGTTGATGAGTGCAGACACGGGGAGCGGTAAAACCTTGGCCTTTATGGTACCAGCAGTGAACAAACTGCTAACTACCAAAGCCGTTGGCTTTAGCACTCGCTGCTTGGTGCTGACTCCCACACGTGAGCTAGCTCACCAGGTATTGAGCCTGACTAATCGTTTGGTTAAAGGTACTCGGTTGCAAGTGGCCTTGATCTTGGGCGGAGAAGACTACAAGTTTCAGGCTGCCCTACTACGTAAAACACCGGATATTATTATTGCTACCCCTGGTCGCTTTATGGAACACCAGCGCAAAGGCCATACCGATACCGAAAACTTAGAAATGCTAATCGTCGACGAAGCCGACCGTATGTTAGAACTCGGTTTTTGTGAGGACGTGGAAAAGATCGCTGCTGAAGCCAACCAAGATCGTCAGACCTTGTTCTATTCGGCGACCTTGCGCAATGCTAAAGTTCTTAGCATGGCCAACATGCTGCTGAATAAGCCTAAGGAAGTTACTCTCAACGACGCCAGCCAAGTGCAGACCAATATCCAACAGCAGGTAGTTGTATGTGATGATATCGAGCACAAAAAACGCATACTTGTTTGGCTACTCGCCAACCAACCGGCCAGCAAACGCCTGGTGTTTGTAAACAGCCGCAAGCTCAGCGAAGAGCTAGCCTTATTCTTGCAGTCCCACAGCCACCAAGCCATTGCTTTGCATGGCGAGCTACCGCAAGAAGAGCGTAACGAGATTACCCGTCAATACCGCCAGCATCACTTTAACTTATTGATTGCTACCGAAGTTGCCGCCCGCGGCCTAGACATTGACGGTATCGACCAGGTTATTAACTTTGATATGGCACGTAATCTAGATGACTACTTACACCGTGTGGGCCGTACTGGTCGTGCTGGTAAAGCAGGCACCGCTATCAACCTGGTGAATATCAGTGAACGTCGCTTACTAACTGCCGTTGAGCAAGCTCAAGGTGATCACCTCCCCCGCCTCAAAGTCAAAGGCTTAGCGGCCAAATTACACAAGGATGGCGAACAGGTTGAAGGTGCCAAGGCAAAAGCCAATGCCAAGTACCAGGCCAAGACTTCGGCACGTGGTAAGCCAAGCGCAGCAGACAAACCAAAGGTTAAAAAAGCTCCGCGCAGTGCCGAAGCAGTAGCAGCAGCTAAGGAAAAGGCCGCTAGTGTTTGGGGTGATGGCTCGACGCCTTTTGGCATGAACAAGAAATAAACCCATGGCCACAGAAATTGAACGTAAGTTTCTGGTACACAAAGAGCTGCTACCTGCTTTAACGAATGGCCAGCACCTAGTGTAAGGCTATATTCCCACAGCGGATAAAACCGCGGTGCGCATACGCATTAAGGGTCAACAAGCCTGGCTTACTATCAAGGGCGCCAACCAAGGCGCTAGCCGTTTGGAGTTTGAATACCCCATTCCACTTGAAGACGCCGAAACCATGCTCCAAGAGCTCTGCACGGGCGGCGCTATTGATAAGCACCGTTACGAAATTGAACACCAGGGTTTGACTTGGGAGGTGGATGTATTTGCCGCTAGCAATGCCGGACTCATTGTTGCTGAAGTGGAGTTGGACGATGAGCAGCAAGCCGTGAGTTTGCCAGCATGGGCAGCAGAGGAAGTTACTCATGATGTACGTTATTACAACAACCAGCTGCTGCAAAATCCGGTTTCTGATTGGTAGTTTTGGTCTGCGCATTGGGAGCCAGGCACTTCCCTGCGGGACAAGCCAGGCACCTATCTACTTAGCCTTGTAGGCTCTCATACTGCGGAAACAGCTTGGCCATCTTTAACATGCCCTCTTCTAGGGCATGCCCCGTACGATACACCATACCAATCACCACCGCCTTTTGACCTGTAGGCACAGGTTTAAACTGCACCTGCTGTTCATAACGGCTACCTAGTACCATGTCTTTACCAATCAAGGTGTAACCTAGTCCTGCAGCAATACAGCCGAGCAAGCCTTCCGAGCTACTAATGACCATCATGTCGTCATTGCCACGACCGCTTTCTTGCTGCCAAATTAACGCGTGTTTTCGATAACCACAGCCCTCTTCGCGTACCAATAACTGGTTTTGGTAATCACCGTCTTTAGGAGTAACCAAAACCAGCTCTTCTCGAACCACGGGCACTACTTGCAGGTCATCACGCACAGGTGCATTACCCAATAAGCCACAGTCTAGTTTATTCAACAGCACATCGGCTAGCAGGCGTTCACTAGTATCTGTATAAATACGTGGATTTATTTCAGGGTGGGACTTTTTTAGGCGCTGCAACACTAGCGGTATATGCACTGCTGCAAAGGTTTCCGGCATACCGACACGCAAAAAATAGTGATCTTGTTGGGCAGTAACAGCTCGTAGGGCTTGCTGTTCCAACAGTAGCATCTGCCCGGCGTAGTCATAGAGCAGCTGACCTTGCGGGGTTAGCTCTAGCTTACGCCCCACCAGCTGAAACATCTTAGTGCCTAACTCTTGCTCTAGCTTTTGCATGCGCCCGGTAACATTCGACTGCACGGTAAACAAAGCTTGAGCGGCGGGCTTAATACCGCCTTCGTCCACCACGGCCTTGAGGGTTTTCAGCGCCAGCAATTCCATACCCACAACTACCTAGAACTTGCCAGCCAGTAACTTATAGTGCCTAAATTGCAAGGCCCCCATAGCAGCGGTAAACAACGCCGTCACCATGGCCACACGAATACCCATTGGTGCAACAATCACTTGCCCCGTACTAATCAACAAGATTATCAACAGGGTCCAACTATAGTCGCCGGCAATAAATATCATAAGTTCTTTGATGTTGGCTTGTTTACGCCGTGCAGCCAGAGCCAACCACACACCATAGGCAACCAACAAGTAGCCACTGGGTGCCATCAGCCAAGAGTACTGATTTGCCATCAGGTCATTGACTGTATCTGCGTATACAGCCATCAGCAGGCCACACACGATACATACTAAGGCATTAAGGCGTAATACAAAGGACAAAGACATCGGATTTACTCGGCCAATTCTAGGGCAATTTTCATCATATTAGTAAAGGCACTTTCGCGCTCTGCAGAGGTGGTAACCTCGTGGGTAACTAAGGAATCAGAAACAGTAATAACACAAGCCGCTTGCTTACCGGTAGCCATAGCGTTGGCAAACAAGGCAAAAGCCTCCATCTCGACTGCCTGACAAGCATGCTCATCACGAATACGCTTATAATCATCAAAATTTTGACGATAAAACACGTCGCTCGAATGTATACGTGTCTTCACATAATCAATACCAAGCTCATTAGCATGGCCTTCTATAGCAGCAACCAAGGCCGGTGTTGCGGCCAACACATCGGAGTCGCTAACGCCTTGCGTACTAGCAAAGCTAGATTCGCTCCAGGCGTCTTCAGCAATAATCACATCATACAAGTTAAGATCCGCACTGTAGGCACCACAAGAGCCAATGCGCACGATGCGCTCCACACCATAGAAGCTATAAAGTTCGAACGAATAGATACCTATGCTCGGCATGCCCATACCGCTACCCATCACCGAAATACGTCGACCTTGATAGGTACCCGTATAAGCCAACATGCCACGCACGCCGTTGACCTGCTTTACGTCCTGCAAAAATGTGTCAGCTATATACTTAGCACGCAATGGGTCACCTGGCATTAGTACGGTACTAGCTATATCGCCGGGTTGGCACTCAATATGAGGAGTTGGGGCACTCATTACAGAATCCTTAATACGCGGGCCCAGTAATAAGTAGCAGACAATAGAAGAGGTTACAGGGCCACTATTGATAATGGCCCTATATTAACAGCTAGATCGGTCGCTTGAATAGCTGTCTAGCTGGTTGATTATTAGGTCAATTACGCCAACACGCCCTGAGTTTGATTTAACTCGTAACGCTCATTCAACCAAAGCTGGGCATCTTGTAGCGTTTGAGCCGCATAAACCACAACAGAAGGGGTGGCTATACAACCATCCTTCTTAGGATCTAAGGGAAACACCCACCATTTTCCAGCGTCGCGCTTTTGAATGATATGGTTGTGCAATTTATAACGGTTTTGTCGAATCAATTTAGCATTAGTCATCAGGCTTCTCCTCCGTTGACTACAAGGTATTGACGCTACAGGCCACCAACAACGACCTTATACTTTTCAATACTAGTCCTAATTTAATGGGTTGCAAGAAAAATAGTTGCGAAAACTAGATAAATTTCTCAATCATGCAATTTTATGGCAGCTTTGGTCAGCCTCGACAAGGCCAGCAAAGCCCTCGTTTTGCTGGCAATTACCAGGTTATTGACCAGCCTGCTTTACTTTTTCTATCATCGCCGCACGCTGATCGACCTTGTCTCCTTGTAGCACAAAGCCTTTTAGCTTGCCTTGCTCATCTAAGAAGCGTCCCACCATCCCCGCTGCAGACTCCTCAACCTGCCAAGCGCCGGCTACTGATACCGGAGGTGGCAACAAGCTCAAAGGACAAGCAGGGGTTTTCACCATGACTGTCATCAATGGATAGTTAACACTGCTAACAGTACCTGTCAGTGTTTTGGCTAAGGCCTGTATGCCCCAATAGATAGGCGCTATATAAGGCATTAGCTGGCCCCTCACTTCAATACAGTCGCCTAGGGCATAAATATGCTCGACACTAGTCGCTAGCTGGTCATTAACCTGAATCCCCACACCACAATCAATACCCGCCAGTGCGGCTAGATCCATACGCGCTTGCAGGCCTACCGCCGACACCAGAACATCGGCTTGCAATTGTTGACCATCACTCAAGGTCACCTGATAGCCGCTGCGAGTATCGTCTGGATTTGCGTATTCAATGCGTACCACGGTTTTTTCTAAATACCAGTTAACACCCAGTTCTTGCAAACTAGATTGCAACTGGCGGCCAATACTTTCTGGTAACAAACGGTCCATCGGCCAGCCTGTTAGGCCAACCAAATCTACTTGGTGGCCAGTAGCTGCTAAGTCATTGGCAAATTCACAACCAATTAATCCATTACCAATGAGCAATACTTTTTGCTTACCATCAAGCGCAGCGCGGTAGTTACGGTAGTCTTGAAGATCGTTAACACTGAGCATATCAGCCGCACCAGCACCAGGAATCGGCAAGCGAATAGGCTTGGCGCCGGTAGCCAATACCAGTTGACCATAGGCTTGCTGCCCAAGATTGGTGTGAATGAGTTTTTCTTGCTTATCAATGCGCTCTACTTGGCAATGGGTAACGATACGTATATTGAGACGATTCGCCATATCGAGCGGCCCTTCACTCACTAGGTCACTAGCTTGCTGGGCATTGAGTAAGCCATTAGACAAGGCTGGCTTAGAGTAAAGCAAGCCATCATCGGCAGTCAGGACAACAATTTCGGCATCGGCTTTTAGCTTGCGCACCGCTTCAGCAAGGTTGTAACCAGCATAACCAGAGCCAATAATAACAATTGGCCCCTTAGGCGCTTGAGTAACTGTAGGTATCGTGAGCGCTGGGGTTGGCGCACTCGGCAGCTCGATCATTTCAAAATCGGCCTTACCGACCAAACAATCAGGGCACAACCAATCGTCGGGGACATCTTCCCAGCGTGTACCGGCAGCAATGCCATCGCGAGGCCAACCTTGTTCTTCGTCATACACAAAGCCACAAATGATACAAAGCCACTTCTTGAAAGGTTGATCTGCCATGCTAATTCTCTTACTCAATATTGCGTCAAAAAAGGGGCGCATTATAGCACCCCTTTTATCGTAGTTGCTGCATTGCGAAGAGTGTAACTACACGACAACTCAGTAGGCCGGGAAAGGCTGCTTCGCTGCGCTGAGCCTGCCCCATGAGCGAAGCGAGTGTTTTGGGTACGCAATCGCTAATGACAAGTTATTCAGCAGACGCCAACAAACGCCCAGCTACCCACTTATGAAAGAAGTGAGTCGGGTTGTCCTGTACCGGCGAAAATACACCACCCTGGAAACCGGGTGATACACGCCCAGACTGCATACCTTCTACCACGCCGACATCTTCACCAAAAACAACTTTCCATGATTCCATAGTGGCATCACGGCAAGCCGCATAAGTATCACTCAAAGCTTCATCGCCCACATACAAGATGCGCAAGTGCTCAAGGGTGCGACTATTGCTTACCGGTTCTAGAACAATGGCAAACGCATGATCCGCCTGCAAACCCAGTAAGACATTGGGGAATACCGTGATGTACTCGGCTTCTTTTAACTTTTCTGCAGGCCATTCGGGAAAGGTCGGCAAGCTAGTACCAGCAGTGTCTGACAGGTTGTAAACCAAGGTGCCCTGGCCCGCAAACTCATCAAACATAATATGATAGTGATCTTGAATACGAGAATAGCTATTTAAGCCAGGGTGTACCCAGGGTAGGTGGTAACTCTCGCAGTAGTTTTCTACCGCTAGTTTCCAGTTACACTCTACATCTAGCTGCATAACACCAGCGTTAGGCTCACGCACCAAACGCTCATAACCAGTATCACCAATAAACTGACTCCAACGCTCTGTCAGCGGCTTAATAAAGCTATCAAATTCAGGGGCAGCGCCATCTAGGTTGATAAACACCACGTCAAACCAAACCGCACTACGAATTTCTTTCATGCCGTGATTTTCGCACTTGAAGCTGGGTGAAGTATGCACACCCACACCGCCTAGGTGCGGCGTCCCCTTCAAATCGCCATTGAGCGCATAAGTCCACGAATGGTAAGGGCAACGGATAGAGCCTTGTACAGGACCAGCTTCATTGATAACTATCATGCCACGGTGACTGCACACGTTGTGAAACACGCGTATATTGTCTTCACGATCGCGCATGATTACCATTGGTAGCCCCATAAAGGTTACCGGTTTTACGTAGCCAGACTGAGGCAAATCACCAGCAAAACCAATGCCAGACCAGGTTTTTGCCAGTACACGATCACGTTCTTCGATGAGAAAATCCGGATCATTATAAACCCCATTGGGCAAGCCATGGGCTTCTTCAATAGGTAAAGTGGCGGCTTGCAGGTCGGCCATAGGGATGCGTTCAAAGCTACTCATAGTCAGGCTCCAAATAATTGATTCACGTCATTTATATTGGCGCCTAATGTGCCCGAAAGAAGCACCGGGAACAATCGATATTTTATCAGACTATCTATGAGTTTTTATCATACAAAGCGAATGCGACCTGAACTAGTTCTCCTGCGACACCAACCAATCACAAAAACGGCCCGCAGCTTCTTTTTGTTCACCCTCTGGTGAAGTAACCAGGTAAAAACCGGCATCCGTTTGCATCTCCAGATCAGCGGCTTTAACAAGCACACCAGACTCAAGATAATCACTCACCAGGTAATCCCAAGCCAAGGCAATACCCTGCCCTTGCTGAGCCGCCTGCAACAACATTGTATAGTGACTAAAGGTCAATTTATGTTGCGGGGTGATTAGATCTATATCAACTCCGGCAAACCAATCTGGCCAGTTAAACCAATTGGAGTCGGTATTTTCTAAAACCAACTGCCTAGTTGCCAACAATTCTTGGGTACTCAAACCCTGGTGCCGGGACAAATAATCGGGGCTACAAACGACAAATATGCGCTCATCAAATAACTTGGTTACACGGCCGCCGTCTGGCTGCTTAAGACTATAACCAACACAGCAATCATAATCTTGGGTGCGCACATCCATAATACTATCTGAAGCCAGCAGGCGCACATCCACCTGATCATCGAGTTGGCAATAGTGACTAATACGCGACATCAACCACAAGGAAGCCACTGCGTGGGTGGTTGCCACGGTAATTTGGTTGGCATCAAATGGTTGCTGCAAAAGCTCTGTCGCGCTGGCAACCTGTGACAAGGCCACGGTAATTGCTTGAAAATAGCTGGCTCCGGCATCGGTTAATCGTACCTGACGATTGTCACGAATAAACAAAGTGACACCTAGGCGCTCTTCTAGCAAACGCACCTGTCGACTAATCGCTCCCTGGGTAACAAAAAGACGTTGTGCCGCCCGGGTAAAACTTTGCTCCTCAGCCGCCGCATTAAAAGCCACGAGTGCATTGAGGGGAGGCAAACTACGGTAATTAAAAGCCATGATAAATTCTCATTTAAAGCAAGCAATGCAGTGTACCGTTTTTAGTGACCTGAATCAGCATTTGATTTATATTAAGCGCAGCCATATTGTCATTGCGAGCGCAGCCATATGGTCATTGCGAGCGCAGCGAAGCAATCTTTATCAGGCGAAGTGCAGCCTCAAAGAGGTTGCTTTGCTGCGCTGAGCCTGCCCCGCGAGCGGAGCGAGTGCTTTGGGTAGGCAATGACGGAGCAGGAAATTTCGCAATGGCGTATTAGTATCTGGCAATGAAGGCATGTATCATTAAACCACTATGAAAAATTTACCTACCGAGCTTTTACGTACCTTTGTTACGGTCATTGACCGTGGTGGTTTTACCCAAGCAGGCTTAATACTAGGCCGTACCCAACCGGCGATAAGCTTGCAAATTAAGCGCTTAGAAGAATTAGTCGATGCGCCGCTCATGCACCGTGATAAGCATTTACAAGTAACCGAACAAGGTGAAATACTACTCAGCTTTGCGCGCCAAATACTGGCCTTAAATGATGCCGCTTTTACCCGAATTCACAAACAGCAAGTGAGTGGCCAAGTACGCTTGGGCATCCCTAACGACTTTGAAGTATCCTATTTACCAAGCCTGCTAAGTCAGTTTACAGCGAGCTATCCAGATGTGAGTTTAGAGGTAAATTGTGAGTTAAGCGAAAAACTACTGCGTGATTTTGAGCAAGGCCATTACGACCTTGTGCTGGCCACCTCCACGCAAAATTTAGATACGGGGGCCGCAAGCAACCTAAGCCAAGCCAGTACCTTTGTTGAGCCCATTGCTTGGGTTAGCAACGGCTATGATATCCCCGACCCAGAGCTAGGCATTAATTTGATTTTATACCCACAAGGTTGTAGCTACCGACAACGTATTGTCAGCAGGCTCAATCAAGCCAATCGGGAATGGCATGTGGCTTATAGTTCTTCCAGTTTGCTTGGTATTACCGCCGCTATTCAAGCGGGCCTGGGGGTGAGTGCCATGGCAGCTAGTACGGTACCAGAGTCGTTAACGGCGCACTCTAGTTTGCCTGGCTACCCAGACTTAGGGAATATTCAGATCATTTTTCAATCCGACCCTAGCACAGACAACCCTGCGTGTTTACGTTTGCAAGAATACTTACAGACCAACCTGCCAACCATGTCGCTGAACGAGCAAAACGGGGTCAGAGGGACTGCCCCATGAGCCAAGCGAATGTTTTGGGTACCTTAAGTCTGCCCCTCTCTCTAGTAATCAGCCTAAGCTCTCAATGTCCTGCCATTGCTTATGCAAACGCTTACTCGACACCGGGTGTTTAGTGCCTAGCTGCTGGGCGAATAACGACACACGGTATTCCTGCAACTGCCAATAAAAACCATGCAAAGCATCAGCCACGGGCGAATAAGGCAAGCAGCGCTGTTGTGCCTGTGCATAGCGCTGCTGCCAATCGCGTAACTCTTGTACCCAAGCATTTTCTTTAGGCAATTGCTGAGCAAAGCGAGTTAGGCGATGTTCAATAGCTTTCATATAACGCGGCATGTCCGACATCACCGCCAGAGGCGTGTGGGCGACAAAGTCACGGCTTACTAAACTATCTAGTTGGCCACCAACATCTTGGTAAACATTGGCCCAAGCCAAATTTAACTGGCCTTTCAGCTGTTTTCTGATTAATTGATGAGAAACCAGTATCTGTATTACCAAGCCAATAATGCGCTCCACCGCTTCCGGTAAGTCGCCACGTGATGCAAGGCTGTGTTTGAAAGCTTCGGGACTTGTCGGCCACTGACCTTGTAAAAACACACTTTCAATAGCCTTAGCAAACACCTGCTCGCGTAAGTCAGGTGCTTTACCAATGGCGGCAAACAAGAGTTCTGCTTTGCGCATGCTTGGTAGAGTTTTGCCGAGGTGCTTAACCTGATCATTTAGTGCGATAAGGTAAAGCCGTAACAAGCCATCACGAGTGATTCCCTTAGCCTCGGCGCTACTATCGGCAAACACCACAGCCACGCTTTTACCGTCGTCCTTTAAGGCTGGCCAAACGGGCATCTTAGCACCGGCTTGAGAAATGACCACCTGCTCTGGCAGTGTTTGTGAAGGAAAGCTCGTCAGCCCCGTTTGCATCAGTTTATGCGGTGCCTGAGGTCGAGTCTCCCCGGCGCTGCTGGCATATTTAACTAGTAAACTTTCTAGATCACGGCTGTAGGCCAAGGGCTTGCCATCATCGGCCACGACTTGAATACCCATGTAATACAGGTCATCTAAGACAATATCTTGCAACAGCTGCGTGTCGAATGGTCGCCCGCTCATACGCTGCAATTGCTTGGCTAGAGCATCCAACAAATCTATATTATCAGCCGTCACAGCTTCATATACAGCTTGTGCATAGTTGGGCACAGGTACAAAGGCTTTGCGCTGGGATTTTGGTAAGCCTCGGATCAAAGCTGATATTTTGTCTAGCAGCAAGCCTGGCACCAGCCAAGTTAAGCGCTTAATAGGCACCCGCTTTAGTTGATTGACCGGCACCCGCAAGGTAACACCATCCTGCTCATTACCGGGTTCAAATTGATAGCTCAACGGCCAACTCATGTCTAACCAATGTAAGCGATCAGGAAACGCAGCAACACTAACTGTGTCAGCCTGATCGCGCATCAAATCTTGCTTGCTCATATGCAGCAATTTGGGCTCTTGCTTTTCAGCCCACTTGCGCCACCGTTCAAAAGCCGCTGTACTGGTTACCAGGCTATTGGCTGAGGCTAGTTTGTCGGCATAAAACTCAAACACCACACGATCGTCCACCAAGATATCACGGCGGCGCGTTTTGGCTTCCAGCCCTTCCACCTCGTCTACTAGATCGCGGTTATGAGCCAAAAACTCACCTTTGGTGACCAGCTTACCTTGCACCAAACCTTCCATAATCAACAATTGCTGGCTTACGTCGGCATCAATTTTGCCATAGGGCACCTTGCGTTGACTGGCCAACACCAAACCGTAAAGGCTTACTTGCTCCATGGCCATTACCTGACCTTGGCGCTTATGCCAGGCGGGTTCTGAGTAGTTGTACTTGAGCAAGGAACCAGCAATATCTTCTACCCATGAAGGGTCGATCTTGGCGACACTACGGGCAAACAAGCGTGAGGTTTCTACGAGTTCTGAAGCCATTAGCCAGGCCGGTGGTTTTTTGTACAAAGCTGAACCGGGGAAGACATGAAAACGACGCTGACGTGGCCCTAAGAAACAACCATCTTCATCCTTATGGCCTATATTACCTAGCAAGCCCGTTAACAAGGCCCGGTGTATAGCTTCAAAACTTGCTGGTTCCTGATTAAGACTCAATCCCATATGCTGACACATGAGCAATATCTGCCGATGCACTTCGCGCCATTCACGCATGCGCATGTAGGCGAGGAAGTTTTTAGCACACCACTTACGCAATTGATTTTGGCTTAAATCCTGGCGATGTACTTCATGATCTTGCCACAGGTTAACTAGACTTAAGAAATCAGAGTTGTCTTCGCGCCACTGCTGGTGTTTCTGGTCAGCCGCTTGCTGGCGTTCTGGTGGGCGTTCGCGAGGATCTTGAATGGTCAAGGCCGCCGCAATGACCAACACCTCTTGTAACGCTCCCCATTGCGCCCCTGCTAGCACCATGCGCGCAATACGAGGGTCAACGGGCAAGCGAGCCAACTGTTTGCCCAAAGGCGTCAGGCGGCGCCGGTCATCCAAGGCGCCCAATTCCTGTAGTAACTTAACGCCGTCATTAACAAACCGGCTGTCTGGCATATCGATAAAGGGGAAATCCGTTACCGTACCTAATTTGAGATCCTGCATCTGCAAGATCACCGAGGCTAGGTTAGTACGCAGTATTTCGGCATCGGTAAATTCCGGGCGACTTAAAAAGTCTTCTTCGTCATACAAGCGTATACAAATACCCGCAGAGACACGTCCACAGCGCCCCTTACGCTGGTTGGCACTCGCCTGCGAAATAGCCTCTATGGGCAGGCGTTGTACCTTAGAGCGGTAGCTATAGCGGCTCATACGCGCCGTGCCCGGATCAATCACGTATCGAATACCCGGTACAGTAACGGAGGTTTCGGCAACGTTGGTGGCCAGTACGATGCGCCGCCCGGCGCCACCAGGCTGGAACACCTTTTGTTGTTCGGCAAAACTCAAACGCCCATACAAGGGCATAATTTGCCATTGGGGCCGCTCAAGCTTGCGCAAAAACTGGGCTAGATCACGAATGTCACGTTCGCCCGGCAGGAAGATCAGCACGTCACCAACAGGCTGCCCCTTGCCGCGCTCATGCTTTTCGATTTCCACTAGCGCTTGCTCAACACCGTCCAATACAGCCTGATCTCGGCCTAGGCTGCGGTCTTCTTGCTTGCCGTCGGCGTCATTGCCTTGAAACAAAGGCCGATACCAAAGATCAACAGGATAAGTACGGCCACTCACTTGCACCACGGGAGCATCATTGAAGTGTTTGGCAAAGCGCTCGACATCAATCGTAGCGGAGGTAATAATTAGCTTTAAATCTTTGCGCCGTTGCAATAGCTGTTTTAGATAGCCCAACAGAAAATCGATATTCAAACTGCGTTCGTGGGCTTCATCCACAATAATAGTGTCATAACGCAGCAAATCTGGATCTTGCCGAGTTTCGGCCAACAAGATACCGTCGGTCATCAGCTTAACGAGCGTATTACTTGATACCTGCTCATTAAAGCGCACCTGATAACCGACTTGTTGGCCCAAGCTCACTTGCAGCTCTTCAGCAATACGTTGCGCTACGCTACGGGCCGCCAGACGCCTAGGTTGTGTGTGGCCAATGAGGCCCCGTACACCCTGCCCAGCCTCTAAACATAGCTTAGGTAGCTGGGTGGTTTTACCAGAGCCTGTTTCACCTGCTAAGACGACTACCTGATTGTCTTGTATTAGCTTTACCAGCTTATCGCGTTGGCCAGATACCGGTAGGTCTGGGTAGGTAATGTTGGGCATAGCTTGCTGACGCTGCTGCCAAGTAGTATGAGAGCGCTGCCACTGTGCCTGCAATTGCGCTTGCAGGCGCTCGCTTGGTTGCTTTTGTTTAACGCGCTGGGCTATTTTGGCAGCCAGCTTTTGCAAGCTGGGCAAATCTTTAGCAAGGCATTGGGTAAGATCAACAGACATAACGACTCAGAAACAACTTGGACAGAAATAGGCTAGTTAGCATTGAGGCGCTATTTTAAGGATTTAGGGGGACAATGGCAAAGCAATGGCTATGATATTTGTAAAGATAGACTGGCACTTTGGGGTCTGAGGGCCTGCCCCATAAGCGAAGCGACGTGGCAACCTCTAGCAAAATTGCACTTTGCGTGATGGAGATTGCTTCGCTTCGCTCGCAATGACAGAAAAACCAATCGTCATTGCGAGGTACCCAAAGCACTCGCTATGCTCGCGGGGCATGCTAAGCGAAGCGACGTGGCAACCTCTAGCAGTATTGCAGCAACTTGATAGAGATTGCCTCTGTTAGTCACGCAGAGCGCGGCGTAGAATCTTGCCCACGTTGGTCTTAGGCAGTTCATCGCGAAATTCAACCGCTTTGGGTACCTTGTAGGCGGTCATATGATCACGACAATAAGCCATCACGTCCTGCTCCGTTAGTTCTGGGTCAGACTTCACCACAAACAACTTCACAGTTTCACCGGAAGACTCGTGCGGAATACCAACGGCGGCACATTCTACAATACCAGGATGCTGGCTGGCTAAGTCATCAATTTCGTTAGGATATACGTTAAAGCCCGAGACAATAATCATGTCTTTTTTACGGTCTACTAAACGCACGAAACCATCGTCAGCGATAATCGCCACGTCACCCGTTTTAAACCAGTCATCGAGCATCACTTCGGCCGTAGCTTCAGCACGATTCCAGTAGCCAGCCATCACTTGTGGCCCACGTACACATAGCTCGCCTTCTTCACCATTGGCTAGCTTATTGCCAGCTTCATCAATCACCATCACTTCGGTGCCGACAATCGGTTTACCGATGTAACCAACACGAATATCGTCGTATGGATTGAGGGTAACTACTGGCGAGGTTTCCGTTAGACCGTAGCCTTCTCGAATACCGCAGCCGGTGACTTCTTTCCAGCGGTCTGCCGCAGCATGAGTTAAAGCCATGCCACCGGACAGAGTTTGCTTGAGGCCACTAAAATCTAGCTTAGCAAAATCAGGGTTGTTACATAGGCCAACAAACAAGGTATTCAAACCCGCAAAGGAGTTGAACTTGTACTTGCCCAGCTCTTTTACAAAACCCGGGATATCGCGTGGATTAGGAATCAACACCACATGGTGACCACAATCACTCATTACCAAACTTAGGGTAAAGGCATAGATGTGATACAAAGGTAAAGGCGAAATAACAATCTCACTTTCCCCATCCAAGTCTTCTTCCACACTAGAACGTACCTGTACCATGTTGGCCACCAGGTTGCTGTGCAATAGCTCAGCACCCTTGGATACACCGGTAGTACCACCTGTGTATTGTAGTGCAGCCGCATCGCTCAACTTTACCGCAACGGGCTGGGCTGGTTTAGCGCTCCCCAAAGACAAGGCTTTGCGGAAACTGGTGGCTTGCGGCAAATTATAAGCAGGGACTAGCTTCTTTACTTTCTTTACTACGGTGTTGATCAACAGTCGTTTGGCAAAGGGATGCATATCGGCCAGTTCTGTAACTAGTACCGTTTTGATTTGCGTTTTGGGTACCACGGTTTCTGCCAAATGTGCCATATTGGCTAAGATCAGCAAGGCCTTGGCACCAGAATCGTTAAATTGATGCTCCATTTCACGGGCTGTATATAAAGGGTTGGTATTAACAATCACCAAGCCAGCACGCATGGCACCAAACACAGCAATAGGGAATTGCAATACGTTAGGTAACTGGATGGCGATACGATCACCAGGCTGCAAATCAGTGTGGTTTTGAATATAAGACGCAAACTGTTCACTCAACTTGTCCATTTCACGGAAGCTAAAGGTTTGCCCCATACAAGTAAAAGCAGGCTTGTCACCATGGCGACCACAGGCTTCTAAAAATACATCGGCAACAGACTGGTATGATCCCATATCGATTGTGTTAACGGTCATGGCACAGGTTCCTATTTTTTTAATTATTTACTTATTGTAATTTAAAGCACTACTGAAGCAATATTTTACACATCCATTGCATAAAGACAAAATATATTTAAACAAGTGTTTTAATAAGCCACTAAATGACTTTGCCGTCACACAATACCAGCATGCTACCTGGACGCATGACCTGCCATTGCTCATTGTCTGTTAACGGGTCTGTAGCAACCACTGTGACAATGTCGTTGGGTGTGGTTTGGGTACCAAAATCCACTTGCATCTCGGCGTCTTTTAAGCAGGCTTCCCCAAACGGAGCACGGCGCGTAATCCAACTCAGTTTAGTAGAGCAATAGCAGTACAAATACTGCCCATCTGATAGTAGCATGTTGGCAACACCACTGTGGTGCAAGGAATCCATGAGTTGTTGCAAATGCAGCCGCACAGGCCAAGGGTCCGAGCTAGGCTTAGGGAAGGCATTACGCAATTCCCCTAAGAGCCAACAAAAAAGATGTTCGCTGTCGGTGTTGCCGACAGGCAAATAATGCTGCAAGGGTAAGTTTTCGAAACCTTTAATTTGACCATTGTGTGCAAAGGTCCAATGCCGGCCCCACATTTCTCGCTGAAAAGGATGGGTGTTCTCTAGGCATACCTGCCCCATGTTAGCCTGGCGTATATGGCTAATAACCACGTTGGATTTCATAGCATGTTTTTGCACCAATTGCGCCACTTGCGAATCAATACTGGGCTGCGGATCGTGAAACGATCGCGCGCCCTTACCTTCGTAAAAAGTAATGCCCCAACCATCTACATGGGGGCCAACACCACCACCACGTTGCATGAGACCCGTAAAGCTAAAACAAATATCGGTAGGTACATTGGCGCTCATACCCATTAATTCACACATCAGTCAATCTCGCTAACAAAATGCCCACACAGGCCAAAGCGGCTAGTATACCCTATTCTTGCGACTCATCACGTGGGGAATGCGTGATTTCAGCCAGCTCAACTGCCAATTCTTGCTGTGCTGCATAGGCTTTGCGTTCACCAAAGAACTGGCCACTAGGCTCTACCACTAACTCATCGCATTGCAGTAAACCATGCACCTCTCCGCCAGCTAAGACAACCAAGTTTTGGCACCAAACATCGGCTTTCACCAAGCCCGCTACATGCAATGAATCAGCCCGCACCACACCAATAATTTCGCCACTAGCGCCTACATCGATGCGAGCTGAAGAAACCACTTCACCCTCGATTTGGCCATTTACATGCAGCAAACCAGCAATAGTAAACTGCCCAGCTAGGTGATTACCTGGTGCTATTATTGTGACATTATCTGCTGCTCCGCTACGCGGGCTAGCGGTTTTCTGAACATCTGTTTTATTAAAGATTGCCATGGTATTTTTTTTCCTGTTTTGCTTAAAAAATGTTCGAATTCTGACAACTGCCATTGCAAAAATGGTTGCGGATCGATAGCTACCCCCAAATAACGTATTTCGTAATGCAAATGGGGGCCATCGGCCAAGCCAGACTTGCCACAGTAGCCAATTCGTTGATGCTTACCGACCCAATCACCCACCTTCACATCACGTTTGCTAAGGTGAGCATAGCGGCTGCGAAAACCATAATTGTGCGTCACACTAATCAAATGACCAAAGCCTTTAGTATAGTGGCTTTGTGTCACTACGCCGGGTGCTGTCGTGTATATTTCATGCCCCGTGCGGCAGGCTAGATCCACACCTCTATGTAATTTGCGTACCTTTTCAATGGGGTGCATACGGTAGCCATAAGCCGACGTCATACGTTGCGACTTTTGCACAGGCCAACCAGATGGTAGTTGAAACATCACCATACTGCGTTGATCAGCAAGTGCGACTAGCGGTGGGATATTGTCGTCACTCGTTTTAGAAATACCCAGCAAGTCATGCAAGCGTTCTATGCTAGGTTGAATGGCTAGGCGTTGATTGTGCAGGTCTTCAACTTCACGGTTCAGTAGAGTTTGCTGGTTAAGCAACCCTTGGATACGGCTTTCTAAGGTCAGTACAGTTAACTCGTACTGTTGATTGGTATGCTGCAAATCTACCAGACTAGCGGCTGCTACTGGCCCCAGTTCCTGAGGTTTAAAGGGGGTTATTTGCCGGTGGGTACCTAACGGCAACTCTAATGCTTTGACACTATCTGTAAGCGCATGTAGCTGCCCCTGCAATTGCTTTTTATGGACTTCTAGTAGGCTATTTTGGTGACTAACTTGTTGACGCTGATTCCAGTTATACACCAGTAAAACATTGGCCAAAATGACATTAACCAATAGTAAAAACAAACCCATACGAATACGTTTTTGCCATCTTTGACTGAGCGTTATTTGACGAAAAAAACGCACACTTGTCAGCGTTATCAGCAAGGGTTCACGCAAAATACACCGCCCATAAAAAAGGGGACTACTGTGCCCCCTTGTTATTAGTCATGCATTAAGTGTAGGCGTTAATCTCAGTTTTGTTGATTTTCTTCAGCCTGAGATCTACTTTTCAATCTCACCCAAATCAAAATGGCCAAGAAAATAAACAATAGAATGCCAAATAAGGCGATGCGGTTATCTACTTCTTCTACTGCAGGTTCCGCCTCTATAGTAACTTGCGGCTGCTGTACCTCCGGTGCTGGTGTTGGTTCTGGCGTCGATTCTGGTGTTGACTCGTCTGACTCCTGCATCAAAGCTTGCATATCATCAGTCGCTTCTTCTTGACTGACCGCTAGGCTATTGCTGCCTGCGCCACTTTCTTCTACAGGTGCCGTTTCTTCTACTTCAATCACAGTGGCCGCTGGCAAGTCTTCTACAGCAACGGATGCAGCCTGTTGCTGTTGCGCAACCTGCTTAGGCGTCAATACGCTCACCTGCACCGTTTCCACCTGGTAAACCACTGGGTCACCAGCCAGGGTAACACCATCAAGCAGCAAAGATAGTGCTTGCAGTGCTTGCGTTTCATGCCAACTACCCTGCCATTTGTCCACGTCTAGGGATATCGACTTTTGCCAAGCCGTTCTATCCATGCGCTGGCCAGTAAGTGTGATATGGCTTGCGTCTAGGTCCAATTGTTTAAACAAAGGCGTTACTGCCACCTTATAGTGCAAAGTATTAGCAACTTGCTGCTGGCTTACCACATAGTCAATAGGTGGGTGCACGCGCAAACTACGCTCTACTTCTTGTATCTTATCGTCAAAACGAAGACTAGCGCGCAATCGATACAAGCCAAGAGCCTGCTGCGCTGGCATATCAATATTTACC
>DPHB01000063.1:2806-7905 GCA_003521845.1 Oceanospirillaceae bacterium | reverse complement strand
TATTTACCATACTAGATGACATACCTTGCTGGTGCTGCCATAGCACTTGTTGCTGGTCATTTTCTAGGCTCAGCTGCAAAGCAAAGCGGGACAATAATTCTGGGTCAGTAATGGCGCCACTGGCATCAGCCAGGGCAATTTGCAATGGTGTCGATTGGCCAAGGTAAATATTGTTACTCGGCAAACGCAGGTCCATCTGCAATTTACCTTGTACGTTGACCCGGGTCACGGCGGCCTCGTTTGAAGCGACGGTCCAAGTACCTTGTTCTGGCTGCTGCACAGTGACCACATCATGAGTACTGGATTCCTGCCACGCAACCTGCTTGCTGGTTTCATTAGCGCTGATGACCTCACCATCCGGGCTTTGCAAAGCCACGGCTTGATCACCGTTCTTTTCTACTACCACGGTTATACTTTCGGTATCGTCGTTAACGACAAAAGTTTGTCGATCGGTGGACACAGGTGCCTGTTGCGTCAGTACGCTGTTATCCAAGGCTCGCAAAAAAATATCCAATAATTGATCGGCATTTTCGGCCACAGCAAACAAGCCATCAGTACGGCGTGCTATATCATTAAGCGTCTTTTCATCCACCGCATGGGATAGGCCAATGGCGTGAACTAGGGCACCGGCATCTACATATTGTTGGGTAATATGCTGCAACAACTCGTTTCGGGCGCGAATGTTCACCACTTCGTTTTTAGCAACATCCACCATACCATCAGTCAATAAGATAACGTGCAGGTTGCGTTGACTGGTACGTGCCTGTTCGCCAAAAGCCGCCGTTTGCAGGGCACCGCCTATGTCCGTGTACTGACCGTTGGAACGAATGTTTTGTGCGGCCGCTAGGGCTCGTGCACGCCACTGTGAATCGATAGCGCCGTGGGGTACAACTAGGCTAGCTTCATCGGCAAACGCCCACACCCCGGCCTGCGCATTTTCTGGCAGCAACTGGGTAAGCACCTGTAAAGCCGGAACACGTAAATTAAGCGGGTCGGTTTTTTTCATGCTGCCCGATACATCTACCAATATTCGAATATCTATTTGATTATCTAGATGGAGTGCCCCATTAGAAGATTGAGCATTGGCAGACGATACAATAAGACTAAACTGCAGCAAAAAGAGAATAAACAGGGCCAAAGGCCGAGTGAACGTGGTCATGGTTTCGATGTCCAGTGAAGTCCAGTTGATAGCAACGATGAAGTCATTAGCTATCTATGTTGTTATTATTTGTGTCTCCTAACCATAGCAAAAATTAACCACAATAACACCCATAAAAAATACCGACTCTAGTGTAGCTGGGACACCCTATTGGTCTTCATCCAATTGCTGGATTTCAATAATGTACTCACCCCAATTATCAGGCGCTACCTTGCGTTCACTTACGGCCCATTTTTTTACCGTCATACCGGCTTTGATTGGGCTCTTTACATCACCAGTTTGTAGTGGGTGCCAGTCTGGCAAATCATGGCCTGCTGCCACTAAACGATAGCCACAGGTTTCTGGCAACCAGTGAAAGTCATCGACGTTATCTGGTGACACCTTGGTGCAATCGGGTACCTTTAGTTGCCGCTGATCATAAACCTGACATTGGCAGGTTTTTAAATCCAAATACTCACAAGCCACACGTGTGTGATACATCAGTGGTGCTTCATCATCAATGATCTTTTGTAAGCAACATTTGCCACAACCATCGCACAAAGCCTCCCATTGTTGTTCCGTCATGTCAGCAATGGGGGTATCTAACCAAAATTTATGCATCATTAGTAGGTCGGGTTGACCGGTGCTTTGTACAGGTCCAGCAGGTATTCATCACGAACTGGTGGCATTTGTAGGTAATAACCTTTGTCGTCAATGTCGGCCAGAATGTCAGCGGCGTTGGCACGTGCCAGTTGCTTCTCTTCGGTAAGTAGCATATCCATACGATGTTGTGGCTGGCCAAACATTTTTAGCAGCGCTTCAGGCACATCAACTAGGCCCTTGGCCTTGGCTACATACAAATACATTTCGTCTTTTTTGGGGCTCCGGTAGATGGAGCAAATCATTTTATCTTGGCTCATGGCCGCCTCTATAACTGATTAAATAGGTCGTTCATAGGCTGGCGCAGCAACTCTGCACGCCAACCTAACCAAGCCTCGGGTAGCATAAATGCTTGGGCTTTACGGTGACGTTCAAATAACGCCAATAATTCTTTCTTACGTACCAACAATTGCGGCAACAGATCTTGCTCGTCGGCAATGGCGTTGGCACATTGCTGTAACTGCTTGTAACGTTTTTGCTCAGATTTACTAAGTGGGGCTGGCAAAGCTGCAGGGAAGACTAGCTGCTCACTTTCAGCGGCTTTATTCGCCCATGACAGCTGCTGCAAGACGCCCTTGCCATAACGTCGCAAGCTACTCGGGCGCAAATCTTGAATGCCGGCTAAAGCTTGGGTATGGGTCGGGTTGGTTTGGGCAATTTCCACTAGGCTAGGGTCTTTAACTATAAAGGTCCGTGGTTTGTCTAAGTTTCTAGCCTGCTCTTCTCGCCACGCCGCTAGCGCCTGCAAACGCACCAGCTCAACACCTTGCAAACGCCAGGCATTTTTAACATTTTGATAACTTACCTGGGGCTCAATTTCTGGTTTAGGGGTAGCCAATGCCAACATATCAGCGGCAAACCAATCCCATTTACCTTGTGCTTCAAGGGCGGCTTTTAACTTGCTGTAGCATTGCAACAACAAGGACACATCTAACGCTGCATAGTGACACTGAGAAGCGGTCAATGGGCGTTGCAACCAATTAGACCGTGTCTCGCCTTTTTCTAGTTCTACATGCAACAGGGTTTTCACCATGTTTTGCAAACCCATAGATAGGCCATGGCCAACATAAGCGGCGGCAATTTGCGTATCGATAATAGGGCTAGGTGTGAGGCCCAACCAATGCCGGATAAGCTCCAAGTCTTCGCTACTGGCATGCAACACCTTGTCCACCTGGGGGCTTAACAACAAGCTTTGTAGTGGCTGCCAATCATCAATAGTGAGAGGGTCAATAAGATAAGTACGCTGCCCATCGGACAACTGTACTAGCCCCACTTGTGGGTAAAAAGTATCCACCCGCATAAATTCGGTATCTAACGCCACTTGGGAACTGGTATGAAGGTATTCGCAGGCCTTTAACAGCTCAGCGGCTGTTTGGACATAATGATAATTGCTTTCTGTTGCCATACTTTGGGTTGCCGTAGTTGCCATTACCATGCTTTTCGACCTGCAAAAGCATGGGCTAAGGTGCCACCATCAACGTATTCTAACTCACCACCAATTGGTACGCCGTGCGCGATACGTGAAACGTTAATGGGTTGCTGCGTTGACAAGGCTTGAATGTGTTGGTTGATAAAATGCGCCGTTGCCTCGCCCTCCACAGTGGGGTTGGTAGCAATGATAATTTCCTGCACAGGATAGGCGATAGGCTCTTCTTGCAAGCGCGCAAACAAAGCTGGGAGCCCCAAGGCATCAGGACCTATGCCGTCTAATGGAGACAAGTGTCCCATAAGTACATAGTAAAGGCCGTCATAGCCAGTAGACGAATCGATGGCGAGTACGTCAGCCGGCGTTTCCACGATGCATAGCTTATGCTTATCGCGGCGCGGGCTAGCACAGGTGGTGCAAATGTCTGTTTCGCTATGGTTGCGACAGGATTGGCAGCGCCCGACTTTATCGAGTGAGGCCTGTAAGGCAGTTGACAAGGTACTGCCACCTTGACGATCGCGTTCCAAGATATGCAACGCCATACGCTGGGCAGATTTACGACCGACACCAGGCAAGCAGCGCAAGGCCTCGATTAATTCTTCTATAAGCGGGCTAAAGGTCATAATAGTGGTTGATAAACCTTAAAATGGCATTTTAAAGCCAGGCGGGATACCCATGCCGGCGGTCATGTCAGACATACTTGCTTGCTGTGCCGACTCAATCTTACGTACGGCGTCATTAACCGCTGCGGCAAGTAGGTCTTCCAACATTTCCTTGTCTTCACTCATCAAGCTATCATCAATGTTGACGCGTTTCACATCGTGACGACCGTTCATGACAATTTCTACTAGGCCTGCACCGGCACTACCGGTGGTTTCGGTTTCGGCTAGCTTCTCTTGCGCTTGCTGCATTTGTTCTTGCATCTGCTGGGCTTGCTTCATCAAGTTGCCCATTCCGCCTTTCAACATAGTCTTTCTCTACTTCTATAATTGCTTGTTAATTGTCACTCTAGACAATAATTAAAGGGTACCGCTTATTCTTCAAAGCTTTGTACAGGCTCTACGGTACTCAGATCCAGTTGACCATTAAACACTTGTGCCAACTTATCTACATAGGGGTCTGCCTGCAATGATTCAACGGCAGCTTGCTGATGTTGCCCTAAACGGCGTTCACGACGGGCAAATGGCGTTTCTGTTTCTGTGTTACCAATATCAATTGCTAACTGTAGATCACAGGCAAACATGGCTTCCAAACTTTGGCGAATACGTCCCTGATGAGCGGCATTGAGCATACTGGTCTGCCCTTGCTCCAAGGTAAACGTCAGTTGTGTACCGACACGCCTAGCAAACACCATGTTGGCGGCAATTGAACGAGTTAAGCCGTCAATATCTAGATCGCGGAAAATATTAGCCCAGTTGCTTTGGTCTAGGTCAGCCAAGGTCCATTGTGCTTTTGGCTGGCTAATTACTGGCGCCGGTGCAGGCTCTTGCGGTTTGCTAGGCTCTGCCATAGCCTCTGCAACTGGCTGTGATACTGATGCAGTCTGGCGCACTACTGGTTGTTCAGCAACAGGCGCACTGGTCTGACCTTGCCAACCGGCAGGGGTTTCTTCCCATGGTGGTACGTCCGCCATGATTGGCAAATTTTCTGCATCAACATTAACGTGACCAACAACTTGTTGATGGCTAGTCTGGCCGGCAGAAGCATTCGCTAGTGTTGTGTCGGTCGGTACTTCAGATGCTGTCTCTACTTGCGGTTCCGGTGGTGTTTCTGCCGGAGGGACCTCGCAGACTGGCCCTAGCTGCTCGGGTGCAACGGCGACTACTTCTGGGGCCACGGCTGCAACAACCACTTCTGGCGTTGCTTCTGGCGTTG
>DPHB01000063.1:0-2631 GCA_003521845.1 Oceanospirillaceae bacterium | reverse complement strand
TTGCTTCTGGCGTTGCTTCTGGCGCTGACGAGCTGGCCTGAGGTAGTGCAATCTGAGGCATTGCTACTTGGCGTATTTGCTGAGGATCAATTTGTGGACGGAATGCCAACATACGCAACAAGGCCATTTCAAAGCCATTGCGAATATCAGGGGCCAATGCCAAATCCTTGTGCGCCACGCTGCCCATTTGGTAAAACAGTTGTATATCGGCCGCAGGCATTGCTTGCGCCAAGTCTTGCATCACTTGGTGATCAAATTGCACGGCCACAGGCGCATTTGGCACCACCTGACACACGGCAATTTGATGCAACATAGACAACAAGTCTTCTAGGGCAACAACAAAGTTTTGCCCCTGCTCTGCCAATTCTGCAACTTGTTGCAAAATGGCACTAGCATCACCTTGCTGCAAAGCCTGTACTAGCGCCACCACACGGCTTTGGTCGATGCTACCCAACATCTGGTTAACGGCAGTTTCATTTAGTTGACCGCCACAAAAAGCGATAGCTTGGTCAGTCAAACTTAGGGCATCTCGCATACTGCCTTTGGCGGCTCGACCAATTTGCCAAACGGAGGGTTCGTCAAAGTTTATTTGTTCTTCACCTAGCACCTTTTGCAAATAGGTGGCTATCTGCTCGGCTGGCATGTTTTTTAGATTAAACTGCAAGCAACGGGACAAGACCGTTACCGGTAATTTATGTGGATCGGTGGTAGCCAGTAAGAACTTAACATGTGGCGGTGGTTCTTCCAGGGTTTTTAACAAGGCGTTAAAACTACTGGTGGAAAGCATGTGCACTTCGTCTATCAGGTAAACCTTGAAGCGGCCGCGGGTTGGTGCATATTGAACGTTTTCTAGCAGTTCGCGGGTATCTTCTACCTTAGTGCGAGACGCCGCATCCACTTCGATAAGGTCGACAAAACGGCCTTCGCTAATTTCCACACAACTGGAACAGACACCACAAGGCGTGGAGCTTATGCCTTGCTCACAGTTTAAACACCGTGCCAAGATACGTGCGATAGTGGTTTTACCTACTCCTCGCGTACCAGAGAATAAATAAGCATGATGTAGGCGCTGTTCGTCTAAGGCATGTACCAGAGCACGTAGTACGTGCTCCTGCCCCACCAGGGAGTGAAAGTTTTGGGGGCGTAGTTTACGCGCCAGTACCTGATATGCCATGCAGCCAGTATCCAAATATGCGATTAGTCAGCCGCCATTATAGGTGGCTCACTGATGGGATTCAATCAATCAATGCGAAACATCACTGGCTAGTTGAAGCATCTTGCCAGGATACTTTTATGGCTTGCCTAGTTGGCCTCAATCGACATGGTCATATATGCACCATGACGCCAAGCCACTAGTTGATTAGCTGGCCCAGCAAACGTCCCTGTGCAAAAGTAAATGCAAAGGCAATCATCATACCGATATACAAACCCACCATAAACAGCTTGTGCGCAAGTATATTACCGGCTCGCACGGACCTAAGCGCTAAGTAGACGCAGATCAAGGTCCAAAAGCTTAACACATGAATCCAGCCCCAGTGCCAAACGAATTGCGGCCCGATCTGGGCTGGCATAAATAGTGATATAACAGCTGACAAGCACATTATGAGCATATAAAACTTGCCCAACTGACGATGCCTAGGTGTGCCTTTTTTGCGCACTAGCAGATAGGCACCTAACAAAGGTGCCGGTGCTATTAGTGCCAAATGTATCAATGCCAATTGGTCATACACTATCTACTCTCCTATACTTTCCTATTTTGCGCCTAGAGTAGACATATCGTGAGTCATTCACAAGATGACACTTACGTCATGACGTGACACCCTTACTGGCTTACTGGCTTACTGGTATTCTGGGTAGCTCGCCTTGCGACCCAACATGAACAACGCCGCTAGCATAAACACCAGAGCCGGCAGCAACGCCAACTCAGTCCAGGCAAACCAATCGGCCAGATAGCCACCCACCAAAGTACAAATAAATGCCAAGGAAAAACCAAGTAAGGACATGCCCGCACTGAGCCGAGTGACCGCAATTCCGGAGGCTATAGACGGTGGCAAACTCACCAGCAAAATCAATTCGATGGTGGCGGCGAAACCACAGACCAAAGCACTAGCCCAAGATAGCCAACCCGCGGCAAAAATAAAGCCCACCAAACCCAAGACAGCAAATACAGCAGCTATCGCTAAGGGGGTCCGTAAACCTACCCAATTAGGCGCAGCCAAGAGCACAAAAGACGCTAACAAAGGCATGGCATTAAAGGCAAATATCAGTTCTTCTAGAGCATATTCTTCGCCTCGGCTAGTTAGCACGCTAGCACAATAGGCATTGATGACATAAAAGGCGACCACTGAGCTAGCCAACAACAAACCGTATTGCCAAACATGCATATCATTCCATCTGGGTAATGTTGACGGAGGGGCCAATTGACAGGTTTGAGAAGTTGCTTGGGTAGTTTCCTCCACCTCATTAGCTATGGGCATGAAG
Organism: Oceanospirillaceae bacterium; assembly: GCA_003521845.1. Lineage (GTDB taxonomy): Bacteria > Pseudomonadota > Gammaproteobacteria > Pseudomonadales > Balneatricaceae > Njordibacter. The sequence continues at coordinate 150 of DPHB01000063.1, read as the reverse complement.
GCCACTAGGGCAGCAATCAACATCACGGGGATAGACCATAACAACAAAGCCAAAGACCAGTCACCACCGGCCAGCGGCATCATCACAGGCAAGGTTAAACCAGCCCCTGACATCTCGCCCAGCATCATACTGAATCGCCACTAGTTCACT
>DPHB01000060.1 GCA_003521845.1 Oceanospirillaceae bacterium | reverse complement strand
AATCAGTGAACTAACAGCCGGTTGTGTGCGATTTAACGCCCGTGCTGCCTCAGAAATAGAGCCAGTTCTCATCACCTCTCGAAAAGCCTGTAATTGCCGGATGCTAAAATTCATAAGCCCTTGTTAGCCTGTAAAGGAAATGGATAGACAAGATAGATCATAGATTTTTTTTATATATTAATCAATTTTTCCGTTTTGACTTTATAGGGTGAGCTTGCCAATATCTACTTCCTCTTGCTTTGCCAGACAACAAAAATAGGCCAACCAACAGCAACCATGTTTAAGTTTATACCCCAATCAACTGCCGCTACGACCCAAGTATGGATCAATGGCGAAGCGCGTAACGTACCTGATACCTGCAGTGCATGGGCAGCGATGGCCCATGCACAACAGGCCACTACTAGGCTATCGCCAGTGACGGGTGAAGCACGTTCTGCCTATTGCGCAATAGGCGTTTGCTTTGAGTGCTTGGTCACTATCAATGGCCTACCGAACCAACAAGCTTGTATGATGCAAGTAGCACCGGGCATGCGCATTGACACACAAACCATTACCCAAACTAGCATCGCCCTACTGGATCAAGATCGTGACTACTAATACATCACATTGTCCGTCAAATTACGCTGACCAATGCTATGACTTGGTAATCATCGGTGCCGGCCCTGCCGGAATGAGCGCCGCTATTACCGCCAGCAGCAGGGACGTTTCGGTATTGGTGTTAGATGAAAAGTCAGCACCCGGCGGGCAAATTTATCGCAATGTACAACAGCCAGTTATGGCCAGCCCAGAACGGTTAGGAGAGGAGTATTTACAAGGCAAGGCCTTAGCCGATGCCTTTCAAAACAGTCCCGCGCAATGCTTATACAACACCAAGGTCTGGCATCTAGGAGACACTGGCGAAATCCTATTTTCCATAGACCAAACCAGCCAACGCATTTATGCGCGCGAAGTATTAGTCACCGTAGGTGCCATGGAGCGGCCCTTCCCTATACCGGGTTGGCATCTACCTGGCGTTATGTCAGCAGGCAGTGCGCAAGCCATGCTCAAGTCCGATGCCATGGTGGCGGAAGATGGCATATTTGTCGGTAGCGGGCCACTTTTATACCTTATCGTCAACCAGTATTTGCGTTTTGGCGTACCTATAAAAGCCGTTATTGATACCACCCCAGCCAGCAACTACGCCGCTGCTAGCAAACACCTAGGCCACGCTTTATCTGACATAGCAACACTAAAAACAGGCATGCAGCTACTGCGACAAATCAAACATGCCAAGGTGCCAACCTATCGCTTTGCTAAGGACTTAAAGATTCAAGCTAATACTGATGATGTTGCCGCTAATCTGATCAGCTTTACTACTGCTGGCACCCATGGTGACACAACACACAGTTTAACCAGCGAACATATATTTCTACATCAAGGTGTCATACCCAACTTAAACCTCACTCGTGCGGCTGGCTTAGAGCATGCGTGGAACCAAGCCCAGCTAAGCTGGCAACCAGTACACGATAAATGGGGACAAAGCTCTATCGACAACATTTCTGTAGCGGGTGATGCCTCAGCTATTGTAGGTGCAAATGGTTCCCAAATAATGGCCAAGATCGCTGCTTGGAACCTTATCTACCGACTCGGCAAAGCGACTATTGAAGATAGAGATGATGCCACTAAAATTCACTTTAAGCAGCTACATAAACTTAATCAATTCCGCAAATTTATCGATAGGCTTTACCAACCAACACCAGCTTTACGTATTCCTCAAGACCCCACAACCATAGTATGCCGCTGCGAAGAACTTAGTCTTCAAGACCTACGCCAAGGCTTTGACGAAGGAGCCATTGGTCCGCAGGAACTAAAGGCCGCCACTCGCTGTGGTATGGGGCCCTGTCAGGGACGCCAATGTGGTCATACGGTGAGCGAAATTCTAGCCAATTGGCGCCAAACGTCGGTAAATGAAGTGGGATATTACCGCCTGCGCTCACCCACTCGCCCTCTAACTCTGCTAGAGCTGAGCCAATTCCAGCAACCCGCCATATTGGATACCAAGGGACATGAATAGAGATGTCATCATTATTGGTGGCGGCATTCACGGTAGTGCCATCGCTTACAACCTAGCGCGCGCTGGAGTTGCTGTGGTGGTACTAGAACGTGACTGGGTAGGCCGTCATGCATCTGGTGTTAACGCAGGTGGTGTAAGGCTACTAGGCCGAGATCCAGCAGAAGTAGCTATCAGTAAACTGGCCAGTCAGTTGTGGCAACAACTAGATGAGGAACTGGACGCTGGCACGGGGTTTCGTTGTCGGTCGCTGATTAATATCGCCGCCGATGAAGAAGATCTACACAGCCTCGCTAAGCGCCAACAACTACTCAATAACATAGGTCATACCCATGAACAAATCATCGACCAACAAGAACTACGTCAACGTTTACCTCACGTAGCCCATCATTGTGTTGGTGGGGTGGTATGCGAGGGAGATGGCTATGCCATTCCCTGCCAAACTACCGCAGCCTTTCGCCGGGCCGCCGAGCGTCATGGTGCGCAGTTTATTAGTCCGGTGGAAGTCCAACGTATACGACAGCTAGGAAATTGTTGGCGCGTAGAAACCAACAAGACCACCTTCGAAGCTCAACGACTAGTCAATTGCGCTGGCGCCTGGGCTGACAAGATTGCCAGCCAAATAGGCGACAATGTACCCCTTACCTGCAGTGCCCCTATGCTAATGATTACCAACCGCATGCCCCACTTTGCCTTTCCTGTGGTGGGCGCGGTGAGCAGAGTTTTGTCATTTAAGCAGTTTGAAAATGGTACTGTTTTGATTGGTGGTGGAGCCCAAGGCTTTGCATACCGTACTGCCAAACGCAGCACCTTGGATTACGCCAAGATGTCGACGGGTGCGCAAAATGCTATTGAGTTCTTTCCTATCATGCAAGCGGCTACCATCAATCGCATGTGGGCCGGACTAGAAGCCTATTTACCAGATAATTTACCCGTTATCGGTAGTAGCCCCAGTGCTAACAATGCCTATCATGCCTTTGGGTTCTCCGCCCATGGCTTTCAACTGGCCCCTGGCGTCGGGCGGGTTATGGCTGAGCTGATTATCACTGGCAACAGTGAGTATGACCTCAATCCATTTCGCGCCGATCGCTTTGAACGTAAAATTTTATGACCCAGATGACATGTATAAACGTCATTGCCAGCGGCCCCTTTTTCGTTATTTCAGAGCTACCTTTTCACGTCATTGCGAGCACAGCGAAGCAACCTCCACCAGCTTGCCTCGGCGCTGCGCACCTCGCCAAGACATCCCCTAATCATCTATAACCAGAGAGACCTATTATGAACATAGAATTTATTGAATCCAACGATCGCATGAGCAAACTCGTTAAGCATAACAACACCGTTTACCTGTGCGGCCAAACCGCCAGTGATGCAGGGTGGGACATAACGGAGCAAACCCAGCGCTGCCTAGACAAGGTAGAACAATTGTTGGCCAATGCCGGTAGTAATCGCAACAAAATCCTTTCTATCACCATCTATGTACGGGACATGAAAGACTTTGCCACCATGAATGCCACTTACGACGCGTGGGTAAAAGGCTACAACAAACCAGCCCGTGCCTGCGTTGAAGCCCGCATGGCTCGACCAGACATATTGGTTGAGCTATCCGTAATTGCTGCCTACTAGGCGGTGATTGCAGGTATAAACAACCAGCTGTGCATAGAAGTCTAGGCAAACAGCATCCACATGGTCCCGGCGCTGTTGATACCAAGGTAGTATTTTATGCAGCTGGGGCTTACTGCTAATACGCAGGGAGGTGCGCTGCAACACCCTCCCTAAAACGTCTTCATGTTGATAACTAGTTAACCAGTCCATGGCGGCCATACGCTGGCTCACTAGCCTAAAATTATCTGGTTGCAGATGACTTTGATGCTTAAAGTCTGCGTACACTAGAGCGGAAAAACCAGGCAATTCAAGTGCCTCGTTTGTGTCTGATACAGGCAAGTAAGCAAAATTTTTAGCTAATATGTGATCAAACACAATATCTAACACAATACCGCCATAACGGCGCATATCTCCCAACTCGATCTTCAGCCCCTGCACTAAATCATGGTTGTCTGTGTAGGTATCTATGGCACGATGCAAACGGATACCTTGCTGCCAGTTGATGGGTAAATGAGACAAATCCGAACCCTTAACAAAGTCACCCAACAAATTTCCTGTAATGGATGTATTACTAAGGTAAGCAAGATGAGCGTGGGCAAGGAAGTTGATCGGGAATACCTCTAACTAGGCAGCTACTAAAGGCCGAGCTAACTTCAGTTTATCAGCCAATAGCTCATTATGTTCAGCCAGCCACATATCGTTCAATAACTGGAGATTGAGCCAAAATTCTGGCGTAGTCCCTAGAACCTTAGCCAATAGGAAAGCTGTTTCTGCAGTAACGCCCCTACGCCCACCACAAAGCTCATTCACAGTCTTTCTACCTACGCCCATAGCTTTCGCTAGTTCACCTTGGCTAACGTTCAAAGGCTCCAGAAATTCCTCTTTCAGCATAACCCCAACACCCGTAGGTTTGTGTGCTGGAATTTTTAATAAATCCGCCATAGTTTATCTCTACCTATATACATGAGCATCCAGATATATCTCACTAGCCAGCCCTTTATGCCATTGAAAAATCAAACGATATTGTTTATTCACCCTAATCGAACACCAACCGTTAAGGTTACCTCGCAGGTTTTCGAATCGATTACCATGAGGCACTTTTAAATCTTCAGTATCATTAGCGATTTGAATAATGTTGAGCTTCCTATTTAGGGCTGTATCTAGATTACTGGGTATATGCTTTGACCATTTCCCTAGAAAGTAATAATCATCTAACCATTCATCCTTGAATGTATGAATCATTGCCATAGTATCCTGTATCGCTACACGTTACAATGCGTGCATTTTTTATAGCTTGTTTAAAACTATAGCTGATAAATGACAATGCTCTTGTGAGGCAAGCAAATAGCAGCCTATACTCACCACTATCACTTTCATCTATGTTGGAGTTTTAATGAGCCTAGACCTAGATTTTGTGCGTCGCCAATTTCCTGCTTTTGCCGAACCAAGTTTGCAGGGCCAAGCCTTTTTTGAAAATGCGGGTGGCTCCTATACTTGTCAGCAGGTCATTGACCGGCTCATTCACTATTACCGCGCTACTAAGGTACAGCCCTATGGGGCTTATGCTGCCTCTCGCATTGCCGGTGAGCAGATGGATACCAGTTTACTCGGCCTAGCCAGCTATCTGGGTGTTACTACCGATGAAGTGCACATTGGCCCTTCTACGTCACAAAACACTTATGTGTTGGTACAGGCGTTTGTTGAAGGCTGGCAGACAGGTGATGAGATTATTGTTACCAACCAAGACCACGAAGCTAACGGTGGGGCCTGGCGTCATTTGGCAAAACGCGGCATGGTGGTACGGGAATGGCAAGTAAATCCAGAAACTGGTGCTCTGTGCGGTGACGACTTGAGTAATCTGCTCAATGAGCGTACACGCTTGGTGGCCTTCCCTCACTGCTCCAATATTGTCGCCCATATTAACCCTGTGAAAAAATGGTGCCAGCTCATACATCAAGCCGGCGCTCTCGCCTTGGTTGATGGTGTATCGGCCGCTGGTCACGGATTGCCGAATATTGGCGACTTGGGTGCCGATGTGTATCTATTTTCCTTGTACAAGACGTTTGGTCCCCATCAGGGAGTGATGGTTATCCGTTCTCACGTAGAAGCCCAGCTGGCACCGCAAAGCCATTATTTTAATAGCCAAGCACAAAGCAAAAAGCAAAAAGTATATTCCTGCTGGCCCTGATCATGCGCAAGTCGCTGCCACCCAAGGTGTCATTGATTACTTTGACACCTTGTATGCTCACCACCAATTAACGGGCGCCAAACCTGCTGCCGTGGCACAACTAATAAGACAAGCAGAACAGCCACTATTAAGTGAGTTATTGGCTTGGTTGGATGCCCGCGAAGGCGTGCGTATATTAGGGCCCACCCATGCTGATCAGCGCGCCGCTACGGTATCCATGGTCAGTGCCCATAAAACACCTCAGCAATTGGCGTATGAATTAACTCAACAAGGCATTATGGCTGGGGCTGGGCATTTCTATGCGGTACGTTTATTAGAAGCCATGGGGATAGACACCGCCACGGGGGTACTGCGCTTGTCATTTGTTCATTACACTAGCCCACAAGAACTACAACGGCTGCTAGTAGCTTTAGACAAGCTTTTGTAGGCAGCTCTTTTTAAAACATAGGACTAGCCTAGATTATGGCGCTTTCAACAAAGGGTTGGTTATTGGCAATACGCGCATAGTTAAAGGAGGTCATGTCCAAACTACGGTATGCTCCATAGGTAATCAACTCTGCGGTGGCCCGCCCCATCGCTGGAGATTGCTGCAAACCATGACCAGAAAAACCATTCAGAAAAATGAAATTCTCTACTTCTGTATGAGGCCCCATGATAGCGTTGTGATCAAAGGTATTCATGGCATAGTGGCCGGCCCACTGGCTAGTTACTTTGAGCGCCTCAAATTGCGGAATACGCGTAGCGAGTACAGGCCACACATGGTTTTCCCATAAGCCATGATCCATACCAAAATCATCATAATCCACTGCCGGGTCGATAGCACTATGGGCGCCGGCTTGATAGGTACCATGACCATTTTCACGCACATGCACGCCAGAAGGATCAATGGTAAGAGGCAAGTCGCGATCCAAAGCTTGTGCAGCAGAAAATACCCAGGAAAAACGTTTACGTGGTTCAACGGGTATCTCAATGCCTGCCATACGCGAGGTCTTTAGCGCTCGCGGGCCAGCAGCATTCACTAGCTGACCACAATGCACCACTTCACCAGACTTTAAGGTAATACTACTAACACGGTTTCCCGTGTCGTTAAGGCTCATAGCTACCACTTCATTGTGAAGGTATTCTACACCTCGCTCTTTGGCACTACGACGCCACCAATCAAATACCGCCGTACTGTCCCAATAGCCTTCGTCCACCAGGTTAATGGAACCCAAAACAATATCGTCGGTATTATAAAAGGGGTAGGCCTTTTTAATTTCGTCAGCACTCATTAACTGAGTGGCTGCGCCAGCTAGCTGCTGCACCTGGTGGGCCTGGCGCAGTTGCTGAGCAAATTCAACCGTGTCCGCCAAGTACATATAGCCAAAATTGTGAATGGCCAATTGTGGCACGCGCTCGTCACCGCCCATATAAGTACGCATATTTTTTACAAAATCGGCGGCAAACTGAGAAATTTTTACATTTAGGGCCGAGCTAAACTGCTGACGCATACAGGATGTCGTATGCATAGTGGATGTATTTTGGTAGCTTGGGTCTTGCTCTACGACCAATACCGACCCATCAAAATCAGGGTTATCTGACAAAAACCAAGCCGTGGCAGAGCCCATCATAGCGCCACCCACAATAACCACATCGTAGGCAGATTTACTGGGGTAGCTTGATGACTGAGCAAAACTCATGAGCAATCCTTTTGGTAACTCAACTGGGCAACTTCAAAGCCGAATTCGACACCCTAATCTGTTACTAGCAATGCAGTCAAGAAAAGGCTTGATAATAGCTGGTGATGATAACTAGGCATTGATCAGACTCTTCCTCTAATTACTTGATAATTGTTTCATTTGCAACTAAAATCGATAAACGCTAACAATAACACCTCGGAAACCAATGTGAGCATAATAAAGACGACACCTATCCAAGGCCCAGAAGCATGGGTGGGCCAAGACCATGCCAACAACCAAGACTGGATTCATTATCTTACCCAAAACGACATTGATGACTTAAACAAAGGCTTACAGTATCTGCACAGCCTTGGCATGTCATTCCCAAATTTTCACAAGCAGCATTTTCCGCTTACCAGCTTTGCACAGAAGTTAGATCTACTGGCTGATGAACTAGAAAATGGCCGCGGCTTTTTCTTATTACGCGGCCTGCCCCTAGAAAATTACTCAGAGCAGGAAACCAATGCCATCTATTACGGCATTGGCCTGTACCTTGGCACTCCGGTAGGACAGAACCCACGTGGCGATCTATTGGGCGCCGTTGAGAATACAGGGGATTTAAATGACAAGCACACCCGCGTTTATGAAACCAACCGCTACCTGCCCTATCACAGTGATCCATCGGACGTTGTGGCACTCTTGTGCCTACGCCAAGCCAAGCAAGGTGGCCTCAGTAGCCTAGTCAGCGTGGCGGCTATTTACAACGAGTTACTAGAAAAATACCCGCAATACATTGGCATTTACTACAAGTTCTTTTACTACGCGCACCTATGTGAAGACCAACCTAGCTTGTCGCCCTTATTTAGCTTCCATAACAACAAGCTTAGTTGCCGCTACTTACGCCAATACGTTGAACTAGGTCACGAAGTGATGAACTTCCCCTTAGCTCAAGTAGAAATTGAAGCCTTGAATTGGTTTGATAAAATCATGCAGCAAGAGCATTTGCGTTTGGATATGATGATGCAGCCCGGTGATATGCAATTTGCCAACAACTATATGGTATTGCATTCACGTTCGTCTTTTGAAGATTTTGAAGAATTGGATCAACGCCGTAAGTTGCTACGCCTATGGCTAAAGATGCCGAATGCTAGAGAATTAGCGCCGGAGTTTCCAGGTAGAAATGGCTTTCCGTTACCGGAATAAAGAGTAATTAACGGGGTCAGACCTGAGGTCTGACCCCAAATATGACTAACTAGCCAACCAATAGGCTCGCTGCATCACCACTTCTGCATCAATGTTTTTGGCCGAAATTGTAATACCACTAGACTGTGTTGGTAGCTCCTGCTGCTGAATCAATAAGTCCTGAGCAACATCAAAATAAATCTCACGTAGGCCGGACAAGCGTAAACGTTTGCTGTTGCGCACCTGTTGCAAGTTCACTTGTGCGTTTTCTAAAGACAGGCCTTGTAAGCCGGTGACAATAGTCGCCGCAATGAGGTCTTTTAAACTCTGACTAGCAAAGCTACCGTGTAATTCAACCTTTATACGCACGACACCATTAATGCAGCTATCTTTACTTATTTCCTCAGCAAACATGGCAGCAACTTTTGGTTCAAAACCTTGTAGGCTAACATTGTCAAAAACAACTGTTTGTATTTGTGTGTTCATAATGCCAACTCCAATATCTGTATCTATCGCTTAGTTGCTTAGGCCATGGCTGCAACATTGTCCTGTGGGGCACAAACAAGCTCTGCAAAAGCTTGCACACCAGCTAAAGCCACCAACTCATCTTGGTCAGGCGTACCCGAGCTACAACCAATGCCACCAACAATATGATCTTCAAAGAATAACGGCACACCACCGGCAATAATGGAGAAACGGCCATTGTTGCTGGTATTAATACCAAAGGCAGGCTTACCCACGCCACTTACTTCACCATAAGCACGCGTAGACTTGCGTGCGGCAGAAGCCGTGAACGACTTACCCATGGAAATATCGATGCTAGTAATACGTGCGTTATCCATACGTTGGAACTGCAGCAGGTGGCCGCCGTCGTCGGTAATAGCTATATCCATATCAACGCCGATTTCCTTAGCTTTATCCAAGCAAGCTTGCATAATAATCTGCGTATCGTTCATTGTAAGCTTTGGAACCATTTTCATAGTAATCACCTGTTTATGTTTTATCAGTCTCTACAAACAACATAAAGAACCAATAACCAATATATTTAAGATGCAACCATAGTATTAGTATAAATTTGCGATGTATAGAGGGTTTTAAAATAAAAACAAAAATAGTATCGAACATTTTAGGCGATCAGAAACACGTTTTCACTTTCGGAAACCAGCGACTAAGGAAACACGCAAAAACATCATTAAAAACACTTAAACTATTGTTTTATATGTATTTTATAAAAACTTAAGAAAACGAAAAATTCACAAAAGAAAACAAAGTTTCCAATTCAGTGAGTAAAACGGGATTATGGAAACTATGTTTCCTTTAAGAGAAATATTAACAAATAAGAAATTTATTTATTAATATATTGGATACGATTTAATATAAATCGCTATGGATAAATAATAACATCATTATTTATTTTAAGGTACACCTATTAAACAACATAACCAATTATTTAATATAAATATTCATTAACATGGCCAGCATTAGACCATGTAAACCAATCATGGCTATGCAACCATGTAAATCAGCAGCGTGCCTACCAGCATTGCGAGGAGGAAAGCGTTAACGTCATCCTATGCTTGAACTAGT
>DPHB01000059.1:44215-44477 GCA_003521845.1 Oceanospirillaceae bacterium | reverse complement strand
TATAACTGGTCAACTTTAAGGCCCGCTTATCAAGCTTGCATAGAAGCCACTGCAGGCCTGTGATAGAATGGCCGCCAATTAATTCATAGCTTATCGCTAGTATTGCACCATGACTCGACAAAAGAAAAAAATGCCTTCCGTGGCTGGCCACACCTTCAACCCACAGAAGAAGAAAAAGCCAGAAAAAGAAGGTTTTCACCCCCAAAGCTACCGCACGCGTAAGCAAAAGGGTATGGCTGTTAAAAAGAAGCAAAAATCAGTT
>DPHB01000059.1:37659-44092 GCA_003521845.1 Oceanospirillaceae bacterium | reverse complement strand
GGACGAAAAAGGGGAGCAAGTTAAAAAGAAGCAAAAATCAGTTTATCAGCAGTTTGTTGATGACAATAAGGGCTAATATCGCCCTTCATTCCCTACCTGCCTTGAAATCATATTCTGCAACCCCATATTTGCTTAGGTAACGGGTCAACACCCCGTATTGTTAAATAACATACCTTGTAGATTTGGAGTTTACTAATTCATGAGTAACACAGCACAAAAGGAAACCTTAGGCTTTCAAACGGAAGTGAAACAGCTATTACATTTGATGATTCATTCACTGTATAGCAATAAGGAAATCTTTCTACGTGAACTAATTTCTAACGCCTCAGACGCTGCTGACAAGATGCGCTTTGCCGCGCTTGCCGATGGCAATCTATATGAAGGCGACAGTGAACTCGCTATTCGTTTGAGCTTTGATGCCGAGGCCAAAACTCTGACCATCGCCGATAACGGCATTGGCATGAACCGCGATGACGTAATCGAACATCTAGGCACCATTGCTAAATCCGGCACTTCCGAGTTCCTACAAAACCTGACTGGTGATCAACAGAAAGATTCTCAGTTAATTGGTCAGTTTGGCGTTGGTTTCTACTCCTCATTTATTGTGGCTAAAGAAGTTGAAGTACGCACTCGTAAAGCGGGTACTGACGCGTCTGAAGGTATCAGCTGGCGTTCTGCAGGTGAGGGTGACTTTACTATTGAGCCAGTAGAGCTAGCCCAACGTGGCACCACCATCATTCTGTATTTGAAAGATGACGAAACAGAATTTGCAGATGCCTTCCGTTTGCGTAACCTTGTGCGTAAGTACTCTGATCACATTTCTATTCCGGTGATCATGACAAAGCAACACATGGGTGAAGAAGAAGCCCCTGCCGAGCCAGAAGACGAAACCGTCAATGCCGCTACGGCCTTGTGGACTAAGTCTCGTAGTGAAGTAGAAGATGAGCAATACCAAGAGTTCTACAAGCACATTTCCCATGATTATCAAGATGCACTCAATTGGTCTCATAACAAGGTAGAAGGTAAGTTGGAATACACCAGCTTGCTTTACTTGCCAAGCAAGGCGCCCTTCGACATGTGGCAGCGTGACGCCAATCGTGGCTTAAAGCTCTACGTACAGCGCGTCTTTATCATGGACGAGGCCGAACAGTTTTTACCAATGTATCTGCGCTTTATGAAAGGTGTCGTAGATTCCAACGACCTATCTTTAAACGTATCTCGCGAGATACTGCAAAAAGATCCAGTAATCGACTCCATGCGTTCTGCCTTAACCAAACGTGTTTTGGATATGCTAGAAAAGATGGCCAAGAAGGATGCCGATAAGTACGCACAATTTTGGTTGGAATTTGGTCAGGTCTTGAAAGAAGGCCCTGCCGAAGATATGGGCAATAAAGAAAAGATCGCTAAGCTACTGCGCTTTGCTACCAGCCTTGATGACAAGTCAGAACAAACACACGGCTTGGCTGATTACGTTGCTCGTATGCAGGACGGCCAAGACAAGATCTACTACGTAGTCGCAGAAAATCACAACACCGCTAAAAACAGCCCACACCTAGAGATTTTCCGTAAGAAAGGTATCGAGGTGTTGCTACTATCTGACCGCGTAGACGAGTGGTTGATGTCCCATATGATGGACTTTGATGGCAAGCAACTACAAGACGTAGCTAAAGGTAGCCTAGACCTTGGCGATATCGAAGACGAAGCGGACAAGGCTAGTCAAGCCGAGCAAGAAGAACAGTTTAAGGACCTTGTCGAACGCGTACAAAACCAACTTACAGATGAAGTTGAAAGCGTACGTATTACTCAGCGTCTTACTGATTCGCCAGCGTGTCTGGTAGTGGCGGAACATGAGATGGGGGCGCAAATGCGTCGCATCATGGAAGCAGCAGGCCAAGCAATGCCTGATACTAAGCCTACGTTGGAACTGAACCCCGAGCATCCATTGGTGGCTAAATTAGATCAAGAAGCTGATGAAGAGCGTTTTGCCGATCTTACTAAGGTATTGTTCGATCAGTCGTTACTTGCTGAAGGCGGTCAGCTCACTGATCCTGCTGCCTACGTGAGCCGTTTGAATAAGCTCTTGTTGGAATTATCTGCTTAATTGCGGATAGCTAATCAGCAGACACAAAAAGGGCAGTGTAATAACTGCCCTTTTTATTGGTTTGCATTTTTGTTCTAGGCGCAAGTCAAAGCCTAAAACTAGAACTAAGCTTTGCAGTACAGTCGATGCAAAGTACTAATCACTTCAGACGCACGACTATCACCCAAAGAATAGAAGATAGTCTGTGACTCACGACGGGTTTTAACCAAACCATCTTTTCGTAACACAGCTAGGTGCTGAGATAGGGCAGACTGGCTAAGGCTAACCTGTTCATTAAGTTCAGATACAGACAGTTCTTTGCCTTCTAGATTGCATAGAATTAATAGGCGGCTTTCATTAGCGATGGCCTTTAGCATTTGTGCTGCTGTTTGGGCGTTTGCCTTGACATCATCGAGTGTGGATTCCATTACTGCTGCAGTATCTGACATGATAAGTGTCCTAAAAAATAAATCGCTAAATAAGAAGGTGCTTAATTGAAGTCTATATTACAACAATATGTAAAAATCGACAATAAACAAAGTATCTGGTTATTAAGAGAAATCTATTTTAGTCCAAATTGGGCAGTGATCTGATGGTTTTTCCATACCGCGGATTGCATAATCGATACCGGCATCCTGGCATTTGCGCTGCAAGCTGTCGGTGAGCATGATTTGATCGATGCGTAGGCCACGGCGCGGCTCTCTCTCAAAACCCTTACTGCGGTAATCAAACCAGCTGTAATCATCGCCTTCTGGGTATAGTTCACGGTAACTATCAGTTAAGCCGTAGTTATATAAGCGCTGCATCCATTCACGTTCTTCTGGTTGAAAGCTGGTTTTACCAGTACGCAACCAACGCTTACGATTATCTTCACCTATACCTATGTCTGTGTCCGTAGCAGAGATGTTGACATCTCCCATGACAATTAACTGGTCGCTAGCTTGGTGCTGGTCTTCTAGCAAGTCTTGGAGGCCCTGATAGAAAGCACGTTTAGCCGGGTATTTGGTTGCATGGTCAATGCTTTCGCCTTGCGGGAAATAACCATTGTAAACCACCACATGGTTACCATTGCCGGCATCGAGTTTGGCGCCGACTAAGCGCTTTTGGCTTTCTTCTGTGTCACCGGGTAATCCCTTGTAGCTTTCTAAAATAGGCAAGTTAGTCATCAAGGCCACGCCATAATGACCTTTTTGGCCATGGGTGATGATTTCATAACCTAGATCGGCTAAGTCAGCGTGAGGAAATTCACTATCCTGCACCTTGGTTTCCTGCAGGCCGATAACGGCGGGTTGGTACTTTTCTACAATAGCTTGTACTTGGTGAATACGAGCGCGAACACTATTGATATTGAAAGAAATAAAATGCACAAATGGCTCCTTAAATAAGGTTTAAAAGGACATGTAACAAGTATAGCAAATGCCCCGTTTTTGTTAAGAAAATGATACTATACTAAGACAGCTAAAGGTCCGTTATTTTGTTGTTTTTAGTAGTCGACGTGCTTTAAATTAGAATTTGGATATGTGGAAAGCTTTATGAGTTTTGATTTTGATCTATTTGTCATTGGTGCCGGTTCTGGTGGCGTACGAGCCGCGCGTATGTCAGCTGCGACAGGCGCAAAGGTTGCCGTAGCCGATGACAAAGCATTAGGAGGCACATGCGTTAACGTTGGCTGTGTGCCAAAGAAACTTTATACCTATGCGAGTCACTATGGGCACGATTTTTCTGATGCTAAGGGGTTTGGCTGGCAGGTAGAAGAAAAACCAGAATTTGATTGGCAGCAACTCGTTACGGCGAAGAAACAAGAAATATCCCGCCTTAATACTATCTATGGCAATATGCTCGAAGGTGCCGATGTCACCGTACTACAGGGTTTTGCCAGTATTGTCGGCTCCAACACTGTTGCCGTTGGTGGTACCGAATACACCGCTAAGAACATTCTTATTGCCACCGGTGGCACGCCTTACTTACCCCCCAACGATTGGGCCGAGCATGTCATCACCTCCGATGAAGTGTTTGATCTACCCGAGTTTCCACAACGCCTGTTTGTCGTCGGTGCCGGTTATATAGCTTTGGAGTTCGCTTGTATCTTTAGGGGTTTAGGTGCCAAGGTAGACGTGTCTTATCGTGGTAATTCGGTACTACGTGGCTTTGACCAAGATATTCGTCCATTTATGGACCATGAGTTACAAAAACAAGGCGTTAACGTCCACTACAATACCAATATAGATAATATCACCAAGACCGCCACAGGCTTGTTAGTAACCCTTGATAACGGTTTTGAACACGAAGTTGATCAAGTGCTGATGGCATTGGGGCGTGCGCCTAGGTTGTCCAACATGGGCTTAGAAACCTTGGGCATCCAACAAAACAGCAATCATACTATTAAAGTCAACGACGTATTCGCTACTAACGTGCCGGGAGTCTATGCCTTGGGTGATATTGTTGGTGCTCCTGAATTGACTCCAGTGGCCTTAGCTGAAGCCATGGTGCTTGTCGATCATTTGTTTGGTGAAGACAAGCGCCGCATGGATTACACCAATATCGCCACTGCAGTGTTTACTCATCCAAACATCGGTACTGTAGGGTTAACGGAGCAGGAAGCGCGTGCAGAGTACGCCAATGTTGATATATTTCGGTCTGAATTTAGGCCTATGAAACACACGTTAAGTGGCAGTGATGAACGCAGCCTTATGAAGCTCATTGTGGACCAAGACAGTGACCGTGTTGTTGGATTGCACATAGTGGGCGAAGGTTCTGGAGAAATTCTACAGGGCTTTGCCGTGGCGATGAAGTGTGGTGCCACCAAGGCCCAATTTGACCAAACCATTGGAATCCACCCAACTGCAGCCGAAGAGTTGGTGACCATGCGTACGCCTGCTTCCTAGTACATCTAGCTTTTCACAAGGGCTCTTCCTATACATTGGGAAGGGCCTTTTTTTTACGTGTAATTTATTCATTAACAAATTCGTTAGGCATTATTGTTGGCCCCAGCATTTTTAAAAATCTCTACTATAGTTTAGGTGTTATCACATTCGATATATTAAAAACCCAAGGGGAGTAACACATGAATTTGCAAAAACTAGGCCTCGTCGTGGCAATGGGCCTCGCAACCAATTTATCATTCGCACATGGCGAACATGGTAGCAATACTGTATGGAAAGACACTGCGGGTAAGCCAATTTTGTCGGCCAATGGTGAATGCGTACGTGCTATCGACTTTGACGCGCTAGGTAAACAATCATGCCACGACGAGGACATGGTTGAAGAAACCGTTACTGTCGTTGAAAAGGTAGAGCCAGCCGCAGCGCCTACACCAAAGGCGGAGCCTGTATACATGTTTCAGCGCAATGAGTATCAGGTTCTATTCGCTACCGACAGTGCGGTATTAAATGCCGCAGGTAGGGCGCACTTGAATGAACTAGTTGAGTTTGCAAACAGTGCTTATCATATTGCTGCTTTGCAGGTGACAGGGCATGCCGATAGTCGTGGCAGCGCTGCCTATAATATGGATTTGTCTGCCCAGCGCGTTGATGCTGTAAAAGCCTATTTAGATGCTCAGGGCGTGCGCACCACAGCCACTATGGCGATGGGCGAGAAGAAGCCTGTTATGGCCAACGGCAAAGAAGATATGCATGCTAGCCGTCGTGCTGATGTCGTTATTCGCGCTAAGATTATTAAGCAACAATAATTAACCATTATTGCTGTTTAAAAGCCCGTGCGGATCTAATCCACACGGGCTTTTTATGTTCTGTATGCCGGGGTGACATGGGCTGGTTTTTGCTCCTGCAAAACCTGCATTTCCTACATCAATGTAGGTCATGTCCTGGAGCGGCAATGTAAGTGTTGTTTATGGCTAGTCGTGGCGCAAATGATCTTTGATGGCAATAGGCGACTTAAAAAACCAAACCACTAGATAGGACGAGGTAATAAAAGTGACAATAGCCGTGGCTTGGATCAACATGGCTGCAGACTCGCTAATGAGGCCCGTCGTGAGTGCCAAAGTGGCTAGCAAAATAGAAAATTCGCTGGTTTGACCTAAACGAAAACCCACCTCCCACCGCGTGTATTGTTGACGGCACAAAGGCTTTACTAGCCAGCCAAATGTCGCTGGCTTTATCACCATTACCATAAAACTCATCAGCAAAGTCGGCAACCATATCGCGCTGATTAACTGGATATTGAAACCGGCACCAATAGAAAAGAAAAACAATACCAAAAAGAAATCACGGATGGGCTTTAGGTTAATGGCTATGTACTGACTGATGGGGCTAGATGCTAAGCTTACACCGCCAATAAAGGCACCAATTTCGGCTGATAAACCAGCCATGCTTGCGGTTTCGGCGCAGGCTAAAC
>DPHB01000059.1:27828-37551 GCA_003521845.1 Oceanospirillaceae bacterium | reverse complement strand
AAAGGCACCAATTTCGGCTGATAACCCTGCCATGCTTGCAGTTTCTGCGCAGGCCAGACACCAGCCAATAGCCAATAAGAATATGTACTCGTGAAAGCGGTCAAAGCGGGTAATCAAGGGTAAAATCACCCAGCGCACGGTGGCTAAACTAGCACCAACCAGTAACGGCAAAGCGAGTAGGCTGTATGCTATAGCGCTAGAATCTCGGTTGGCATCAGAACTAGCGGTGACGATGATCAGCAGGACTATGGCAATTAGATCCTGTAGCAATAGCAAACCAACTACCATTTCACCTGTTTGTTTGTGGTGCAGCACGGTAGTAGGTAATAGTTTTATGCCAATGATGGTGCTGGAGAACATGGTAGCCGCACCTATGATGAGGCTATCTATATGATTAAAGCCAAATACCCACGCCCCGGCATAGCCCGTAGTGGCAAAGATAAATGAGCTGGCCACAGCCACCCAGGAGCCCTTTTTAAGCATGCTAAGCAGGTGAGCCGGCTGCATGTCCAAGCCAATTAGAAATAGCAAAAACATGATGCCTATGTGGGATACATCTTCCAATAAAGCTGTATCGCCGATTAGCGAGAAGCCGAAAGGCCCCAACAAGCCACCCAATAAAATATAGGCAATTAGAATTGGCTGTCGAAAATATAGGGACAGAGTGGCCAGTACGCTTGCACCGGCGAAGATGAGAAAAAACGAGAAGACAACAGAGTCTCCATACATAGGACCACTTCCTTTATTAACGCTATGTTGGTAAATAACTTGGTGAGTTCAATAGGCTTGGACTAACCCTGACGTATGGTCTTGGCGTGCCAATACCAATAGCTCCACAAGCCAACCCCCAAAATTACCCGATAGGTAACCTGTAACCACCAGATGGCCATAAAACCATACATGGGCACTAACCAAGCCGTAATGGGTAACAATAACCCCCATTGAGCAAAAATGTTAATTATAGCTGCTTTTTTTGCCTGTTGTGTGGCAACTAAGCTACGACTGGCAATTTGAATAAGACTATCAAACACCAAGGCCAAGGCATAAACCGGTATGGCCATGGCTACCATTGTCATAATTTCTCGGTTGACGAGGATCCAAGGCAAAAACACCGGGTGTAACAAAGTTACCAAAAATAAACTCGCTATACCCGTCAAGATTCCGGACATGAGGGCTAGTTTGCTCCAACGCCAAGCATGGCGTGGATGATCGCCATAGGTTTGCGCAACTAGGCTGGACGTGGCTTGCGCTAAGCCCATAAGGGGTAGCAGTATAACAAGGCCCAAGTTTAGTACGGTAAAGGTAGCAGCTAGCGCGGTAGCACCTAAATCCGTCACTATCCATAACAGGACGGCGAGATGTAAAGCGAAGGCCAGTTGCTGGATAGCGCCAGGCACTGCCGTGCGCAGCATGCTGGGCCAATAACCGAGGCTGGCCGGCATGATGCGTATATTGTTCCAGAAAAGGCCCCTAGGTAGCATGTAAAGCTGTAACGAAAAACCAAGATAAATGCTAATGGTTGTGCCTAATCCTGCGCCAGCCGCGCCCATGGCCTCAATAGGGCCCAAGCCATATATGAGGGCGTAACTAATTGGCACATTACTAATATGCGTAGCAATAAGCAGTTTTGAATAATGCCAAGCTTGATGTTGGCTAGCCCAATAACTACGTATCGCAAGGCTTAAGGCAATGCCTGGTATGGATAGTAAACGCCAATCGAAATAGCTTTGTGCTACCCCGGACATGCGATCGTCGGCAACATAAAGTTCAATCGCCGCGTAGGAGTATAGGTCGCCGATAAGGGTTAACAGGACGCTTAAAGTGACACTAAGTGTAACGCCTGCCATGAGCCAATGATTGTAATCTTCTTCATCCTTGTGGCGTGACATCAAACTTTGCATGCCTATGGCAAAGCCTACGGGGATAGCGACTAGTAGGAATGCTAGATAACTACCGATACTGACACTCGCCAAAGCGAGGCCGCCAAGATTACCCACTAGTGCCGTATCCACCATATTGATGATAGCTTGCGAGGCCATAGCACCGCTAAGCGGTATGGCCAGCTTCATTAACCCGCTGAGGTTTGGTTTTAAGTGTGTCGGCATGGGGGACGAAAAACATTGAATTAAAGGAAATTGGCCACATTATACCTGTTCAATCAGTAGCTTTCATGATGACCTACCTATTGTCTAATAAAAAGCCTGATGAATAGTTACCATTTGTAATACCCAAGTAAAACACTAGGGTATATAATATGAACATATTTCTGCAAAGTTCTAGTGATAGTTTATATGGGCTTTAGCAGATACCTATATCGAGACAAGATTTGAGGTTGTTATGCAGTATGTAAATATCACCCCTGGTGCCGAAGAATATTTAGCTGGCTTATTAGCCAATCAAAATGCTGAAGGTATTGCAGTGCGTATATTTGTGGCCGATCCAGGTACACCTAATGCGGAGACATGTCTAGCTTACTGCAAGCCAGATGAAGTTAAAATTACTGACGAATTTGAAGATTTAAACTTGTTTCGTTTGTATGTCGAACCTAACAGTGTGCCTTACCTAGAAGAGGCCATGATCGATTACAGTACCGACCGTATGGGTGGCCAGCTTACTATCAAGGCACCCAATGCTAAGATGCCCAAGGTTGATGCCGATAGCCCAATGGAATCACAGATCAATTATTATCTGTACACCGAAGTAAACCCAGGTTTAGCGTCACACGGTGGTATGGTCAACCTTGTGGGCATCATCGAAGAGGAAGGTAAAAAGATTGCTATCCTGCAGTTTGGTGGTGGTTGTCAGGGTTGTAGTGCTGTTGATATGACATTGAAAGATGGTGTTGAGAAGACTTTGGTTGCTAACGTAGCAGGCCTAGACGGTGTACGCGATGAAACCGATCACTCGGTGCGTGAAAACGCCTATATGTAAGTAATATGCAGGTACAAAAAAACCGGCCCCTTATATGGTAAAAGGCGCCGGTTTTTTTGTATCTAGAGTATCGTCATTGCGAGGCCGTAGGCCGCGGCAACCTCCAGCAGGCGAGGTGCCAGGCTGAGAGATTGCTTCACTTCGTTCGCAATGACGGGATGGCCACGTTCGCAATGACGGGGTAGCCTCGTTCGCAATGATGGAAATGACGCTTAGCTGCGTTGACGCTTTGCTAATACATCCTTGAGCTTAGTAGCCATATCACGCAAGCTATTTTGCGTGGTTTCCCAATCAATACAAGCGTCAGTCACCGATACCCCGTACTGCAAATCATTAAGGTCTGCTGGGATCTTCTGGTTACCCCAGTGTAGGTTACTTTCGATCATCAAGGACACGATAGAAGTGTTGCCTTCAGCAATTTGTTGCGCCACATTTTCTAGTACTAGTGGCTGCAAAGCAGGGTCTTTGTTGGAATTGGCATGGCTACAATCAATCATGATGTTGTTCTTAAGGTCTTGCTTGCTCAATTCCTGGTCACAGATGGCCACGTTAACAGAATCATAGTTAGGCTTGCCGTCACCACCACGTAGCACTACATGGCCATACTGGTTACCACTAGTACGAGTGATAGAAACTTGGCCGTCCGAGTTAATACCTAAAAAGGAGTGCGGTGCCGCTACAGATTCTAGGGCGTTAACAGCAACGGTTAGGCCACCATCGGTACCGTTCTTAAAACCAACGGGGCAGGACAAGCCACTGGACATTTCACGGTGGGTTTGAGACTCAGTTGTACGGGCACCAATCGCCGCCCAGGTCCACAGGTCTGAGTGGTACTGTGGAGAAATCGGGTCTAACGCTTCGGTAGCCAGCGGCAAGCCCATTTCGGCCAGTTCCAACATCAGTTCGCGACCAACGGTTAGGCCCGTTTCCATATCAAAGGTGTCGTTCATGTGAGGGTCGTTTATCAAACCTTTCCAGCCGACGGTAGTGCGTGGTTTTTCAAAGTAGACACGCATGATGATATATAAAGAGTCTTGCAGTTCTTCCGCAAGTACGGCTAAACGCTGACCATATTCAATAGCGGCTTTTGGATCATGGATGGAGCAAGGGCCAACAACCACAAATAAGCGCTTGTCAGTACCGTCCAAAATGTCTTTTACAACTTGACGAGCCTGTAACACAGAGCGCGTGACAGCATCAGTTGCTGGAAGCTTGGCTTTCAATTCTTCTGGTGTAGTAAGAACCGTTTGGCTCTCTATATTTAAGTTTTCGACGCGTTGATCGATCATGGTAGTTCTCTAGATAAATAATGACGCTATAATAAAGCATTACGTTGTACCATACTTTGTAAAGGGTCTCCATAAGTTCGTGTAAAACCATAGTTGTAGATGGATTTTTTTGGTAGCATTATGGAATAACCTTATAGCTTATATTTTTAAGAGTTTTTTATGACATCTTCTGTGCGTTCTTTTTGGCTCGCCGTTTTTGTAGTTTACAGTGCCTTTTCGGCAATCTTGGTATCCGCCGAGAGTTTATTTGGCCAGTCTGCAAACCAGCATCCATTACCCCCGGAAAAAGCCTTTGCGATAGGTAGCCAGCAAGTTGATGGCAAGCTGGCCGTGGTGTGGAATGTCGCGGATGGTTACTATCTTTATCAAGATAAAATCAGTGTTACCCTTGCTGGTACAGACATTACTTCAGGCGTCGAATTACCTAAGGCCAAGCTAAAAGATGATCCGCTGTTTGGTAGTACCTATGTGTACTATGGGCAATTGTCTGCCATGCTCAACCTACCTCAAGCCACGGCAGGCGAGATATTAACAGTGGGGTATCAAGGTTGCTGGGAAGGTGGTGTTTGTTACCCTCCGCAGACCCATGACATTGCCTTGCAGGCTGTCTCCTCACCGTCACCAATAAGCCAGCCAGACGCACTAGCTATGGCGGCAGAATCTGTTGTTAATGACCATAGTGGGGTCACAGGTACGGATGCAAGCTGGTTTACTAAACAATTGGCTAGCGCCGGTGTGAGTACCGTTATCATTACCTTTTTCCTTGCTGGCCTAGGCTTGGCCTTAACCCCTTGTGTGTTACCTATGGTGCCGATCCTGTCCAATCTCATTGTGGGCATGAAGCCCAAACCTGGCCCGGTTAAAAGTTTCTTCTTGTCCTTGACCTACGTGCTAGCCATGGCCGTTACCTATGCGCTAGCCGGTGTGGCGGCGGGCCTAAGTGGGGCTAACTTGCAGGCTGCCTTGCAACACCCAGCAGTGATTACCGTTATGGTGCTGCTATTCTTGGTGTTTGCCGCAGCCATGTTCGATTGGATTACCGTTCAGATGCCAGCGGGCATCCAGAACCGTCTCAATAACTTCAACCAACAGCAATCCAGTGGCCACTTTATGGGTGTGGGTGTTATGGGCGTTGTCTCCGCCTTGGTCGTTGGACCATGTGTAGCAGCGCCACTGGCCGGCGCTTTGTTGTATATCAGCCAGACAGGCGATCCCTATACCGGTGGTTTGGCACTATTGGCGCTGGGTCTAGGAATGGGGGTACCACTGCTAGTAGTAGGCACCTCGGCTGGCAAGCTGGTACCACGCGCTGGCGCCTGGATGAATCGGGTTAAGTATGGCTTTGGTTTCCTCATGTTATATATGGCCATCTGGATGCTTGACCGTATTGCACCTAGTGCTACCGTTAGCTTGGTAATGTTGGTGACCTTGACGGGTGCTTTGTTGTTCTGGCAGGCACATCGCTGGGCTCCACCAGTGGCAAGTGTTTTTGGCCGTGCTATGGTCTATGTTACGGCGCTATTGATGAGTACTTACAGCGTGGCTTTGTTAGTATCGATGCTCGCTGGACAGCCTAGCCTCATTAGCCCTTTGCAAGGTGTTACGTCAGTGTCTAGTACGGTTCAGTCGGTAGGGTATAAAGCCTTGCCTAAATTGCAGGCCGAGCAGGTGCCGGGCCTATTGCAACAAGCACAAGCCCTTAACAAACCCGTACTGATCGACTTCTATGCTGATTGGTGTATATCGTGTAAGGAACTAGATAGTTTTGTTTTTCCTGATGCACAAGTGCAGGCTGCTCTGCAGGGTTATGTGGTCATAAAGGTGGATGTTACTGATAACAGTCAAGCTGATAGAGACTTGTTGGCTAAGTATGACCTAGTGGGACCGCCTGGGTTATTATTGATTAATAAGCAAGGTGAATGGTTGCGCAACGAAACCATAGTGGGGGTGCCAAGCCCGCAACAGTTTGCGCAAGCTTTGCGCAGAGTGGCTCGCCAATAGGTACAATAAAAAAAGCATAACCTATATGCTTTTTTTGAATATATGTTATTATTTATATAACTAGTTATATTATTTATCAGGTTTATTATCAGGCTCATTTATGAAATTACAGCAATTACGATATATCTGTGAAGTTGCCAAACACGACCTTAACGTTTCTGCCACGGCTCAGAGTCTGTTCACTTCTCAACCTGGTATCAGTAAGCAGGTGCGTTTGTTGGAAGATGAGCTTGGTGTTGAGGTATTTTCTCGTAGTGGCAAGCACCTAACGCACGTTACGCCTGCTGGCAAAGTAATCCTTGAAGCAGCCGAAGAAATTCTCCTCAAGGTAGAAGGTATTAAGCGTACAGCGCAAGAGTTCTGTGATGAGCGTAAGGGCAATCTTTCTATTGCCACTACTCACACGCAGGCGCGTTATGCTTTGCCCAAGGTGATTAATAGCTTTATTGGCAAATACCCGGATGTTTCTTTGCAGATGCAGCAGGGCACACCCAAGCAAATAGCGCAGCAAGCTGCCAATGGTGAAGTGGACTTTGCTATAGCGACAGAAGCTATGGAGCACTTCAGTGATTTGCTGATGATGCCATGCTTTCATTGGAACCGCAGCATTGTAGTCCCCGTTGGGCACCCGCTAACACGTGTAGAAAATCTAACTTTAGAAGACGTTGCTCGCTATTCTATCGTAACCTATACCTTTGGATTTACGGGCCGCTCTAAGCTTGATGAAGCCTTCAACGAAGCTCGTTTGGAACCAAGGGTGGTGTTTACTGCCGTAGATTCGGACGTTATCAAAGCTTACGTACGCTTAGGCTTGGGTATCGGTATTATTGCATCCATGGCGTTTGAAGAAGAACTAGATAAAGACCTAGTACGCTTGGATGCGAGTCATTTATTTAAGCACAGTACCACTAACATTGGTTTCCGTCGCGGCACCTTATTGCGTGGTTTTATGTATGACTTTATTGAAAGCTTCTCGCCTAATTTGACACGTGATCGTGTTGATGCCGCGATTGCTGCAGGTAGCCCTCAGGAATTGACAGAATTGTTTG
This sequence comes from Oceanospirillaceae bacterium, assembly GCA_003521845.1. Taxonomy (GTDB): domain Bacteria; phylum Pseudomonadota; class Gammaproteobacteria; order Pseudomonadales; family Balneatricaceae; genus Njordibacter. Next base: position 30,281 of record DPHB01000059.1, on the reverse strand, counting down.
CCAATGAAAACTTGCCCGTTAAGTAAATAATTCATCATTGCGAATTCGCTACTTTCCTCATTGCGTACCCAAAGCACTCGCCCTACTCGCGGGGCAGGCTCAGCGTAGCGAAGCAATCTCTTCCAGTATTGCAGACATATTGCCGCGTCGCTCCGCGACTCCCAATGTACGGGGTTAACTAACGACCTGCAACCCCTTTAACAGGTTGTTCACCTTATCAAAGGTTTCTTGGTATTCTTCCTGCCAATTGGAATCTGCCACTAAGCCACCACCAGCCCAGCAATAGATATCACCCACTGAATTATCAGTGCCACTTGTTACCAAGGTGCGAATAAGAATGTTGGTATCCATGGCACCATGGCAACTAATATAACCTATAGAACCGGTATAGGCATTGCGCCTGTGAGGTTCTAGCTCTTCTATAATCTGCATGGCTCTAATCTTCGGAGCACCGGTAATAGAGCCGCCAGGAAATGCGCCTTTTAATAAGCTAAGTATATGGTCTTTGCTAGGTAGCTTGCCTGTTACGGTAGTTACCATATGGTGCACATTACTATAGCTTTCAATAGCAAATAGATCCGGTACAGTAACACTGCCAGGTACGCATTCCTTGCTAATATCATTGCGCAGTAGGTCAACAATCATGAGATTTTCAGCCCGGTCCTTAGGACTGTTATATAGCTCATCGCGCAAGGCTAGGTCTTGTTCTGCTGTGCTACCGCGTGGGCGAGTACCTTTGATGGGTTTGGTTTCTACGCGCAGATCCTTGACCTGCAAAAAACGCTCGGGGGACAGGCTCAGTACAGCACCTTGGTCAGTTTCCATGTAGGCACTAAACGGCGTGGGTGCGCGCTGGCGTAATTGCTTGTAGGCATGCCAAGGGTGGCCTTTATATTGGCTTTGGAAGCGTTGCGCTAGGCAGACTTGATAGCAATCGCCGGCATGGATATAGTCATTAACACGAGCAAACTTCTGAGCGTATTCTTGTGCCGTCATATTGGCCGAGAACTCCGTCAGCAAGGCAAAATCAGTTTGCTGCTCTGTGGCGCTATATTTTGCTACCAAGCTTTGCAATAGCGGTTTATTGTTTTGTGCTGGTAAGTGGCTAACAAACCAGCTCTGCTGGCTTTCATGATCATTAATAATCGCCCATGGGTAGACACCTATCCATAGGTCTGCCAGGTTTATATCTTGTATAGCTTTGGCGGGCATCTGCTCTAGCTCGCGGCCATAGTCGTAACCAAATAGGCCCGCCGCACCACCATAAAAAGGTAGGTCGTACTCTAGATCGGCGGCAGCAATGTCTTTGAAGGTGGCAAGTTGCTCGGCAATTAAAGTAAAGGCATCACTACTGGTGCTTGCAAATCCATTGCCTGTATTGATTTCACACTGCCCATTACTGACTTTAATTAGTGCGCTGGGGTTGGCCATCATAATATCGTAGCGGCCAAAATGACTTGCCGGCTGATTAGAATCCAACAGTAGTGGCCAAGCCAGATTTCGAATGGCTTCAAAATAGTGGCTAGCGTCGCTATGGTAACGCAGGGCAGTTAGTTGCACGTGATAGAACTAGGCGGATTAAAGTACCGGCATTTTACTCTTTAGGCCGCTTAGTTAATAGGGCGAAAGGAGGCAATTAGTTAACTCTTGGCGACAATTACCTAATTATTGCCGCTAATTGCAATTGCCGTTGGTAAAAAATCCGCTAAATAGCTTATCCTTTGGTCTATTGTAGACAATTGTGCAAAGGTATTGGGTTTGACAGGGGGTTTTTGGGCCAATATAATGCACATCAAGCATAAATTGTAGACAATCTTATGAGTCAGCCCACAATTACACTAGCAAATCGCGTTTGTGCAGCCATAGTGCAGGACATTGTCACTGGTACGCTGCCCCAAGGTAGTAAGCTCAATGAGCCAGAACTAGCACGTGTGCATGGTATCAGCCGTGGCCCCTTGCGTGAGGCCATGAGTCGCCTAGAAGCCATGCGCTTGATCAAGCGTATTCCCAATGTTGGTGCCAGTGTTGTTAGCCTGTCCTACGATGAACTAATAGAAATTTATCAAATTCGCGAAGCCTTAGAAGGCTTGGCCGCGCGTTTGGCTGCTGAAAATATGTCTGCTAGCGAAACCGCAGACCTGCGCCAGCTGCTTGGTGAACACCAAAAACACATTGAACAAACGGATGGCCAGTCTTACTTCAAGCAGGAAGGCGACGTGGATTTCCATTACCGTATAGTCCAGGGCAGCAAGAACCAGCGTCTTATTAATATTCTGGGTGGCGAGCTTTATAACTTGGTACGTATGTATCGTTATCAGTTTAGCTTGTCGTCCAACCGGCCCCAGCAGGCCTTAAAGGAGCACAATCAAATTTGTGCCGCAATAGAAGAAGGGGACGCAGAACTGGCCGAATGGCTTATGCGTCGCCACATTGGCAATGCCCGTCGTAATATC
>DPHB01000059.1:27297-27654 GCA_003521845.1 Oceanospirillaceae bacterium | reverse complement strand
ATGCAACGAATGCAAGCCGATGCCACATCCGCTGAAGATAACTAACGGCTGATCCCGTTACTATCCAAAGCCACACGGAGAGCTTTATGAGCAACATGAGTCCTGGCGCTAAGTTTCGCGCAGCCCTAAAAAACAACAAGCCACTACAAGTCGTTGGTACTGTTAACGCCTACATGGCGATGATGGCAGAACGTGTAGGCCACCAAGCCATTTACATTTCTGGTGGTGCTTGTGCTAACGCATCTTACGGTTTGCCTGACCTTGGCATGACCAGCCTAGATGACGTTGTTGAAGATGCGCGTCGTATTACTGCAGCTTGTGATTTACCGCTGATGGTTGATATTGATACAGGTTGGG
>DPHB01000059.1:20685-27151 GCA_003521845.1 Oceanospirillaceae bacterium | reverse complement strand
GTTGATATTGATACAGGTTGGGGCGGTGCATTTAACATTGCTCGCACTGTGCAGAAAATGGAAGCCGCAGGCGTTGCTGCCGTACACATTGAAGACCAGGTTGCGCAAAAGCGTTGTGGACACCGTCCAAACAAAGAAATCGTTTCTACTCAAGAAATGGTTGACCGCGTAAAGGCCGCCGTAGACGCACGTAAAGACGGCGACTTCTTTATCATGGCACGTACCGATGCTTTCCAAAAGGATGGCCTGCAAGCGGCTATCGACCGTTCTATGGCATGTATTGAAGCTGGCGCCGACGGTATCTTTGCTGAAGCCGTACATGAATTGACCGACTACAATGCTTTCTCTAAGGCGGTAACTGTACCTTTGTTGGCCAATATCACTGAATTTGGTGCTACGCCCTTGTACAACAAAATGGAATTGGCTGATAACGGTGTTGATATGGTGCTTTACCCACTATCTGCACTACGCGCAGCTAACAAGGCAGCTCTTAACGTCTACCAGCACCTGCTTGACGACGGTGACCAGAAGGCCGTAGTTGACACTATGCAGACCCGTATGGAACTTTACGATTTCTTGAACTACCACGCGTTTGAAGAGAAATTGGACGCCTTGTTCTCCGCCGGCAAAAATCTATAAAACGCCGCTACACAAACAAAATTTTAGACAAGATTTATATAAGGACACATATTATGACTAAGCAATTATCAGGTGCTGGCCTACGTGGTCAATCCGCCGGTGAAACAGCCCTTTGTACCGTTGGCAAAACTGGCGCTGGCTTAACCTACCGCGGGTATGACATGAGTGAACTAGCTGAAAAGGCTAGCTTTGAAGAAGTCGCGCACTTGCTACTTAAGGGCGCGCTACCAACTCAAGCCGAACTAGACGCTTATATTGCCAAGCTTAAGGGCATGCGCAGCTTGCCTGAAGCACTGAAAACAGTTTTGGAACAGATTCCAGCCAATGCTCACCCAATGGACGTAATGCGTACGGGTTGTTCCATGTTGGGTAACTTGGAAACTGAAGCCGATTTTTCTGAGCAGCAAGATGCTACAGACCGTCTATTAGCCTTGTTCCCAGCCATCATCTGCTACTGGTATCGTTTCAGCCATGACGGCGTACGTATCGATACCCAGCTTGACGATGACGGCATTGGCTCTTATTTCTTGCACATGCTGCACGACGAAAAGCCAAGTGAATTGCATGCACAAGTAATGAACGCTTCCTTGATCTTGTACGCAGAACACGAATTTAACGCTTCTACCTTTACTGGCCGTGTTTGTGCTTCTACCTTGTCTGACATGCACTCTTGCATCACTGGCGCAATCGGCTCCCTACGTGGTCCATTGCACGGTGGCGCTAACGAAGCCGCTATGGATATGATCCAACAGTGGAGCTCTGCTGACGAAGCCGAAGCCGCTATCATGGGCATGCTGGCGCGTAAGGACAAGATCATGGGCTTTGGTCACGCCATCTATCGCGAGTCTGATCCACGCAACGCCATCATCAAGCAATGGTCTGAAAAATTGGCTGCATCCGTTGGCGATAGCGTACTTTATTCTGTGTCTGAACGTGTTGAAGCCGTTATGTGGCGTGAGAAGAAGTTGTTCTGTAATGCTGACTTCTTCCATGCTTCAGCTTACAACTTCATGGGTATTCCTACCAAGTTGTTCACACCTATCTTTGTCATGTCGCGTTTGACAGGTTGGGCTGCACACGTCATGGAACAACGTGCTAACAACCGTATCATTCGTCCTTCTGCAGACTACACAGGTCCTGAGAAGTCTGATTGGGTTGCCATTGAAGATCGTGGCTAACTAGCTATTATCCCTCGTCAATGCGGGGGCATTGCTCACCGTTGTTGCGAGCGATAGATCCAAAAATCCGTCATTGCGAGGAGCGAAGCGACGCGGCAACCTTTACTAGGCAAAGTACTATGCTGAAAGAGATTGCTTTGCTTCGCTCGCAATGACGAATTCTAACCTCCTGAATTCAAAGCGAGGAACACATGAACACAGATTTTCGTAAAGCATTACCAGGCCATAGCCTGGACTTCTTCGACACGCAAACGGCTGTTGAAGCTATTACCCCTGGCTCTTACGCCAAACTACCTTACACTTCCAAAGTACTTGCCGAGCAGCTAGTACGCCGTTGTGCGCCAGAAGACCTAAACGCGGCCTTAGGCCAGTTGATAGACCGTAAGCGTGACATCGACTTTCCTTGGTACCCAGCCCGTGTTGTTTGTCATGACATCTTGGGCCAGACTGCACTTGTAGACCTTGCCGGCCTACGTGATGCCATCGCCGACCAAGGCGGTGACCCAGCTAAGGTAAACCCAGTGGTGCCTACGCAGTTGATCGTTGACCATTCTCTAGCCGTAGAAGCGGCGGGTTTTGACCCGGAAGCTTTTGACAAGAACCGCGCTATTGAAGACCGTCGTAACGAAGACCGTTTCCACTTTATTGAGTGGTCCAAAACGTCGTTTGAAAACGTTGACGTGATTCCTGCCGGCAATGGCATCATGCACCAGATTAACTTGGAAAAAATGTCTCCGGTTATTCAAAATCGTGACGGTGTCGCGTTCCCTGATACCTGTGTAGGTACCGACTCCCACACACCACACGTTGATGCCTTGGGTGTTATTGCTATTGGTGTTGGTGGTTTAGAAGCCGAAAACGTCATGTTAGGCCGTGCCTCCATGATGCGCCTACCGGACATCATTGGTGTCAAGCTAACTGGTAAGCGTGCACCAGGGATCACGGCTACGGACATGGTATTGGCCATTACTGAATTCCTGCGTGAGCAACGTGTGGTTTCTGCCTACTTGGAATTCTTTGGTGACGGTGCTAAAGACCTAACCATTGGTGACCGTGCCACCATTTCCAACATGACACCCGAATTTGGTGCTTCTGCGGGTATGTTCTACATTGATGAACAAACCATCGATTACTTAAAGCTGACGGGACGCGAAGCGGACCAGGTGAAGTTAGTAGAAGACTATGCCAAGCAAACAGGCCTTTGGGCAGACGCCATGGTGGAAGCCGAGTACGAACGCGTACTTGAATTTGATCTATCCACCGTTGTACGTAACATGGCTGGTCCGTCTAACCCACACCGTCGCTTGCCGACTTCAGCTTTGGCTGAACGTGGCATCGCCGTAGACCTAGACAAGGCACAAGCCGAAGAAGCGGCAGGCCTGATGCCAGATGGCGCAGTAATCATTGCGGCCATTACCTCTTGTACCAATACGTCTAACCCACGTAACGTGGTAGCCGCAGGCCTAGTGGCCAAGCGTGCTAACGAGTTGGGCCTAGTACGCAAGCCTTGGGTTAAGTCTTCCTTTGCTCCAGGTTCTAAGGTGGCTCGCTTGTATCTTGAAGACGCCGGCTTACTGGCAGAATTGGAACAAATGGGCTTTGGTATCGTCGGTTATGCTTGTACTACATGTAACGGCATGAGTGGTGCTTTGGATCCAAAGATCCAGCAAGAAATCATCGACCGTGACCTGTACTCCACAGCGGTATTGTCTGGTAACCGTAACTTTGATGGTCGTATTCACCCATACGCTAAGCAAGCCTTCTTGGCTTCACCACCATTGGTAGTGGCCTACGCCATTGCCGGTACCATGCGCTTTGACATCGAAAAGGATGTCTTGGGCCAAGACCAAAACGGCAACGACATTCGTTTGCTGGACATCTGGCCTTCCGACGAAGAGATCGACGCTATCGTGAAGACCAGCGTTAAGCCGGAACAATTTAACGAAATCTACATTCCTATGTTCGATCTAGGTACAGCAGAACAAGCCGAGAGCCCACTGTACGACTGGCGTGCCCAGAGCACTTACATCCGTCGTCCGCCATATTGGGAAGGTGCCTTGGCTGGCGAACGTACCATGAAGGGCATGCGACCTTTGGCGGTATTAGGTGACAACATCACCACCGACCACTTGTCGCCATCCAATGCCATTTTGGGTACTAGTGCCGCCGGTGAATACCTGCACAAGATGGGACTACCAGAGGAAGACTACAACTCCTACGCTACGCATAGGGGGGATCACCTAACTACGCAACGAGCAACCTTTGCTAACCCTAAGCTGCTTAACGAAATGTGTCGTGACGACGCCGGTGAAGTAACCCAAGGTTCCTTGGCTCGTGTGGAGCCAGAAGGCCAGACCATGCGTATGTGGGAAGCCATTGAAACCTACATGGAGCGCAAGCAACCACTAATCATTGTCGCTGGTGCCGACTATGGTCAGGGTTCATCCAGAGACTGGGCTGCCAAAGGTGTACGTCTTGCAGGTGTAGAAACCATCGTCGCCGAAGGCTTTGAGCGTATTCACCGTACCAACCTAGTCGGTATGGGTGTATTGCCACTTGAATTTAAGGCTGGCGAAACTCGTGAAACCTACGGCATCGACGGCACTGAAACCTTCGACGTAGAAGGTGACATTGCGCCACGTGCAGATCTTACTTTGATCATTAACCGTGCTAATGGCGAACGTGTAGAAGTGACAGTAACCTGTCGTCTAGACACGGCCGAAGAAGTATCCGTATACGGTGCTGGTGGTGTATTGCAGCGCTTCGCTCAAGACTTTTTGGCTGGCAACGCTTAATCCACAACGGACGGCAAAGCTAGCGGAGGACGCTTGGTCTAACCAATTGCAGATCCTCAGCGGCAGGGAAGCCGCTGCGAAGCCTACATGGACGTATTCACGGCGTTCTGCAATGGATAGACCAAGTGTCTACCGCGGTGAATTTGACGATTGTGCCAGTGTCGCCGCTGGCATGGTCTGTGTGGCTCGATCAGGACGCCGTAAACCCATCCCTGGGGGCTCCTCTTCGGCATCCATGCCTCAGGCCTGCTCGAACCACACAGACCACACCAGCTAGCTAAGTAGCACTGTCAAAACCTACTAATTAAAACAAAAAGGAGAACAAAATGAGTTTTGTTCCTCAAGTAAAAGTACCCGCTACCTACATGCGTGGCGGCACCAGTAAGGGCGTATTCTTTAACCTTACTGATCTACCTGAATCCTGTCAGGTAGCAGGCGAAGCCCGTGACAACCTATTGTTACGCGTTATCGGCTCCCCAGATCCCTATGGCAAGCAAACTGACGGTATGGGTGGGGCAACCTCCAGTACTAGTAAAACCGTTATCTTGTCGGCACCAAGCGTTGCCGATCACGACGTAGACTACCTGTTTGGTCAGGTGGCTATTGATCGTGCTTTCGTTGACTGGAGTGGTAACTGCGGTAACCTAACTGCCGCTGTAGGCGCATTCGCTATCAGCAGTGGCCTGGTAGCAGCAGAGCGTATACCGGACAACGGTTTCGCTACTGTGCGTATCTGGCAAGCCAACATCAAAAAGACCATCGTTGCCCACGTCCCCATGACCAATGGCGAAGTGCAAGAAACTGGTGATTTTGAGTTAGACGGTGTGACATTTCCAGCCGCCGAAGTGCAGGTAGAATTCCACGACCCAGCTGACGGTGACGGATCTATGTTCCCCACCGGCAACCTAGTCGATGACCTAGAAGTACCGGGAGTAGGGACCTTCAAGGCCACCATGATCAATGCAGGTATCCCAACCATCTTCTTAAACGCCGAGGAAATTGGTTATACAGGCACAGAACTGCAAGACGCCATTAACAACGATGATGCTGCTCTGACACGTTTTGAAACCATCCGCGCCCACGGTGCCATTAAGATGGGCTTGATTACAGATGTATCCGAAGCCATAACACGCCAGCACACGCCAAAGGTGGCGTTTGTTGCACCAGCAACCAACTACACCTCATCAAGTGGCAAGCAGGTAACCACGGACGATATTGATCTGTGTGTCCGTGCCTTGTCCATGGGTAAGCTACACCACGCCATGATGGGTACCGCTGCTGTGGCTATTGCTACCGCAGGGGCTATTCCTGGCACCTTGGTGAACCTAGCTGCCGGCGGTGGCCAACGCACTAACGTCGGTTTTGGTCATCCATCCGGCACCCTTAACGTCGGTGCCGAAGCCAGCGAAGTAAACGGTGAGTGGACAGCCAAAAAAGCCATCATGAGCCGCAGCGCCCGCGTCCTTATGGAAGGTTGGGTTCGCGTCCCCGGTGACAGCTTTTAAGCAAAAAAGTGATACTAGACTGGTACTTTGGGGTCAGACCCCAATAAATATAGTCCTATGTATAGGCTGCAAAGCCCGATACATGGGACTATGTTTAGTCTGTCCATTTTGTATAAACTGGTACTTTGGGGTCTGACCCCAAAGTGCCAGTCTATCTTTACAAAACCCTCTTAGTCGGCCGTAAGTTAGTTTATAATCCCCTTATGAACGATGCTCAACAATACACGACAACCCTATCCTGTACTCAAAAGGCCATAGACGCCCTAGAAGCCATCTGCCCACTGAGCCGTAGCATGATCAAAGATGCTATGCAAAAGGGCGCGGTCTGGTACCAGACCGCGCCCTTTTG
>DPHB01000059.1:20436-20564 GCA_003521845.1 Oceanospirillaceae bacterium | reverse complement strand
CAAAAGGGCGCGGTCTGGTACCAGCGTGGTAAACACACCCAACGTATCCGTCGCCAAGATCGTAAGCTAGAAGCCGGGGATGAGTTATTTCTCTACTACAACGCATCGGTGTTAGCCCAAATCTGCCC
>DPHB01000059.1:17480-20289 GCA_003521845.1 Oceanospirillaceae bacterium | reverse complement strand
GGTGTTAGCCCAAATCTGCCCTAACGCCGAGCTAGTTGCCGACGAAGGCGACTTTAGTGTCTGGTACAAACCATCAGGTATGCTGAGCCAAGGCTCAAAATGGAGCGATCACTGCACCATCAACCGTTGGGCTGAAACTCACATAGAACCACAACGACCTGCATTTATTGTCAATCGTTTAGATAGAGCAGCCCGAGGCCTAATGCTCATTGCCCACAGCAAATCCATGGCGCGTTTCCTAAGTAACTTGTTTGAACAGCACGCTATCTATAAGGCATATGTAGCGAAAGTGCAGGGAATTGGTATAAAAGAGGGTGCTTGTACTTTACCCATCCATGACAAACAAGCTGTTAGCCATATTCATCTATTAGGCACAAATACTAATAATTCCTTAGTAAAAGTAGAAATAGAAACAGGCAGGAAACACCAAATTCGCATACATCTAGCTAGCCTAGGCCACCCAATCGTCGGTGATCGCCAGCGCCACCAAGGCCCTCACACCCAAGATCTAGCCTTGGCTTGTAGCGAGCTAGCTTGGATAGATGCCAATGGGATAGAGCGCCAATACCGCTTGCCAAAGCAATGGCTACCTAGCCTTTAACCTTTAATATCTGCACTCAAGCCGCTGTTAACACCGACAAATAAACAACATCAATAACGACCATTGTAGCCAAGCCCTAGCCCTAGGCTTGTCCATGACCTACACTGCCAAGCGTTAATTAATTCATAGGATTGTTATTATGTTGGACCTACTACCAGAACTTTGTGACCAGTACCCAGACGATGTACGCGTACTAGAGCCGATGTTTATGAACTTTGGCGGCAAAGAGCGCTTCTACGGTGAAGTAGTGACCATCAAAGCTTTTGAAGATAACTCCCTAGTTCGTGAACAAGTAGCCCTAGATGGCACTGGCAAAGTACTAGTTGTCGATGGTGGCGGCTCCCTACGTTGCGCCATGCTAGGCGATTTACTAGCAGAGAAGGCCGCTAAGAACGGCTGGCAGGGCATTGTTATCTATGGTTGTATTCGTGACGTCAACGCCATCGGCGAAATTGACTTGGGCGTTCAGTCTTTGGCTACCCACCCAATGAAGACCGACAAGCGTGGCTTGGGTGACTTAAATGTGCCAGTGACCTTTGCTGGCACCACCATCAAACCAGGTGATTACTTGTATGCCGACAACAATGGTGTGTTGGTTTCTGATAAAGAACTGACTTGGTAAATAATGCCCATCTTTTGATAAGTGGGCATCTGAAGAGTTACAGGCTGATTTTAGTAGGGTGTACTGGGTTCACGGCTACTATTTTCTTATATTTAACACAAGATAATTTATAGTGCTAATATAAAACTTGATGGATTCTAAAGGTGTAAGCAATGCTTACACCTTTAGCGTTTCTTGATGAAGTGCATGATGCTGAAACGCAAATATACGACGGGCGCGAAATGGCACTTGCTGAAGCGAAAGCCATACTAATAATGAGTATAAACCACGCTCTTACTCATCATCAAAATACAACCAGCCCTGGTTGTGCAGTACCAACAGCAAAGCTTCAGTAGACTCGTCTGTCATCAAAGCAGGCAGCTGGTCGACTTCTATAATCAACTCGTTGGCCAGTGCCATAGCCAGCTCTGTGGCCTTTGGTGGGCAGGCAATGGCTTCGCCGTGGACGAATAGGGTCATGCCACCGTCACCTTGCCAGGTGTAGGCTAGGCGTACACCTTCGGCTACCCGAACTACGCCGTAGGCATCTTTGATGATGCTGGCTAGTTCTTCTGCGTCCATGGCTTCTTCAGATAGGTCAAGGTCTGGGTTCTTTGGTTCTGTGGTCATGCTGCCAAACCATTGCGCTAGGTTTTCATCAGTCAATTGCTGTTCGATGATCTGACGTAGGTTGGCAATGTCAGTGGCGGATATTTCACCGGGTGCTTGCTGCTCTTTGCTGTTCTGTAAGCGTAAGTCTGCGCTTAGCTCTTGACCTAGGTAATCGGCAAAACCGCCAATCACTTCACCATGAGATGGTGCTCGAAAGCCTACAGAGTAAGTCATGCAGTTGTCGCTTAATGCGACACCCTTGTGGGCCACTAGCGGTGGTAAGTAAAGTAGATCACCAGGTTCCAGATCATAGGTTTGATCTAGATCGAAATGTTCTAGTAAACACAGGTCGGAGTGGTCGGCTAGATTGGAATCACTGCTACACAGCTGTCCTGTTTGCCAGCGACGCTGGCCTTCACCTTGTATTAAGAACACGTCGTAGCGGTCAAAATGAGCGCCTACGCCAGCACCTTGGGTGGCATAGCTGATCATTAGATCATCTAAGCGCCAAGACGGGATAAAACGAAACTGCGACATAAAGTCATGGGCTGCGGGTACAAAGTTGTCGACGCCTTGTACTAGCAGTGTCCAAGGGTAGTTACGTTGTTTGGCAAAAGCTTCATCCTGCATCGGACCTTGTACTAGACGCCAGTTGTTAATGTCGCCGTCGTTTTCGATAAGGCGAGATTCTACTTCTGGTTCTAGGCTGAGGCCGGCTAACTCATCGGCGGCAATGATGGTTTGCCAATCGGGGAAGGCGTTGCGGATGCATACGGGCTTTTGTTGCCAGTAGTCACGCAAGAATACGTCGACGGGCATGTCACCAAGATGAGTTAGGGGTATCATTATATTGGTCCTGATAGATGTTCGTCATTGCGAGGAGTGAAACGACGTGGCAACCCCTAGCAGACAAAGTGCTGATGTGAAGAGGTTGCTTCGCTGCGCTGAGCCTGCCCCGCGAGCAAGGCGAGTGCTTTGGGTACGCAATGACGTGT
>DPHB01000059.1:0-17298 GCA_003521845.1 Oceanospirillaceae bacterium | reverse complement strand
ACGGGTCTTTATAATTGCTTAGATCGCTTTGGCTTGTTCTACCGCGTTACCAATGTAGTTGGCAGGCGTAAGAGCTTTTAAGCTATCTTTGGCGCTTTCTGGCATATCCAAACCGTCGATAAAGGCGGCGATGGTGTCGGCATCGATGTCTTTACCACGGGTCAGCTCTTTTAGCTTCTCGTAAGGCTTTTCGATACCGTAGCGACGCATAACCGTTTGGATTGGCTCGGCCAATACTTCCCATGCGTTGTCTAGGTCTTCGGCTAGGCGCTGTTCGTTTAGTTCCAGCTTGCTGATGCCTTTCAAGGTGGCTTGATAGGCAATCAAGCTGTGAGCAAAACCAACACCTAGGTTACGTAGTACGGTGGAGTCGGTTAGGTCGCGCTGCCAGCGGGACACAGGTAGCTTGGCGGCCAAGTGTTGCATGATGGCGTTAGCGATGCCCAAGTTGCCTTCGGAGTTTTCAAAGTCGATTGGGTTAACCTTGTGCGGCATAGTGGAAGAACCGATTTCTCCAGCAATGGTCTTTTGCTTGAAGAAGCCCATGGAGATATAACCCCAAACGTCACGATCGAAGTCCAACAAGATGGTGTTGAAACGCGCAATGGCATCGTACAACTCAGCAATGTAATCGTGTGGCTCGATCTGTGTGGTGTATGGGTTCCACGTTAAGCCCAAGCCTTCTACAAAGTCTTTGGCGTTGGCTTGCCAGTCGATCTCAGGGTAAGCGCTGATGTGGGCGTTGTAGTTGCCCACAGCACCGTTGATCTTGCCCAGTAGTTCTACCGCTTCTACCTGCTTAATCTGGCGCTCTAGGCGCGCGGCAACGTTGGCCATTTCCTTACCAACGGTTGACGGGGAAGCGGTCTGGCCGTGGGTACGGGACAACATAGGTTGTGCTGCGTAAGCTTGGGCTAGGCCTTTGATTTCTTCTAGCACTTCTTTCATCTCGGGCAACATAACAAATTCCAAACCCTGCTTAAGCATTAGGGCGTGGGATAGGTTATTGATGTCTTCGGAGGTGCAAGCAAAGTGTACGTATTCACTGATGGCTTCCAGTTCTGCGTTGCCTACGAACTGTTCCTTGATGTAGTACTCAACCGCTTTTACATCGTGGTTAGTAGTGGCTTCAATCTTTTTAACAAGTGTAGCTTGAGTTTCGTCAAAGTTATTGATCATGTCATCCAACACTTTGTTGGCTTCGTCACTTAGAACAGGTACTTCTTTGATGTACGGATTAGCAGCTAGCTTTTGTAACCAACGTACTTCCACGATAACGCGGGAGTTGATTAGGCCGTATTCGCTAAAGTAAGGGCGCAAGGCATGAGTTTTGGTGCCGTAGCGACCATCGACAGGGGACAGGGCAGAAAGAGCAGACAGTTCCATAATAATGGGTCCTAGTAGATCAATGATGAGAAAGGTTTAACAAGGTGCGTAGACCTTGTTCGAATTTTTGTTTGCCGAGCACAAATTGCCAACGGCGACCGCCAACTTGGCGCCAAAGGATGGCACTACGAATGCCAGCCAGTAATAAACTGCGTACGCGATTGGCGTTGGCAGCTTGTTGTAAATGGGTTGGGTTACCAGTCACCTGAATACGAAAACGGAACTGACTAAGGTTGGCTGAATAAACTTCAGCTAGGCTTGCTGTCACGTTGGCGTGTTCTAGGCCATAAAGCTCAACTTGGCGTTCGGTACGTTCTAGCTGGGTGCTTATATCGTCAAGAATGCCTGGTGCTTTGGCTAGTTTGCCTTGCAGATGGATCATGCCGATTAGATAGCGAGTTATATCCGCAACAGGGGCTTGTTTATCTTGAGTGACGACGGCTAGTAATTGCTCTAAACCTAGGTGCAGGTTATGTAAGCAGTCTGTGCCGCCATACACGTCGCCAATATGGCCTGGATCCATAACAAACAGCGACTGCCAGCAGGTTTGGCTAGCTTTTTCGTCTAGCTGGCCTGTGGTGGCTACCTGATGCACTAGGTATGCAGCTTGGGTCATGCCGGCTAATGCGATAATGCGCTGTTGTACAGGGTCTTTAAAGGCCATGGAGGAGATATTAGTCAATGATCCCGCCTCCTAAGCATACGTCGCCATCATAGAAGACAATGGACTGGCCTGGGGTGACAGCGCGCTGCGGCTCATCGAATACCACTTCGTAAGCGTTTGCGCCCGGCTCACCAATAACAGTAATCTCACAGCCTTGGTCGGCTTGGCGATAGCGTATTTTGGCTTGTAGTTTTACTGGTGCAGCGGACATATCAGGGCCTTTGCCGTCTATCCACATTACCTGTTGGCAGGTTAGCACAGGCTTAAACAACAATGGGTGTTGTTTGCCTTGTACAACTAGCAACTGATTATTGTCGAGATCTTTGTCAGCTACGTACCAAGGAGAATCACCAAACTCGGCCATGCCGCCGATGCCTAGGCCTTGGCGCTGGCCAATGGTGTGGTACATCAAACCTTGGTGTTGACCAATGACTTTGCCATCGTCAGTGACTATGTCACCAGGTTGGGCGGGCAAGTACTGCTGTAGGAAGTCTTTAAAGCGGCGCTCGCCAATAAAGCAGATGCCGGTGCTGTCTTTCTTAGCGGCTGTAGCCAAGCCATGTGCTTCGGCTATAGCTCTTACTTCTGGCTTTTCTAGTTCGCCTACCGGGAATAGGGTCATGCCAATTTCTTTGGCGCCGACAGCGTGTAGAAAATAGCTTTGGTCTTTGTTGCCATCCAGGCCTTTAACAAGCTGTGCCTGGTCGTCATCACCACGGCGTTGTACATAGTGGCCGGTAGCGATGTAGTTAGCACCTAGGGTTTGGGCATATTGCAAGAAAGCCTTAAATTTGATTTCGCGATTACACAGGATATCTGGGTTAGGCGTGCGGCCAGCTTGGTATTCGGCCAAAAAGTGCTCGAATACGTTGTCCCAATATTCGGACGCGAAGTTGGCGACGTGTAGCTTAATACCTAGCTTGTCTGATACGGCTTGGGCATCGGCAAGGTCTTCTTTGGCCGTACAGTATTCTGTGCCATCATCTTCGTCCCAGTTCTTCATGAACAGGCCTTCAACGTGGTATCCTTGCTGCATGAGTAGTAGCGCTGAGACAGATGAGTCAACACCACCGGACATGCCGACGATTACACGAGTGGAAGCATTTTGGTTCATAGTACTTTAGGTCTTTATGACTCTGTGGCTAAACCTTAAAGCAAGCCACAGAAACAACTAATTTGGGGGTGTTTATGTTACCGCAAAATAGGCATTTTAGGCCAGTGTAAAACCCTCACGATGCGCATTAAAGTCAGATTTTACAAAGGAATAATGATTTCGATATGGCAAACAGCAACGATTTAATCAGTGTGCAGCAAGCAGACTTTGATATGCACCAACATTACACCCAACTGACACAGTTAGATCCTGCTAGTACCGGCGCCGTGGTGATGTTTACGGGCCTAGTGCGGGACCTTGACGATAGTGCCGTAGAAGCCATGGAGCTAGAACATTATCCGGGCATGACCGAAGCCAGCTTGGCCAATATTATTGTCGCCGCGCGCAAGCGCTGGGACTTGCTTGGCGTGCACCTAGTACATCGTGTGGGCGTGCTTAAACGTCATGATCAGATTGTTTTGGTAGGCGTGTCTTCCCGTCACCGTAAAGATGCCTTTGCGGCTTGTGAGTACATCATGGATTATCTAAAGCAGGATGCGCCCTTTTGGAAAGCAGAAATCACCGATGCAGGTAAGCAGTGGGTTGACGCAAAAGATACGGACCGGCTAGCGCATCAGCGCTGGCGTGATTGAGGCTTGCGGCCTCTGGAAGGTGGCCTAGTGTTTTTATTGCTGGCAGGGCGGCTACGCTCATTAGCGGCTTTTTTAGCACCCGGCTTCGACACCGCAGTTGGCAGATTAAGCTGATCTTTTCGAGATTTTCCGGGCTTAAGCCCAGCTAATTGCCAGTGACCAATAGCGACACGTACTAAGCGCAACGTCGGTAGGCCTACTGCCGCTGTCATGCGTCGTACCTGACGATTGCGGCCTTCTGTAATGGTGATACTTAGCCATGTAGTAGGACTGTTTTTACGCTCTCGAATAGGTGGTACGCGATGCCACAGTTTGTTTTCTACGTCCTTGTCATGCACTAGGCTAACTTGTGCCGATTTAGTCCAGCCATCTTTTAGTTCTACGCCTTTGCGTAATTGAACTAGTTGGGATTCTTCTACGCTGCCTTCTACCTGTACCCAATAGGTTTTGGGCATCTTGTGGCGAGGGTTGGCAATATGGTGTTGGGCTTGGCCATCGTTGGTTAACAGCATCAAACCTTCAGAATCATAGTCTAGGCGCCCGGCAGGGTAGTAACCCTTGTCGCTTATATAGTCAGCCAAGGTGGGGCGCTGCTCCGGGTCAGTAAACTGACAAAGCACTTTGAAGGGTTTGTTAAATACTATGATATTGGACACGGTCGCACTCTAGCGGCACTAAAATATGCCGCTATTATGCCTAAACTCAGTGACTAATTCACTTATTTAGCTGTCGGAAGGGGCTTTGCCTATCAATTCAATATTGGTGGCTTGTGGGCCTTTAGGGCCTAAGTTTAGGTCGTAGGTAACAGGCTGGCCTGCTTTTAGGCTTTTGTAGCCTTCGCCTTGAATCGCTGAATAGTGTACAAATACATCAACGTCTTGATTGTCTTCTGATACCACAAAGCCGTAGCCCTTGGCGTTGTTAAACCACTTTACTGTGCCGGATTGCATCGTTAATACCTCGGTAATACTGAAACTAAGACTTGTGAAGGCCCGCACAAGCTCTGTCAGAATGGTGTTTGCACGTTGTTTTATAGGCAACACCAAGGACGAATACAGTTGTTGGCAACATTCTCTATTGATATTAGCAGTGAATTTCCATCTTGCTCTAGAAAATCAAAGCCAGAACCCCAATAATCAAAGTTATACATAGTTCGACAATAGTTAGGTGAAATTTTCTCCATGCATGATTTGATCCGTAATAACCAAGATGATGGTAGTCCAGAAGACAGCCACGGTTTGCAGGTACTGGAACGCAGCGAACAACAATTGCAGCCGCCGTCGATGTATAAGGTGGTTTTGTTAAATGATGATTACACCCCTATGGAATTTGTCATTGATATACTGATAAGCTTTTTTCGCCACAATGAGGAACAAGCCACACAAATTATGTTGGCCGTGCACACTCAAGGTAAAGGCGTTTGCGGAATCTACACCAAAGACATAGCAGAAACCAAAGCAGCGCAGGTGAATCAGTATTCACGGCAAAACAAACACCCTTTGCTATGCGAAGTAGAAGCGGTGGAGGAATAAGTATGTTAGATCGTGATATCGAACAGAGTTTGTCCCAGGCCTTTAACCAAGCCAGCCATAACCGTCACGAGTTTATGACGGTAGAACACCTATTGATGGCTCTATTGGAGAACAAGGCTGCGGTTGATGTACTAGCTGCTTGTGAGGCTGATATCAACGGCTTACGCACCCAGTTGGAGGCGTTTATTGCAGAAACTACACCTTTGCTACCCGACGATGTGGTTGAAGTTGAAGTGCAGCCAACCCTAGGTTTTCAGCGTGTATTGCAACGCGCGGTTTTTCACGTACAGTCTTCTGGTAAGCTTGAAGTCACCGGCGCCAACGTGTTGGTGGCCATTTTTAGTGAAACAGAAAGTCAGGCGGTATTTCTGCTAAACAAAGCCCACATAGAGCGCGTAGACGTGGTGAACTTTTTGTCCCATGGTGTGAGCGCCGAAGACGCTGAAGCGGGTGATCAAGATGCGGTAGAAGGCGAAGCCTCTGAAAGTGGTTTGATGAAGTACACCACGCACCTTAATGCCGAGGTTCAAGCCAACCGTATTGACCCGCTTGTCGGTCGTCACAAGGAACTTGAACGACTTATTCAGGTTTTGTGTCGCCGTCGTAAGAACAACCCCTTGCTAGTTGGTGATGCCGGCGTAGGTAAAACGGCGATTGCCGAAGGTTTAGCTTATCAAATTGAGCAGGGCAAGGTGCCAGCCGTGATGGCCAATGCGCAGGTTTACTCATTGGACATGGGCTCTCTGTTGGCAGGTACCAAATACCGTGGCGATTTTGAAAAGCGCTTGAAAGAACTGCTCAAAGACATCGAACGGCACCCTGATGCTATCTTATTTATTGATGAAATCCACACCATTATTGGCGCAGGCTCTACCTCCGGGGGGTCCATGGATGCATCTAACCTATTAAAACCAGCCTTAAGTTCGGGTAAGTTGCGCTGCATCGGCTCTACCACCTTTACCGAGTTTCGTGGCATCTTTGAAAAAGACCATGCATTGGCGCGTCGTTTTCAAAAGATTGACGTTGATGAGCCTAGTGTTAGTGATACCCAAGCTATTTTACGGGGCTTACTGTCTCGTTTTGAAGATCATCATCAGGTTAGCTACGACAGTGAAGCCGTTGATGCCGCTGCCGAACTTGCCGATCGTTATATCACTGACAAGAAGATGCCCGACAAGGCAATAGACGTGATTGATGAAGCCGGCGCTTATCAACAGTTGCTAACGGCAGATCAACGCGTGAAAAGCATTGGCGTTGCTGAAGTAGAAGCGGTGGTGGCCAAGATTGCTCGTATTCCTGCCAAGAGTGTATCGTCCAGTGATCGTGAGCAGCTGGCTAACCTCGATAAAAACCTAAAGCAGGTGGTATTTGGTCAGGATGAGGCCATTGCTACCCTTACCAATGCCATCAAGTTGGCCCGTGCAGGCCTTGCTACGGCCAACAAACCTGTTGGTAGTTTCTTATTCTCCGGCCCCACGGGTGTTGGTAAGACAGAAGTGACGCAACAGCTAGCGCGTATTATGGGTATGGAGCTAGTGCGTTTTGATATGTCTGAATATATGGAACGTCACACGGTGTCTCGTCTGATCGGTGCGCCCCCAGGTTATGTTGGTTTTGATCAGGGCGGCTTGCTAACAGAGGCCATTACCCAAAACCCGCATTGTGTTTTATTGCTTGATGAAATCGAAAAAGCCCACCCAGAAGTGTTTAATATCCTTCTGCAGGTGATGGATAACGGCACCCTTACCGACAACAATGGCCGCAAAACAGACTTCCGTAATGTCGTCTTGATCATGACCACCAATGCCGGTGCCGAAGCCATGAGCCGCAGCTCAATTGGCTTCACCAAACAAGATCATACGACGGATGGCATGGAAGCACTCAAGAAGTTGTTTAGCCCCGAGTTTCGTAATCGCCTCGATGACATTATTCAGTTTGGTCGTTTGCCAGAAGGGGTGATTTTGGGTGTTGTTGATAAGTTCCTCGAAGAACTGCAAGTTCAGCTTGATGATAAACAGGTGCATATGCAGGTAAGTCAGGCCGCGCGGGAGTGGTTTGGTAAACATGGGTATGATGCCGATATGGGGGCACGCCCTATGGCACGATTGATTCAGCAGAAACTAAAAAAACCCATGGCCGAAATATTACTATTTGGCGAACTCGCCAATACTGGTGGTGTCCTAAAAGTGGATATTGATAACAACAGCGGCGAAATTGTTTTGCATGCTGAGCCAGCAAAACGACAAGTAAAGCTATTGGATCCGGCTTAATAGCAGTGCCAGCAGGTGCCTGGTTGTTAAATGCCAGGCACACAAAAAGAGGTTAATGGATCCATTAACCTCTTTTTTGTGTACAGGATGTACGGTAGGCCCAAAGCACTCACTGCGTTCATAGGGCCAGCTCTGTCGCGTCGACATGGGCAGGTTTTTGCTCCTGCAAAGCCAGCATTCCCTGCATCCTTGTAGGTCATGTCATAGAGCGGCGATGAAGCTGTTTTAGCGGGCGCGGTAAGTAATGCGGCCTTTAGTTAGGTCGTAAGGTGTCATTTCAACCTTTACCTTATCGCCAGTAAGAATGCGGATATAGTGCTTACGCATCTTGCCTGAGATATGTGCAGTTACGACATGTCCGTTTTCAAGTTCAACACGGAACATGGTGTTAGGAAGGGTTTCGACAATAGTGCCTTCCATTTCAATCTGGTCTTCTTTAGCCATTAAAGCCTCAAAAAGTAGTGTTAAGGGTCATTTAGAGCGCGCCATTTTGCCCCAATTTCACACAAATTGCAAAAGCTCTTTGGGCATTTAGGCTATTTACTTGGCTTCTCATCTCGCTTTTCTTGTATCTGCAGGGGTTGCCATTCAAGGCCATTAAACATCTCTTGCGGCTGGTAAGCCGATTTATAGCTCATTTTTTTACAATCAGCGATCCAATACCCTAGATACACGTGGGGCATATTTTGCTGCTGTGCCCAATTGATAAGCCACAAGATAGCCAACTTACCCAGGCTACGAGCCTCTTCATCTGGGTCATAAAATGTATAGATTGCTGATACGCCATCGGGCAACATATCCACCACAGCAATGGCGACAAGTTTATCTGCCAGTTTAAAACTAAGGAAATAATTTTCTATGCCGGTAGGTGGCTGACATAAGAAGCTTTCAAACTGATCACGCGAAGGTGGGTACATATCACCGTCTTCGTGGCGCAGCTCTATGTACCGTTGGTACAGGCCGTAGTTAGCATCGGAGCTTTCGGCTGGACACCATTCAACGCGCAAATCCGCATTACGTTTGAATACTCGTTTTTGATTACGCGAGACATTAAAATCAGCGACCTTTACTCTCACCGATTGGCAGGCCTGGCAGCTATCACACCAGGGTCTATATAAATGAGAGCCACTGCGACGAAAACCGAGTTGATTAAGTTGGCTGTATAGTGGGCTATCAATAACCTGGTCTGGGTGTAAGAAAATAGATCTGGAGTCTAGGTCAGGCAGGTAGCTACAAGGGGTGTCTGGTGTTGGGAAGAAGACCAGTTGGTTAAGCAGTTTTTCGTCCATGCCTATGCGTTGTCCTTTCGCTGACTATTCAGTTGTGTCACCAGCATAATCAAACCAAATCCCAATTGCTGCCCATGCCGTACTGTTCATTGTTGCATAAATACTGTTGAAATTCCGCTATTTCAATGGACCTTGCGCCTAAGCTGGTTAAATGATCAGTGGGAAGTTGGCAGTCTATTAATTCAAACTGCCACTGCTCAAGCAACCTAGATAGCGCTATAAATGCCAGTTTTGAAACATTGCTGCGCAAGCTAAACATGGACTCGCCAAAGAACATCTTACCAATAGCTACGCCATAAAGGCCGCCGACTAGATTTGCTTGATCCCATATTTCTATACTATGAGCATAACCGGCCCGGTTGAGGTGCCTATAGGCGTCCTGCATTTCTGGCAGTATCCAAGTGGCTTGTTCATCATCTTGGCCTGGCCTAGGGGTGCTAGCGCACAATTCTATAACTCGATCGAAGGCTTGATCAAAGGTGATTTGGTAGCTTTGTTGGCGCATGAGCTTGGCCATGCTGCGAGACACGTGGACTTGAGATGGGACCAGTACCATGCGTGGCATGGGTGCCCACCACAAAATTGATTCACCATCACTGTACCAGGGAAAAATCCCACTAGCATAGGCGTTTAACAGGCGATCAACAGATAAATCGCCGCCGACAGCTAATAAGCCAGCGGGTTCGTCTAGAGCCTCATTAATAGGAGGGAAGCCAATATGGTCTTCATGTAGCTGATATAGGGGCAAGGTAATGCCTTAAACAACTAGTGATCGATAAGTTGAGCCAAACGAGCGGCCGAAAGAATTAAGCAATCCTGTTCGTCCGCCTCAGGGTTATGAATATAGCCATAAACCGGATCATTGTTATGTTTTGTGGTACTTTCAAATTCAAACTCACGCAACTGCGTAAACTGCTCGTTTTCGTAGGATACAATGTCATCCATACTGTCTAAGATCAACGCAAACCAAGGGGTTACACCATCACGGGTTATATAAAGTACAACAGGATGAACGGAGGACTTAAGTTGCTCTTGAGCATACTTAAATAGACGCGCAGCTTCGTTGATCAAGCCGCGCTTTTGGCTACGCAGTTCTTTTAACGCAGCATCATCGCCATCAGTGGCTTTAATCTTCAACAACTTGTCAGCTAGGCTGTGAAACTCAGCATGAGGGCCTTTGAAGCGTTGCAGCAGCGCCCGGGTCGTATCATCTGCCGTACCCGCCTGCTCACCCAGCCAGGTATCAAAACCACACTCGCTAGCCTTACGGGGTAGGTTGAACACACCGTCGGAACGTAATGCTTCCTCTAAGGACTGGACCCACTTAACGTGGTCGTTTTCGGCTTCCTGCAAAGTACCAATGGTGTTGGTAAGCAGTTGACGATTTGATTGGCGACCTAGTAAAGAGGAGATTTCAAAGGTGTTTACTGGCTTATTACGGTAATACAAGTAACCTAAGAAGGCATCTTGATGATTACTGGAACGTTCTAGTTTGTCGAAGTCATCGGTGATAGACAAGATGCTAGAAATATCGATTGCAAAGCGCGTATCGCCCAACATAAAGGTCAACATTCTGTTGGAACGTTCAGCGTAGTTTGCAGTAGCGTTTGTCATAATTCACCGGCATTGGGTTAACATGCATTTCATCACAGTATATTACTTCATCTCGGCGGATAAAACCCACCCGGTAAGCAAATTTATAATTCTATGCTAAGGATTTGAACTATTTTCAATTATTTGGGGATTTTTTGACTAAATTAGTCATCTAATTACAATGCATGTGTATAATTTGAAAGCTTAAACCTTTGTAATAGCTAGTCAAAAAATTGGTAACTAGGCAAAACTGCCTCACACGGTGTAAAGGAATTATTAGTGGCTAAGGTGAAAATGTCTTTCAGTCTCGAAACACTCTATCAAAAATACAGTTGGTACGGCTTTCGTTTGTTGTGGCTTACCATTGGCGTCTATCTAGCCATTGTACTAGTGAGCTACGATCCACTAGATCCGAGCTTTGTAGTAGCTAGTGATGCGCCAACTGTCAACAACCTTGGTGGTTACATTGGGTCTGGTTTAGCGAGCCTGCTGTTTTTACTGTTTGGCGTCGTTGCCTTTGTTATCCCACTGGTGTTTATGGCACGTAATTTATCGCAATTGCTGGGTGCAAAAAGTCTCGTCAAACGCTACACCCTATATAAGCTATTGGCCTTTATATTGGCTTTATTGGCCGCCAGTACGCTGGTAGCTATTCATCTAGACAATAGTCTGCTGGCTTATCCACGCGGCAGTGGTGGTGTAGTTGGCGCTAATTTTGCCCAACCGATTGTTAAGGCACTGGGTTTGATCGGTGCCAATCTACTCTTATTGATAGTTTGCTTTCTCGCCATGAGTCACTTGCTTGCGCTTAATTGGGGCGCCATCACTGAGGTGACAGGGCGCTGGGTTGAGCGGCACGTTAATAGCATCTGGCAGGCACTATTTAGTGATAAGCCAGAATCAGCCGCGCATAAAATGGCCAAAGCCAAACAAGAGTCATCACCTCAACCGACTGAAGCCAAAGGCCCAGGTGTTTTTTCGCGCTATAGCACCGCAATATATAAGGGTTTAAGAGATTTATTCAGCCGCAAACCCAAGAATGCTGCGGTCATGCAAAACGTACAAGTAGGCCGCACTGCCGAGCTCTTTGCTCAGGCAGACAATACCCCCATCAGTGATGACGAGGTATTGTCTGCTTTAGACGACAAACCCAAGCGCCCTAAACCAACCGCCAAAGCTCAGGCACCTGTAGAAGCGGCTGCTACGGTGACGACAATAGAGCCAGTCAAGGCTTCCCAAACCACGCCCAGTGCAACTAAACAGCAAGCAGCCGAAGCGGGTAAACGTGACGTTAAAATCGTGCCCTTAGAAAAGACCCACAAACAGGACACTGGCGACTCTTCTGCCACCCAAGATGGCAAAGCCACGAAGAGTAAACAGTGTCCACCAGTGAGTCTACTAGATCCACCAGAAACCAGTTTGAACCCAGGTGTTAGTACCCAGGAACTGGAGCAAATGAGTGAGCTTCTAGAGGCCAAGTTAATGGACTTTGGGGTCGTAGCCGAAGTGGTTGAAGTTAACCCTGGCCCTGTGATTACACGTTTTGAAATCCAACCAGCACCGGGCACTAAGGTGAGCAAGATTAGTAATCTTGCAAAAGATTTGGCACGTTCCATGGCAGTTATGAGCGTGCGTGTAGTAGAGGTCATTGCTGGTAAGTCGGTAATTGGTATAGAAATCCCTAACCAGCATCGTGAAATGGTACGCATCAGTGAAGTTATTGGTAGCAAGACCTATCAAACTTCTAGCAGCCCTTTGACCATGGGTTTGGGTAACGATATTGCCGGTAAGCCTGTTGTTGTTGACCTGGGTAAGATGCCTCACTTACTAGTAGCGGGTACCACAGGAGCCGGTAAGTCGGTTGGCGTTAACGCCATGATTATCAGCCTACTATTGAAATCCACGCCGGATCAGGTGCGCCTGTTATTAGTAGATCCAAAGATGTTGGAACTGTCTATCTATGATGGTATTCCACACCTTTTGGCACCGGTTATCACGGATATGAAAGAAGCCGCAGGCGGCCTACGTTGGTGTGTGGCAGAAATGGAACGTCGTTACAAAGTAATGGCATCGCAAGGCGTACGTAATATTGCCGGCTACAATACTAAGGTCAATGACGCCATTGCGAATGGCGAACATATCCTCGACCCAACCTGGCAACCGGATGAGCTAGCAGGCGAAACAGCAGAAGATCGCCCCTATTTAGAAGACTTGCCTTACATTGTGGTGGTGGTCGACGAATTCGCCGACATGATGATGATTGTTGGCAAAAAGGTAGAAGAACTAATCGCCCGTATCGCCCAAAAGGCGCGGGCGGCAGGCATTCACCTTATCCTTGCTACGCAGCGCCCATCCGTGGATGTAATTACGGGCCTGATTAAGGCCAACGTGCCAACCCGTATTGCCTTTCAAGTTAGTTCCAAAATAGACTCCCGCACTATCCTTGATCAGGGTGGGGCGGAAAGCCTACTTGGCCATGGTGACATGTTGTATTTGCCGGCTGGCAAGAGTGTACCAGAACGTGTTCATGGTGCTTTTGTGAGTGACGATGAAGTGCACCGTGTGGTTGAAGATTGGAAACAACGTGGTTCCCCAAACTTTATTGACGCTATTATTGAAGGTACTTATGATCAGGAAGGTGGTACTGCACAAGCCGGTGGCGGTGATTATGAAGAAGAAATGGACCAGCTGTACGACGCAGCGGTGGCCTTTGTGACTGAAACTCGACGGGCATCCATTTCTTCTGTGCAACGCAAATTCAAGATCGGTTATAACCGTGCTGCGCGCATGATTGAAGCCATGGAGGCTGCAGGTGTTATTACTAGCCAAGCCCATAACGGTAGCCGTGAAGTTATTGCGCCGCCACCAGTAAGAGATTAATCATGTCCCTAAGATCTAAGTATGTAAAGCGCCTGGTATCAGGCCTATTGTTAAGTGCCACCCTGTGTGTTCCCGCGCTTGCTATTGCTGCTACATCAGCCCAGCTACTAGCCCAAAAACTGGGCGCTTATCAAAGCCTACAAGCCGACTTTGTCCAGTATTTATTGGATGCTAGTGGTAGCCGCTTGCAAGAAACACGTGGTCACATGCAATTATTGCAACCCAATCGTTTTTACTGGCAAACTGAAGATCCGTTTGCACAAACCATTGTTAGTGATGGCCAACAGGTATGGATCTATGATCCGGACCTGGAGCAGGTCACCTTACAGAAGCTAGACACACGTTCTACCGCCACCCCAGCCTTGTTACTTAGTGGCGACAAGCAAGCCATCGGCGAGCATTTTGATGTTTTGCTGCACGAAGGTGACAATGGATTGCAGCAGTTTAATCTTAAGCCGAAAGATACCGATAGCCTCTATGCCAATATCCGTTTGTATTTTATTGACGACGAACTGACGCAAATGCAGGTTGTGGATACTTTGGAGCAAAAAACCGCCATGCATTTTCACAACCTGCAAGCCAACCCCAGTATTCCTATAGCGCGCTTCACCTTCGAAGTGCCCACAGATACTGACCTGATTGATATGCGCTAGCTATGCAAGATCTATTTTCTAGCCAGCAAGACAAAGGCTACCAACCCCTAGCTGCGCGTATGCGTCCTGCTGATATTAGTGAGTACGTTGGCCAAACTCATTTATTGGGCGTGGGCAAGAGTTTGTCACAAGTGGTAAACCGTGGCGCTTTGCACTCCATGATTCTGTGGGGCCCACCGGGTGTAGGAAAAACCACGCTTGCTAATCTGTTAAGCAATAATAGCGATGCTCACTTCATTAACCTTTCGGCTGTCATGTCCGGAGTTAAAGATATTCGTGCGGCCGTTGAAGAAGCTAGACAAATAAAGGCGCAATCGGGTCGCGATAGTGTTTTATTTGTAGATGAAGTACATCGTTTCAATAAATATCAGCAAGATGCATTTTTACCATACGTTGAAAAAGGGCTTGTAACATTTGTTGGCGCCACTACTGAGAACCCTTCATTTGAAGTTAATAGCGCACTTTTATCACGTGCTCATGTTTACGTACTTAAGGCGCTATCAGAAAATCATCTTCATACTTTATTTAATAAGGCGGGGAAATTTGCCTTAAGAGGATTAAATTTTTCTAATGATGCCGAGTGTCTACTAATAGGGTTTGCTGATGGAGATGCCAGACGTTTACTAAATTTACTGGAGCAAACAAAAACTGCAGCTGAGACTGAGAATATTGTAAATATTAATGCAGACTATGTTCGTAATATGCTTACCCATGCTTCGCACAATTTTGATAAAAGGGGAGATCAATTTTATGACCAAATTTCTGCACTGCATAAATCTACGCGCGGATCTAATCCAGATGCTGCACTTTACTGGATGTGCCGTATGCTTGATGGTGGAGCTGACCCGCTATACATAGGTCGAAGATTAATTCGTATAGCAACTGAAGATATCGGTCTTGCTGATCCTCGTGCCTTACAAATGGCATTAAATTCCTATGAAGTATATGAACGACTTGGAAGCCCAGAAGGAGAGCTTGCTCTTGCACAGGCGATACTATATTTAGCTTGTGCACCTAAGAGCAACGCTACTTACCTCNNCGCCTTTGAATTGAACAACGCCTTGATGTCTCGGGCCCGTGTCTATGTGTTAAAAAGCCTCCAAGAAGAAGACTTGCTGGCCCTGTTAGCACGTACACTAGTGGACCAGGAGCGCGGGCTAGGGGAGCTTAATCTTACGGTTAGTGACAAGGTAGCAAAGCTACTAGTGCAAGCCGCAGACGGTGACGCGCGCCGCCTACTTAACTTACTGGAAATAGCCAGTGACTTGGCCCATGATCAAGGTGGTGAACTGTCGGCACAGATGCTCGCGGAGGTGCTGCAAACCAGTCCCAAGCGTTACGACAAGGGTGGTGATATCTTTTATGACCAGATATCGGCTTTCCATAAGTCGGTGCGTGGTTCTGACCCTAATGCGGCGCTCTACTGGATGGCACGTATGCTGGATAGTGGTTGTGAGCCTTTGTATATCGCTCGGCGTATTCTGGCTATCGCCTCCGAAGACATTGGCAATGCCGACCCAAGAGCTCTAGAGCTAGCAACTAATGCTTGGCTAGCCTTTGAGCGTTTGGGCCCAGCAGAAGGCAACCGAGCGATTGCCCATGCGGCTGTGTATTGTGCATGCGCTCCTAAAAGTAATGCTATCCACCTTGCATTTAATGCCGCTATGGCCTTAGTGCGTAGCGAGCCAGGCTACGACGTGCCAGATCATTTGCGTAATGCGCCTACCTCCTTAGCCAAAGACATGGGCCACGGTGCCGATTATCGTTACGCCCACGATGAACCCAACGCATTTGCCTCGGGCGAGTGCTATTTACCAGCACCATTGGAAGGCCTTGAGCTGTATCAGCCAAGTCAGCGTGGATTGGAAGGCAAAATCGCGGAGAAGCTCGCGACTTTGCGGCAATTAAACGCTGATAGTCCTACAAAACGTTATAAATAGCGGACAACTAGGCTATAATCTCGATCCGATATTGGTAATATCACAGCCATAATGAACGTTGAAGGCAAATGCCCAGTGAACCAACTTCTTGCTGTAGCATGCGGAGGCGCTTTAGGTGCTCTGTTGCGCTACCTTTTACAAACATCCCTTGTCTATCAAGGCAAGTTTCCCATGGCTATATTTATAGCCAATGTAGTGGGGTCCTTTGCGATGGGCGTTATGTTTGTCATGCTACAAGATAAGTCACTGGTTGCCGAATGGCTACGACCGTTTTTGATGGTGGGGCTACTTGGTGCTTTTACCACCTTCTCCACTTTTTCGTTAGACACCATTCGCTTGCTTGAAGCAGGCCAAGTAATAACCGCCCTTAGTAACGTACTACTTAGTGTGATTGTTGCTATAGGCGCAGCTTATGCTGGTGTCATGCTGGCGCGTATGTTGAGCCAGTAGATTTAGATAATTTTATAAGTTTAGTAGGAATTGACACATGCTGGACCCAAAACTGATTCGCAATGAAGCCGAACAGATTGCAAAAAAACTGCGCGTTAAAGGTTATGAACTTGATGTAGCCCGCCTAGCCGAGCTGGAAAACCAACGTAAAGAGCTACAAGTGGCTACAGAAACGTTACAAGGCGAGCGTAACGCTAAGTCCAAGCAAATTGGCAAACTAAAATCCCAAGGCCAAGATGCCAGTGGCATATTAGCCGAAGTGGGTGATCTGGGCGCCAAGCTGGATGCCAGCAAAAACGCCCTAAAAGCACTGCAAGAAGAACTGCACACTATCTTGTCTGGCGTACCTAACATTCCCCACGAAAGCGTACCTGCCGGTGCTGATGAAGATGACAACGTGGAAGTGTTAACTTGGGGTGACAAGCCAGAATTTGATTTTGCAGCTAAAGACCATGTCGACCTAGGTGAAGGCCTAGGTGGCTTAAACTTTGCTGCTGCTACCAAGATAGCCGGTGCCCGCTTTATGGTGCTAGAAGGTGAATTGGCACGTCTACACCGTTCTTTGATCCAATTTATGCTGAATACGCACATTAGCGAGCATGACTACCAAGAAATCTACGTACCTTACTTGGTGAACGCTGATTCTTTACGAGGTACTGGCCAGCTACCTAAGTTTGAAGAAGACTTGTTTAAGGTCTCCGGTGACTCTGGCGAACGTGACTTCTATCTAATCCCAACCGCCGAAGTGCCCGTAACCAACATGGTACGTGACGAAATCATTGACGCCGCTGATATGCCTATTCGTTACACTAGCCATACGCCTTGTTTCCGCAGTGAAGCCGGCAGCCATGGGCGAGATACACGCGGTTTAATTCGTCAGCATCAGTTTGAAAAA
>DPHB01000009.1:37365-37522 GCA_003521845.1 Oceanospirillaceae bacterium | reverse complement strand
CGACCCTAAGGCTACTATGCACTTTCATCGTGACTTACTAGCCATTGCCGATGGCTATGCTCGCGAAGTGTTACAAGTGACCCCAGATGACGTGTTTGTTGGCTCACCACCATTGGCCTTTACCTTTGGCTTAGGTGGTCTAGCCATCTTCCCATTG
>DPHB01000009.1:926-37179 GCA_003521845.1 Oceanospirillaceae bacterium | reverse complement strand
ACGTTGTTAGAACAGGCACCACCAACTGAAATTATTAATATCATTGAAACCTACAAAGCGACTATTTGTTTCACGGCACCTACGGCTTATCGGGCCTTGTTGGCGGCTATGGATGACGGTGCAGATCTATCTAGCTTACGTGTTGCAATCTCAGCTGGTGAAACCTTGCCGCAACCGGTGTTTGATGAGTGGCAAGCCAAAACTGGCAAGCCTTTGCTAGATGGCATTGGTGCCACAGAGATGCTGCATATCTTTATTAGTAACCGACTTGATGATGCAAGGCCTGCTTGTACTGGGCGACCAGTTATGGGTTATGAAGCCAAGGTCGTTGATGAGAATATGCAAGAAGTGCCCCATGGTGAAGTAGGGCGTTTGGCCTTGCGTGGGCCCACAGGTTGTCGCTATCTTGACGACGATCGTCAAAGCAAATACGTGGTTGATGGTTGGAACCTATCAGGAGATGCTTTTTACCAAG
Source organism: Oceanospirillaceae bacterium (assembly GCA_003521845.1). Lineage (GTDB taxonomy): Bacteria > Pseudomonadota > Gammaproteobacteria > Pseudomonadales > Balneatricaceae > Njordibacter. The sequence continues at coordinate 36,704 of DPHB01000009.1, read as the reverse complement.
ATGAGGAAGGCTATTTCCATTTTGCTGCCCGCAACGATGACATGATTATTTCATCTGGTTACAACATTGCTGGGCCAGAAGTAGAAGCTTGTTTGCTAGCCCACGAAGCCGTTGCTGAATGTGGAGTGGTTGGCCTAGACGACGAAGAACGTGGTCAGCTAGTGAGTGCCTTTATTGTGTTAAATGAAGGTTTTGAAGCAGGTGATATGTTGGTTAAACAGATTCAGGATTTTGTGAAAGCCAATATCGCCCCCTTTAAATATCCTCGCCGAGTGGCATTTATTGATACCTTACCGAAGACTGAAACGGGTAAAATTCAACGTTTCAGATTGAAACAGTAGTGCAGCAATATATAACAGAGATTTAGCATGGCATATGACTACCCAGTTACAGTGCGTTTTCAGCATTGTGATCCCGCTAGAATCGTATTTTACCCTCGCTATTTTGAGATGGTGAATGCTTGCGTGGAAGCTTGGTTTGAAGACGAGATTGGCGTGAGTTTTGGCTGCATGCACACAGAGCGTGAAATAGGTGTGCCAACGGTGCAATTGGATAGCCGTTTTGTGCGCCCTAGCCGCTTAGAAGATCGGCTAATTTTGCGCTTGCAAGTGACACAACTAACCAGCAAAAGCCTTACTGTATTGATAAAGGTGCTGGGTGAAGAAGAGCTACGTGCTGAATTTACAGTAACCCTAGTTCTGGTTGACCTTAAAGCTATGAGTTCCATTACCTGGCAGCAACAACCCGATATTTATGCTGCCTTACAGCAACAGCAACAGAAGTAATAGATAAAGCCAAATTAAGCCAAATTAAGACAAGTTGAGAGATAGATAAATAATATGAAAGCACTAAATCCAAGCGACTGGAAACCAGCCGTGGGCTATGCCAATGGTATTGCTGCAGCGGGTACACAGATCTTTGTTGGCGGCCAAATAGGTTGGGATGGTCAGCAAGAATTTCAAACGGATGAGCTGGTAGGACAAGTTCGCCAAACCCTACAAAACATTGTTGACGTGCTAGCCGAAGCCGATGCTTGCCCAGAACATATTGTGCGCCTAACCTGGTACGTTGTGGACAAGCAAGACTACAACGCCAAACGTCGCGATATTGGTAAGGCTTACCGTGACATTATTGGCCGTCATTTCCCTGCCATGACGCTAGTACAGGTTGCAGACCTACTAGAAGATCGTGCCAAGGTAGAAATTGAGGCCACGGCGGTACTGCCTTAAGCGTTAAGAATTCTTTCCAGCTGACACGAGCGCTGCATCAAAGCCACATCTTCTCCATGAGGCATGATGATTTGCATGCCGCAGGGTAGCCCAGCGGCGTTCAAGCCAACGGGCAGAGTGGCGGCACAAAGGTTTTGGTAGTTGGCCAGCTGAGTTTGGCTTAGGGCCTTTAGGTTACGGTCTTTGTAGGCTTCTAGGCTAGTGGTTACTTGAGCTAAAGGTGGTGCACTAATAGGCACCGTTGGACAGATGGCTAGGTCTACTTGGGCTAAGCACTCATGGGCCGCTTGTTGCATCTTGGCCACCTGCTGGTTGAGTTCTTTAATACGTTGTTGGAAGACTTCGGGAGCCGTGCCTTGTAGATGTAGAAAGCGCATTTTGGTGGTGTCTGCCAAGGCGTCAAACCATTGCTGGTTTTCTGGCGCAAAGATAAACTCAGGGAATTCGACGGCGGATAAGCCGCCCGACAAAAACAACTGCCAGCTTTCATCAAGGTCTGGCCACTGTAATTCAACTATCTCTGCACCTTCCGCTTCCAATTGCTTTACTGCCGCCATCACTTGCTGATCGATACCATCTTCGCAGGCGGTAAAGTATTCGGGTATTAAGCCTATTTTAACACCTTTAATGCTGACCTTGGCTTGCTGTTGAATGGTCTCTACTAGCTGGCGTGGGTTGTCGCGGCTAACTGGGTCCATTACCGCGAAACCCCACAAAGCATCAGCGGCAGTGCGGGCCAATAAGCCTGCCGTGTCGATACTGGGTGATAAGGGGACTACTTGCTCTTTGCTCCAGCGGCCACTACTGGTTTTGATACCAAAGGTACCGCACATGGCGGCTGGTACGCGTACGGAGCCAGAAGTATCTGTGCCTAAGGCTAGCTGGCAGGTTTCGGTCAGAAGGGAAACGGGCGCACCAGAACTAGAGCCGCCGGGCACTCGGTGTTCGGTCATATCCGCAGGGTTATGTGGCACAGGCCAATGGGGGTTGGTACCTAGGCCACCAAAGGCAAATTCTACCGTATGAGTCTTGCCAGTGATGTAGGCACCTTGGTCAATCAGGGCTTGCACTAGCGGGCCGTTGTTGGCGAACTTAGTGAAGGCATAAGGTGTGCCAACGTAGGTGCTCATACCGCTGACACCGTACAAGTCTTTCACTGATACACTGATGCCATTGAGTAAGCCCGCTGGGTAGCTAGCGCTGTCGTTGGGCCCTCGGTGCTCTCGGTAGGCTTGGTATTGATCATGGCTGGCTAATAGATTGGCATAAGCTTGCTGACGCAGGTCGTCGGCCCGTGCTGGCTGGGTTTGCACCTGCTCCACAAGGTCGCTAATAGTGGCAAAGATTTGAGTGCTCATGAGGCCTATCTGCAATGATTGATTTCATGGCAGATTAACATGGCTTTATTGGCTGGCAAAGGCGTACTTTGTACGTTTTGCTGTACCTTCGGTATTGGCCATATCGTCAGCTACCATTGTTTATGGTTTGGTCGTAGGTAACTTTGTCGGTGCCAAAGACGAACTGATTGCCGCTAGCTCAGTCTATCTGTGGTGGATGGGCTGGTTCTTGCCCTTTCTAGGTATTACCAGTAGCTATTCTACTTGACGCTCAAGTTTCAATTTGTGCACTAGACTAAAGGGACAACTTAGCCAGAGGCAAGGGAGTGCGTTAGGTGATACTGATTCAATAGTGTTTGTTAATGTGTCGCCTAACCGTTACAATTGAATTATACAATTCGAACTACTGCTATATTTGATGATTGGCTCAGCAGTATAAAAGATAAAAAGACACGCTATCGTTTAGATGCTCGCTTTGATCGAATACTTGAAGGTCATTTTGGGGATTATAAATCCATAGCTACCAACTTGTATGAGTTGCGTTGTTTCTTTGCTGGCGGATTACGGATCTACTTCACTATACATGAAGAAACGGTAGTTATATTGATGTATGCGGGCAATAAAACGACTCAAACACGTGATATTAAACGTGCTTATCAATTGCTAGTACAGCTAGAGGAATAAGTTATGGCCATAAAAACAAGGCCCTTTGAGTTTGCCGCTGACGTTAATTCACAAGAAGATGTCGAAGCTTACCTTTCGGTATTTATGGAAGAAAACGGTCCAGAAGGGTTCATACGTGCACTAGGTCATGTGGCAAGAGCGAAAGGTATGACAGAGGTTGCTGCAAAAGCCGGTGTAAGCAGACAGAGCTTATACCGAACTTTAAGTGAACATGGCAACCCTAACTTCACCACCGTATCGAAAGTGGTTGAGGCTTTGGGTTGCCAAATATCTATAGTCTCACAGTAATTTGACTCCAATTTAAATCTAATTTAACTCTGCTTGAGCTTGGCTAAATGCAGCTACGGCTTTATCAAGATCTGCCTTGGTATGAGCTGCGGAGATTTGCACACGAATACGTGCCTTGCCTTTAGGCACTACCGGGAAGAAGAATCCTACGGCGTAGATGCCTAACTCTAATAAGCGTTTAGACATCTTTTGCGCTAACTTCGCTTCACCAAGCATCACTGGCACAATAGGGTGATCCCCAGCAGGTACGGCAAAACCAGCGGCTTGCATCTGTTCACGGAAGTATTGGGTATTGTCATGTAAGCGATCGCGCAACTGCGTGGATGCTTGCAACATGTCCAACACTTTTAAGGACGCTGCGCAGATTGCCGGTGCCAAGGTGTTAGAGAAAAGGTAAGGGCGCGAACGCTGGCGCAGGATATCAATGATTTCCTGGCGGCCAGAGGTATAACCACCAGAACCACCACCCAAGGCTTTACCAAAAGTACCAGTAATAATATCCACGCGATCCATAACGCCACAATGCTCATGCACGCCACGGCCAGTCTTGCCCATAAAGCCTACGGCATGACAGTCATCATGATGCACAAGGGCGCCATATTGATCTGCTAGGTCGCAGATAGTGTCCAACTGAGCAATGGTGCCATCCATAGAGAAAACGCCGTCAGTGGTGATTAGAATGCGTCTAGCGCCCGCTTCTTTGGCAGCTATTAGTTGGGCTTCCAAGTCGGCCATATCATTGTTTTTGTAACGGTAGCGGTCGGCTTTGCAAAGCCGCACACCATCGATAATAGAAGCGTGGTTGAGTTCATCGGAGATGATGGCATCTTCGGCTCCTAGAATAGTTTCAAACAGACCCGTGTTGGCATCGAAACAGGCAGCATAAAGAATAGTGTCTTCCATGCCCAAGAAGTCACTAACCCTGTCTTCAAGGGTTTTGTGAATGCCTTGGGTACCGCAGATAAAACGTACAGATGCTAAACCGAAGCCCCATTTATCTATGCCGTCACTGGCCGCTTGTTTCACGTCGGGATGGTTCGCTAGGCCTAGGTAGTTGTTAGCGCACATGTTCACCACTTCTGAACCATCAGACAAGGTGATGTCGTTGCTTTGGTCAGAGGCAATGACGCGTTCCTCTTTCCATAGGCCGGCGCTTTTTATATCGTTGATATCCGCAGCAAAACTGCTTTTTAATTTTGCGTAGCTCATAGTAGACCTTTAATTAGTCGTTCCAGTTTAAGATGACCTTGCCAGAATTGCCCGAACGCATGACGTCAAAGCCTTGTTGAAAATCCGTATAGTGGAAGCGGTGAGTAATCATGCGTTCGACCGGTAGGCCACTTTGGATCATCATCACCATCTTGTACCAAGTCTCGTACATTTCACGGCCATAAATACCCTTGATGTTGAGGCCTTTGAAAACCACATCGGTCCAAGGAATGCCCGTATCATCGGGTACTAGGCCAAGCATAGCAATGCTGCCGCCATTGATCATCTTGCCCAGTACGTCCTTAAAGGCAGCGCCAGATCCAGACATTTCTAAGCACACATCAAAGCCTTCCAGGATACCTAGGCTCTCCATAAATTCACGGGTGATTTCTTGTTTGGCTACATTAATAGGCTGCACTCTTGGCACAATACGCTTGGCGAGATCTAGGCGGTATTCGTTAATATCTGTAAGGATAATATTGCGGGCACCACAGTGGCCAGCCACCATGGCGGCCATGATACCGATAGGGCCAGCACCAGTGATGATGACGTCTTCACCTACCATATTGAATGATAGGGCGGTATGTACGGCGTTGCCATATGGATCAAAGATGGCGAGCAGATCCGTAGGGATATAAATGTTAGGGCGGAATACGTTGCTAGCAGGAATAGCTAGGTATTCAGCAAAGGCACCGGTACGGTTAACACCAACACCCACTGTATTAGGGCACAGGTGGCGACGGCCGGCCAAACAGTTGCGGCAGCGTTCGCAGACTACGTGACCTTCACCAGACACAATGTCGCCAATTTGTAGGCCTGTTACATTGCTGCCCATCTCAACGATTTCGCCGGCAAATTCATGGCCTACGGTCATAGGCACAGGAATGGTCTTTTGTGCCCAACTATCCCAATTGTAGATATGCACATCGGTGCCGCAGATAGCGGTTTTGTGAATTTTTATTAAAACGTCATTACCGCCCACTTCGGGCATAGGTACGTCGTCCAACCAAAGACCCTCTTGGGCATGCTTCTTTACTAGTGCTTTCATCACTATTCCTCAAAAGTATGTTGAATATAGGCTATGAGACTTTAGTATTAAAAACAATGATAAAAACGACACTTTTTGTAGATTTGATGATTAGCTAACTAGTTGTTTGTATAAAGTCCGATAACGACTACGTAGCTCCCCTCGATCAGTGTAGCAGCCACGTAGGTGCCTAGAACCACTGTTGGCTGCGTAGGCATCACGCCCGTGAATGATACGGTGGTTATCAAATACCACGCACTCACCGGCATTGAGGCGAAAACGCATCAAATAGCGTTCGTTTCTGAGCAGTTGCATAAATTCCACAAAGGCAGGGTAGTAGTCATCTAGCTGTTGTTGTGGCAAGTCGAATAGATCAGCCATATGTTGAGAGACGGTGAGGCCAGTAACATTGCCTTGATGGTCTGTTTCTATGACTCGTTGGCGTGAACGCCAATCAAAGTTGGTGTGGTCATAGTAAAAGGGCACACTCACTCCAGACAGTATGTCAAAGCCTTTGGGGTTGGACTTACGGAAGTCCTCTGCTACCGCTGCGCCGTCCAGAAATAGGTTGTCACCACCAGTTGTATCATTGGCACGACAGTGCAAAAACTGAATGCCTGGGGCATTTTCTTCGGCGGGTGTGTCGGTGTGCATTTCTAAAGCTGCAGCCGTAAAGGAAAGGCTATAGGCTTCTGCTTTAGCTTTTGCCTTAACGTCAAAATAATAGCCCTCAACGGAAGGTCGCACGTGCCCAATAAGGTTGGCCAGATCGGTAATTGACTGATCGTTATCACGCATGCCAGTGATGATAGCTATACCGTGTTCGAGCATGGCTTGAATCCAATTTAAGCGGTTTTCTAGAGTGTTTTCAAGATCTGCCTGTGTTGCGCGGAATAGCTTTGGGTAATAGTCCCCAAACCAGTGCTTACGTGGCAAGGCTGCCGCATCTTCTCGCCCTGGCTGTGCTTGCCAAGCTAATAGCCAAGCAAAATCGAATTCACTCGTATGGTCTTCATTGGCCCAGTTTATGACTAGCTTGTCATCAATAACTTCAGCTTGTTGTGCGCATGGTGCTTGTTGTAGTTGGCAGATATCAAAGGTACGTTCTTGAATCTCGGGATGGAAAGAGGTGGGGCAGTTGTCGCGTAGCCAGTAATAGTTGAAGTAAACGTCCTTATATTCGGGAGTAGTTATGGATAAACCTTTTGCTCGCAAAGTAATAGTTGCCAAGTGGGTCTCTCCCATAATGGATTTGAGTATTGTGTACACAAGCCATTCTAACGCTTGCAATTAGTGAGGGGCCAATAACAAATATAGGGGGGTGGGGCATATTAATTGGTATAGACTTGGTGCTTTGTTTTATATCTAAGCAACAGGGATCAATCGTTGTTCTATCATGCTACGCCATTTGTAACGCATCATGCGTTGGCTTTGGTAGTTTTCTAGTAGGTACAAGCGGTCTGGCTCTAAAGCTTTGCCTGCGGGGTACATGGCAAATGCCTTGGGGCCTAGATAAACTAAGGCGTGGCCCGCTAGCATCTGCTTAGCGCCTACCTTCGCTAGAATGTCGTCGGCAATGGGACGTCGCAGACGCAAAGGAAAGCCTAAGCCAAATAGCTGGTGCTCTTCATCGATGAGTAACAAGTCATCACTAATTAGGGCATCTTGTTGGTTGCAGTAGCGTGCTAGGTAGGATGATTTTCCCGCCTTGTGGCCGCCCAAAAGGATTTCTATCCTGCCATCTCGCACCATGGCACCACCATGTATTAGGCGCATGTTAGGCGCTTTTTTACAGGCTAGGTAGGCGATGCAGATGAGCAGTTCGTTAAAGGCGTCGACCAAATCAGAATGAGTTTTGTCAAAGTCTATCGCTGGTGCGTAAACCTGATACTTATCAGCCTGATTAGTCTTGATGTCGAACTGGTCTTCCTGATTAGCGTTAGCAGCTTTTGTTAATTGCCAGCCACATAACATTACCTCCACTAGACGGGCTAGTGGAGGTGTTAGTTGGCAGTTTAGGATGACGTCTACACGGCTACAGGTCAGCTGGTAGTCAGTGGTGGCTGTTTCCATTTAGCGCCAAGTACCGCCCTTGGCTTTGCAGAAGCTTTCTACAATATAACGTTCGCCGCTTTTGATAGAGACGACACGACATAGCTTAGTGCTACTCGCTGAGGTCGATTGTATGGTAAAGCTTTCGCCAGTTTCGGCAATAAGGCCTGCGTAGCCATCCTGTTGGCTATCAAGGGCACTCATTAGGCTTTGTCTATGGTCCATACTACGAACACCGCCGCCAAGTTGGCACGCACTCAAAAGCACGGCAACGACAAATAAGCTGATGATTTTACGCATTATTGAAACTCCGCTAGGGTGGCTTCTAAGTTTGTACTAGAAACGGTTTGTAGGCCATCGCTTTGTAGTTGATTCTCGATGCGATTGATCAGAGCGTGTTGCTCTTCTTCATTCTCCGCATGGTTGCCTTCTAGGTAATCGTCAGGGCCACTAGGACGAGACGCAGTGGAGGGCCTAGATACGGCTGAGGGAGACGAAGGAAAAGATCCACGTGAGGATGATCCTGGGCCTGATGGGCTTGATGCTCCAGATGGCCCCGAAGAGCGATTAGATGGGCCGCTTGGCCCAGAGGAATAGTTGGATGAGGAAGATCCATCTGAGGAGGATCCGCCAGACGAAGATGGTCCTGATGGGCCAGATGGTGCCGATGGGCCAGAACCGGCCCAAACAGAACCGGAAACGGTTAGGCCGCTTAACAGCAAACCCTTGGCCACTAATAGTGATTTAAGTGCTTGTCTTCTTTGCATGGTGATATACCTCCCATGGTGGTTATGATGCTTAGCTAAAGTATTGGTTAGCGAGTAAATAGTGGGTTGTTACCAGACACCAGGAATGTCGACGCTATGTTCGTCAAACATTTCGCCTCTTGAGGTGGTGCGGTGACAGGCATTACAGTTACTTAATGAAACGACTTCTGGGTTGTCTTCCACCCAGCGCCTAGGAAAATCATGATGCTCCCAAGTGAAGTACTTGAGCTGCGTAATACGGATTGGTGCTGCGCCATCATTCTTGGCGCGATAAAGCAAAGAAGGCTTATCCGATAATCGTGCTAGATAATCGCTGATTATTTGTAACTCTTCTGCTTCCAATTCTGCGTTGTCATCAAAATGGTTATCTAAATTGGCCATGATTTTTTGCCAACTTTGTTTAGGTAATAGTTGTGGTGGGTAAGCAAAGTGGCAATCACCACAGTTGTCCAAATAGGCTTGAGTCATAATCGGATCGTGGCCATAGGTTACGCTTGGCTGGTAGATTTTTAGGCTGTTATTTTGGATGCTCGGTGTACAACCATATAAACCAATCAGGAGTGTGCTAGTAAGCAACATACTGCCAATTAGAAAACGAGCCATGCGTTGAAATAACATTGATACCTCCTTACTTAGCGGGCTATAGCTCTTGGCTTAGCAAACTGCGTAACTTGTTGTCTACAATGGCATTTCTCTAGTTCTTAAGCCATGAACCATAGTCACATAGGCGCTTATTTAGCATAATCCTTGGTCATATGACTGATTATTTATGCCTGAAAACAAATATCCCGGCTAGTGCCGGGATATTAGGTTGAAGCTCATAGTAAGATGCAATTAAAGCAGTAGCGCGTCGATAGTTTGTAAATCGGCAGGGCTCAAGGAACCAGCGATGAGGCGCAATTGCAGCTGAGACAGTAGCAATTGGTACTTGGCTTGGGCTAGGTCGCGACGGGCGCTAAATACCTGGCTTTGTACATCCAATAAGTCAACATGGGTACGGCTACCAACATCAACGGCACTTTCCATAGCCTTAAAAGCTAGTTCTGCTGAGGCTTGTACCTGCTCTCTAGCTTGCACTAGCTGTTGAGCCGAATCTACCGAGACATAAGCAGAGCGTACGGCCTTGCCAATGCTTCGCTGGGCTTGCTGTAGCTGACGTTGCAGTTGTCTTTGTAGTAACGTTGCCTCAGCAACTTTCGATTGTGTATAGCCACCGGTATAGATTGGCATACTGATTTTTATACCTACCATGTACTGGTCTGCATCAGCACCGTACAAAACATGGGTGTTGTCGGTGTGGCTGTACTGAGCGATAAGGTCGATACCGGGAGTTAACGCGGCTTCTTCAGCTTGAATGTTAACTCGGGCTACCTGTAGTTGCTTGCGTATTTGCTGCAGTTGCAAGCTGTTTTGCTCGGCATCCGCTACCCATACGTCCAAGGTTTGTAGTGGTAAGAAGTTTAATTCAATACTTGATGCCGAGGCTGGCAAAGGTGATAACGAACTCAGTTCTCGGTTGAGTATTTCTCCTAGAGCATAGTGGCTTTCTGCTAGTTGGCCACGTGTAGCTACGATTTGTGCTTGCATCATGTCTAAGCGTGCTTGGGCTTCTTGCAAAGTGACTAGATTGCTAACGCCCACGTCGTAACGTGCTTGTATTTCCTTGTGTCGTTCTGCAACAGAGTCATGTTCTTGCAAGGCCAATTGTACGGCATCTTGGGCTTCTAGCTGGGCAAAGTAGGCGGCCGCGACACGCATAATTAGTTGCTGTTCAGCCAGTTGATAGCCAAGGCGGCTGTTATCTACCAATAGCTCCACTTGTTGTGACTGTAATATAACATCACGGTGGTAGATGCCCTGTTTCATGTCCAAGGTATAGGATTGACCTGTATTGGCTACGCCAATGGCGCTATTGTCTACATAATTAAGGTTAGCTGTAGCCCCAATGCTTGGTAGGGTAGCGGCTTTAGCTTGCTGGCGTTTTTCTGCCTGCAGATCAATGTCGGCAGCGGCAATAGCTAGTTGTACGTCTTCCGCCTGGGCTAGTTGCCATACTTGCGTGAGGTTTTCTGCTTGGCTAGGCAGTGCCGTTAGGCTCAATGGTAGGGCGATTAGTGCGCTACCAATTATCTGTTTTGTAAACCATTGCATGGTCTTCTCCATTATTTCGATATTCTGGCTATTGCCTCCTCGCTTTAGCGAGGAGGTCATAATTATCGGGTGTAACGCACGTGATAAAACAAGGCGAATAGCACAGGTACCACGATTAGGGTAAGGATGGTGGCAAAGCCTAGACCAAACATAATCGTTACCGCCATAGGTGCAAAAAAGGCATCTGGTAGCAATGGAATAACACCCAAAATAGTGGTGATTGCTGCCATGGTTACAGGGCGCAAACGGCTGATGGAAGCTTGGCTAATAGACTCTAGCCATTCATGGCCTTCCTCTTCCTTAAGACGTTTAATTTCTTCGACCAGTACAATACCATTTTTGATTTGCATACCAATTAAGCTTAGTACCGCTAGCAGTGCGGTAAAACTAAATGGTTGGCCCATGATCATCAGGCCATAACCAACACCGATAATAGCCAGTGGCACAGTGAGCCAGATCACTAAAGTTTGTTTGGCTGAACGGAACATCACTACGTTAATAATGACCATCAATAACAAGCCTAGGGGTAAGAATTCAAATACCGCTTCGTTGGCCATGTTCTGGGCTTCATATTCACCACCCCATTCGAGGTTGTAACCCTGGGGAAGTTCGATGGCTTCAATATCGGCACGAATTAAAGCGTGTAACTCAAAGGCATTGCTATTGAGGTTAGGATCGGCAAACACCGTTAAGGTACGACGGCGATCGGCACGCTTGATAATAGGATCTTCCCAACCCAAGTCGATGCTCGTAACCAGCTGGTCCAGAGGGATGTAGCTGCCGCTAACGGGACTAAATACCTGCACCTCGTCAAGTTGTTGGACACCGGTGCGTTCGTGTACTGGTGGGCGCACCACGATTGGTAGCATGGTGGAACCGTTGCGATATAGTCCTACCTGAGTACCACTAACGTTTTGTGCAATAGCGCCATCAATATCGGCTTGGCTGATACCTAGGCGGCGAGCTTCACTTTCGTCAATAATCGGTTGGACAACCTTGGTGCGTTCACGCCAGTCTTGGCGCACGTTAATAGCCTTTGGTTGAGCATGTAAAATGGCTAGGGTTTGATCAGATAAATTGCGCAATACATCTGGATCTGGGCCACTAAAACGGGCTTCAATTTTGGCACCTGCAGCAGGGCCTAGGGCAAAACGCTCGAACTTTACAAAGGCATGGGGGAATTCCTCTGCTACCAGTTCTTGGGTTTTAACTAGGGCCTTGGCGACATCTTCGTAGTTATGTGTAGCGACTAGCAGCTGCCCGTAACCCGAGTAGGAAAACTCAGGGGCGTAGGTAAGCATAAAGCGCTCTGCACCGCGGCCAATGGTGGCAGTTACCTGCTGTACCTCTGGCAGTTCCATAACTCGGGCTTGTAAGGCTTCAATCTCTTCGGTGGTGGCGCGAATATCCGTACCTTGAGGCAACCAGTAGTTGACGGTAAACGCCGGTAGGGTACTTTCTGGGAAGAAAGCTTGTTTCACCTGCCCAAAGGCCAAGATAGCCGAGTACAAGGCCGCTACCATGAACAGCATGGTGGTCCAACGGAAGCGCAAGGTAGTGTGTAGCAAACCACGGTAGGCTTGATAAATAATACCTTTATACGGGTCCACCTGTTCGCCACCATCTTGTGTTGGCTGCTCCTTAAACATCAAGTAACCAAAGAAAGGCGTCAGAGTGACGGCCAGTACCCAGCTCAAGAATAAGGAAATAAACAGCACCCAGAATAGGCTACCGGTAAATTCGCCACTAGCATCTGGTGATAGGCCGATAGGGGCAAAAGCGGTAATGGCAATCATGGTAGCGCCTAACAACGGCGCCCAAGCATGGCCAACAATACGCACGGCCGCTTCTTTGCGTTTCATACCCCGCTGCATACTTATCATCATGCCTTCGGTTATAACGATGGCGTTGTCTACCAACATACCCAGGGCAATGATTAGTGCACCCAGCGAAATACGTTGTAGTTCAATGCCCACCATATTCATGACAATAAAGGTCCCCAAGATGGTGAGTAACAATACGCCACTCATCAAAATGCCGGGTTTCCAACCCATGGTAAACATCAGTACCACGATGACGATGGCCACAGCTTGGGCCAGACCGATCAAGAAGCTATCTACCGAGGCTTCTACTTGAGCTGGTTGGTCATATATTGCCGATAGCTCCATACCATGAGGACGAGCGTATTCAAGTTCTTGCAAGCGTTCGTTAATGGATTTGCCTATTTTGGTGACGTTAACACCGTCAGAAAAAGATACGCCTATAGCTAGGGCTGGTTTGCCGTTGAAACGATAAAGGTGATCTGTGGGCTCATAGTAGGTTTCTTGGATGTCGGCAATATCGCCAAGATATACCAGCTTGCCGTTACGCGACCCCATAAGTAGATTGCCTAACTCCGTAGCAGGATCCTGAGCGCCTGCTGTGACGGTGCTAATACGTAGGTATTCACTGCCAAGCTGAATGTTGCCGGCGCTGGTAACCATGCTTTGGCCACCCAGCAGGTGCTGTATATCGCGGGTGGTATAGCCAGAGGTAGCGGCCTTGGCACGATTTACTTCAATGCTGATCATTTCATGGCGGCGACCGCTAACGATGACCTTGTTAACGCCCTTTACCATGACTAGTTCACGTTTTAGAAGATCGCCATAATCGGCCAAGTCTTCATAGGCATAACCATCGCCAGTTAGAGCTAAAAAGACACCATACACATCGGCAAAGTCATCGTTGATCATGGGGCTTTGTACCCCAGGAGGTAAGTCACCTTCTAGATCGCGGATTTTACGTCGCATTTCGTCCCAAATTTGCGCTAGGGCTTGTTTGCGATAGATGCTTTTCATCTCCACATCTATCTGTGACATACCAGCACTGGATACAGATCTGACCTTATACACGTAAGGTAGTTGTTGAATGGCGTTTTCTAAGGGCAAGGTGACTTCTTCCTCGACCTCTTGTGCCGAAGCGCCAGGATACTGAGTAACGATCATGGCTTGCTTAATGGTAAATGCGGGATCTTCCAAGCGTCCTAGTTGGGAGAAGGATATGACACCACCAATGATGAGCAGTAACACAACCATCCAACTGACGGTTTTGTTCTTTAGGGTATATTCCGTTAATTTCACCGTTGGCTCCTTATAGTCCGCGTTCTTTCTGCAGGGCACGAACCTGCATCTTGTCTTGGATATAAGCTACGCCTGCGGCAACCACTTGATCACCATGCTTCAGACCTTCTAATACTAAAATGCCCTCGTTCATCATCTGCCCAGTTGATACAGCTGTTTTATGCACGTACATTTCCTGATCAACTAGCCATACATAAGTGCTGCCTTGTTGTTCAAACAAGGCTTCAGTAGGTACCAGTACGCCAGATGATGGTTTGTCGACCATGACTTGGGAGAGGTCTATCTCAACCTCGGAGCTCATACCCGGCATCAAGGTGAAGTCAGTGATAGGTGCCATGGCAAATACCATGCTGTAAGAGCGGGACATAGGATCTGGGCTAGACTCGTTTTCCTTATAGCAGGCTGGATAGGATTTCTGAGGGTGGCCATTAAAGTGCACATTGAGGCAGATAGAGTGGGGATCAGCCACCTTTTGGATTTGGCTAAGTAGGCTTTCTGGAATATCAAAACGAATATCAAAGTCATCCAAGGTGCGTAATTGTAGTACCGGTAATTGTGGAGAAACCAGCTGATGGTTCTTAATATTCACGCGATCAACAATGCCTTCCATTGGTGCAAGTAGGCGAGTATGGGCAAGGGCCTCTTGTGCCATTTGTAAAGCAGCTTTTGCCGCCTTTAGTTGCGCTGTGACCTGCTCTAATTCAGTTTTTGAGGCATACTTCTGTTCATACAGCTGAGAAATTTGTTCGTGCTGAACTTTAGCAAGATCATGGTTGGCCTGAGCTTGCATAATATTGTTTTGATAATCCGTGTCGTCCAATTTAGCTAATAGCTGCCCCTTTGTGACTTGTTGGCCTGCTTGTACTTCCAAAGCTTCTACTTGGCCGCTGGTACGGAAGCTTATTTGTGTTTGATTTGCTGCCTCTATAATGGCTGGGAAACGGCGTACAGAAAGGCTATCACTAGCTACCACCTTGACAATCTTGGCAGGGCGGATAGGTTCAATTTTAGCAGTAACTTGGTTGTCGTCTTGCTGGCAACCAACTAGCGTTAATGACGCCGCAATTAATAGGGCAGCGGGTAACTTAGACATGGTAAGATCCTTATCAAACATTCATGCATGTATGTATAAAAGCACAAAAAAACAGACACACCAAAAAGGGAATCTGCTCAAACTTGTAATAAACATACATGAATGTATAATTAATTGCAAGTTGACTGGAGAGTCGTTATGGCCCGCAAAACAAAAGAAGAAGCTGAACGTACATACCATCTGTTACTAGATGCAGCGATTGATGAATTTATGGAACGTGGTGTTGCTCATACCACTCTATTGCAAATTGCCACCCGTGCAGGCCTGACGCGTGGTGCCATCTATTGGCACTTCAAAAATAAAGACGAGCTCATTATGGCTTTGTGGCACCACAAAACCGGTGCAGACCATGATATGTTTTGTAAGGAAATGCGTGAGCTCAAGCCTGAACAAGGTGCCGAGCATTTTCGTATGCTCATGACCATGATGGTGGCGCAACTTGGACAAGATCCGCGCATGCGTCAAACATTGCACATTATCAGTACTGTCATGGAATATTCTGATCCTGATTCAGAAATAAGCACGTATATGTTTCAACGTTCAGAAGAAGTGCATGGCGCATTGGCTGCGGCTATACAGACTTTACAGAATCAAGATATTATTAAAATAAAGACGCCAGCAGATATAATGGCTAGCGGTGCTTTCGCCTATTTTGTGGGTTTAGCTGATATTTGTATGATGAATTCTTGTAGCAAACATCATGATGTCGATGTTGGTGCGCATGCCAAAGATTTGGTTGATTTGATGGTGGGTGGTTGGTTTTAACTAGTAAACCAACCATATACTAGCTTATAACTAATTAGTGCAAAGTATGACTCGTTCCCTTCGGTAGGGAATATCTGGCCTATCTTCCTCAAGCAGGCGTGCATACTTATGCCCTGCGTAGACAGCTGCGGCAAGGGTGGATGGGGCATCGCCATCGCCAGCGCATTCAACGCTGCTTATACCTGCTTTAGACCATTCGTTTTCCCGTTGCGATAGCTGCTCATACAAGTCGGTGGTGGGTTCTCGGCTGGTGACTAGTATTAATGATTGACAGTCTAATGGAGCTAACTTGCCGGTAACCACACAACTGATGCTGGCCTGATTAGCTGCTAGACCTTCAATGCTATGTTGTGTCAGCAAGGTTACACCTAATGCCATTAAGCGTGCTTGAATACGGTGCTGCTCCATGGTGTTTTCGCTCCATTGGGCAACAAGGGCAGCAGGGGTGACTAGGGTGACCTGCTTGCCTTGATCGGCTAGCTGTTCAGCAATAACACTACCCATGTAGTAGTGATCATCATCAAAAATAACGATGGGGCCTTCGATCTCCACTGCGTCCATAACATCATCAGGTGTATAGATATTGGCCTGTGTATCTATCGGCAGAGCTTTATAATGAGTGCGGCCAATACCATCACGGCGCCAACGTGCTCCCGTAGCAATAAGTACGTGATCAAAGCCAAATTCCAAGATGTCATCACTAGTTAGTAAATTGTCTTTGTAAACGGTGACATTGGGCATTTGGCTCAGCTGTTGCTGGCGATAATCACTGACTCTTACCCATTCTGCTAGGCCGGGTAATTTGGATTCTCGGCTCACACGCCCACCCAATTCTGTACTGGCTTCCGCTAGAACAACCTCATAGCCGCGTTTGCCTAGTTGGTAACTGGCCTCAAGCCCCGTAGGGCCTGCTCCCACGACTAGTACCTCGGCCTCGCTCTTTTGTGGAGCAATGCTTTCTGGGTGCCATTGTTTGCGCCACTCCTCACCAATGGTGGGGTTTTGAGTACAGCGAATGGTGGTATGCGTAAGATCGGCACTAACGCATATGTTGCAGCCGATGCATTCACGGATTTCATCTAAGCGATTTTTGTCTACCTTGTTGGGTAGGTAAGGGTCTGCAATGGAAGGTCTAGCGCCACCAATGAAATCAACAATACCTTGTTTCACTAACGACAACATGCTATCTGGAGAGGTAAAGCGGCCTACGCCCACCACAGGCTTGGAAGTCAGCTGTTTGACGTGACTAATATATTCAGTTTGATAACCTTCACTAGAAAAACGTGAGGTAACCGAGTCATTAGTCCAATCACTGAGATTTACATCCCATAGGTCCGGTAGTTCACCTAGGTATTCGAGCACGGCGCGGCCGTCCTCATGAGCAGTAATACCATCCACGCCCAACAAATCTTCGATACCAAAGCGCACTCCCACAGCACAGGTATCGCCCACAGCATCTTTAGTTACCTCTATCATCTCTTTTAATAAACGGGCACGATTTTCAAAACTACCGCCGTATTCATCTGTGCGGCGATTATAGCGACGAGATAAAAAGTGTTGTGGCATGCCCATGCCGTGACCAGCATAGATGTAAACTAAGTCATAGCCGGCTTTTTTGCTGCGTATGGCGGCTTGCTTTTGCCAGCGTAGTAGGTCTTTGATATCGCTTTTTGACATGGTGCGAGATTGCACTGGGTAGTATTCATTAAATACGTTACCCGATGGGCCTAGGGGCACTTCGCGGCTGACTATATTGGAGGAGTTTAAGCCATTGTGGCCAATCTCTACACCTGCCAAGGCACCATGTTGCTTGATCTTGTCGACGATGTTCTTGTGGTAGTCGATATCAGCGTCTTCCATCATGC
Source organism: Oceanospirillaceae bacterium (assembly GCA_003521845.1). Lineage (GTDB taxonomy): Bacteria > Pseudomonadota > Gammaproteobacteria > Pseudomonadales > Balneatricaceae > Njordibacter. The sequence continues at coordinate 19,118 of DPHB01000009.1, read as the reverse complement.
GTGGCATGATATAGGGCTGAATGTCTGTACTGGGATGAATTTCAGTTAGCTCAACGCACACAGTTCCCCAACCGCCAGCAGCCTTGGTGGCACGAAATTCAGCTGAAGCGTTGGGATAGATGTCTCCCATACCTGCCGCATGGGGCACGGCAAAGAAGCGGTTTTTGGCTGTTACTGGGCCGATTTGCACTGCTTCAAACAAAACATCATAACGAGGATCGCGAGTCATGGTTTTACCTACTGTTAGCTGGTGGCAAGTGAATACTTAGCAATAGAGAACAAAGTACTTTTTAAACTGGCTGGTCATGTGCCAAGTCAGAGGGGTACCTTTTTTGATAACGAAGCTATCTCCTTCATTGTAAGTCTGGCTTTTACCATCGGCAGTGATGGTAACGGAGCCTTCTAGAACTTGGCAGTATTCATTACCTGGGTAGGCGGGGATTTCTTCACAGCAAGGTGTGCATTGCCAAACACCCACCACAAAGCGCTCATCTTCACTTAGCAAAAAGGTTTGAGCTTGTTCAAAGGCTTCACCAGAAACAAGGTTGTCCTTAGTGACATACGCACAAGTTTCAAGATTCTCATTGTTGATACCATTGGGGGCTAGCTTGAATACGTTGGACATGGAGTTCTCTTTCAATGTTGTTGATTTGGACAAATTAAACCAACACCATTAAAGAAAATCTTCCCAGCGTATAACTTGCGAAAAATGATATTACTGATTGTATTGAGGTAGCGCAGTGAGCGCCGATGCCTTAACTATAGCGTTTGCGGAACTGTAGAGGTGTGATACCAACGTGTTGTTGAAAAGCACGATAGAAGGCTGAAACAGAACCAAAACCAGATTCGAAGGCAATGTCTAGCATCGATATCTTATCCGTTGCAGCGAAGCCTTTTAGCAAGGTCTTGGCTTTCTCAGCCCGAAAATGATTCAGTAGTTCATAAAAGCTATAACCAAATTGGCCGTTGATTACCTGAGATAAGTGATTGGTAGATAACCCCAAGGTTTCTGCAAGCTCCGGTAAAGTAAGGTCATTGTTGAGATATAGTTGCTGTTGTTGCATGAGCAGCGTTAACTGTTGTTGGTAGTTTTCTAGCTCACTGCTACTAAGGCCGGATTTTTGATATTGGCGGTTAGCTTGCCGCATTTGCCGTTGCTGCTCGGTATTGGGTAGCAGATCAAAGTAAACATGACTAGATAATAGGCGGCCACGGTCATGCACGATGTAGTCTAGGCCACAAACTGTGTCGACATCTAGCATGGGTAGATTAGGGCACAGGCGTTGCAAATGGCTACCTGTAGCGCGCCATTGAACCGCAGCACGGCCCGTGCTGGTCATACCTCCATCAAGAAACTCAAAGTTGATATCAGGGCATAAGCCAATGATTTGCTCTACATAATTGCCAACCATATTGCCTTGCACTTGCTGGTTGAGCCCTGAATCCACATAGGTAGCATCTTGATAAAAAAAGCTCAGTACTTGGTCTGGATCATGGCTGTTCCAGGCGTCAAGGTAGCGGTGGGCGAAAGGAGCTTTAGGCATAGTATTATGATTTTTGCATTAATTTTTGGGGCCGTATTCTGCACTTAGTGTAACCAATTGTTGTATTTGCTGTACAGTTTGTCGAATATGAGTGGTGCGTTGCAGAGATGGGCAGGGTACTATGCCGTCTGTTGTGGCCTCGTTAATTAAAGCCAAAATTAGAATAAAATAAGCATAAAGTAAGATTGGAGAGAAGTGGTGCAAACGACCTTCGATTATGTCATTGCTGGTGCCGGTTCCGCTGGTTGTGTGTTAGCGCGGCGTTTGAGTGATGCTGGGCATCAGGTGTTACTGCTGGAAATTGGTGGTAGTGATAAGTCGTGGATTATCCGCATGCCTGCCGGTTTGCGTTCGGCTTTTAAACCGACTTCTAAATACAACTACTGGTATTACACGCAAGCGCAAAAACATCTAAATAACCGCCAGATTCAGCAACCACGTGGCAAGGTGCTAGGTGGTTCCTCTTCCATTAATGGTATGACTTGGCTGCGTGGTCACCCCCTCGATTACGATCGCTGGCAACAAGAAGGTGCCGAAGGTTGGAGTTGGGAAAACTGCTTACCTTATTTTAAAAAGCTAGAAAGCGCTCAAGTGGTTAGCGAATATCGTGGTACAGATGGTCCTATTCGTGCTCAAGTACAACAAGACTTAAATCCCTTAAATGCCGCCTTTCTAGAGGCCGGTCAAGAAGCTGGTTTTGATCTTACGGATGACGTCAATGGTTATCAGCAACAAGGCGTGTCGCGCTTTGAGATGAGTGTCAAAGATGGTATTGGCAATAGTACTTCTTATGGTTATCTGCATAGCCAGAAGCATAACGCTAATCTAACGGTTTGGACTCATTGCCAAGTATTGAAGATTAACCTAGAAGGTACCCACGCTACTGGTTTTCAGGTCAACTATAAGGGGCAGGTGTTGGATGTTGTAGCCCAGCGTGAAGCGCTAGTGACTAGTGGCGTGTTTGGTTCACCGCAACTGCTTATGCTATCAGGCATTGGTCCAGCCGAGCATTTGGCTGAACATGGTATCGACTGCAAGGTAGACCTGCCCGGCGTGGGCGAGAACCTACATGATCACCTAGAGTGCCATATTCAAATCGAAACGAAACAACCGTATTCCCTCAATCGTGAACTGCAGCCTCATCGTATGTTGTGGGCTGGCATACAGTGGTTTGGTTTTAAGAAGGGCGTTGCCGCAGTAAATCAATGTCACGTTGGTGCTTTTTTGCCAAGCTCGCCAGACACAGTACACCCTGACGTACAGTTTCACTTCTTTCCTGTGTTCTTTGATAAAGACTGGATACCCGTGCCTACTACCTATGGTTATCGCATAGGCGTTGGTCCTATGCGACCCACTAGCCGTGGTAATGTGCGTCTGCAAAGTGCGGATATCAACGATGCCATGCTGATTGATCCTAACTACATGGCTACCGAAGAAGACTGGCGCGTGATGCGTGAGTCCATGCGTTTAGGTTTGGAGTTTGCTAATCAGCCAGCTTTTAAACCTTATCATTATCGCGAAGACATGCCCGGCACTCATATTCGTACGGGCAAGGCCATGGATGACTTTATCCGTGAAGATGCTGCCAGTGCCTATCACCCCTGTGGTACCTGCAAAATGGGTAGTGATCAAGATCCTCTGGCGGTGGTCGATAGCCAGCTTCGCGTGCGGGGTGTAGAGAACTTACGGGTAATCGATGCATCAGTAATTCCATCTGTGACTAGCGCCAATATCAACGCACCAACCATTATGATAGCCGAACGAGCTTGCGATATGTTGTTGGGCAAGGAGCCATTAACGCCTGAATCCTTGCCTTATCATAGACATTCCAAAGCTAGTTGAATGAACCTTAGCCAAGCTTGTTGATGCTATGGCCCTGTTCAAGCAATACCTTGTGCAGGTGTTGGATATGGGCAGGGCTAATTTCACAACAGCCACCGACAATAGAGGCACCGCCGGCAATCCATTCTAGGGCGTGTTGCGCGTAGACTTCTGGTGATAGGTCTACCCGAGCCTGTAGGTTATCGACGGTACTGCCTGGCGTAAGCTTGTCAATGGAGGTGAAGCCATTGGCATAGGCGCCGAACTTGAGTTGGGATGCGCGTAAATGGGGTAGGGCTTCGGTAACCACCTCGGGAAACGAGCAATTAATCATTGCCGCATCCACCTTCTTGCTAGCTAGCATAGCTAGAGCATCCGCAAGGGGTTCGCCAGAACGTAAGGTTGCCGTTGCATTGTCTGACAGAGTTAGGCCTATATGGGTCTTATGGCCAAATGCCTGCAAAGCATCTACGGCTGCTTCTGCTTCTTCAATATTAGAAATAGTTTCTGCTAGGAATAGATCCACGCCGTCTTGTTGGACTTCAATCAAGCGGCAGTATTCATCATAAGACTGCTGGTAATTTAACGCTGCAGAAGCGACATAGCTAGCGGCTATTGGGGGTAGGCAGCCAGCAATGTTAATGCTGCTGCGCTCCACCTTACTGTTGCTAATGGCTTGGTTCATGAGTTTGATTGCTTGCTGATGAGTCGCTTCAAACAATTCGCCAAAGCCGTGGCGGTTCATGCGTGTTGGTGTGGCCGTATAGTTGTTGAGGGTGAGTACCTTAGCCCCAGCGTTAATAAATTCTTCATGTACCTGTACCACAATATCAGGTTCGTTATGCATCACCTGCACGGACCACAAAGGGTGTGACTTGTCTTGGGTAGAGCGGGTGTTGATTTCTTGGCCTAGGCCACCGTCTAGTAGAGTGATACTGGTCATGGCGGTACTCTGGTGCAATGGGAATTTGGCGTATTGTGGCGTTTTCTATGACAAAGGTCTAGATACAATTTTAATTGCTGCAAGAGCTTGCCAATATGGCGACGGTCCTAGAACTGCCGCTTTATCGCTACCATCAACTTATCACTATCAGCTAAGGCTTCTGCAGGTACAGAGTCACCACCAACGTAATCGATAAGACCGATTTCTAGGCTGATGTTTTGGTCTAGTTCGTGTTCTAGCAATAGCTTGTGAATACCACCGCCTTGTAGATCATCACCATAGTAGTTGGCCATAACTGTGACGGTACTGCGGTTGTGGTTAAAGTTGTACTGTAGAGCGCTGACTAGTTGTAGATCGTTTTCTACCTGCCAGTTAGGTAGGGCGGCCATATTGGCTTCAAAATCAGCCAGCTTGCGTGAGGCTAGCTCCACAGTCCAGACTAGATCCTTCCAGCCGTTGTAATCAAAGCCTAGGCCTAAATCAGTACGTTGCTTTAGGGTACTTACGTTACTAAAGGCGAGGTCGCTGATCTGTGCAGCTTCCAGTTTCCACAACCAGCTACCGCTTACTGTGGATGCAGCTATGCCGGTTTGGGTAACGTAACCATACACGCGGGCTGGGCTAGGGCTGGTAACCTGATGCCAACGGCTATCCAGAGTACGGCCATGATAGAAGGCCAAGTCCCAAGTGCTCACATTGCCATTCAAGGCCAGCATGTAAGGGGTGTTGTCCCAGCTATAGGTAGGCTCTTGCAAAGCGGGCATGTTAGCTAACACGTTGGCTGGGAAAGCGTTGCTAGGGAAAATGTCTACACCTAGAGTGGCTGATTTTGGTGCGCGCACTTCATGGCTTATGGCCATTGTAGCTTGCCAATCTTGCCAATAATAATCCATGCGAGACATAAGTAACGGCAAGCGTAGGTCATCAATGTCGGTTAGGCCAGGGTAGCGGTTGTCTAGGGTATGCACGCGATCGTTAATGGCGATCATGTCCAACTTACCGAGTACTAGCTGCTGACGCCCTAACTTGATGTCTAGGTTGTCACTGAGGCTAGCTTGCAGCCAGGCCTGGTCTATTTCAACTTCCTGCTCGTAGTTATCCAAGGTGGCAGTGCTATAGTTGCCACGGCCATTGAGATCAAAAGCTGCATCATATTGGCCCTTTACGATCACTTGGCCACGGAGACTACTGTCGCTTTTGTCGGAGCGATAATCAAGTTGTGCCTTGGTGCTGGCAATTAAGTGGGCGAGATTATTGCTGAAGGGTAGGTTACCTGCACTGCCGTGGTTGTAGGCATAGGCACCCATCAGACCAAATTCACCACTGAGTTGCCAAGGGCCAGTGTTGCTTTGAGCTGGTGCTGCCACAGCTACAACTTCAACAGCGGGGTCGTCAAAACCACCCATTAGGTCATCCATGTCATCGGCTAGGGCTATTTGGCCAAAACCTGCCGTGATACCTAGTAGGCCTAAGGCAGCAACACTGCTTAGTTTAGATGGAGTATGCGATTTCATCTTCACTTTCATCTTATAGGCCTTTTTCTAACTGACGTAGGGTGAAGGTTTCGTCACTCACGGGCTGGTTAAACTGCACATCGCTAAGCTTTAAAATGGTGGTGTGCTGGCGTACCTTGCCTAGGGTGGTTTTCATTTCCACGTCGGTGGCTACCCAGATACCGTCGATCTGTTCTAGCTCACGCACAGTCATGTACTTACGGTAGTTATCTGGCATTAGGTGTAGGGCTTGCACTACCATAAAATTATCTTGGCGGATAAACATGTAGGACTTGGTGTAGCCCGTATTGTCGATAACTTTTTGCGATTTTGGTGTGGCTTCTAGCAACCAGGTCATATGGCCTGCAACTTCCTTTTCTTGCATTAACTTGTAGGTGTAATCATTGATATTACGCTCCGTCATGTCGGCATAGGTAAAGTCAGAACCCATAAAAGCACTGGTTTTGTCAGCTGCTGGAATACGTTTGCTTTTGCCTAGGGCTGGTAGATACAACCACTGGTCATCTTCCTTATCGCCGGTGTAGTCATAGGTGAGGAAACCTGTGTCTTTTACATTGCTTGGGGCAGTGAAAAAGATCAATTTGTATTCGTCCTGATTATCTTCTGGGCCCATCATTTTAGTGGTGCTGAGTAGGTCACGTGTGCGCTGGCGATCTTTGTCATCAATAAGGATCATTTGCATCTGCGAACGGCTGGTGTTGCCCTTGTCTACAGCATCTACTTGGGCCACGATTTCATCGGCCGTGAGGCCAGCTTGGATAGTCCATGACATGGACATCATAAGACCGGTAGCAAGTAGGCTTTTGAATACGCGAGGTATAGCGTGAGTGATAGCATTCATGGTTATGTCCTTGTGTTTGAAGAATTGTTAGTGCCATACAGCCAAACCATTAAGGCTGGAGCGATGAGAAAGTCGGCTAACACGGCAACGACAATGGCGAAGCTGGTGAGAACGCCAAAGGCCATTAGGTTGCTCATGGCAGAGAAAAAGTAGGCAAAAAAGCCACCACATAACACTAGGGATGTAACTAGCATGGCGCGACCAGTACCTGTTAGGGTGTGTTCAATGGACAAGGCCACATTGCCGTGATCGTCAAAATAGCGTTTAAAATTGTGCATAAAGTGCACTGTGTCGTCCACCGCCAAGCCGATAACAATGGCACCGATAAGAATAGTGTAGAGGTCTAAGGGTAGACCCAAAATCCACATCAGGGCTAATACAGCTAGTACAGGAAAGAGGTTAGGGATCATGCTTAACAGGCCTAAACGGATGCTGCCTAACATAGCCATCATCATTACTGATATGGCGACAAAGGCAATGAGGTAACTGATGCCGGTATTGTAGATAGCGTCTGTAGCTGTCTTGGCTAACATGGGAATCATACCAGTTGTACTAACACTTACCTGCGGGCCAAATAGCTGTTCAGCTTTGTGTTGTAGCTCATCGATCAGCTGTTGGTATTCTACTGCATCGACCCATGGCACCTTGACTGTCATACGGGCCATACTAAATTGGCTATCCACCAAGTCTTCTAGGTCGTCACTACCTGAGTTTTCAAATAACAGTACTTCTTGAGCAATCAGGTCAGCATCATCTGGGATGAGATAATAAGCGCTGTTGTTAGCGTGTAGTGCCTTGTGGATTTCTTTGATGACATCGGCAATGGATACCACCTTACCAACGAAGTAGGTTTCGCCAGATAAGGTCATGGCATGTTTACCTAGGCTATCCAAGGCCTGTAAGGTTTGAGGTTGGATAATGCCATTTTCTTCATGGGTATCTATTAATACTTCCATGGTGATGGAACCACGCAGGGACTGATCAACTACTTCAGTAGCAATGCGGCCCTCATTTTCAGGTGGTAGCCAAGTTAAGGGGTTGTGGGAGTAGCCAACCTGAGAGACAGCTGCAATGCCTGCCACTATGAGTAGACCTGTAGCCACAAGAATTCCCTTGTAATGATGTACGGAAAAATGACTAAAGCCCTTCAGCAGTTGGTCCATCCAGTCGTGGTGGTTGTTTTCTGCTTGATCGCTAGCTTCGACTTTGTGCTTGCGTTTAAGAGGTAGGATCGCAATAAAGGCGGGCAATAAAACTAAAACAAAAGTCAGCATGATCATGACTCCTAGGCTAGCAAATATACCTAAACGTGAAATTGCTGATACTTGTGAAGTAGCAAATGAAACCAGACTGGCAGCAGTGGTCAAGGAGGTAATAGTGATGGCTAGGCCAGAGTGCTCTAGGGTGTATATCAGTGCCTGACGCTTGCCTTCTCGTTGATCTGCATGCATGTGTTGATCATAATGTTTGTAGAATACGGCGAGAATATGGATAGCTGCACCGACACCTACGGCAAGTAAAAACGAAGGTATAATTTGCGTTACTGTTTGAATGGGAACTAGGGCGTGGCCCATACTACCCATGGTAGCAATTACGCCCATAGCCACAGTGAGTAGTGGTAGCAAGACACCTGAGGCTCGGCGAAATAGCAGAGTTAAGAAGCTAGAGATGATGAATATCACCAAGGCCACAAAAAACGTCATATCCTCGAGCAGCATGGTTTGTAAGGAGTCAGTAACTTGCGGCGAACCTGCTACGTAAATACGAAAGTTGTCAGAGCTAAACAGATCGACAACGATTGCTACGGCATCAATGATTTCTGCTTTCTGTGCTTCTGATAGGGGGATTTGTTCAATGGGTTCATCGTTGCCAAAGCCCATGTCGCCAATATCAGAGCCAAGTAAATCGCTAAGAGCGTCATCAGCTGAACTTTCTTCTACTTGATAAGCCTGCATTTGTAAGAGCAAGGTGGTAAAGCCACCTTGCTCATCGATGACTAAGTTGGCTAGTAGTGGGTTGGCCATGGCCATATCTTTTAGTCGAGCGTATTCAGCGGCATTGGCAGGCCAAGGGTCAAATAGTTCGTCTACGATTAAGCTCTCTTCGTCACCAGTAGTAACGCGGGAGCTAATTAGACTGTCCACAGCGGCCAAGTAAGGCACTTGCTGCTCTAAGGTCTTATGTAGTTCATTAAGCTTAAGTAGATTGCTTTCAGAAAAAATATCGTCAGTTTGTACCGCTACTAGGATGCGGTCGTCTTGCCCAAATTCTTGTTTAAAGTCGTTATAGGCAATGCGCATAGGATCATCAACATGCAAAAAACCTTCTGTAGAGGTATCCAAACGAACATTTTGCATACCGCTAGCTAGGGCCACGAATATGATGAACATTAAGCCAAGCAACCACCAGGCCTTATCAAAGGTCCAGTTGGCCCAGCGCCCGTAAGCGCTTTCTATTTGGGTGCGTATTTGTTGCATGTTAAAGGTCCTTATCTGCTAGTTGCGCTGTTTCAGGTTGGACCTTCAATGAGCATAGGTTGAAGTGGTAAAGTTGCTCAGCTTGGGCTGGCAAATCAAAGTTAAAATCGTTGATAGACCAGCGCATCAATGTGCCCTGTATGCTGGCGGCAATATGTTCTGCTGCCTGTAAGGGGTCTATATCAGTAGCAAATTCGCCACTTACCTGACCTTCTTTAATAAGCTCAGTGAGGGCTTCGATATAGCGGCGTAGCACATTTTGCACAATGCCTTTAAGAACCGAAGAATCACTATGTAGGCGGTCACTGAATAGAATGCGGGGTAGGGCGCGGTTCTTGTTGGCAAAGTTCAGCTGCTTGGTGAGAATAGTTTGCAAGCGCTGGCTGGCACTGGTATCTGCTTTTTTGAATTCACCCTCGATGGTTTTAAACATTTGTCCGGATAACCAGCGTAAAACTGCGGCAAAAACGTCATCGCGGTTTTTGAAATGCTTAAAGATAGTTGCTTGGGCTACGCCAATGCGATTGGCTATACCTTGAGTGGTGATTTTGCCAACACCTTCTTCGGCACATAAATCAATGGTGCCTTGTACAATATCGGCTTGGCGTTCTTCGTGTTTCATACCCATGATGCTGGCCTGTTTTAAAAAATAAAAAGTAATTAATTACTCACTTTTTATATCATATACAAATGGATCTTAATTAGCAATGTCTAATTTATATGGCCGGTGAAATAGCCTGTGCGCATGGGAAAATAAGGGTCGACAAGGAAGAAACTACAAGGGAGGGAGTATGGGAGGCCAAAAAATAGGGAGTAGGCTGTAAGCCTGCCCCCTATGTTTTTAAAAAAGTCAGTGTTATTGGGCTGGCGCTATAGCCGGACCTTGACCATTTAGACGTTCTGGTAGAACAAAGGCGATGACGATGAAAGCCAAACCTAAGATAATACCTAGAATGTCGCCTTGCATAGCAAAGATGCCGTCGTACTTGGCATCAGGCACGGTGCCTAGAGTTACCTTGCCACCGGCAACTTTGTCTAAAATTCCGCTTGCTTTCCAAATCGGGAAGGTAACCATGTAAGCAGCAGCGCCTAATAAACCACCAGCAATAAAGAACAAGGCGTCCTTACGACCAGAAGCTGCAGCGCATACGCCTGTACCTGGGCAATAACCAGATACGGCCCAGCCAGCACCTAGCATTAGACCACCAACAAATACACCAACATAGGCTGTCTTAACTGACATGTGGCCAACGTCTACAAGGCCGACCATTTGGCCAGCAAACATCAAAACTGATCCTACACCAATGGCAAGTAAGATAGTTTTCATCAAGTGTAGGTTGGTCAAAGACAGCATCTTACCAATCCAGTTGGGGTTGGATGCACCAATACGATCTAGTACTACACCAAAGGCAATGCCCAGAATAATTGCGAGAAGAATAGTCATGGATTAGCCCTCTTTCTTGTACATGAACATAGCGACGGGAATGGCAGCAGCGAAGGCTCCCAAAGTAAATATATATCCGGATAAGGAGGTCTGCATCAAGCCACTCATCATGTGACCAGAAGTACAGCCTCCAGCAAGACGAGCGCCGTAAATCACGACAAAGCCAGCGGCTAGGGCTACTAGATTACGTTTCATAACGCTGTCACCGAAATTAGCACGCCAAAGGGCGGGCATGTTTCGCTCTTGAGAGTTCAACCCGCCGCGCATCTTAACTGATAGATAAGCACCGATCATCATAGCGATAACAAATACAAAGCTATAGTTGATTGGGTTGGAAGCATTTTTTGCATACTTACCATTTGATTTGGCTAAATACGCATTAGTAGATGTGTAGCCATCTTCGGTTTTGGTGATTAGTTCTGGATTTACTGCATCACCAATGATGCCGTCCAATATTACGAACTGCGTACTTACGCCGATAGGCTTGACTAGTAGTACAGCGAAAAAGAACACCAAGCCTAGTGCCAGACCGCCTGTTTTCCAGTTGAGTGTCATCGTTAATCCTTTTGGTTATAGGCATATAGTTGAATGGAATATGAAGGGCGGCTATTGTCTTCATATCCCATGATCAATATATTGATGTACGTCAATTGAAGAGAAAATTTAGATTTTTAACTCTTTGTAAATCTTGGATATAAATAGATCCTTTTGCTTCATATTAACCATGAAACTAAGGCTGGTTACAGCAAAAGGCAGCTGCACAACACCGGTTTTTTGGCCCGTTGGAATTAACGCCATTAGTGGGTTGCGCTTGTATGCCTTATTAGATTTTTCTTCGCGGTCAGCAATGATTTGCTTAGCAATGTAACGACCTTGGCCGCCAGCTAGGTAGCCTAGCTTGGCTTCGCCAACATCGGCGATATCGCCAATGGCGTAAAGATTATTTACACCGGAAACGCGAAGATTGTCATCCACCTTCACCATGCCTTGGTCGTTGAGGATGTTAGGCATGGTGTCTAGCAAGAACTGGTTGTTAGGCTGAGTGCCCACGCACAAGTAGGCCAAGTCAGCCTGGATGCTGTGCCCAGTACGCGGGTCGATATAACCTTCTTCACTTTGCTGATACATGCGCTGGTATTGGATTTCTACGCCAAGCTTAAGTAGCTGTTCTGTTGCTACACGCTGTGCCTTGGGTTTAAAGCCGTCTAGTAACGTATCGGTGGCATGAGCCAAGATTACCTTTTTGTCAGGGTGAGCGTAGGCGACCTCACCTGCTAGTTCCACACCGACAATACCACCTCCAATGATTAGCACACTGTTTGCTGCAGTTAGTTGATCATGTTCTTGTAGCAGTTCTTGGTTGCGCCTATCTAGGTTGAGGCTGTTTTGGGGTTTGGCCATGGCAAGGTTTTTATAGCTACTGCCACTGGCGATAATCGCTTGTTGGAACTCAACACTAGCGCCGTTATCTAGTGTGGCTTTGTTAGCGTGCAGCTCAGTCACTGCAGCCTGTACATAGTCACCCTGGATAAAATCTTGGTAGTATTTGCGCGCCGTGTTGCCCACGGTTTTTGGATCAACGGCATTGCGCAAGGTGGCAAAGGTGACTTCAAAAAAGTCTTTTTTATCTACTAAGAGTGTTTTTACACCATGTTTAGCTAAGTGTTGGGCAGCGTTGGCGCCAGCAAAGCCACCACCAATAATCAGTACGTCAGTTTGCATCTAGATAATTCCTGTAGATCGTTCAATGTTGGCCATTATATAGATGTGAATTTATGTATAGAATGCTATTATTTACGCATTACTTGTATAAAAAGTGTACATTGGTATGGATAATTGGAATTTTATACGTACGGCTTACACCATAGCCAAATTAGGCACCGTTTCTGCTGCGGCCAATGAGCTTAATTTGCACCGAGCTACGGTGATGCGTCATGTGGATGCGCTAGAGGAAGAGTTGGGTACGCGTCTGTTTATTCGTAATGACAAAGGCTATATAGCTACCGATGCAGGGCAGCAGATACTGCGTGTGGGGGATATCACCGAGCAGCAGTTTAAATACCTAGCTAGTCGGATTGGCAAGCAAGAAGACGAATTACAGGGCTCGCTCACTATTACAAGCTTAGATGAAATGGTGGAATATCTGTTGCCGTCAATTCGTATCTACCAGCAACAATTTCCTGCCATGAAGGTCAATTTCATTGGCGACATTAAGAATTTTGACCTTGAGTATGGTGAAGCTGATATTGCTATTCGCTCTGGGCCTAAGCCAAAAACACCTGATAATGTGGTCATTGCCTTAGGTGACTTTCACGTCGTTTACGCGGCTTCGAAAGCCTATGTGCAGGAACACGGTATTCCCGATAGTAAGGCATCTATGGCCCAGCATCAGTTTATTACTATGCACCAGCGTCTTGAGTTTATGTTGTGGCACGAATGGTTGCATAACAATGTGCCTGAATCTTGTCTAAACTTGAGTTTCGGCACTGGTAAGGCCATTAATCAGGCTGTTACTGCGGGACTAGGTATTGGTTTTATGGGTAAGGCCGAGGTGGCCGCGAGGGATGATCTGGTTCAAGTATACACACCAGAAGTGTGGCCCATTGGGCTTTGGTGTCTGGTGCATAGAGACGTGTACCCCTTGCCGAAAGTAAAACATTTTGTCTCCATTTTGCGGCAGGAATTTGCTCAGTTATTAGCATGATTTTGGCTTTGCTTTGAATGTATTTAAGCGCTTCACTAGATCACATATAGTCTTTATGTAAAACTAACAGCAAGCTCAGCGAAGGACACCAGCATGCATATCCCTTATCTATCAGAAAACGATTTAATCGATTTAAAAATCAGCACCAAAGAAGTGATAGCAACCATTGAGCATGTTATCGGCCAAGCCGCCAAGGGTAAGGTGTGGTCGGCCCCAAAAGCGGTAATAACACCACCCGATCAACGTTACATGATGGCTGCCTTGGCCGCTATGGATAAACCGAATATGTTGGCGGTAAAAACTGTGGTGTTGAACCCTGATAATCCCAATCATGGATTGCCGCAAATTAATGGTTTGGTGACCATGCTGGATAGTGTCACAGGGTTACCCCTAGCTATTATGGATGGCTGTTGGGTTACTGGTGTGCGTACCGCAGGCTTAAGCGCCACGGCGGCTAAGCATATGGCTAATGCAGATTCTCAGACTATTGGTTTTGTGGGTACTGGCTTGCAGGCACGTACCCATCTGCAGGCGTTTGCTGAATTGTTCCCACTAAAACATATGAAAATGTTTGGTCGTGGGCAAAAGAACAAAGATTTGTTAGCCGCATTAGCCACGGATTTAGGCTTGACCGTGGAAGATTGCGCTAGCGGTCAAGAAGTTGTTGAAGCCGTAGACCTGCTAGTCACCACGGTTACCCATACGGGTGGTGCAGCGCCTTTTCTGGATGCTAGTGGCATGCGCCCAGGATCATTTGCTGCCGTAGTAGATTTGGCAGCACCCTGGCATAAATCTAGTTTTGCTAGCCTTGATAAAGTCATTATTGATGACGAAGAGCAAGAGGCAGCCTTGCCTAATAAGCTTTGTGATCCTGAAGTTATCTACGGTGATTTATCGAAATTAGTGTCCGGGCAGGTAGTGGGGCGGCACCATGTTAATGAGCGTACAGGATTTGTATTTCGTGGCCATGCTCTAGGTGATCTTGCTTTGTCGGTGTTGGCTTTGGAAAAATATCAACAAGCTCAGTGAGTCGAGTCCATTAACCAACTTAACAATTGCTGACCTGATTGAGTATAGGATTTTAAACCGTAGCCTGCTTCAGTTAATACATCTTGGCTCACAGGAAGCAGAGCCTCGGCATCAATTTCTGTACGCATAAGATCATCAGCTAAGATCAAACCTTGACCATCGATGGCTGCTTGTACTCTTACATTGGCGTCTTCTATTATTTGACGAGGATTGTCAGCCAGTAAGCCTTGATTCCAAGCTTGCCATAAATCTTCTTCTCGCGGTTCTGCTAATAGATTCACCTGTTGCCAAGGCTCACTGCCTAGTTGACCGGCCTTTAGCCTCGGGGCGGGCAAGCGGGCTATCAATTGTGGGCTAGCTACTGGGAATAGGGGGGAGCGCACAAAATGCTGGCAGTCACCTTGTTGATGTTGCCAGTGGATACTTAAATCAACGCCATGACTATCAAAATTGGCTTGATTAATGGTGTGTTGTAGCTGTATCTGTAGGTCGCTATGGGCTTGGCTAAAAGCTGATAGACGTGGCGACAACCAACGTACGGCGGTGTAGGTAGTAACCGCAATAACTAGGTGCTGTTGATGGTTAACGGCCAGCGAATCCAGGTGCTTAGCCATGTCTTCAAACCATAATTGGGTCTGTTGAAACAGTAACTGACCAGCATCCGTGAGTAATACCTGTCGTGTGGTACGTTTGAACAGAGCTTGCCCCAAGTGTTGTTCCAGCTTCTTTATTTGATAACTGATTGCACCTTTACTCACGCATAGCTCGTCGGCAGCGCGCGTAAAACTTAGTAGGCGAGCACTGGCTTCAAAGGCTTTTAAACTGTCTAGAGGGGGTAGTGAGTGTTTCATTTATTGTTTAATATTTTTGCACTATGGGTTAAATATTTTGGTTTGTCAGGGAGTTTATACTGCTGGCAAACTAGGCGCTAGCTAAATTGCTCAAACAACAGTTGTCATTGCGAGCGCAGCGAAGCAACCTCTAACCAGCGAAGTGCCACATTAAAGAGATTGCTTCGCTGCACTCGCAATGACGTATTTTTTAAGGTGGTCAAAAAATGTCAGAAGCTCTTCCTAATGCACGTGTTGTAGTTATCGGTGGTGGTATCGCTGGTGCCTCGGTGTTTTATCATTTGGCCATCGAACACGGCTGGACTGATATTGCCTTGGTAGAACGTGATGAACTGACATCGGGTTCTACTTGGCACGCAGCCGCTCAGGTTACTCAGTTTGGTCCTAACCAAACAGCCGTTGCTTTGAAGCGCCATAGCATTGATTTGTACAAAAAATTGGCTGACGACCCAGAGCACCCTTTTGCTTATCACATTACGGGTGGTATGCGTTTGGCTAGTAAGCCTATCGAAGTAGACCTCTACAAGCACATGGTTGGCATGGCCAATGGTATGGGTGCCGATATGGAATTTATTGATGGTATGGAAGCCGCTAAGCGTCATCCATTGATTAATCCGGATGGTGTATTAGGTGCCTGGTGGGATCCGTTAGATGGCGATATTGATCCAGCCGGTATTACCTTTGCCATGGTACGTAAAGCCCGTGAAGCCGGTGCCAAGGTATATCGTTTTAACCCGGTTATCGATATTACCCGTAAGGAAAATGGCGAATTTATCGTGCATACAGAAAAAGGCGATATTACCTGTGAAAAGGTGGTCAACGCCACAGGTTACCGCGTTAATGAAGTAGGCAATATGTTGGGTGTTAGTCATCCCGTGACTTCTATGGAGCACATGTATTTCTTAACGGATTCCATGCCAGAATTGGAAGCTTTGGATTATCGTGTGCCCATTATTCGTGACCCGCGCCATGATTTTTATAGCCGCCAAGAAAAGAAAGGCTTGTTGGTAGGTGTCTACGAGCAAGGTTGTAAAACCTTTGGTATGGACGGCATTAGCCCTGATTTTACCAAGGCCTTGTGTCCTGATGATTTGGATCGTTGCTTGCCAAACTTAGAAGGTATCTTTGAGTTTATGCCAAGCCTACAAACAGCGGGTATTTCTTCCATCGTCAACGGCCCCATTACCTACACCATTGATGGCGCGCCACTCATTGGCCCTATTCCTGATATCCCTAATGCCTACTGTGCTATTGGCTTGCGTGCTGGTATTGGTGAGAGTGGTGGCCACGGCAAGATCCTCGCTGAGATCATCGTTGAAGGGCAAAGCGAATGGGACAGCTGGTATACGGATCCACGTCGTTTTACTCAATATGCCAATACCGAACTGACTTGTATGATGGCTATTGAAGACTATCAAAACGAGTTTCGCTTCCACTTTCCTCACGAACATCGTCCAGCAGCTCGCCTGGCCAAAACCACTCCTCTTACTCCGATCATGTCGAATAAAAATGCTGAATTTACAGTCATTAATGGATGGGAGCGTGTTGAATATATCAAGCCATCCAAAGACTTCCGCCCTTCGCTCTCATTTCACTTTGATGAAGTCTTTGATATTGTCGCAAATGAAGTAAAAAACATCCAAAACAATGTTGGGCTGACCGAAGTGAATGGCTTTAACCGTTTTGAAATTAGTGGCCCAGATGCCAATGGTTTTGTTGAAAGAATCTTTTGTGGCAACATTACTCAGAAGTCTGGTCGAGTTAGTCTGGGTTATCTTCTCAATGACTTAGGAATGATAAAAAGTGAAGCTACTATTTCAAATATTCCAGCCTCAGATCGGGGCCCAAAAAGAATGTGGTATGGTTCAGCCGCAGCATCAGAGTTTCACGATATGGATTGGTTAGAGCAGAATATAAATACTGATGAAGATGTTGAAATTAGAAGTCTTACTAATGATCAAACAATCCTTCTCATAGCAGGACCTAAAGCGAGAGAAGTCCTCTCCAAATGTAGTCGCGAAGATTGGAGCAAGGAGGCGTTTCCATGGCTCAGTATAAGGGAGTGTTTCATTGGCTTTTCTGCAGCTACCGTAATGTCAGTTAGCTTCTCAGGGGAGCTTGCATATGAAGTGCACGTTCCAAACGAATCTCTATATGCAGCATACTTAACGCTCTTTAAAGCAGGAGAAGAGTTTGGTATGAAGCTCTTTGGGTCTAGGGCTGTGGAATCCATGAGAATGGAAAAAGGGTTTTTAGCATGGAAATCTGATTTATTAACTGAGTTTGATCCCTATGAAACTGGTCTTGAGCGTTTTGTCAATCTAAGTAAAGATAACTTTATTGGTAAAAAAGCACTACAAAAACGTATTAATAATGGCCTGAATCAAAAACTTGTTTGTCTCCAAGTCGCCTGTAAACATGCGCCCGCTTATGGTGGAGCCTCACTTATGGAAGATGGTAAAGTGGTTGGGACAATAACATCTGGCGATTGGGGACACAGAGTTAACCTGAATCTCGCATATGCATTTGTGAACCCAGAGAAATCGAAAGAAGGAACTCAAATGCACCTTGATTTATTGGGAGAAATGGTTGAAGTGGAAGTTATTCCTTTTGGGCCTTACGATAAAACCTATAGTAGAATATTGGCATAAAAAGGAGTTGAAGATGGTTAGAAGACAATCAGCTAGAGCAGCCAATAGAGAGTTACTCTATTATTCTTTAATTAACCTTAATGGGCAGCTCTGATAATAAATCAACAACATGACCATAACCGTCAGCTCCCAATCCAGCAACTACAGCATCAACTGTCGAGGAAATAAACGAAACGTGGCGAAATGATTCGCGCAAATGTGGGTTAGAGATATGAAGCTCAACCTTGTAGCCTGAATATGATTTTAATGCGTCATGAATTGCGATTGATGTATGAGTATAAGCAGCAGCATTGATAATTATTACGTCAACCTTTTGAATGATTGCATCTTGAATCCACTCAACAATCTCACCTTCATAATTAGACTGCATAAA
>DPHB01000009.1:491-788 GCA_003521845.1 Oceanospirillaceae bacterium | reverse complement strand
ACCTTCATAATTAGACTGCATAAAGTGAAGACTATGCCCTGCTTTTGAAGCTTTATCGTTGCAGGTTTTTGTAATACTATTTAGGGTATCTTTTCCATAAATTTCAGGTTCACGAGTACCTAAAAGGTTTATATTTGGCCCATTTATTACGTAAATATTCATCTATTTATTACTTATTTTTTGGTTAATTGACTTGATCGCAAGGATATAACTTTGAATGCCTAGCCCACCTATAAATCCAGCACCACTGTCTGAAACCTGCATAGGCTTAATGCCCTCTTGCTTGAAGATATTTTC
>DPHB01000009.1:0-159 GCA_003521845.1 Oceanospirillaceae bacterium | reverse complement strand
TCATCATCGCTTTGACGAAAATCAACCTGAAAACCTAAACTCTCACAAGCAGCTATGCATTTTTGTTTCAGAATATCTAATGACAAGCCATCATAGCCTAATTCACTATAATTACTTAAATTTGATAGTCCAGGGCCATTAATAATTAATAATTTTTTA
>DPHB01000007.1:49665-57300 GCA_003521845.1 Oceanospirillaceae bacterium | reverse complement strand
CTTATGTCAAACCAAACGGGGCCATAGAGCTTACTTTTTAAGCTCTTTCTGTCCCACTTAATCGATGGCTCACTTTCACCTACCCCTGTTTAAAGGATGCGGTAACGCTGACATATATCCGACATCTATTTGAAGGCTTTCAATAGCCTTCTGTGCCCTAATGAGATCCGCATCTGGCCGCCTAAAACAGGCACTCAGTTTCAAGAACTATGTCCCCAACAGGCTCTTGCCAGAGCGGGTTGCCCCTTTCTATTCATCAGTGGTTGGTTACCGTGATGGTCGATTAATTGGTTATGTATACTACTTTTATGTCATTAAATGACTAAATGCTGATGGTTTTGTACGCTTCTTTTCTGTTCAACAGTATCCAGCTAGTACGTGCTATTCTGGCTGCCATCGCCACACAAGCTTTATTGAACCCACGCCGTGCAACGAGTGCATTGGCCCACTGGCTCACCCTATCCGTTTTGTTTTTACAGCGACTCAAAGCCGCTCGCGCACCATGCACTAACTGTTTACGTAAGTGCCTATTGCCGCGCTTGGTGATGCCACCGCTACTAAACGAGTTACCGCTACTGTATTGCCTGGGTGTTAAACCCAGCCAAACAGCCAGCTCCCGAGCATTGGCAAATTGCGAGCCATCACCGATAGCGCTGTAAAGCAAGGTGCTGTTTATCTTGCCAATACCAGGAATAGTCAGCAACAATTGGCATAGCGGGTTTTGTTTAGCGATGCCTTCTAGCTGGTGGGCAATATGGTCAATACGTTGAGTATACCGGTGGTATTCATCAATCATCTCTAATAGCTGCTCTTTTAATAAGACTGAATCAGCTAACAGCGGTTGCTCATTGATATCATGCAGCAGCGTGATAAAGGCTTTATGCCCCTGCTGGGCAATCACCCCATACTCGGCTAATAAACCTCTCGTTTGGTTCATCATCGCCGTGCGCTGTTTGATAAGACGATCACGTATGCGATGAAGGCTTTGAATATCTTGCTGTACCACGGTTTTGATAGGCACTGGCCGTATATGAGGTCTCTGAAATGCCTCAGCAATCGCTATAGCATCGTTATGATCGCTTTTATTGCCTCGTACGAATGGGGTGACATGCTGAGCTGGCAGCAAACTGACTTTATGCCCCATGGCCTCAAAACAACGTGCCCAATAATGGCTGGAGTAGCAAGCCTCCATCGCTACAGAGGTAGCTGGTTGGTTGGCCAGAAATTGAGCCAACTTGTTACGTTTTAAGGGTTTATTAAAAAGCACCTTGTTGGACTTAGAAAAACCACAAACTTGAAAAGCATTCTTTGCCAAATCAATGGCAATTACATTACACTGATTCATGATGGACGCTCCTGTTTTTAACTGAATTGTTTTTAAGGCAATATCAGTTTGGCGCATTGCGACGCCGTATGCACTCACGTGCTCTTGGGAGCGTCCATCTCATCAGGCACTTTTGCTACGCAAAAAAGCCAGTCCCTAGGTTTCAATCGAGATAGGCCCATCGGGGACGCAGCAACAGGTCAGTACGTCGTCGCTTTGCAAGGTCACCAAACTATCTTGCACCCAAGTCACCTTGCCCTGGGTTAATTTCACTTTGCACAAGCCACAATAGCCACCTCGGCAGTTGTAAGTAACAGGCACCTCGTTTTCTTCCATGCTATCTAGCAAAGAAAATTCGGCATCATAGTCAAAGACAATGCTTTTATTGACGGTGACTCTAGTCATAAAGTTCGTTAGTAAATGAAGATTCATCGCCGCTCCATGACATCCATGTCACCGCGGCAGAGCCGGCCCCGTGAGCGCAGCGAGTGCTTTGGGTCTACAGTACATCCTGTACATAAAAAAGAGGACAGATGATTGCCACCTGTCCCCATTTATCCTTGTGTGGCGGTGTTACTTAGAGGTCGAAATCATCGAAATCGGCATCATCCATGTCACTGTCGATAGCGCCTACTAGGTAAGAGCTAATTTCAGCTTCTTGTGGTGCTACCTGTACGTTGTCACTCACCAACCAGGCGTTCATCCAAGGTAGCGGGTTGGCATTGCGGCCAGGGAACAGGTCCTCAAACCCCAAGGCACGGATACGTACATTAGAGATATACTCTACGTATTCTTTCAGGATTTCGGCGTTCAAGCCAATCATGGAGCCGTCTCTAAACAAGTAGCTAGCCCACTCCTTTTCTTGCTCCGCGGCTTCCATAAAGATCGCTCGCACTTCCTCTTTACAAGAGGCGGCAATATCCACCATTTCTGGGTCGTCTTGTCCGTTGGCCATCAGGTTCAACATATGCTGAGTACCAGCAAGATGGAGGGCTTCATCACGCGCTATCAACTTGATGACCTTAGCGTTGCCTTCCATGATGGCGCGCTCAGCAAAAGCAAAACTACAAGCAAAGCTTACGTAAAAGCGCACGGCTTCCAAAACATTCACAGAGGCGACCGTCAGGTACATCAGGCGCTTGAGTTCACGCAAGTTTACCACCTGAGTTTCGCCGTTTAGCACATGTTCACCTTCGCCAACCAAATTGTATAGGTTGCACTTGGCAATAAACTCGTCGTAATAACGGGTGACAGATTCAGCGCGTTTGACAATTTCTGGGTTGTCGACGATATCGTCAAATACCATATTAGGGTCAGCGACTACGTTACGAATAATATGTGTATAGCTACGGCTGTGTACGGTTTCGCTAAAGGACCAGGTTTCTAGCCAGGTTTCTAACTCAGGCAAAGATACCACTGGTAAAAATGCCACGTTAGGAGAGCGACCTTGCACACTATCGAGCAAGGTCTGGTATTTTAGGTTGCTCAAGAAAATGTGCTTTTCATGTTCTGCCATAGCCATAAAGTCTTTACGGTCGGTGGACAGATCAACTTCTTCTGGGCGCCAGAAGAAGGACAGCTGTTTTTCAATTAACTTCTCAAAAATAGCATGGCGCTGTTGGTCATAACGAGCAACATTGACATTTTGACCAAAGAACATGGGTTCTTTCAGAGCATTATTTTTGGTCTTGTTAAAAGTAGAGTAGGTCATACTAATTTCTTTAAATTATAGAATACATTAATAAGGGTTTAGAGTTTGCAAGCGCCGCCGTCACAACCATCGTCTTGGCCATCATCGGCACCATCACGGGTGTTGTGGTAGTACAAGGTTTTAACACCGTACTTGTAGGCCGTCAGCAAGTCTTTAAGCAGCTGTTTCATTGGTACCTTGTCGTTTTCAAAGCGTGCAGGATCATAGTTGGTGTTGGCCGAAATAGCCTGATCCACAAACTTCTGCATAATGCCGATTAGCTGCAAGTAGCCTTCGTTGTTAGGAATACTCCATAACAACTCATAGTTGTCTTTTAGGCGTTCGAATTCAGGCACTACCTGCTTCAAAATACCGTCCTTACTCGCCTTGACACTGACAAAACCACGTGGCGGTTCAATACCGTTGGTGCTGTTGGTGATTTGGCTAGAGGTTTCACAAGGCATCAGGGCAGTCATGGTGCTGTTACGCAAGCCGTGCTCTAGAATGCTGGTGCGCAAGGCGTCCCAATCCAAATGCAAGGCTTCATCACAGAACTTATCCACGTCCTTCTTGTAGGTATCAATAGGCATCTTGCCTTGCGCATAGAAGGTATCACCAAAGGCTGGGCAAGCACCCTGTTCTTGGGCTAAGTTGTTGGAAGCTTTAAGCAAATAATACTGTACCGCTTCAAACGTACGGTGCGTCAGGTTGTTAGCCGAACCGTCAGAGTAGCGCACGCCGTTCTTAGCGAGGTAATAGGCATAGTTGGTCACACCCACACCTAGAGTACGGCGTTGCATGCTAGCGCGATAAGCCGCAGGCATGGGGTATTCTTGGTAATCTAACAAGCTGTCCAAAGCACGTACAATTAGATCGGACAGGTTTTCCAGTTCTTCCAGATTTTCTAGGGCGCCTAGGTTAAAGGCCGACAAGGTGCACAAAGCAATTTCGCCATTGGGATCATCAATGGTTTCCATGGGTGCCGTTGGCAGCGCGATTTCCAAACATAAGTTACTTTGACGCACAGGCGCTTTGGCCGGATCAAAGGCACTACGCGTATTACAGTGGTCAACGTTCTGTAGGTAGATACGCCCCGTTTGCGCACGTTCCTGGGCAAACTTACTGAATAGATCCACAGCCTTAACGGTGCGCTTACGAATAGCAGGGTCATTTTCTGCGGCTTCATAAAGCTTTTCAAACAAGTCTTGGTCTTCAAAGAAGGCATCGTACATGCCTGGTACATCAGATGGGCTAAACATAGTAATGTTGCCGCCCTTAATCAAACGCTTATACATTAAGCGGTTGAACTGCACACCATAATCCATATGACGAGCACGGTTCTCTTCCACGCCACGGTTATTCTTCAACACCAACAAGGACTCAACCTCCAAGTGCCAAATTGGGTAGAACAGTGTGGCTGCACCGCCACGCACACCACCTTGCGAGCAGCTCTTAACGGCCGTTTGGAAGTGTTTAATAAAGGGAATCATGCCCGTATGAAAGGCTTCACCACCACGAATAGGACTACCGAGGGCGCGAATACGACCAGCGTTAATACCGATACCGGCGCGTTGACTCACGTACTTAATAATGGCACTAGCTGTGGCATTAATGGAATCGAGAGAATCACCACATTCGATCAATACACAAGAACTAAACTGACGAGTAGGTGTACGTACACCCGCCATAATAGGCGTTGGCAAAGAAAGCTTGAACAAAGAGCACGCATCGTAAAAGCGCTTCACATAACCAAGGCGCGTCGCCACTGGGTAGCCAGAGAATAAGCAGGCGCCAACCAACATATAAAGGATTTGCGGGCTTTCGTAGATTTCACCTGTAACGCGGTTTTGTACTAGGTACTTGCCTTCCATCTGCTTTACGGCAGCATAGCTAAAGTTCATATCACGGGCATGATCAAGGTGCTCGTTCAACTCATTGTATTCAGCTTGCGTGTAATCTGTAGACAAGGCTTGGTCGTAACGACCATCGGCCACCATCTTTTGTACATGATCATAAAGATGAGGTGGCTCAAATTGACCAAAGGCCCTTTTGCGCAAATGGAAAATAGCCAAGCGCGCAGACAGGTACTGATAATCCGGAGTCTCTTCGGAGATCAGGTCAGCTGCTGACTTAATGATGGTTTCATGAATGTCTTCGGTGCGAATACCGTCGAAGAACTGAATATGGGATTTGATTTCTACTTGGGATACAGAAACGTTTTGCAAACCTTCTGCGGCCCAATGGATTACGCGGTGAATCTTTTCCAGGTCAATTTTTTCCTGCTCACCGTCGCGTTTCGTCACCATTAAGTCTTGCATGTTATGCCTTTGCTTTTGTTCAAACTTGAAATTGTATTATTGTTGCTTTGCGTGCTCTTTGGCCGCTCATCACTCGACACGAGTGAGCTATATAAGGGCAAATACTATATAGTGTTGTTTTTTAACACAAAACACTATATATAGTGGATTCACCCTCGAATGGGCACCAAATATAGATATTCACTCAACTAAAATCAAGCAAAAAAGTGCTCTTTTTTTTGTTCAAAAACCTTGACATATTGCAACCGCAGACACGTCAAGGGCTACAGCCAAAATGTTTTTTAAACGCCTTTATTAAGGAAAATATTTGGCATTTTTCATGCCAATATTGGAGCTTCTAGAAAACTTGCGCGAGCACCAATAGGACTTTACCCAGCGCCTTGCAATCAGCTCATACTAATAACTATCGCCAGCAACAAGCCAATCCACACTTTGCGGAGTGGCACGGACGTGATGAAACCAATCTTCTGTCGCTTGCCAGTGTGCCACCCAAGCGGTGTCTGCTTGTGGCCTAGCAAGTACTCGTTGGCTGCGAGTTTGCGGATCGGCGGTGACCAAAACACTATTGTCCAACCAAGGCTGAAAACTCGCATGGGTAGAAAACACGCCTTCCAATAAGATCACACCTTGAGGCTGTAGCGGCACTCTTGGCAGCCAGCTTTGTGATAACCAATCCAAAGCCTGCCAGACAGCTTGCCGACCTTCCCGCAGCGGAGCAAGTATCTGCGCAACAACATCGGCGGTATGCAGATAAGCTTGCACAGCTTCTTCAGCTTGCAACAGGACTTGCTGTTCACTAGACAAGGGGCGATAGAAATCATCGAGGCATATTATCTGGCATTGCACCAAATGCGCTGCAAGCCAAGCCGCTAAGGTGGATTTACCCGCCCCAGCGTAGCCATCTATAGCAACGATCAACAATGGTCTGTGCTGACTCTGTTGCTGTATGTCTTGTAGAAGTTGGTTACGACTTATCATGGCCATAGTTTAACACCCTCATTACTTGAGCCACAGTGCTATAATCTTTAAACTGCATCATCAGCATGCAGCCCAACTGTTTACAACTACCGCAAGAGTCTCATCATGATCATTGTCTTATCACCAGCCAAAACCCTTGATTTTGAAACACCGGCCCACGTCGATACCCATACACAACCCAACATGTTGGCCCAATCACAAGAGCTGATAGAACAGCTGCGCGAAGTTAGCCCACAAGAATTGGCTGTATTGATGAAATTGAGTGACAAGTTAGCCGCGCTCAATGTTGCCCGCTATGGCTCCTGGCAGCAACCTTTTACCCAGCACAACGCCAAGCAATCTGTACTGGCTTTTAAAGGGGATGTTTACACCGGCCTTGATGCCGACACCTTGAGCTCGCAAGACCTTAATTGGGCCCAATCTCACCTGCGCATCCTCTCGGGCCTATATGGCCTATTACGCCCATTGGACCTCATGCAAGCTTATCGGCTAGAAATGGGCACCAAGTTTGCCAACCATAAAGGCAAGGACCTGTACACTTTTTGGGATCAACAAATCACCCAGCAACTTAACCAAGAACTTGGCCAGCAAGCCAACCCCATTCTGGTTAATCTGGCATCCAACGAATACTTCAAAGCTGTCAAAGCCAAACACCTGGATGCAGAAATTATCACCCCAGTATTTAAAGATCAGAAAAACGGCCAATATAAAATTATTAGTTTCTATGCCAAAAAAGCACGCGGCTACATGAGCCACTGGATGATTAAGAACAAAGTTACTAAGTCTGAGGACTTAAAGAATTTTGATGCTGAGGGTTATAAATACTCGAAAAAGCTTTCGACTGAATCAGAACCAGTTTTTTTAAGGAACTAAACCGTCTTTTTCCCAAAATGAATGTGTTGGCTCTAAGTCATCATAGTTAGCCTGTGATTTTTCCATAAAAGCCTTCATCGCTGCTTCCATGTCTTGGCCACTGATCATAGAAGAATTCCATGCTGCATGATAANNTATTAGTTTCTATGCCAAAAAAGCCCGCGGCTTGATGGCACGCTGGGTTATTGAAAACCGCATTACCGAGGTCGACAAGTTACGTGAATTTGATATTGCGGGTTACTACTATAGTGCCGAGCAAAGCAACGCCAAGGAATGGGTGTTTTTACGCAATGAAGGTGATGCATAAAAAAGCCATCTACCCACTTGTCTTACCCTGTAATGATCCAAGCCAAGGCGGCATAACGTGCCGCTTTACCCAAGGTGATCAACAGCATGCTTGATAGCCGTGGCCAGCCTAACATACCCGCCGCCAAAGCGAGTGCATCGCCCAT
>DPHB01000007.1:49239-49491 GCA_003521845.1 Oceanospirillaceae bacterium | reverse complement strand
CATCACCGGCAACCAGGTTAATAGCAACAACCAACGCCCATAACGCTGCAAACTATGTAATACAGACGCCTTAGGTGGTTGCATGCGTAATTTTTTGGCTAGCCGCCAATTGCTGCCCAAGCGCCCTATGCCTTGGCCCATATAAAAGGTAATAATGCCACCGATACTGTTGCCCAAACTAACGGCCAACCACAGCGCAAATACTTGCTGTGGGTGAGACAACGCCTGTTGAGCGAACAAGAGCTCCGAGGC
>DPHB01000007.1:35011-49090 GCA_003521845.1 Oceanospirillaceae bacterium | reverse complement strand
AACAAGAGCTCCGAGGCACCTGGCAGTATAGTAGCGGCCACCAATCCAGAAACAAACAGGCTAAACAAAGACATTAACAAGGTAACTGGCCTAGGTGATGATTAATAAGGGTATATAGACTCGGCATACATAGCCAAGTCTTGTAGCACCGACTGACTGGCCTCATCAGCACACTCTTCCGCGAGTTTATTTAACTCGGCGCCAAATTGCTCGAAGGTGCGTACACCTTGCGTCTCGCCGCCCAGCAAACGCTGTTGTCGAAACATCTCCCAGTGCTCAGCTTCAGAGGAACTGAACTGATCAGGGTAGCTGCGCCCTTTCATACGCATCAGCAACCTAGACAGGCGCTCATCATGAAAGACAAAGGCGTCACTCGTCCATTGTTCAGGTGGCGTTTCGTGTACTTGTTGCATCATGCGCTTGTCGTGGTCATCAAAGAAGCCACCACCATATAATGCTGCATCGACGTCCGCAGCTGGCATAGGGTCACGTTCGCTGTAGGCGGCTACGACACGCTGCACGAACTCAGGGTTGGCTTGCAACCAACGCAGGTGATCAATACTAGCCTGCCGCTCAACTCCATAAGCTTGGCCTGTGTCTTCGGCCAAGGTGTTCATCGGTGCGACGAGCGGGCACTTGTTTACTTGAATTTCCTTAACTGGCAAGCGTGGCTTATCACCAAGCTCATCGCGACGTGAAAACAAGGCTAGCTTTAGTTCTTCCACACTGGCGGACTGCCACTGCTTGGGGTCTTGGCGTAAATCAAACACCAAGACAGCGTTTTTGTTGCTAGGGTGCTTGGCCATGGCGGCAACCAAGGCTAGATAACCATTTTTGCGGCCGTACATGCCCGACACATGCAGTACCGGCTTTTGCATTTGCAGATCCAATTGCCCCCAAACTTGTGCCTTGTGCTTCATCTGAAAAGCAAAGTTATACAGACGTGGTTGGGCGGCACGCAGTTTTTTAGCCATTTCGATGGTGGCCCACACATCCGCCAAGGCATCGTGGGCATCGCCATGCTCAATGCCGTTAGCTGGCGCAAGTTGATCTAGTTTCAAAACCAGCTCATCGTCTTCATTGCGTGGCCAATTAATCCCCTCTGGCCGCAACACAGAAGCCGCGCGCATAAGATCGATTAAGTCCCAGCGACTGTTGCCCCCTTGCCACTCACGAGCATAGGCATCAAAAAAATTGCGGTACAAACCATAGCGCGTAAATTCATCATCAAAACGCAGGTTGTTATAACCCACCACACAAGTACCAGGCTCACTCATGACGGCGTTGATGCGTGCCATAAATTCGACTTCAGGCAGTCCTTCTTGTTGCGCATGTTGTGGCGTAATACCCGTTACCAGACAAGCACCAGGCGATGGCAGGTAATCGTCTGCCGGGCGGCAATACCACATCATGGGCTCGCCAATGGGGTTGAACTCTAGGTCTGTACGAATGGCAGCAAACTGTACGGGGCGGTCAAAACGCGGATCAATACCGAAAGTTTCGTAGTCGTGCCAAAGAATGGATTGGGTTTGGTCAGGCTGATAGGCCACGTTACTAGCTCCATGAGAATTTATAGAGCTATTGTAACGGGGCCACGTAGGATTAAAAAGCCTCAGCGGCAACCCAGCATCAAAAAGGCTTAACCTCGATAATAACGCTGAGCTACAAAGGGCATGCTAGCAACACGACACGGTAACTGCTTGCCACGTACTAATGCAAATACTTGGCTGCCAACTTCAGTATGCGCAACATCAACATAGCCCATGGCAACCGGCGTACCTAAAGTAGGGCCAAAACCACCTGAGGTAACGCGGCCTATTACAGTGCCATCTTCAGTCACAATCTCAACGCCTTCACGCACAGGAGCGCGACCTTCTGGCAACAAGCCAACCCGCATCTGCGCAGGGCCCGCAGCTAGTTCGGCAAAAATCTTGTCAGCACCGGGGAAGCCACCTTCACGCTCACCACCTGGGCGACGGGCTTTTTGCATGGCCCACATTAGGTTACCGGCAACCGGGCTAGTGGTTTGATCCAGATCATGCCCATAAAGACACAAACCTGCTTCTAAGCGCAAAGAGTCACGTGCACCTAGGCCAATCCACTCCACTTCATCAAAGGCCAATAAAGCCGAGGCCACAGCCTCGGCACGGTCAGTAGGTACAGAAATCTCTACGCCGTCTTCTCCGGTATAACCGGCACGACCAACGAAACAATCATGACCCAAGATAGATACAGGCTGACCATCCATAAAACGCATTTGGGCAACTTCTGGCGCCAAACGTACCAACACTTCTACTGCTTGAGGGCCCTGCAAGGCTAACAAAGCACGATCATCTAGCCGTTCCATAACGATATCGGCTGGCAAATTAGCCTGCAGGTGAGCAATGTCCTGCTCTTTACAAGCTGCATTGACGACCACAAAGAAATGGTCTTCGGCACGGGTTACCATCAGGTCGTCCATGATACCGCCGTCGGCATTGGTGAACATACCGTAACGCTGACGACCCACAGCCAAATCGACGTAATTGGCCGGTATAACCGCTTCCAGTGCCTGGGCAACCGCATCGACTGTTGGACCAGTAAGCTTCAATTGGCCCATATGGGAAACATCAAATAGGCCCGCCGCAGCACGGCAATGCAAATGCTCTTGCTTGACACCTAACGGGTATTGCACAGGCATGTCATAGCCAGCAAAAGGCACCATTTTGGCACCCGCTTCAACATGCATTGCGTGAAAAGGGGTTACTAAGAGACTATCAGACATGACGCACTCCACCTATTTAATTAAGTAATCAGGCTAGACCTTAGCTTGATTTCGTGGAGGCGATTATAGGGAAGTTTCCTATAGGAAACAAATTTTCTTGATAAAAAAACCAAACCGCGACACTTCGCGGCTTATTTTTAACTCACTTTAACTTGGAATTATGGCATGGTTAGGTAACTGCTAGCGTGCTACAACCCACAACACCAAAGCATCTTCTTCGCTTAGGCTTACCAGGCCATGACCCATATTGGCGTCGTAGTACATACTATCACCGGGTAACAAAGCTATGGGCTCATAAAACTCAGTATATAAAGCCACCTCGCCTTCGAGCACCAACAAGAACTCTTCCCCTTCATGACGCACCCAATCTGAGAAGTCTTCAAAATCACGTGCTCGCACACGGGTTTTAAAAGGAATCATCTTCTTACGCGCTAGATCCGTAGACAACAATTCATGCTCATAAGTGCTAGTAGGATGGGCAGTACCTTCGCCGGCACGAGTCAAGACTCTGCGACCAGAAGCCATAGAGCTCTTGGGTTTGGCAAACAATTGAGGAATATCAACGTCTAAGCCATGGGCCAGTTTTTGTACCGCAGTAAAGGTTGGCGAAATCTGCTCATTCTCAATCTTCGACAAGGTAGAACGGGCCAGACCTGTTTTTTGGCTAGCTTCTTCTAAGGTCAAGTTTTGGTTTTGTCGAATTTGGCGCAAACGCTTGCCTAGCTGCAGAGGCTCAACCCTCGCTTCGGTACCGGATCCAGACTCTATTTTAAGCTCTGGCATATCGGGCTGTTCCTCAGACATAGCGCTACTCCTGAAAGGTTTTAACTAACCAATTAATATAAGTTTGAATGCTACCACGCCCTTGGGGGTGAGTGCTATTTAGTCACTTAACGTGAGCCGCTGTGAATGCATAGGGAAAATACAAAAATTTCCTATAGGAAATTTTGTTGATCGTTGTTTCCCTAAATGGTATCCTGCTCGAGATTTGTTGGCCTACACACCAACTTTATATAATAAACCTTGCACACGAAGGACCATATCATGAGCAACATCCCAGCAGAACTGCGCTATACAGAAACTCACGAATGGGTTGCAGACAACGGTGATGGCACCGTTACTATCGGCATTACCGACCACGCCCAAGAACTTCTTGGTGACATCGTATTTATTGAAGCCGTCGACACCGATCGCGAACTAGACGCCGGCGAAGAATACACCGTTATTGAATCTGTGAAAGCCGCTTCTGACTCCTATGCCCCAGTAACTGGCACGGTTATCGAATTTAACGAAACCCTTGAAGATGCACCTGAGACCGTTAACGAAGAGCCTTACACCGATGGCTGGATCGTTAAAGTACGTTTAGCGGACGGTGCCGACCTTAGCGGTCTACTGGACGCAGCCGGCTATGCCGACGTTGTTGCCAACGAAGAATAAGCCCACCTACCTAACTAGTCATACAATTTGCTAGCCCACCCGGTTAACCAACCGCAACTACGAGGTTTTATCATGTCGAACCAGCCTACCCTGTCTGATTTGATCCAGGAACACGAATTTATCCAACGTCACATTGGCCCAGGCCAGGCTGACACCCAAGCCATGTTGGATTACTTGCAAGTATCTAGCCCAGAAGAGCTATTGCAACAAACTGTACCTGCCAGTATTCGTTTACCACAACCGCTGGACTTACCTGCCCCAGTTTCTGAGCGCCAGACCTTGGTAAAACTGCAAGCCATGGCAGCCAAAAATGATATTAAAGCCTCTTGTATTGGCATGGGTTATAGTAATACGCTGGTACCTAACGTTATCTTGCGCAACGTCATGGAAAACCCAGCTTGGTACACGGCTTACACGCCGTACCAGCCAGAAATAGCGCAAGGCCGCCTAGAAGCGCTGCTTAACTATCAGCAGATGGTGATGGACTTGACCGGCATGGAGCTAGCTAATGCCTCCTTGTTGGACGAAGCCACTGCCGCCGCCGAAGCCATGGCTTTATGTAAACGTGCCAACAAGAAAAAGTCGGCGACCTTCTTGGTCGACGCCAATACCCACCCACAAAACCTATCCGTTATTCGCGCCCGTGCCGAATACTTTGGTTTTGATATCGTAGTTGGCAACCCCGCTACAGACCTAGACCAGCACGATGTATTTGGTGTACTGGTACAGTACCCTGGTAGCAACGGCGAAATCGTTGATCTACAAGCCATCACCGATGCTGCTCACGCGCAAAATGCGCTGGTAGCCGTTGGCGCTGATATTATGAGCCTGGTATTGCTAAAAGCCCCTGGTCACTTAGGTGCCGACGTTGTCTTTGGTAGCAGCCAACGCTTTGGTGTACCCCTAGGGTTTGGTGGTCCACATGCCGCCTTCTTTGCTAGTAAAGACAAATACAAGCGTTCTATTCCTGGCCGTATCATTGGCGTTTCTGTCGACACCAAGGGCAACAAAGCCCTGCGTATGGCCATGCAGACTCGCGAGCAACATATCCGTCGCGAAAAAGCCAACTCCAACATTTGTACAGCCCAAGCACTACTCGCCAACATGGCTTCCTTCTACGCGGTGTATCACGGCCCACAAGGACTACGCACTATTGCTAGCCGCATCCAAGCCTTTACGGCCATGCTTGCACAAGTATTACAAGACCAAGGCTTTGGCCTTGGTAACAAAAACTTCTTTGACACCTTAACCGTAAACACCGGTGATCAAACCGCGGCTATTAATGCCCGCGCCTTGGCAGCCGGTTACAACCTACGCTGCGACAGTGCTGACAGCCTGGGTATTAGCCTTGACGAAACCACACGTCTTGAAGACTTAGAAAAACTAGCCGGTGTGTTTGCCGACACCGATTGCCACTTGGACCCCGATGCACTTTATGCAGCCGTAAGCACCAAGCAAGTTGGCATGCCTGCTGACCTAATGCGTGAAGATGCTATCTTGACCCACCCAGTGTTCAACCGCTACCACAGCGAAACCGACATGCTGCGTTATTTGAAGCAGCTAGAAAACAAAGATTTCTCCTTGGTGCACGGTATGATCCCACTGGGTTCTTGCACTATGAAGCTGAACGCTACGGTGCAAATGATTCCCGTTACCTGGCCTGAATTTTCCAACATGCACCCATTCACCCCGGCGGACCAGACTGAAGGCTATATGGAGCTGATCCGCTCCTTAGAAGCCCAGCTAGTAGAAATAACGGGGTATGACACTGTGTCTATGCAACCCAACTCTGGTGCTCAAGGTGAATACGCCGGCTTGATTGCCATCCGTAAATACCAAGAAAGCATTGGCCAAGGCCACCGTAACATCTGCTTGATTCCCAGCTCTGCCCACGGCACCAACCCGGCAAGCGCCGCCATGGTTGACATGAAGGTGGTCGTCACCCGCTGTGACGAACAAGGCAACGTAGACGTAGAAGACTTGCGTAACAAGGCGCAAGAGCACGCTGACAACCTAGCCTGCCTCATGATCACCTACCCATCCACCCATGGTGTTTACGAAGAAGACATCATTGAAATCTGCCAAATCATTCATGACAACGGTGGCCAGGTATATATGGATGGCGCCAACATGAACGCGCAAGTAGGGATCAGTAAGCCTGGCTTAATCGGTTCCGACGTATCTCACCTAAACTTGCACAAGACCTTTGCTATCCCACACGGTGGCGGTGGCCCAGGTATGGGACCTATTGGCGTGAAAGCCCACTTGGCTCCTTTCCTTGCCAACCACCCCGTGGCCCCTGTACATGGTGAACAAAATGGCAACCATGCCGTTTCTGCAGCGCCTTATGGTAGTGCTTCTATTTTGCCAATCTCTTGGGCATATATCACCTCACTAGGTGCGCAAGGCCTACAAGACTCAACCACTATGGCGATAGTGAATGCTAACTACATGGCATCCCGTCTAGCCGAACACTTCCCTATCTTGTACCGGGGGAATCACGATCGTGTGGCGCACGAGTGCATCGTGGACATCCGCCCCATTAAGGAAGCAACCGGGGTCAGCGAAGAAGACATTGCCAAGCGCCTAATGGACTACGGTTTCCATGCCCCCACCATGTCCTTCCCGGTAGCCGGCACCTTAATGATAGAGCCGACAGAATCGGAGCCTAAACGTGAAATTGATCGTTTCTGCGACGCTATGGCGGCTATCCGCGCCGAGATCAAAAAGATTGAAGATGGTGAATGGAGCCCTAAAGCCAACCCCTTGAAGATGGCACCTCACACGCAAGATGACCTAGCTAGCCATGGCTGGAACCGTGGTTATTCCCGTAGCGTTGCCGCCTTCCCAAGCGCTGCTACCAAGGCCAACAAGTTCTGGCCTACGGTAAACCGTATCGACAATGTATATGGTGACCGCAACCTAGTATGCTCTTGCCCGCCGATGGAAGCCTACGAAGACTAAATAAAGTCCTCACTAGGTGCCTGGCTCGCATGCATAGCATGGGTGCCCGACTTGGTGAATGGATGGCTTAAATTTGGAGCCTGGCACTTTCCCTTCGGGACTGAGCCAGGCACCTCAAGTTTAGATAACCCCACCACCTGCAACAGGCTTAGCAAAGCCAAAGCGCACCCAATGCATCATAACCACCGCGCCCAAAGCACAAACTGCCATACCTATGGTCAGCGGCACAATGCTAGTGGTTACTGACATACCTACAGCCGCACCAATGGGTATAGAGATAATTGTCGACCCCGAGCCGACAACCGACGCCCCCATACCTGCCAACTTACCTAGCGGCTCCATGGCCAAGGCATTGAGATTGCCAAACTGAAAACCAATACCGGCAAAAATCACAAACAGGAATGCCATCAAATGCATCAGCGGCGGCACACCATCAACTTGTATGGCGTATAAATAAAGACAGCTGGACAACACCATCACCATGACATTGGTCCACTGTACAAGGCGATACATACCCCAACGCATTACCAACTTGGCATTGAGAAATGACGACACCACATTAGGAAAAACAAGCAAGCTAAAATACAACGGGAAGGCATCGCCAACCCCGTAAATCTCTTGAAACAATACCTGACTAGAACTCAAATACCCCAAGAACCCACCAAACACCATGCCACTAACCACGGTATAACCCGCTGCCACGCGGTTAGACAAGACCGTCAGTAAAGCTTGCCACAAAGCCTTAGGGTGAATAGAACGTCTATTTTCGGGCATGAGCGTTTCCGTCAGGCGTAGCCATGTCCATAAACTAAGCACTAGTGCGAAAAAGATATACATAACAAAGATGTATTCCCAAGGGGCGTACCACAGGATCACCTGCCCAACCATGGGTGCCAAAATAGGCACAATCATAAACACCGTGCCGGCAAAAGACATGACACGCGCCATAGCGCGACCTTCAAAACAATCCCTAGCCAAGGCAGAAACGATAATACGCGGCCCAGAAGCCCCAATACCTTGCAAGATACGGCCCAACACCGCCACCTCCAAAGTTTCAGCAGAAAGTACAATGCCACAGCCGACTGCGAACACCAGCATACCCAAATAAATGCCAGGCAAACGGCCTATACGGTCTGACAAGGGACCGTATATAAGCTGCCCCAAAGCAAAGCCAGCAAACAACCCCGTTAGAATCATTTGGATTTCACTAGTCGACACAGCAAAATCTTTGGCCATAAAACCCAACGCAGGCAATACGGCATCAATCGCCAAAGCCACGATGGACATCAAAGAGGCGATTAAAAAAATAAATTCAAACATACCAATACGTTGATTGGCTGGCCGCACTGGAGCGGCAGATATATCAGTCATAACTGTCCATAGCGAAAGAGGCAATCTAACATCATAACAGCTTCAAGCGTGGGTGCCAGCCATACCTATACAAATATTACGCGCACAAAAAAAGCCCTACACTGAGAGCTTTTACCACCTTAATGCTTGCTTATATTAATCAGTCAATCGATAGCACGCGATTTAAATCCGCTTCATCAAATGGTTTGCCAACAAAATCATTAAAACCAGCACCCGCCCACTTGCCGGCATTACCATCAAGCTTTTTAGCCGTGACAGCGACAATTCTAGGCGGCTCTTCAAAGCCCCTTAGATTACGAATCTGGCGCGTGGCTTCAACACCATCCATCACCGGCATCATAATATCCATCAACACCAAATCGTAGTCTTTATCGGTAACCATGGCCACAGCTTGCGCACCATCTTCAGCTTCATCAAGCTGAAACCCCTGTGGCTCCAAAATATCAACGATCACTTCGCGGTTTAAATCATTATCATCAACAATAAGAATAGACTTTTTCATAATACCAACAGCATCGCTTAACTTAATAAAACAGTAGACTAAAAATGTGCCCACTCACCTACTTCATTACCTGGATTTACGAAAGGATTGATAGCACGGATAATCTCACTTTCCGTGAACGGCTTAGCCACGTATTCATTAAAGCCAGCCTTGGCAAACACTTCAACATTATCCCGCAATGCCTTGGCAGTAACCGCCACAATTTTGGGCGGAATACTGTTATCGCCTTGGGCCTTACGAATGCGCTTCGTAGCTGACACCCCATCCAACCTAGGCATCATGATGTCCATTAATATCACATCATAATGATTGGCGGCAGCAAGTTCGCAGGCTTCTTCACCGTCTTCGGCCATATCAAAGCAGCAATCTTCCGTTTCTATTAATTCGGCGATCACTTCCCTGTTAAGCTCGTCGTCATCAACGATAAGAACACGTTTGCTAGACATACTGAGGGCCACTCTCTTAAATGTTTAAACTAATCTAAAACAGGTAACTTTATGGCTAAAAATACTAACACAACGGTTAGGGAAACGCTGAATTAATTAAATACACTGGCAAGCTTTGTAACTTCATTGATATTCAGAATTGACGATCACTCGATCAGCTAAAGGTACTATATGCTCTGAGCTCATTTTCATCTGCTCAACAGGCATACGCCAAAGCTTTTTCCCAACGTCAAACCCTTCCCACCGAGCAAACCGAGCTGCACCTGGGCGAACAAACGTCAGTATCAGAAGCTTAAGAACGACCTGAGTAATTGGGTTACTATTATAGATACTATGCGTCTTAATAAAATCCGGGTGTTCACTTCTAGTTAGCGCCCAACCTATGCTGTTTTTTGCGTGCCTTTAGCGCGCCAGCTAGGTCATTCATGGGATTAAATTCATCTCCTTGGGTTTGGGTAGCAAAACGAAACACCGCTGAACATCTTTGCAGTACGCGGCCAGCTACATCAAAAGCACCACATTTTTCGACCTTACGAATCAAATCAAGCATTTCAGCCGCAGATCTGAACACCACCCTGCCAGAACAAATTACTACGCGCAAGTTGAGATCAATTCTGACAACAGTCTACTGAAAACAGATAATCCTTGAAGGCTTCTTGTTACTATCAATTACTCCCTTTTTTTGGGTGAACTCAAGTAACCGTTAGCAATAATCAGTTGAAAATACCGACGCATGTCTGCCAAATAGATACCCTTGTTGAGTATCTACTCTGGTAAGTAGGCCAATCAACCGTTTTAAGCCAAACTGCCAGTTTCTCCAATGAGTGTTTTACCAGATATATTTACCGCCCTGCATGCAGTAGATGCCGCTAATCAGCATCTCAGCTTTTTTGGAACAGTAGATGGGGAACATTACCGCTAGCGTTGACGCTACACTGACCCCTCTGAAGAAGAATAAGTCTGTAGAAATTCAGATTCGATCTGATAAAAAGTGTCAGATCGAATCAAGCCCTGCTTGTTTTCAACCGATAGTGACCCAAGTGTAAATGGGGCAATTAGGTTATCGGTACAACAGAAGTGTGCCAGCAAGAGACATCCACCTGAAAGAACCAATAGTGTCGAAGATAAAAACTATAACCTGCACCGCCATACTGAAAATTTACCGAATTTATTCTGCAAGCGGTTGTTTTATGCAACACCTTCAGGCTTAAAGAAGGTACGATAAGCACCCCAGGACAGCACTGGAACAATGAACACGACCACAAAAACCCAGGTCAGAGTACCGTATCCTCCGCCAATCAGGCCAACCAGCCCAACCGACCCCGCCAGATATACCGAAGCAGTCAGAACGACCGCAGCCAAAGCTGCTCGCAATCCTGTTGGCATGGACTTCTTGTTTTCTACAAAGACCTCTGAGATGCGCTCATTCATCGCATGAACGAATGCAGTGCCGGTTTCCACGAAGGTGCCAAACAACACCACATAGAAGATGGCTTGAAGCCATGGGCTATTCAGTTGCTGCATCATGAAGTCAGAGGGCACAGCTGCTGCCAGTATTTGATCGGAACTGGCCACCATTGCAAGGTAAAAAACTAGTGCAGGTATCATTGCCAAAGGCCCGGCGAAGACCCCGGCCAGCAGCGCATCCTGTCGTGACGACATATGACGAACACAAAAAAGAATTAACGGCAGTGCGGCAACGTTATATCCGACATACTTGATAGCATTAACAAACCAACTACTTTCTACGCTGCCCCCAAAGAGTTGATCTCCTAGCTGACCACCATGATTATCTAGATACAGATAAACAAAAACCCCGTAGGTCGCGTAGAGCAGAAACGACCACCCCACCAGCACCTTCTCAATTAATTTTGAACCCCAGGCCATCAAAACACAGACGGCCACCATTAATCCAATAGTGCCTACATTGCTGTCAATTCCCAAATGATCCGTCACAACCTGCCCCGCTGCCGAGCCAATAACCGCCAACACCAAAATACCCAGAGCGAAGTAGGCTAACTCGTAGGCAAACCAGCCTTTACCCAAAAGCTGCTTAAAGAAACTTCGGTAAGTGTAACTTTGCGTCATTCTTGCGAGTTCAAAACTGATCATACTTATCAGACTAAAAGCCGCCGTAGCTACCAATATCCCCAAAAGTCCACCTAACGGACCTGAAGAGAGGAAAAATTCAACCAGCTCCCGGCCAGTCGCATAACCACCCCCGATCAGCACAGACTGCAGAATAAATCCGGGTAATAAAACCCGCTTGAAAAAAGTATCATTCATACTTATCACCTTTTTATTTTTCATTAATAGTTGTGCAAAAGAGAACTTCAGTCTTTTTACACATAGGAAAGTGGTGGGCTTTTGTGCCTCTAAAGGCTGCTAGCCTTTAAGCGTCTGAAAGCTCTCAAATAGCTGGCGCCATATTTCACCGGGTACGCCCTCTCCGACCGGCCGGCCATCGATAGAAATAATCGGCTTAAGTTCCTCCATAGAATTGGTAACCCAGACTTCATCGGCACTTTTAAACAATTCGATGCTTGGCGCCTCTTCACGCATGTTTATACCCAGATCTTCGGCAATATCGATTACCAAAGCACGGGTAACCCCGGGTAGGATATTGTCGATCGGTGGAGTAAAGATAACGCCATCTTTTGCCATAAACAGATTGCTACTAGGAGCCTCAACCACACGGTCATTGCGCACCAGCAATGCCTCATCATTGGCGACCCCATCGCTATAGAGCTGCTGGTAAGCCAACACATTGCCCATCAGACTTGTGGATTTAAGGGAGCAACGCTGCCAACGCAGATCTTCTTGCAGGTGACCTGCGCAGCCAGGATAAAGCTCACTGACAGAGGGAGAAAACGCAATTGAGAAAATCAACACAGTGGGCGGCGCTGCAATTGGAAAGCGGTGCTTTCGGACCTGCTCAGCACCCCGAGTGACCTGTATATATATGAGTTGAGCCGCTTGCCCCTCGAGCAAAACAGGTGCAGCTACATCTTGCCAGCCGTCGAGTGTATAAGGGGATTCAATGCCAACAGCATGCAAACCGTGTAGTAACCGCTGACAGTGTTTTTCTCCACCAAGCATCGTCCCGTTATATACCGGAATCACTTCGTAGATACTGTCACCAAGCAGAAATCCGCGATCGAATGGAGAGATAGCTACCTGATCAATTGTCATGTAGTTACCATTAAAAAAAGCCGGAGAGTTATTCTTATTTGTCATGATATGTGTACGTATAATCTATCTTGTTCACTAAGGTTATGTGAAAATAGTACGATCAACAAACGAATTCCGGTTACCTAATCATGACCAATAGTCATACTAGAGTACGCTATCATCGCCTGCCGGCACAACAATCGACCCGGGTATTCGAGGCAGCGGCCCGACACCTGAGTTTTACTCTTGCAGCGCAAGAGCTGGCACTAACACAGAGCGGTGTCAGCAAGCAGATCAAGGGACTGGAAGCGTTCCTTGGAACCTCACTGTTTGTCAGGCAGGGGCAAAAAATCAGTTTGACCAACGCCGGGCAGTTATTTTATTCGCGCTGCGTACAAGCACTCGATCACATGCAACAGGCGGTAGATGAAATCCAGGGCGAAGCTGGCCTGTTGCGCCTGCAAGCCCCACCTACCTTTGCCGCACGCTGGCTAATTCCTCGCATGGAGCAATTACAAGAAAACCTTCCTAAACTTGATCTTCATATAGAAACTACGTGGTTAAGAACCATCCACGACCACATTCAGGCTGAAAGTAACGAATTGGTAATCCATGCATGTATCAATTACCCCTTTGACAATCTAAATATTGATCTGCTACGGCAAGAGTCTTTGTTTGTTATGGTTTCACCAGACTATATGGCACGTCATGGAGAAATTACAGGCCCAGACGACTTGCTAGATAAGGCGCTAGTCCATACACGATTCGATGGACATATTCATTGGGAGGTTTGGGCCCAGACCATGGGTGTGAAGAACTTAGACACCAGTAAGGGCTATGCGTTTGAAACGCTAGACATGGCACTTTCTGCGGCAGAAAATGGTATTGGTGTTCTGGTGTGCGATATGATCTATGCACTGGACTCGCTAGCCAGCGGCAGGCTAGTTATTCCATTTAAGATGCCACTGATACCAGGACTACGGTATCTGTTACTCAGCCATCCAAACAGCAGCTATCAAAGTCTTCAAGACAACTACCGTAGCTGGTTAAAGCAACAGATCGAAGCAGATCACCAGAGAATGGAAAAGCTGCTTATGCAACTCGGCTTTGATCCCAATGAGCGTAAAGAAGCGATGCTGATTAGTAATTCTGCCTGAGCAATGGTTGAGCACTAGCTGATATGCGTGCTGAAATCCGAATTAGCCATGACATATAAGCAGATGCTTTTAATGACTTCTATTATGACTCTGCGCTTGCACTGAATTTTGACCTATCATAAGACCTACTGTGTCATTCAGTTAATGAAAACACACGTAGAAACAAACAGTTGAAAGTACTCAAGTGAGCAGATGGTGCCTCGGGCCGGAATCGAACCGGCACGACCGTTAAGTCGAGGGATTTTAAGTCCCTTGTGTCTACCAATT
>DPHB01000007.1:34332-34773 GCA_003521845.1 Oceanospirillaceae bacterium | reverse complement strand
GTACGCAAGCAAAAGTATGCAAAATCAACGTATTGGCATGGTATTTATTATCTAACTCTAAGCATAACCGGTGCGTAGGTACCCAGCCATTTCATAACTCAATTTATCGGCGGCCTCTGATGGCGCATAAACAATGATTTTATAGACAGGCAATTCTGGCAAAGCACCTTTGTGGTCGATAACTTCACGGCCAACAATTATCGTCTGCTCTAGCTCGGCAGTAACGCAAAAATCTGCGCTAGTTAGTGCCTCAACTACAGCTACGTTGTCCGGATTGGCTACCTCTTGCCAGCTATACTCCGCCTTATCTAAAGCCTGGGTTACATTGGTACGAAAAGCGCAATTGCGTGTAATAGCCACCGGCAAGGGGCGTTCTTTCCAGGCATTACCAGCCTCAGCGCCTGTCCAAACAGCTCTTTGCTTACTAATTACTTCGCCTCC
>DPHB01000007.1:32970-34161 GCA_003521845.1 Oceanospirillaceae bacterium | reverse complement strand
TCGCCCACCTTAAATTCCGTTGTTAAAATAAGGTCTTGCTGGCCCTTCTCGTATTGCTTGCGTAATGCTTTTGACTGATCAACTGTCAGTTTGACCTTAACCCGTGGGTAGTCTCTAGCAAATTGTTTGAGAATGTCAGGCAACCTGGGGAAAATAATATCGTCTGGTACACCTAGGCGAATTTCGCCTTCAAATTCTGGGGCTGTTAAGCGCCCTATCACCTCATCATTTAGGTTCAGCATCTGCTTGGCGTATTGCAACAGTTGTTCGCCAGCACTGGTCAATAACATACCCCCGGAGCTACGTTCAAATAGCACCATATCCAAGCTCATTTCTAAGCGCTTAATCTGCATACTAATGGCCGACTGGGTTAAAAATAAACGCGTGGCTGAACGAGTCATACTGCCTGTTTCAGCAATGGTGACGAAACTTCTTAAGGTAGCTATATCTAAATTTCTTAGGCGCGTGGACACTATCAATTCCTGTGAAGATAACAATCAATTTTATTCGTTTTACTTATACCCAATAAAACCAGTATAGTCAATTTCTGTCAACACACACTGTGTTCAGATCACAAATTTTGATGGAGGGTATCTTGATGACTTATACAGAAAAAGCAGTTTTACAAGCCGGCGCTTCCTTTATGGAAGTCTTTGCAGCAACACACACTCAGGTGCAGACGCTTTTGACAAATTTGCGACTAGCACGGCAAATTCGCCGCGAACGCCACCAACTAAAACGTTTGCCGCAGCATCTGCTTGCTGACATTGGTATTGATCCAATCAGCGCGCAAATCGAGGCTAACAAGTACAGCTTGCCAGAACAACGCAAAGCGCATTAGTATTTAAGTCTGTTGTGTAAACAACTACTTTTAGCCCCCCTCCCGTTAAGAGAGGCGGGCTTTTTTGCGTCTGTGCAACACGCAAGTCACTGCCATCAAATAAGCCACTCATTAACAGGACGCAAGCGCGTAAAGCTGCTAAAATATGCGCGCTTAGATTTCGCCCCGCCCTTTACTGCTTTTTTATTACTTATTACCTGGATAATCCCGTGATCACCACAGCTAACGTCACCATGCAATTTGGCTCCAAGCCTTTATTTGAAAACATTTCTGCCAAATTTGGCCACGGCAACCGCTATGGCTTAATTGGCGCCAACGGTTGTGGCAAATCCACCTTTATGAAGATCCTT
>DPHB01000007.1:31862-32827 GCA_003521845.1 Oceanospirillaceae bacterium | reverse complement strand
AAATCCACCTTTATGAAGATCCTTAGTGGCGAGCTAAAGGCGACATCAGGCAATGTATCCTTTAGCCCTGGTGATACTGTTGGCACGCTTAGCCAAGATCAGTTTGCCTTTGAAGAATTTAGTGTTATTGACACCGTTATCATGGGTGACACCAACCTTTGGCGCATCAAGCAAGAACGTGATCGCATTTATAGCCTGCCCGACATGAGCGAAGAAGAAGGCATGCAAGTTGCGGAACTTGAGGTCGAATTTGCCGAATTGGATGGTTACAGTGCCGAAGCCCGTGCAGGGGAAATATTGACCCACGCAGGCATCGAAGAAGATCTACATTTTGGCTCTATGCAGCAGGTAGCACCGGGTAAGAAACTACGCGTATTGCTAGCACAAGCCCTGTTTGCCGATCCAGACATCTTGCTATTGGACGAACCAACTAACAACCTCGACATTGCCACTATCAACTGGCTAACAGAAATGCTTAATCAACGTCGTAGCACCATGATCATTATTTCTCACGATCGCTACTTCTTGAATTCTGTATGCACCCACATGGCCGACATCGATTATGGCGAACTACGCATTTACCCAGGCAACTATGAAGCCTACACCTTGGCGGCAAACCTAGTACAAGAACAACTGCACGCAGAAAATGCCAAGATGAGCGCCGAGAAAGAAGAACTACAACAATTTGTTGCCCGCTTCTCTGCCAACGCATCAAAAGCCAAGCAAGCAACATCACGCGCCAAGCGCTTAGAAAAAATCGAGCTTAATGATATTGTTGCTTCTAGCCGCCTAACGCCTTTCATCAACTTCAAAGCCCACAAAAAGCTACACCGCCAAGCCTTGATCTTAGAAAACCTAGGCCACGGCTTTGACGGTGAAACACTATTCAAAGACGGCAACATGATTTTAGAAGCTGGCGCCAAGCTAGCGGTAATCGGTGAAAACGGCGCCGGTA
Source organism: Oceanospirillaceae bacterium (assembly GCA_003521845.1). Classification (GTDB taxonomy): domain Bacteria; phylum Pseudomonadota; class Gammaproteobacteria; order Pseudomonadales; family Balneatricaceae; genus Njordibacter. The sequence continues at coordinate 31,872 of DPHB01000007.1, read as the reverse complement.
AAACCACCTT
>DPHB01000007.1:31288-31720 GCA_003521845.1 Oceanospirillaceae bacterium | reverse complement strand
AACGGCGCCGGTAAAACCACCTTTTTGCGCTGCCTATTGGATGAACTGAGCCCTAACGAAGGTGTTATAAAATGGTCAGAGAATGCCGCCCTTGGCTATTGCCCGCAGGACAGCAGCACCGACTTCGATTGCGACCTAGCACTATTTGATTGGATGTCTCAATGGCGTACTGCCAAGCACGACGACTTAATTGTACGCTCTATGCTAGGACGCTTATTGTTCACCGCTGATGATTACAAGAAGAAGGTCTCCGTTTGCTCTGGTGGCGAAAAGAACCGCCTACTATTCGGCAAGCTAATGATGCAGGACACCAACGTACTCATCATGGACGAACCCACCAACCACCTGGACATGGAATCTATCGAAGCCCTGAACAAGGCTTTAAAAGCCTACGACGGTACCTTGATCTTTGTTAGCCATGACCGTGAGTTT
>DPHB01000007.1:30913-31137 GCA_003521845.1 Oceanospirillaceae bacterium | reverse complement strand
TGTTAGCCATGACCGTGAGTTTGTATCGTCTTTGGCTACCCGCGTGGTAGAGATACGCGACCATAAGGCCAATGATTTCTTGGGCACTTATGAAGAATTTTTGGCGAGCCAGGTTTAGTCACTAAACTCCTCATCATGACGAGCGAAACCACCTCGTCATCGAGCCAAGCCTCCCCGTTCATTGCGAGCGAAGCCTCCCCCGTCATTGCGAGCGAAGCAAAGCA
>DPHB01000007.1:0-30710 GCA_003521845.1 Oceanospirillaceae bacterium | reverse complement strand
ACTAGTTCAAGCATAGGATGACGTGCTTTATGGGTTGCTCGCAATGACCAAACACCACGCACAGAACAACGTACAGCAGTTGCTGTAGTATGATAAAAAAGAGTGTGTATTAAGAAGAAATGGAGGCTGAGGTCGGAATCGAACCGGCGTTAACGGAGTTGCAGTCCGCTGCATGACCACTCTGCCACTCAGCCTCTATACAATTACATAGGAAGTAATTGGAGCGGAATATCGGGTTCGAACCGACGACCTGAACCTTGGCAAGGTCCCGCTCTACCAACTGAGCTAATTCCGCATTTTCAGCACTGTACGGCGGCTGTAATGTCCGTCTCTTATCAGCTAGTGGCCGTTAAGAGGGCGCCTATTCTACCACCCGTTTGAGTGTTTGATAAGGCCTAATTTGCAGAAAGATGAATTGGCATCCCGTAGGGGGTTCGAACCCCTGTTACCGCCGTGAAAGGGCGGTGTCCTAGACCACTAGACGAACGGGACGCGGTCTCATCACTCTGCAAAAGAGTGGTGCGCATATTATTGATTTTACTGGATTCTGTCAACCAATATTTGACTATTTGTGGAAAAAACCAAGGTCTTTTCCAATTCGCCACAGAACAACTTAGCAAACTACCTATAAGAGCCTTATTGCTGCGCTGCAATTATCATATCCGCAGCTTTTTCGGCAATCATAATGGTCGGTGCATTGGTATTGCCACTAACAATAGTTGGCATAATGGAAGCATCCACCACACGTAGGTTTTCACAACCATGCACGCGTAGCTGAGGGTCAACTACGGCCATAGCATCATGCCCCATTTTGCAGGTGCCTACGGGATGATAAATAGTATCGGCTCGCTTAGCCACTTCTGCCGCCAACTGCTCATCGTCCATCTGACCTACATCAAACATAAAGGGACCATCGTTAAAGCCAGCCAAAGCTTTAGAAGCCATCACCTTTGCCACCTGTCTGACCCCTTGCATTAGGATCTGTAAATCTCGAGGATCTGATAGATAGTTAGGGTCAACAGCCGGAGGCGCTAACGGATCCTTACTAGCCAAGCCCACTGTACCCCGACTATAGGGCCGCAATTGACACACATGACTACCAAAGCCATGCCCCCAGTGCAGGCGCCTACCGTGATCATCAACCACCCCAATGACAAAATGCGTCTGTATATCAGGGCGCGCCACTGCCGGCGAACTACAAAAGAAACTACCGGCTTCAGCAATGGGTGAAGCTAACATACCCTCCCCCTTTTGCCACCAGCTTTTTAAGTGTGAGCCAAAGCGGGCAAACGCAGACAAGCTAAAGCCAAGATTATTAGTATCCTTCGTGCGATAGGAGATGGTTAGATCTATATGGTCCTGTAGATTCTGCCCCACGCCTGGCAAATCAACTTTAGACTCAATACCCATATGGTTGAGATAATCCGCATTACCCACCCCAGACAAAAGCAGTAATTGCGGCGATGCGTAAGCACCAGCACTAAGAATCACCTCACGCTTGGCATGCACCTGCCCAACCTGGCCACGACTAACATACTCAACGCCCGTAGCCTTGTTGGCAACAACTTCATCAGCAAACAGAATCCTGGTTGCCTGAGCACCAGTAACCACACTTAGATTAGGTTTAGCCTTATAGTTAGCAAGGTATGCCAAAGAAGCCGAACATCGCTCACCTTTTTTGCCAGCCTGGTAAAACTGGGTCACCTGATAGAGGCCTGCACCCGCATTAGCGCCGCGATTAAAATCTTCGCACTGCGCCACCCCTTGCTCGGCACAAGCCGCCACAAAAGCTTCTGAGATAGGCCGAGGCTGCGCTTGATCGGCAACCTGCAAAGGCCCTTCACCACCATGCCAAACATCGGCGCCACGCTGGTTATTTTCAGACTTAATAAAGTAAGGCAACACCTCCTGCCAAGACCAGGCTTCACAGCCCAGCTGCTGCCAAGCATCATAATCTTGCTGCTGGCCACGGATGTAAAGCATAGCATTAATGGCACTTGAACCACCCAAGCACCTTCCTCGGGGCAGGTAGCCATTGCGGCCACCCAGGCCTGCCTGAGGTGTTGTTTGCCAAGCCCAATTATTTAACTTTATAGGCCGGTTGGGCAACATGACAGCCGTACCCAAGGGGGTACGCACCAGGGCACCATCACCTTCACCACCAGCTTCCAACAAACACACGCTTATCGCAGGATTTTCACACAGACGAGCAGCCACAACAGCACCAGCTGAACCCCCACCTACAATGACATAATCAAACTGCATAACAAAGCCACCACCTATTCCAGTGTTACTGATCTTTCCATCTGGGCGCGCCAAGGTCAACTGTAGACATGGCGTAGTTGCCTTAGATAGCATTATGGGTACTTTTCGACAGGCGAAAAAAAACCAGTCACATGGACTGGTTTTCTTAATTTGGAGCGGAATATCGGGTTCGAACCGACGACCTGAACCTTGGCAAGGTCCCGCTCTACCAACTGAGCTAATTCCGCATGGCATCCCGTAGGGGGTTCGAACCCCTGTTACCGCCGTGAAAGGGCGGTGTCCTAGACCACTAGACGAACGGGACGCTGTTCGTAGCTTGGTGTTACGCAGTGCGTAGCGCCAAACTGGAGAGCGCATATTAAGGATTTATCGCAAGCCTGTCAACTTATTTAGTGAATATAATTAGGTTTATTTCAACCACTTAATTCTTGAAAGACATAACTAGAAAACAGGCTATATTTAAATTTCAAAGCAACCTGCTTTAGCGAAATATCTAACGCGTCTAACGCCTAATTCCTGCTATTATGATGCCCGTAAACAATCACCAAGACACAGGCACATCTTATGCAACGCACTCTACACGGCGCCCCACTTTCACCATTTGTACGTAAAGTGATGTTTGTCCTCAAAACCATGGATGCTGAATATAAATTACGCCCTGAAAGCCCCGGCTCTTTTAGTGACGATTTTTTACAAATCAGCCCCCTAGCAAAAATCCCTGTATTACAAGAAGACGAATGGACGCAGCCAGACTCTAGTGTAATCTGCCAATATTTGATCGAGACTAACGATCACTCTAATTTAAAGGACCTGATCCCCCAAGACCCACACGCTCGCGCCCAAGTCCGCTGGCTAGAAAAATACGCCGATTATGAACTGGCACCCATACTTACCTTTACTGTTTTCTCGCGCCGCACGCTGCGCATGCTCAGTGGCAAGGAGCCACATGAAGACATTGCTCAAGATGGCGTTGATAACAAGGCACCCAAATTACTAGATTATTTGGAAAACCTGCTGGGCAATAACACCTATTTTGTGGGTGATACCTTAACCATGGCCGACGTCGCCATCACCACGCAGTTTGTTAACTTTATGCACGGCGGTGAATTAATCGACGCTCAGCGCTGGCCAAAACTCAGTGCTTATTACCAACGTATGTACCAGCAAGAAACTTTCCAGGCGCTGATTGCACGCGAAAAGCAAACTCTAGACAAGCTGCTTGGTGACCGCCACTACAACTTGTCACCCTGCTAACCAATGCCAACAGCAAGCGGCCACTGGGGCACCTGGCGTGGTTATAGCTACTTAAGTGCTGCCATCTTGGTGGCTTTAAGCCTCGTTTATAGCTCGTTACTAATCGCCGCTGGCGCCATTATATGGCTCACAGCACTATCCGGTGCCGTACACCTAATAGGCCGCGCTCGTAACCAAACACTATTATTATTAGGGCTTGGCCTCGCCGGGCTTACCTATAGTGTGATACAAGGTGCCAGCATCCCTTGGCTCAAGCTCATGCAAAGCAATACGGTTTTGCTAAGCATGCTATTTGCTGTCAGTTTCTTAAGCTTGGTTGCCACGCCAACAGCCACCAGCAAAGAACGCCAACTACCCACGGGAAAATCAGGCTTACTGAGCACGTTACTGGCCAACCACCTGTTTGGTGCCATCATCAACATATCATCGGTCATCATGGTCGGTGAACGGCTAAAAGCCTACCGCAAGATTGACCTACCTTTAGCTAGGTCCCTAGCCATCACCTTCGGTCTATGCGCCCTCTGGTCTCCATTTTTCGCCTCCATGGCTTATACCATGATATTGGTACCAAACATGGACCTGTACTCTGTCATGCTTATGGGCATGCCTGTGAGCGCCTTAGGTATCGCTATACTCTATTGGCACAACCGTAAAGCCAGCGCTGGCTTACCAGGTTACCCACTTAAGGGGCGTAGCTTAGTACTGCCTAGCTTGCTGGCTTTAGTCGTCATTGTCTGCCACGAGGTCTGGCCCTCTACGCCCATCCCCATCATCATCATTATTACCTCTTTACTTCTGGTCAACGCCATACTGCTGCTAGAACAACGTTGGCATCTCGCCCACCGGCACTGCCAAAACAGGCTGGGCAACTACATCGCCGAAGCTTCGATATTTTTGGCTGCTGGTGTCTTTGCCACGGGGCTTGGACAATTCCTACAAGTGGTGCCTTTCAACCTACCTTTTGATCAATACGGTGCCACTGAAGCCAGTATAGTATTATTTGGCAGCCTCATTGCTGCCCGCCTTGGCGTGCATGCCATTATGATCATGGCCCTACTTAATCCTTTATTAAGCACCCTAGATCCACCACCTAACTTGCTGGCTATGACCTATTTGGCTATTTGGGGTGTGGGTATGGCGATCAACCCTGTATCGGGAACCCTGCTGACTATTCAGGGGCAATTTGGTATCAAAGGCAGTACTATGGCACGTAGCAACACTGCCTATACAGTGGTGCTGTTCGGTATCGTATGCGCGGCCTTTTACCTATATAACCTGTAACAAGCTGCACCTTGAAATATACAAAAAAATAGCCCACTCTGGGTTGACGTACCCATTGCTATCGTCTTAAATTATCTGACTATCAATACCGCAACCCACTTAGGAGGCTGCTATGAATTACATTACTGCAATTTCAACACGCAATTTTTGCCTCCGCCATATGTGGATGGCAACCAATGTTTGGTGCCCGCGCGTCAGCTAGATAGTATATCAATTGGCCGCGGATTCGAAATTCGTGGCCCCTGTTTTAGCCTACCCCTAAGCGCTAGCGACAACACCACCAATTTCGATCCCGGCCTACATTAAGAAAGGAGATTGAAATGGCTTTATTAAGCTTTATCCTAGCATTGCTTGAGTCCCACCAAAGCCGGGCACACACGCGCTTTAATGCTAACGCAGTCGCCCACCTTAATGACTCTCAACTTCGTGATGTTGGCTTGTACCGAGTCGATGGGCATGTCAGGCACATTGATGACCCACTTGCTCTAGCTGCGGAGTTAAAAGTTAAGCAGGAGGCCGCCATAAAAGCCCTTGTCGACATGCGTGACAAGGAAACTCAAACAACAGGACGTTCTATCAAAGGTTTGTCTAGCAAGACAGACTAAGCCACTAGCGCAGCATAAAACTAGACAGGCAAAGGGTATCTAGCGTACATAAAAAAACGCCCTACTTAATTTCACTTAAGTAGGGCGTAATACAAAAACAACAAACAACCCATAAACGGGTTTAAAACAATTTAAAACTGGCGCTTATCGTCAATCACCTTGCCATCATTAGGCAAACTATTCACCGCCACAAGCTGTACATCACCGCGCAAATGAATAACATTGCGAACATTATCTGTGACTGCTGCCAACAAGGCGTCAGACGGGTTATCAGTCTCACAAGCTACCAACAAGCTATCTTTGCCATCAGCTTGATCAACGCTTAGGCGTATTTTACCTATTTCATCATGCTTACCAGCTAGTTCCGCCACCTGCTCTGGGCGTACGAACATGCCACGTACTTTAGTGGACTGATCAGCACGACCCATCCAACCTTTAATACGCTTACTAGTACGACCACAAGGGCTTTCACCATCCATAAAGGCCGACATATCACCGGTGGCAAAACGAATTAGTGGGTAATGGGCGTTAAACGTGGTCACCACAATTTCACCCACTTCACCTGGCGCTACTGGGTCACCAGTACCAGGGCGAACAATTTCTAGATAAATACCTTCATCTAACAACATACCCGCAGCACCGGGCACTTCATAGGCAATGTTACCAAGGTCAGCCGTAGCGTAACCTTGTAGAACCTGGATGCCCCGCTCTTTAAAGAAAGCTTGGAGCGGTGGCAAGAAAGGCTCGCCACCGACCACGGCTTTGGTGACAGAGCTGGCGTCTAAACCTAGCTCATCCGCTTTCTCTAAAATAATTTTCAAAAAGCTTGGCGTGCCTATGTAAGCGGTCGGCTTCAAATTATGGAAGCTCTGCGCTTGCATTTCCGTGTTACCCACGCCAGCGGCAATCACCGTGCAACCAATTTCTTTGGCCGCATTGTCAAACATGGCACCGGCAGGCGTGAAGTGATAAGAGAAACAGTTTTGTACCAAATCGCCCCTACGTAGACCACCTGCATGTAAAGCACGGGCAAAACGCCACGCATCAGGCACATCAAAACCTGGCTCATAAATAGGCCCTGGGGATGTAAATACATAATTCATATGCGCGCCAGACGCATCAACCATGCCACCAAACGGCATCTTGTCTTTTTGCAGCTCAATCAAAGCCGACTTACGCGTAACTGGCAACTGTGCAATGGCCTCAGCGCTATTAATATCAGCCGCATCCACATCCGCCAAGATATCTGCCCAAGCACTACAGCTAGCTTTAGCATGAGCCACTTGGGCCGCTACCGCTGCAATCTGATCCGCTTCGCGCTGTTGCGCAGAACGGGTCTCTAGATCATCATAAAAATTAGTCATAATCTCTTTTCCTTTTGTAAAGATAGACTGGCACTTTGGGGTCAGACCCCAAAGTGCCAGTCTATCTTTACACTTGTATCTTGGTAGTGTGGTTTTTCTGAAGCTTAGCTAGAGAGCTCAAGCAACCAAATGCTATGCCAACCAACGCTTACGACGACGATACTGCTTAACATCCTTAAAGCTCTTCTGCTCGCCATCACTCACGCCCAAGTAGAATTCCTTAACGTCTTCGTTTTCACGCAGGTCAGCGGCATCACCATCCATTACCACACGGCCGTTTTCCATGATGTAACCGTAGGTGGCATAACGTAGGGCCACGGCGGTGTTTTGCTCTGCCAACAAGAAGGTTACACCTTGTTCTTGGTTAAGCTTTTTCACGATTTCGAAGATTTCTTCTACTAACTGTGGCGCCAAGCCCATAGAAGGCTCATCCAACAAAATCATACGCGGGTTGGACATGAGTGCGCGACCAATAGCACACATCTGTTGCTCACCACCAGAGGTGTAACCGGCTTGGCTCTTACGACGCTCACGTAAACGCGGGAAGTATTCATACACCATTTCCAAGCTTTCCTGCACACTGCGGCGACCCTCGCCACGCGTATAGGCACCAACCAATAGGTTCTCTTCGATGGTCAAGTGCTCAAAGCAATGACGGCCTTCCATAACCTGTACAACACCCATTTTTACCAATTCGGCTGGGCTTTGTTCGGCAATGCTGTTGCCTTCATAGTTAATAGTACCCTTGGTTACCACACCACGTTCAGAAGCCAATAGCCCTGAAATTGCCTTAATGGTGGTGGACTTACCTGCACCGTTAGCACCCAACAATGCCACGATACCTTGTTGTGGCACTTCTAGGGAAACACCCTTAAGTACCAAGATAACGTGGTCATAAATGACTTCGATGTTGTTGATAGACAACATGGACTTATTTGTAGACATTTTTTATTACCTATTACGGTTTTGCTTGCTTATATGAGAGCCGTCTTATGATCGTGGCAACACGATCTAAAACGGCTATGATATAAACAAATCGTCATTGCGAGCGAAGCGCGGCAACCTCTTTACTTCAGCACCTTGCCTGACAGAGATTGCTTCGCTGCGCTCGCAACGACTAATTAGCTAATTAACAGTCACGTGGAGTGATGTTGTTTTCCTTAGCGTAAGCTTCAGAGTCAGCTGTGATTAGAGCACCGATAACCTTCATATCTGGTGATTCAAAGCCACCAATTAGCTTCCACGCTTGCTTGTTGCCATCCCACTGTTGGATACCAACTTGACCAGTACCACCGTGGTTTGCACATGAGCCTTCAAACTCAGGACCAAACTTAGGTAGGCCAGCCGCCGCCATAGCCGCGTCAGTCATCTTGATGTTTTCTAAGCCATCACGCATCATCGCTGCCGTAATGTCAGCAGTACCGTGTATGTCCTGGGCTGTTTGAGCGCCTAATGCAGCAGTCATGGCAGCATATAGACCACGGTTGTACAGTACAGAACCAACGTTAGAACCGTCACCAGCCGCTAGGCCAGCATCAACAACGTGAGTTTGAATGTCCTTGTATACAGGGTAGTTAGAACCAACGTTATGGAAGGTAGCCGCCTTGTAGCCATGGGAACCCATGCCTTCTAGCTTGTCGTTTTCTGTACCAGACCACCAGATACCGAACATCTGATCCATTGGGTAACGAATGTTAGACGCTTCTTGTAGCGCTACCTGGTTCATTACACCCCATCCGTAAAGGATGATGTTGTCTGGACGTTCACGACGAATCTGTAGCCACTGGGACTTTTGTTCTTGTCCTGGGTGATCAACTGGGATCAAAGTTAGTTCAAAACCGTGCTTCTCAGCTAGTGCCTTCAAAGTAGGAATTGGCTCTTTACCGTAACCAGAGTTATGGTAAACAAGGGCAATGTTCTTACCAGAGATGTCACCGCCAGCTTCGTGCTTGATACGGTTAACGATACGGCTTGCGCCAGCCCAGTAGTTAGCAGGGAAGTTAAATACGTGGGAGAAGATAGCACCGTTGGCGCCAGAGGTACGACCGTAACCCTGTGTCAATAGAGGGATATCGTCAGCAGTAGCCTTAGGAATCAACTGATAAGTGATACCAGTAGATAATGGGTTAAATACTAAGGCACCGTCACCCTTTAGGGATTCGTAGCATTCCACACCCTTGGCAGTGTTATAACCAGTTTCACACTCAGGTACAGCAGTCATCACACCACCGATACCACCGTCACGCTGGTTTAGCATAGTAAAGTAGTCAGCCCAACCATCTGCGTATGGTGTGCCACCTGCAGCGTAAGGACCAGTACGGTAGCTCAAAGATGGAAATACTAGATCTGCCACTACTGGCGCAGATACGGCCAGAGTAGTCAGGGCTACGGTTGCTAGTTGCTTTAATTTCATTGTCGTCATCCTCCGAGGTTTCGACTTATTTTTATTTGCCTTTAAAGGCAGATATTGTGTGTCTCTTTCTAAACCAAGAGAGAGACACTAGTTTACAAAGCAGTTCCTTCTTAGTGAGGGAACGGCCACAAGCGTAATTTTTCTTTTAGTACGCGCGCCATCTGTGCCAAACCGTGAGGTTCCACGATCAAGAAGACAATGATCAGGCCGCCAACAATAATGTATTCAAAATGTGCTGCTAGGTCAGTAGGCCAACCCATACCGCCAACCAGAACGTTTTTCAACAATACGGGCATCAGTACCATGAAGGCTGCGCCAACAAAGCTACCGAAGATAGAACCCAAACCGCCGATGATGATCATAAACAATACTGCGAAAGATACAGTGATGCTAAAGGCTTCGGTTACTTCTGCTGCACCTAGGTAAACAGCGAAGAACAAAGAACCGGCGATACCAACAAAGAACGAAGACACGGCAAAGGCTGATAACTTAGCCATCAATGGATTAACACCAATGATTTCGGCAGCAATGTCCATGTCACGAATAGCCATCCAGCTACGACCCATACGGCCACGAGTAATGTTACGCGCTACCCAAGCCAATACCACGGCAATGATCAAGGTAAACAAGTAAGCGGCTAATGGCGTTGCATGTGGGCCAGTAATAACGATACCCAAAATAGAACGCTCTGGAGCAGTGATCTGACCGGAAGCCGAATAGTTGTAGAACCAAGGCATCTTGTTAAGCAACCAAACTAGGAAGAACTGTGCTGCCAAGGTTGCTACCGCTAGGTAGAAGCCCTTGATACGTAAAGAAGGCAAGCCAAACAATACGCCAACACCTGCAGTAATAAAGCCAGATAGCAAAATCACTGTAAACATGTCCATGCCAGGGAAGGAGGTCATCAGCTTGTAGGTCGCGTAGGCACCAACGGCCATAAAGCCACCTGTACCCAAGGACAACTGACCACAGTAACCCGTTAGGATGTTTAGCCCTAACGCGGCAATAGCCCATACCAAAAATGGAATCATTACCGCGTTAGCAAAGTAATCACTCATGAACATGGGTAGTACTAAGAAAGCTACAGCCATGATCACATAATAACGCCAGCGATCAAATTTGATCGGGAAGGTTTGCCCATCTTCTTGATAGGTCTTTTTAAAATCACCAGATTCACGATAAAACATGTGTTACACCCTCTCGATAATCTTTTCGCCAAACAAACCCTGGGGACGGAACACCAGGAACATTAGAGCCAACACATAGGCAAACCAGTTTTCGGTTGCACCACCAATCATTGGGCCAATCGCAAATTCAAACAACTTCTCGCCTACACCGATGATCAGACCACCGATAATGGCACCAGGTATGGAAGTGAATCCACCTAGCATTAGTACGGGTAACGCTTTCAGGGCAATCAAGGACAAGGAGAACTGTACACCTGACTTAGAACCCCACATGATACCGGCCACCAAGGCTACAAAGCCGGCGATGGACCAAACAATGACCCAGATAGCACGTAGAGAGATACCAACAGACAATGCTGCTTGGTGATCGTCGGCTACGGCGCGTAGGGCACGGCCAGTACGGGTGTATTGGCTAAATATAGTCAAGGTCACTACAAGTAATACCGCAACCAAGGTGGCAACTACGTCCAGCTTGTCAATATACATACCCCAGTAGCGCTCACCTTCAGCAGCCCAACCCATGGTGTACTCTTCTAGCCATAACGAACCACCACTAGGAATACCTACATCCATAGTTTTGATTTCACTACCCCACATGATGTCGCCAAAGCCTTCCATGAAGTAAGCCAAACCAATGGTGGCCATAAACAAGATAATCGGCTCTTGGTTTACCAAATGATGCAGAATGTACTTTTCTACTATGATGGCAAACAACACCATCACACCAACCGTAAGGATGATGGCAAGTACGGCAGGCACTTCCCAACCAAAATGGTGCAATTTGGTACCAAAGATGGCATTAATCAAGTGCGCAAATGGAATTTGACCACTCTGAATGCCCACTAGCGTCATCGCTGAAAACAAGGCCATTACACCTTGCGCGTAGTTAAAAATACCGGAAGCTTTAAAGATCAGCACGAAGCCCAAAGCTACCAACGAATACATTACCCCGGCCATTAAGCCGTTTAGAATTACTTCTATGGTATAAAGAAAATCAGCACTCATTTCTGGACTCCTTAGTGACTCACGCCTAAATAGGCATCGATTACGGTTTGGTCATTACGAACTTCATTAGGTTCGCCATCACCTATCTTGCGGCCGTAGTCCAAGACAACGACACGGTCGGAGATATCCATTACCACGCCCATATCGTGCTCGATCAGGGCAATGGTGGTGCCAAAGGTATCGTTAACATCCAAGATGAAACGACACATATCTTCTTTTTCTTCTACGTTCATGCCGGCCATTGGTTCGTCCAGCAATAACAATTCAGGCTGGGCTGCTAAAGCACGACCCAATTCAACACGCTTTTGCAAACCATAAGGTAAGCGGCCTACTGGCGTTTTACGAATGGCTTGAATTTCTAAGAAATCGATAATGTGCTCAACAAACTCACGGTTTTCAATTTCTTCCTTTTCGGCTGGTCCTTTCCATAGGGCTTGCCACAAAAGGTTTTTATTCATATGAGTAAAGCGACCAGTCATCAGGTTGTCTAGTACGCTCATCCCCTTAAACAAGGCAATGTTTTGGAACGTACGAGCAATGCCTTGGTAAGCAATTTCGTATGGCTTCATCCCCTGACGTTGCTCACCTTTAAACCAGATTTCACCTTCTTGCGGATGGTAAAAACCGTTGATAACGTTAAGCATGGAGCTTTTACCAGCACCGTTAGGGCCGATAATGGCACGTACTTCGCCTTTGCGGATGTCAAAGCTGATATCTGTAATCGCTTTTACACCACCAAAGGACAGGCTTATATTTTTTAGATCTAGCAGGATTTCTTGCTCATCCTGCTTATCTGCTGTCGTATTCTGTGTAGACATAGTTAACTCGCGTTTATCTAGTGCTTAACTGGCTTTGGCTGTTGCAGCAAAAGTTTTGGCATCAACAATCTTGATATCACCGGAAATCTTACTGACACGACCATCTTCAAAGGCAATTTCAGTTTCGATAAAGCATTGCTCGGCACCGTTGTACAAAGCATCGATAAGAACGCTATAGCGATCGTTAATCAAGATGCGACGCACCTTCTTGGTACGGGTCAATTCACCATCGTCCGCGTCCAGCTCTTTGTGCAAAATCAAGAAGCGTGAGATCTGTGAGTGAGCCAACATTTCATCGCCCAACAAGGACTCGTTGACCTGTTCAACGCTCTCTCTTACCATTTCATAAACGGCTGGGTGAGCCGCCAATTCTTGATAAGAAGCGTAAGCCACGTTATTACGCTCAGCCCAGTTGCCTACGGCACCTAAGTCGATGTTAATAAACGCCATACAAGCATCACGGCCATCACCAAAGGCAACAACTTCTTGAATGTGCGGGAAGAACTTCAGCTTGTTCTCAATGTACTTAGGGGCAAACAAACCACCATCATTGAACTTACCCACATCCTTAGCACGGTCAATGATACGTAGATGACCATCGGCATTGATAAAGCCAGCATCACCCGTATGCACCCAACCTTCAGGAGTTTTGGTATCCGCGGTGGATTCTGGATTTTTGTAATAGCTATGGAAAGCACCTGGGCTACGGTACAAAACTTCACCGTTATCAGCGATTTGTAGCTCTACACCTGGTACCGGGCGACCCACTGTTTCTGGGTAAACTTCACCGTCAGGCTGTGCAGTTATAAACACAGAAGATTCTGTTTGGCCGTATAGCTGCTTGATGTTAATACCTAAAGAACGGTAGAAATCAAAGATTTCACCACCAATAGCTTCACCAGCCGTCCATGCCAAACGCACACGACCTAAACCTAAAGCATCTTTAAGTGGGCCGTAGATTAGGAAATCACCCATGGCGTACTTGATACTATCCATTAGGCCGACAGCTTTGCCTTCCAGTTTCTGAATACCAACAGTTTTAGCCACATCCATAAAGTAGGAGTACATCTTGCGCTTAATGGGCGCCGCGTCTTCCATACGAATCTGTACATTGGTCAACAAACCTTCAAATACACGCGGTGGTGCAAAGTAGTAGGTTGGGCCAATCTCGCGCATATCCGATGCCACGGTCTCTTCGCTTTCTGCGCAGTTCACGCAGAACCCCATGCAGTAGGACTGGGCCACAAATATATGGTCACCTACCCAAGCAATAGGCAAGTAACACAAGATTTCGTCATTTTCATTCAAGCCGTCAACTAGCGCCGCTTGATAAGCCGTGATCAGTACGTTGTCATAAGTCAACACAACGCCCTTAGGCTTGCCCGTCGTACCAGAGGTGTAAAGGATGATAGATATATCGTCACCCTTACCATTAGCACACAACTCTTTAAACAAGTTAGGCTCTTTAGCACGTAGATCCGCACCCTGCTTTTGCACGACTTCAAAGTCAACGGCAATGCTGGGGTCGTAGTTTTTCATGCCACGTGGGTCGTCATAGATAACCAATTCAACCATTGGACAACGATCTTGAACTTCCAAAACCTTATCCACCTGTTCCTGGTCTTCTGCAATAACAAAACGAGCTTCAGAGTGCTCGATTACGTATTGCATTTCTTCAGCCACGGAATCTTTGTAGGTAGGAACAGGTATCGCCCCTAGTACCTGGGCAGCAACCATTGTCCAATACATGCGTGGACGGTTAGCACCGATGATAAGGACCTTGTCGCCAGCTTGTAGGCCGCGCTCTTTCAAGCCCAAAGAAAAACGCTCTATTTCATCAGCGACTTGTTGCCAAGTCCAAGATTGCCAAACACCAAACTCTTTCTCACGCATGGCGTCCTTGTTAGGAAACATACGCTCGTTGTGTAGCAGTAGTTTTGGAAAGGTATCTAGCCCTGGCCCTGGGTAGGGTTGGGTTATTTCACTAGCAGCCATGTTTTGCTCCAAATGCAACTTAGGGCAGACAAACTACCCTAGCAGACCTGTTGATATATTATTCTTGGCTATAGGTTACGCGGCTGCCCGAATTTGATCTATTAGATATATGTTGGTGCCAATTTTGTCTAAGGTGTATTTGCTAGTCCATCATTGCCCGGAACGGGCCCCAACGTCATTGCGAGGAGCGCAGCCCACAGTCATTGCGAGGAGCGCAGCGACGTGGCAACCTCTAGCAGGCGCAGTGCAGGGCTCGAGAGATTGCTTCGCTGCGCTCGCAACGACAATTCAAAACCACCGTCATTGCGAGGAGCGCAGCGACGTGGCAACCTCTAGCAGGCGCAGTGCCATACTGGAAAAGGTTGCCTCGCGGAGCTCGCAATGACGGCAAAACTGCGCGCAATGAAAGTTTACCGCGCTCGCAATGACGGTAACTTTGTGTAACCCTTGCAGCTTGCAAGCAAACCCAAACGTATTAAGGACGCATTCATGGTCGGCAGCTGGTCACTCCTACTTATATCCCTGGCCTATTTCATGGTCTTGTTGATCGTAGCAACTCAGGGCGACCGGCATCTCCACAAAGCCACAGGCCCTAGGTCTCAGCACGTGCAAGCCATCATCTACAGCCTGTCTTTGGGTATTTTTCTAACCTCATGGACCTTTTATGGTTCGGTTGGCCGTGCCGCCACCAGTGGCTGGGAATTTCTAGGCCCCTATATCGGCCCAGTACTGTTTTTCATTTTTGGCCATCGCGTACTTTACAAGATCGTCGTTATTGCTAAACGCGAAAACATTAGCACCATTTCCGATTTTATTTCGTCGCGTCATGGCAAAAGCCGTCGTCTTGCTGTACTCGTCACACTTATGGCCACCCTCGGCTTGCTGCCTTACATAGCTCTACAACTAAAAGCCATCGATTTAAGCTTCGCCGTGCTTAGTGACAATCCCTTTGCCCAAGTCAGGCAAGCCAATTTATCGGTATTTGTGATTGCCCTATTGATCGGCGTTTTTGCGGTATTGTTTGGCGCACGCCGAGTCGACACCTCCGCCCACAACCCTGGCATGGTGCTAGCCATTGCCCTTGAATCGATGCTCAAGCTTACCGCCTTTATGGCTATCGGCCTCTTTGCCATCTATTGGCTCAACGATGGTTTGTTTGACATTATTGGCCAGATTAGCCTCACTGGGCATGCTGGCATTACCGACTTCTCACCGTGGCGTACTAGCTTTTTGGTAGAGATTCTTCTGGGTTTTACCGCTGTTGTTTGTTTACCCCGTCAGTTTCACGTTACTGTGGTAGAAAACACCAATCCAGAACACCTGAATACCGCACGCTGGCTATTTCCACTCTACATCTCCATATTCTGCATACTCATGCTGCCGATTGCTTGGGCGGGACACAGCGCCCTAGGTGGCACGGGCATCAATGCTGACATTTATTCATTAATGATGCCCTTAGCAAGCGGCCAAGAAGGCCTTGCTATATTTGCTTACATAGGTGGTATATCGGCGGCCATGAGTATGGCGGCCATCTCTACTGTTGCCATCAGCACCATGGTAACCAACGACATCATCATGCCCTTCATCTTGCATGTAAGGGCCGTTGAAGTATCCCAAAGCCGCGAACTAGGCCGCTTGCTACTCAACCTGCGTCGGCTCACCATCTTTACCATTTTATTACTGGCTTATGGTTACTACCTGCTCATCGATCAGGGCACCACCTTAGTATCTATCGGCCTCTCTGCCTTTGTCGCGGTAGCCCAATTTGCACCGCCATTACTGATTGGCCTTTATTGGCGTCGAGGTCACGTACGCGGCGCTACAGCCGGCTTGTCAGCTGGCTTCTTAATCTGGGCCTATTGCATACTACTACCCAACCTAACGGGCTTGTTTCATTACTCTGGCGATATCATTAGTGCCGGTCCTTTTGGTATTGCGTGGCTGCGCCCAACAGCATTATTTGGCCTAGACCTAGACCCTATATCGCACGCTACATTGATCAGCCTATCCGTTAACATCTCACTTTATGTCCTGGTCTCACTTGCCAACAAGCCACGTTTAATTGACCGCATGCAAGCCGATAGCTTTATTAATGTGGATGCCAACCCTACGCATATGGCCAACCGCATCACGCAGGCCCATCATACGGTAGCCGATGTAAAAACCTTGTTAGAACGATTCCTAGGTTATCGTCAAACCGTGGAATCTATTAACCATCTATCTAACCGCCACCCTGAGCTGGACCTCAGCCCCGCTGCCTCCGTTAGCCCAGAATTACAAAGGCACACAGAGCGTACTCTGGCGGGTATTATCGGCGCATCTTCCGCCCGCATCATTGTGCAAACCAGCTTAGGCGGCAAGTCTGTACTATTAGGCGACGTGGTATCCATTGTCGACGAAGCTACACGCGCGGTTACCTTTAACCGCAGCCTGCTACAAGCCACCATCGACAACGTCAGCCAAGGCATTACCGTGATCGACAAAAACCACAAGCTACAAATGTGGAACCAAAGTTATTTGGACATGTTTAATTTCCCCAAAGACATGATTGCTGTAGGCACACCGGTACAAGATATTATTCGCATTAGTGCCCAACAAGGTGAATATGGCGAGATAGATGCCGACAAGATCGTCAAACAACGCTCTGATATGATTAAACGGGGCGAGCAACATCGGAGTATCCGTTACCGTGAAAATGGCACCGTGATAGAAGTACAGGGCCATAAGATGCCGGACGGCGGCTACGTCAACACCTACTCTGATATCACCGAACACTACCTAGCAGAAACCGCCCTAAAGGAACGTGAAAAACAGTTACAACAAGCCAACGAAAGCCTCGAAAAGCGGGTTGCCGAACGCACCGAAAGCTTAGAACAGGTAAACCAAGAACTGAGCGCCGCCAAGGCCGAAGCCGAAGCCAGCCATCAAGGCAAGACACGTTTTCTAGCCGCCGCCAGCCACGATCTGATGCAACCGTTAAATGCAGCTAAATTGTTTTCGAGCGCGCTCGCCGAGCGCCAACAAGAATTAATAAATGATGCCTCTCTGCGCCAGCTAGCCAATAACCTGGATAGCTCCCTGGCCAGTGCCGAACAACTCATCAGCGCCTTAATAGAGATATCCAAATTGGATGCAGGCAATTTACAACCTCGTAAACAACACTTTTGCACCTCCGATTTTCTCCATGTTTTGAATCAGGAGTTTGTCGCCTTGTGTGACGAAAAGCAGCTTAGCTTCCATTCACTTTACAGTGAGGCAACACTGTTTACCGACCCTGTTATGTTGCGCCGCATACTGCAGAACTTTCTCACCAATGCTATTCGCTATACCAACCAAGGGCGCATTTTACTGGGTTGCCGGCGCCGACCTGAAGGTTTAGAAATCCAAGTGTGGGACTCAGGTTTTGGTATACCCGAAGATCGTTTAAACGATATATTTGGCGAATTTCAACGCATTGAAACAGGCGCCCATAGTGCCACTACAGGTATTGGCTTAGGCTTGGCTATTGCCCAGCGTACAGCCAATACACTAGAACACGAAATCCACGTTAGCTCTGAACTTGGCAAAGGCTCCATGTTTTCAGTTTTGGTGCCCTATGGATTGAAATCGGCAGTTACTCGCCCTCAGCCTCAGCATGAAATCGTCACCCAAAACGACCTTAGCGGCACACCCCTTCTGGTGATCGACAATGAACAAAGTATTTTAGACGGAATGCAGGCACTATTGGCCCAGTGGGGTTGTCACGTATACACGGCCACCAGTGCCGAGCTAGCTATCGAGCTACTCAAAGAGCTAAAGCCGGACCAGCAACCGATGCTAATTTTGGCCGACTACCACCTCAACCAAGGCTTGCTAGGCACCAGCGCCATCAAGGACATTCGGGAGTATCTGCAGCAGGACCTTGCGGCCATCATTATTACTGCTGATCGTACAAGCGCTATGAAACAAGAAGTGAGAGACGCCGGTTTCGGCTTGATGCACAAGCCATTGCGTCCCGCTGTATTAAGAAAAATGATTAATAAATATATTAAAATCAGTAGCTCAGGGAATTAGAAACTAGACAGCTTCTTGTGGATTGTCGACCTGAAAACGATTGAACAAGATTACCGCTTGGGTACGATTGGTAACACCCAGTTTACGGAAAATTTCTGTAACATGGGCACGTACCGTAGCATCCGTGACATTCAGTTCATCGGCAATTTGCTTGTTGTACAAACCAGCACTCACCATAGTAAGCACCCGTAATTGTTGCGGCGTGAGGGCGGCAATACGCTCGGCAGGCAATTCTTCGTTAGCCTCGGCAGAGGCTGCAGGCAAGTTGGCCGGTAACCAATTTTGACCGGCAAGTACCGCATCCACGGCATTGACAATATCATCGTTGGAAGCTGATTTAATTAAAAACCCACTGGCGCCTAAACGCATGGCCTTATGAATAACATCAGGATTCTCGTTGCCAGAAACTACCAACACTGGAATATGCTCGTAATTTTCTAACACCTGAATTAAACCTGTGAAACCAAATGCTTCTGGTATATGTAGATCCAATAATAGCAGATCTACATCATCATCTTGTTTGAGCTGAGTAAGCAGCTCAGACAAGGTACCCACTTCGCTAATATCACAACCAGGTTTGGCCTTATCAAGCGTGTGTACCAAGGCGGTACGAAATAAAGGATGATCGTCAGCAACGACTAACTTCATGAAAACCTCTGCATTATTACTAGTCAAGTAACCAGTATCCAAAAACTTGCGTCATAGCCTATAGCAGAACGTGCTGATGGCAAATGCCTAAGCAGCCAATTGTAGACAAATGTCTAGGCCAGGCAACTATGACAAGCTACTTAGCAGCTTGTATTCTCTATTCTGCCCATACCCAACGTAGGGGCTCACCAAAGTCATCGTATATCCATTTTTTTCGTGCTTGACGACGCGCGGTCGGCATAGGTTTCGGCTCTTTCTTAGCTTGCTTGCGTTGTTCAATATTGGCCACCACATCGGGCACTAAGGTGCGCTGTGCTGCCTCGCTAGTAAAACAAACAGGGTGGCGGTTAAAACCATCAGTAGCGACACCGCTAATACCTTTTGGCACTTCCATAACCTCACCCCCAGACGCTAAAAAAGCATCCACATCAGCTTGCAGCTGCTGCTTTACCTGCCGTTTATTGGGCAGCTTTGGCAGTGGTTGTTTGGGGGTGATGGCCATGATTAAAATAACACTAAAAAACACAACAGACCTCACAGTCTAACAGCATATAGCCTCTTGCACCAACGCTCGCCATCAACGTCCCTCCTAGGCTCTTACTAACGGCAGAACAAGACTTGCGAGCAGCCATTAAACTACCTACTATAATTGCCTAAACTAGGGCCGCTACCACAGGTAACCACGACATGGTTTCTTACGCACAAGTATTACAAGCACAACAACGCCTAGACGGTATTGTTGTACGCACTCCCCTGCTGGAATCGAGCGCTATCAACGCCAGATTTCAAGGTCGTATCTTATTTAAAACCGAAGCTTTGCAACGTACCGGTTGGTTCAAATTTCGAGGTGCCTACAATAAAATCAGCCAACTTGCACAACAAGGCGTCAAAGGTGTGGTGGCTTATTCATCGGGCAACCATGCGCAAGGGGTAGCACTTGCGGCGTCTATGTTCGATATGCGAGCGGTTATAGTCATGCCGGCTGACTCACCGGCTATCAAGATTAACAACACCAAGGCCTTAGGGGGTGAGGTGGTACTTTACCAGCGCCAGCATGAAAACCGTGAACAAATAGGCGCAGCATTGGCGAAAGAACACCAACTAGCCCTAGTTAAACCCTATGATGATGAAGACATTATTGCTGGCCAAGGCACTATCGGTATAGAAGCTACACAGCAGCTACAATTATTGGGCTTAGTACCCGATACGTTAATTGCCCCTTGTGGCGGTGGTGGCCTAATCTCCGGCACGGCCATCGCTTGGCATCAGGCCTTTCCCGATACTCGTATCCTCGTCGCTGAACCGCAAGGCTACGACGACGCAGCACGCTCTTTGCAAGCAGCTAAACGACTAGGTAACACCAGTACAACACCCAATATATGCGATGCCATAGTGACCCCGATGGTCGGCGAGCTCACCTTCCCCATTATGCAGCAGCATGTAGGTGCAGGTATGGCGGTATCAGAGCATCATGTGCTTAAAGCCATGGCTATGTGCATGAATGATTTGAAATTAGTGGTAGAACCCGGTGGCTGTGTGGGATTAGCCGCCTTGCTTGCAGGTTTAGTAGCAACTAAAGATAAGGTAACGGTCGTTGTGTTGTCAGGAGGTAACGCGGACCCAGACATACTGGCCCGCGCTTTGTCAGCTTAACTAATTAGGCTGAATTCGGCCTAATTAGACATAGTGATATCGACATTAACCTTAACAAAGTCACCTTTAGAGTAAGAAATTGGCGTGTTTAATTGCCAAATCTGGCCACCAAATTCAATATAGGTCTGGTAACTAGTAATTTCTTGTACGGTTTTCTGCTGCAGAATCATTTCGCAAATTTCTTGATTGCGGTAACCCGTAATGACTTGCTGTTGCTGCTGTTTACCAACTTGACCGTCCACCATTTCAGCACCAATAATGGCACCTAGCAGGGTCGCTGCATCCTTACCAGAACCACCACCGACTTGCGAACCTAGCAAGCCACCAAAGATGGCACCCGCAGCTTTATCAGCGATAGAAGGCTGGGTGGTCGTGCCAGCAGCCGAAGTAGTCCCATAGACAGGCACCTGCTCAACACGGCAAGATTTAATCGGTACCTCTTTAACCACATTGCTAGCAATAGGATCTGACTCCTGCAAAACCTTTACCAACATGGGCGTGGCTTGAGCACTAGCTGCCATTGCTAAACCCATAGCGACTACGATTAGTTTTTTCATTGGTCATACTCCTTTATAAGATTGCTCCAATTTACTTTTGGAACTATGTATCTGCTTATCGGCTGCTAATCAGTTGTCACAGGAACAACTAACTTCTATATGTATATATTAGCTTACTATATTTATATTGACCTTGATATGAAGAACAAATTCCGCTGTTCTATGCAAAGATATGTAAAGCCGACTAATATTACATTCAAATCTTTGCACAAGGCAGTAAATAATAAAGCGGCCTTATGCAAACACCGCTATCACACTTTTGTAGTACTATATACATCATAGTTTCGGTTCCAGGATCTGAAATTGATCTTGGGCCTTTTGATATACTTTCACCAAACATGCATGGTACCTAATTGAATATTAATGCAAACACAGATTACGCCTATAGAGTGCTACTCTACTTGGCCACTCATACCGAGCACCGAGTAACGATTGCTGAAATTGCTAATTTTTTCACCATCTCTCACGAGCATTTACGTAAAATCATTCATTGTTTATCTAAAGCCCAATACATCCAAACTTATCTAGGTCGCAACGGAGGTATGGCGCTGCTTAAAGAGCCCGATATGATTAATCTAAAGGACGTTTTTTTAACCTTTGAAAGCAATCAAGTCATTCAATGCCATACTAAGGGCT
Organism: Oceanospirillaceae bacterium; assembly: GCA_003521845.1. Lineage (GTDB taxonomy): Bacteria > Pseudomonadota > Gammaproteobacteria > Pseudomonadales > Balneatricaceae > Njordibacter. The sequence goes on along the minus strand of DPHB01000007.1, from coordinate 8,976 downwards.
GCACTCTAATGCACCACTGTACATTACAGATCATCTTTAACCAGGCCAACATACAGTTTCTCGAAGTTCTAGCCAACTACTCCTTGGCAGATTTGATCAACGACAAGCGCATGCAAGAGAGCTTATCCTTGCCTATTGAGATCAGATAACTGACCCGTTTTTTATGCTTGTTGAGCTGTGACCTAATCACAGAAATATAGGCACTCTCCTCACCTCGCTTCAGTCAACCACTACTTATCCATTTTCAATTTTCCAATAAAACAAGGGGTTAAATTTATTTTTTGCAAATGATGTGCAAAAAATACATCTTATGCTTAACTTACCTATGTGTTAATCCGAACACCATTTAGATTCACCCTTTGGAGGTTTTTCATGAAAACTCTTAATGTAAAGCGCTCACTTCTAATAGCGCTTGCCTTGGCAACTTCGCCTATCGCGTTTGCCAAAACCGTCAATGTCGAAATGTCTGCCCAGGAAGTCAATATAGCCATCGACAACGCTGGCAACAAACAAGCTATGTGGACTTTTGATGGCACTATCCCAGGCCCCGTTATTAGGGTCAAAGAAGGGGACACTGTCAACTTCACTTTGACCAACCCTAAAACCAATAAACAAAGTCATTCGATGGATTTCCACGCTGCTCAGGTCGATGTGTTAGAGGAGTTTTCTGCGGTCAAACCTGGCAGCAGTAAACAGTTTACCTTCGATGCCAATTACCCTGGGGTGTTCATATATCACTGTGGAGCAGAAGCGATGAGTGAACACATAGCTCGCGGTATGTATGGCGTTATCATCGTCGATCCAAAAGCAGGTTACTCTGAAGACTACCCACGGCCCGATCGAGAGTACGTCATAGTGGAAGGGGATTTATTCGCAGCAGGCACTAAGCCAAGTGACATCACCATGGGTATAGGCTGGCAAGCCTCTCTCATCAACGGCAAGGTTTTTCACTACGACCCAGTACATGATGCCAATGCTGAACTAGCCCTAGAGTCAAAACCTGGGGAGCGAGTACGAATTTTCTTTGTAAATGCCAATATTAACGAATCCGTGGGGTTTCACCCCATTGCAGGTATCTGGGACAGGGTATGGGACAACGGCAACCCGAAAAATCTAAAATTCGGTCTCCAAACGGTCGATGTAGCACCGGCTCATGGCATGACATTTGACTTAATAAGCCCAGCCAACAAGGACACCAATAACGCCATTGTAAACCATCGCATGAAACGCGCATTAAACGGCGCTATTAGCGTATTACTAAACCATGAATCCCTAGACAGCGACATAGGTAAAGATGGCAATTTGGTTCTACGGTAATAGGTAGGATTGTTTAACGCCACAAGTTTCATATTTCATCAAGATGAGGTTCGCAAATGAAAATACGACAAGTTATGTGGGGACTCGTTCTCATATCTAATTTTGGCATGGCCGATACGGCAAGTTTTTTCGCCGAGACTTGTGGAGACTGCCATGCTTTACAAGCAGTATCCAAGGACGTTAAGGAGAGAATTAGTAGAAAGGGTTCACACCTTTTTTATGCAGGCAATAAGTATCGCCCCCAGTGGTTAGAATCTTGGCTACAAGCGCCAACTCAAATTCGCCCCGGCGGGGCCTATCCACCTGACGCTACTTTGGTAACAGATGAAGGGGATATTATTCTAACCAACACACTACCCAAGCACCTATCACTAGATGCTGATGAAGCAAAAAAAGTAACCTCACACCTAATGACGTTGACCCCCTTTTCTTCTTTATTAGAACAAGTGGATTATCAACCAAAGAAGATTTCAAAGTCCGCAGGGAAAATGAATTTTGTGAAATTTCAAGGTTGCCAGTCATGCCACCAAAATCAGCCAGATGAAGGCGGCCTATCCGGCCCAGAGCTCTATACAGCTTGGCATCGGCTGCAACAAAAATACATCATATCCTACAGCCAGCATCCCGAACTTTGGGATAAAAATTCCATGATGCCGAATCGTCACATCAAAGAGAAGGCTTTGAAAAAAGTGGCTAACTATCTAAAGATTATTGGAGAAAGCGATGAATAACTATAAGTGGATTAGTTTATTAGCCATCACGGCGGCTAGCTCTTCCTTTAGCCTTGCTAGCGAAACCGAACTAGGTAGAGATCTGTACGACGTATACTGTGCACAATGCCATGGTATAGAGGGCGATGGCTACGGTATTAATACCCTAGACATGGAAGTCTTGCCAAAGGATCACACAGACACAGCCGAAATGATGACACGTACCGATGAAGATTTATTCAAAGCCATCAAATTTGGCGGCAAAGCAGTGAGCAAGTCAGTACTAATGCCCAATTGGGACGCCAACTTAAACGATGATGAAATATGGGCACTCGTTAATTATTTGCGCACCCTATGTTGCGCAGGAGGTAACTGATGAAGATTTTGTATGCGTTGATAATGGCCGTTTTTGTTAGCACTAATATTGTCGCTGCTGAGCACAAATTTGACATGACCATTGAAGAGGGTGAAGTTGTGCTAACACCCAATTTGACCGCCAAAGTGTGGGGGTTTAACGGTCAGGTGCCAGGCCCCCTAATACATGTTAAAGAAGGTGATGAACTAGAAATATTGGTACAAAACAATACCTCACTACACCACACAGTCCATTGGCATGGTGTACTACAAACAGGAACTTGGAAAATGGACGGGGTCCCCAACGTCACCCAAGAGGCCATACAGCCTGGCGAGTCCTTTACCTATAAGTTCACAGTCGATAGGCCTGGTACGCTTTGGTATCACTGCCACGTGAATGTTGCCGAACATGTTGGTATAAGAGGTATGTGGGGTATGCTAATCGTTGACCCAGAGCAGCCGACAGAATTGGAGAAGCAAGTAACCAAGGAAGTTATTGTGGCCTTTTCTGGTTGGGATTCCAACTATGCCGGTGAATATGGTAAAGGAGGACACCCGCGCGACAAGCTAGACTATTGGACCATAAATGGTAAGCCTTTCCCTTTTAACGCACCGTTACGAGTTAAAGAAGGTGATGTGTTGCGTATGCGTCTGTTGTCAGTATCTGGGCCGACAGCCTATCATTTGCATGGCCATGATATGTTAGTTACCCACAAAGATGGGCTACCGCTGGACAACCCATACTGGGCTGACGTTGTACCGATAATGGAAGGTGAGCGTTATGACGTGATCGTAAAGATGGATAACCCAGGCCGTTGGCTGAACCATGACCATATCGAACATCACACGAGTAACTCGGGTAAAATGCCGGGTGGCTCGGTCATGATTATTGAATACGAAGGCTTTGAAAAAGAAGACTGGTATGTTTGGAAAGACCACCCTGGCGAGCCTGATTACTTTATGTCCGAGTCAATGCAAAAACCCCATGGCATGCACGACATTGCATTCTATAAGACAAAGTCTCCCGAAAAATCGACCAAAAAACGTCGGAAGAAAAAGAAGCAGTAACCTCACTCTAAAAAACAATGCCTGTGGTGGGTGTATTCCCATACCAACAGGCAGCCACCCGCATTAACTACACGAGGTCCCCGTTAGGTACCCTCGTGTTCTACCAATAGCTCTAGCCAATGCTTTACCGGCACTTGAGTATGCCCGCCCAAATGCAGCTGGCAGCCAATATTGGCGGTTACGATAACGTCTGGATTATCCATGCTTAAATCAGCTAACTTGTTAGTACGCAATTGCGCACTCAACTCCGGTTGCAGCAACGAATAGGTACCAGCAGAGCCACAACAAAGATGATCATTTTTGGTCATGGTCAAATCAAACCCTTGGCTTGCCAATACCGACTTTAGCTTGCCTGGTAATTTCATCCCATGTTGTTGAGAACAGGGGCAATGCACTGCGACACGCTGCTGCAGCTTAGGTAAATCAAGCTGGCTCAGGTCCTCTGCGGCCAGTATGTCCGCCACATCACGGCATAGCGCTGCCACTTTCGCAGCTTTAGGCGCATAGTCAGCATCATCACGTAACAGATAGCCATACTCCTGCAGGGTAGCACCACAACCAGAAGCCGTCACCACTATCGCTTCAGCACCAGCTTCAATATGTGGCCACAAAGCATCAATATTCAAGCGCGCCTTAGCCAAGCCTTGGGCATGCGCATTGAGGTGCAAGTCCACAGCCCCACAACAACCCGATTGTGGCACTAGCTGCATCTTGATACCTAGTTTATCGAGCACTTTCGCTGCGGCCAAATCGGTATTGGGTGCCGCACTGGCTTGGGCACAGCCTGGCATGCTCAACATAACCCTTGCATGGCTGGACACGGTTACGGGCAAGCGTGGCACGGGCTTTGGCACATGGCCTTTTAGCGCCGCAGGCAGCAGCGGCCTAACTAACTGCCCCATACGCAACAAGGGTCCAAAACGCCAACGATATGGCAACACCTGACGCAGAGACCAGCGCAGCAATCGTTGCTGCCATGAACGCGGAACCTTGCGCTCTACAACTTCACGCCCTAAATCAACCAAGCGGCCGTATTCCACGCCAGATGGACAGGTGGTTTCACAACTACGACAAGTAAGGCATTTATCCAAATGCTCACGTGTCGCACTGCTTACGGACTCCCCCTCAAACATGGCCTTCATCATATAAATACGCCCGCGAGGGCTATCCCGTTCATCCCCTAGCTGCAGGTAGGTGGGGCAAGTGGCTGTACAAAATCCGCAATGCACGCAGGCTTGTAATATTTCTTCAGCCACCTTAAAGCGTGGGTTGGCCTTAAACTCTTCGGCTAATATGGTTTTCATTGTTTACATCCAAGAATAAAGGCGACCAGGATTAAAAATAGCATGCGGATCAAAAGCCGTTTTTAATTTACCTTGTAGTTTTTGTGCCACACTGTTTACTGGGCCGTTCACCTCATTAGTACGATCACCGCCAAGGTATTGCACGGCACCCTCAGGCCCAGCTTGATCTTTATGGAGTAACTGCCAGCGCTGGGCACCACCCCAATTGATAAAGCTATCTGGGCCACACATGGTCTGCGCGTCCGTAGCCGCGACATTGCGGCGCCAAAGCACCTGTTGCGAGGATGCCTCAAGTAGCTGGCACTCCCTTACTTGCTGCCACCAGCTAGCTGCCTGCTCAGCAGCTAGCGGCTCACCGTCAATACTGCGCATTGCGCTGTCTACACCGGACCCAGAACCCTGCAAACGTACATATAAATTGCCTTGCCAATAACTCACTGCGCTCACCGGCAAGTTACGCCGGAAGAACGCCGGCATGGTCTGCAAAGCCTGCGTGCTACTCATGCTACTCACTAGCGTGACTTCGGCTGCAAACATAGGCAGCACTTTCAAGCTTATTTCGGTCATCACACCTAGCGTGCCCATGGCCCCGACCTGTGAACGCGAGACATCAAAACCCGCCACGTTCTTCATGACTTGCCCCCCAAACTGCAGGTGTTCACCCAGGCCATTAATTAAGCCGACACCCAGCACACTATCTCGCACACCACCGAACCAGGGTCGGCAAGGGCCAGACTGATTGGCCGCCACCGTACCACCAATGGTTGCCTGGCTAGCGTAGTCTGCAGGTTCAAAAATTAAACGCTGCTGGTGTTCTGCCAAGGTGGCGTTGATGTCACTGATTTTAGTACCAGAACGGACCTGAATGACCAATTCTGTGGGCGAATAGCTGATGACACCACTATGTTCTAACAAACAAATAGCGCGCCCTTGCGAGGCCCGGCCAAGGCCTGATTTTGTACCTCCACCCTGAATAGCCAAAGCCGCCTTGTCAACGATAGCTTGGCTAACTTGGGCTTGTAAATCACGGGTCATATCAGTCATGTTGAATACTCCGATATTCCTGACAGTATTTGAGTGTCGGAATGGACTTGCCGGGATTAAGCTGCTCATGTGGATCAAAGGCCAGCTTTATACCAGTAAACTGGGCGACCTCCTCGTCACTAAACTGATAAGGCATTAACGGCAGTTTTTCTAAGCCGACACCGTGCTCACCAGTAATAGTACCGCCCACATCAACACAAAGAGTGAGGATATCAGCACCTAAGGCCTCGGCCTTTTCTAGATCACCAGCAATGGCATCATTAAACAAAATCAGTGGGTGTAGATTGCCATCGCCAGCATGAAACACATTGGCTACGGGTAGGCCATATTGTTCTGATAGTTCAGCAATACGCGTCAACACCCTGCCAACCTGGCTGCGTGGGATGGTGCCATCCATGCAATAATAATCGGGAGACATGCGCCCCACCGCCGGGAACGCCGATTTGCGCCCAAGCCAAAGGCGTGCGGCCTCGTCAGCGTCTTTCGCCACCCGTATGGAGGTGGCACCACTGGCATTAAAGCAAGCTTCAACCGCCTGTAGCTGCTGTGTTACTTCGGCCACCGTACCATCTAGCTCACAAATTAGCAGGGCTTCAGCAGCCAATGGATAGCCGACTTTAACAAAATCTTCAGCCGCGGCAATAGCCAGTTTATCCATCATTTCTAGACCCGCCGGTATAACACCGCCACCAATCAACTCGGCCACCGCAGTACCGGCTGCTGTGACGCTATCAAAGGCCGCCATTAACACCTGCACCTTGTCGGCACGAGGCAATAAGCGTACGGTGGCTTCGACCACCACGCCAAGTAAACCTTCCGAACCCGACACTAGCGCAACCAGATCCATACCCGGTGTGTCATAGCCTGGGCCACCAAAGGTCACCAACTCACCTTCGACAGTGACCATCGTCACGGACAGCAAGTTATTAACCGTTAGGCCGTATTTTAAGCAATGCACGCCACCGGAATTTTCCGCCACATTACCACCGATAGTACAGGCTATTTGTGATGATGGGTCGGGGGCGTAATACAAACCCAAGGGGGCAGCCGCATCGCTTAAAGCCAGATTACGCACCCCCGGTTGCACCCGCGCTTGAGCGAGATCGGCATCTAATTCCAATATTTCACTAAAGCGGGTCATGACTAATAAAATACCGTAAGCATTGGGCATGGCGCCAGCGCACAAACCAGTACCCGCTCCGCGTACCACAACAGGCACATGCCGCTTATAGCAATAAGCCATTAAGGCTTGCACTTGAGCCAGCGTATCTGGAATCACCGTTAGCCATGGCATCTGTTTGTACACAGCCAAACCATCACACTCGAATGGGCGCTGATTCTCTTCGTCTTGCAATATTTGCTGGGGCGAAAACATGGTGCTTAAGTCTGCCACCAAATCTGCACACCTGAGTTGTGGTTGTTCGCCTTCCGTTACCAACAAGGTCATCACATACCTCTATATACTGGTCAATTTGTTGTACAACTTAGCTAGTGGTAAATAATTTTTACCACTAATATGGACAAAGAATAGCATATCAGTCAAAATCGGTAAACATAGGTAAATATATTGGTATGAATTTAATACCTCATAAGAGAAATAAGAGCAAAGCATGTCCTTTAGCGAACTCACCCAACCCAAAGTAGCCGATGTCATCATTGACCACCTAGAACAAATGATAGTGGAAGGCAGCCTACACCCGGGGCAACCTCTGCCTTCGGAAAGAGACCTGGCTATGCAACTAAAAGTATCTCGCCCCTCTTTGCGAGAAGCCATCAAACAATTGGTAGAGCGCGGTTTGTTGGTGAGCAAACATGGTGGCGGCACACAAGTATCGGAAGTAGCGGGACTGCAATTCAACAGCCCTTTAACCATGCTGCTACTGCGCGACGCTCAAGGTCAGGAAGATTTATTGGAATTCCGCCACACCTTGGAAGGTAATATTGCCTATTTGGCAGCCAAACGTGCCACAGACCTAGATAAGACCATGCTCACCCAAGCCTACCAGCGCCTGCAAGATAGCCACGCTAGTGATGAGGGCGTACTGGAAGCCGATGCCGACGCACACTTTCACCTTACCATTGCCGCTGCCTGCCACAACCGCGTACTACTACATACCATGCGCGCCCTATTTGATGTCTTATCCAGCAACGTGCATCAAAATTTGGTGTTGGCATCGGGTAGCACAAGTTCGCGGCACGAAATTCGCCAACAACATAAGGATTTATACGACAATATTATCAACGGCCAAGCGGAAGCAGCGCGTTCTGCGGCCCATGCCCACATGAATTACCTAGAGCAACTCTTGCACCAACAAAACCGTCATACACAACGTCGCCAAACTGCAGCCAGACACCAGTCCTCGTGGAACGAAAACAACCTTTGATACAGCCCATGTTAGCCAAAAGAATAAGGTTATAACTTCTGGTTTTAGTGGAGCAAACACCCAATTAGAGGTACTATAGAAGGCATTCGGAGGAACAATTTATGCTAACTATGAAAACTACTCGTTCACTATTTTTATTACTAGCCATGCTATTTGCCAGCACCACTTATGCCGTTACACCCGCCGCCATGGAAGCTGTAAATGCTGGCGATTATGCTACCGCTATCACATTGCTTGCCGCAGAAGCGGAAGATGGTGATGCAGATGCCCAATACCAACTTGGCTTGCTGCACGACAGCGGCCAAGGTGTCGAAGCCAACCAAGAGGCCGCTATTGCCTACATGCAGATGGCCGCCAGCCAAGAGCACGAAGCTGCCACTGACTGGTTGGTAGCCCGTGACATTGAGCCAGAAGGCAACCCAGAAGATGACTGCTAAATCCTAAACTGCCAACAAGCCGCCTGTGAGATTAAATCTAAGGCGGCTTTTTTGTGCCCGCGGCTCGGTCTTCCTCACAAAATACTGGAGACAATGAGTAAAAATAGCTAGTATTAAGTTATAGTAATTTAATTGATTTATTGGCAACCGGTCTTAAGTCTAATTAAACAGAGTCAGCCACAGAGCCGGACTAGAGATATCCCATGGACAGTAATAAAATACTGGTAATAGACGACGAGCAATCGATCAGAGAAAGCTACCAAAGCATCCTTTGCCGAAAGGACTACGACCCGTTAACAGAATTGGAAGAACTGTTTGGTGAAATAACCGAAGAGCAAGATGACCAGCCGGATTACTC
>DPHB01000047.1:708-17827 GCA_003521845.1 Oceanospirillaceae bacterium | reverse complement strand
GCAAGATGACCAGCCGGATTACTCAGTGTCATTTGCCGACCAAGGTTTAGCAGGTATCGAACTTGCCCAAACTGCCTTCAAGGCTGGCGAGCCCTTTGCTATCGCTTTTATCGATATGCGCATGCCACCAGGCATCGATGGTTTAGAAACCGCCCAGCGCTTACGTGCCATTGATAAGAAAATCCAAATCATCTTTGTCACCGCTTATTCCGACCGTAGCTTGAAAGAACTCGACCAAGTTCTAGGTTTTGACATGCTACTGCTGAACAAACCCTTCACCAGCGATGAAGTGCTACAGTTGGCACGCAACTCCCTACGCAGTTGGAACCATATAAGACAATTGGAATGGGACCTTGCTCAAAGCGATAGACAGGCGGCCCTAGAAAGCAGCCGCGCCGATCTCAGTGAAACCATCATGAGCCGCGTAAACGAGGCTATGGCCAAGGTACAAGAGAACCTGAACCAGATACGTATAGCCCAAGAGCAGGTCAAACAACTCAATGAAAAGTTACAGATAGCACCAAAAACTCAGGATCAAGATAAGGTAAGGGACATTCTCCAAGAGGCGTTACGTGGTTATAACCAGCACGCTATTTCTGCCGATCTTACGGACGCATCCGTGACCCTTAAACAAATGTCAGGCTTGATTGAACGTCAACGTCAACGTCAACGCCAATATGGCACCGAAGACATTAATATCAGCCTACATGAGGCCGTAGAAGAAGCACTTCTGGTATTTAGTGATCGCTTGGCGCGTAGTGATTTAGAACTGAATCTACACCTAGAGCCCGAAGTTTCAGGCACCCTTTTCCAACATCCACGCATTTTACAATTGCTCAACACCTTACTCTTCAAAGTGATTGAGGGTGTCGAGATGCATGATTTGGAAATTAACACAGATAATCATGTTCACACCAGCAGGGGGCGTTCCATCATGGTGAGTGCCGACACCCACGCGGTACGCGAAGGGTTTTTGGAAATGTTTGTTTCCAACGACAACTTAAATAGCATGCATAACAATGCTGGGGAGGATATGTGTACTACAAAAATTTCTCCCGACGAATCAGGTTTACGTCATGCCGTGCTTTTTGTCGGTGATCTAGCCGGCAACATTCGTCATTATAAAAGCCCAGAACACCTACAAGATCAGAGCTTTCAGGTATGTTTACCCATTAAACAACCCTAGCCTTCGCCTATTGGCTTTCTGAACGCCATAAAAAAGGGCCTGAAGGCCCTTTTTAAATAACATGTCTTATGCCAACAGCAAGTGTATTACTTAGCGACAGAAAGACCTAGGATTTCCCATGTCTGCATGCCGCCACGGAACCATTTGATCTTTTCTTGTGGGTAACCAAACTTCATCAAAGTCACCATAGAAGCTGGAGACTGACCACACCACATACCATTACAGAACAACACCAAAGTCTTGGCATTGGAGTAATCGAACACGTCGCTTACAGTACCGGCAACGATCGCTTCTTCCACTTCAAACTCGTCAGCATCACCAACTAAAGTTGCACCAAACTGGTTCAACAATACGTTCATGATGGTAGCCGTAGTGGACTTAACAGGGTGCAAGTCGGTGAACGGCACGTTAGTTGCACCAGGTACAGTACCACGCTTAACCCAGTCAGGAGTACGGGAGTCAACAACCAGAATATTTTCACCGGCTTGTTGACGCTGCACATAATCAATGACTTCTACTTCACCCAAGGTTTCAATGCCAGGGGCAAACTTGATAGGTTGAATGCAGAATGGAGGGCAAGGACGTGAAGTCTTAGCATAAGCATCTTTAACCACGGCGCCATTGTCTTGGTTACGTACGATATCAACAGCCGCGCCATTGTGTTGTACAGTTACCGACATCATGTCACCAGTGATACCAACGGGCTTGTCAGCCATCGCGGCAACACTAAACATAGAAACAGCTACACCGGCTGCAATTTGCATTAATTTATTCATAATTATTTTATTCTCCTAAGGCAAGTACCAAGTGTAAATACTGAGCACAGCTATAAGCTTATAACCGTAAGCCCGTAGATTCAATCAAAACAGTCTGATACTTTAGTTGATGTCGGTAAAAAATTGAGTTCAATCAATAGCTAACGACTGCTTGGCTTTATTAATATTCTGTTCTAGATAGAAGCCATAGAAGTCTGGGGTTGCCAAACCAACCAAATCGTCAGTCAAGCGTTGGCCTGTTTTCGGGTCTAAAATTAACACAGTGGGAGAAAAATCAACACCCATCATCTGTTGTGCCCACTTATCTTGAGTTACCGCCTTGCCATCAAAACCAATTAGTTTTTCGGACGATTCTAGATTAATACTGGCAATGGTAATATAGGGCCCAAATTCTGCAGCCAATGATAGCGGCCCCAAAAATTGTTCCTTAATTTGACTACAATATGGACAATTGCTGATCTCTGTAAGCAACACTAGAAGCTTATTTTGAGGAAGCTTAGTGGCATCCTCAAACGTTTCAGGCGTGTAATGATCGGCGCTAACTGCGTTAGCCAGTAATAATAAACCGACAAGCAATAGCTTCTTCATTACTGCATTACCTCATCAAGTTGTTCCAGCATGTATTCCAACACTTCGTCGGCATACAAATCACGAAAATAGTGGTCAGCATCTTCTAGCAGCTCAAAGCGCACTTGCGGCAAGCCTGCAGCCTCAACTTGGGCCGGCAAGTTATCAACTACCTTATCGGCACTACCGGCAACAATCATGGTTGGCAAGGCTTGGCCTTGCAACAACTCCACAGTGTTATGGGTTGCTTGAGGCGCATAATAAGATAGGAAGCTAGCTGCTGACACCTTACCACCACGCAAGCAATAGATGAAGCTCGTCTTATCAGACATCCAGCCGTCCGCAGGCAATGCCTTGGCTTCTGCTACCTTATCAGCTAAAGGTACCGTGTAGCGTCTTGCATAGCCTGCCGCCTGATCTGCAGGCATACTATCCGTAGGTGCTAGCAAAAACTGCCCCTTAACAACGGCATCCGCATTACGAGTGTATGCTGCTACTTGACCACCGCCACGAGAGTGACCCGCTATCAGTACTTGCTCAACACCTTGAGCCTTCAACCAGTCTACCCAATAGCCCAATTCTGTCACAGCGTCTTCATGCTTATGCACATGATCAGTTTCACAATCATAAACGCCATGGCGGTTATCCACACCCAAGCTTAGGTTGGGTGCTAGGCTGTTAATTTCTTCATCAGCCATAAGCTCTTGCAAGGTGGCAATTATTTCCATGTCATTGTGAGCTAAGGTGCCGTGCAACAACAACACCATAGGGCCACTAGTGATGTCACCATTAGCAACAGACAGCTTGGCATTCAAGGTCAGGGCATCTGGCTTGATGACAATTTCTTCAGCTTGCGCGGCAGAATTAACCAATAGGCCTAAACCTAACAGAGTAGAAATCAGTATGTTTTTCATGTGTTCTCTCCTAACGGAAAAAGGCCTCAATAATGAGGCCTTTTAGGTTTTTGTTAACGCTTACGCTTTGTAACCTGGGTTACCAGCAACGTTCTTTAGCACTGGCGTATTCAACTTGTCGATACGTACATCTTGTGTTTTACGTAGGTAGTCGGCCGTCACATCCCAAATTTGCGCACCTTCAGACTTAGAACCCACAGTAGCCCAACCGGCTACCGAATAGCTCTTGCTGGCTTCAATCAATTCACCATTATCTAGGCGCATTTCATCAATACGACTTCCCATTGGCGCCAACGGATCACAACGGTAATCCAAACCGCCCAAACGCACCATATCACCACCAGACTGTAGGTAGGGTTCTGGGTTAAAGATGTTATCCGCTACATCTTCAAGAATAAGCTTGATGTCAGCGCCGGTCATTTCTCGCATATAGGTTTCAGAATAGGTGGTAGCTGTTTGGTCCAACACCCGTTCCATAGTCACGGTTTGTCCCTTCAATACGCTGGTACCCCAACGGAAACCTGGAGATAGAGAGATTTGTGCATCGTAATGGTCACGTAGAGCATCACAGATCACCTGGTCAAACGTACCGTTGAAGTTACCACGACGGTATAAAACTTCATCAGCGACTGCCAATTCTTCGTCCATCCATGCCGCGTATGGTGCGCGCTCTGCAGCAACCAAGGCCGCCATTTCTTTGTCAGCGGGCAGAATATCAGAAAAGACTGGTAACAAGCGGTACTGGAAGCCGTTAACCTTACCCTTGCCAATATCCAAATCCAACACACCTAGGAACTTGCCGTTGGAGCCAACGTTACAAACCAAGGTAGTGCGGCCATTGTTCTTTACGCGTGTCGGTGCTGGCATACCATCGTGAGTGTGACCACCCAAGATAGCGTCGATACCAGATACACGCTGTGCCATGGCAACGTCCACGTCCATACCGTTGTGAGATAGTACCACTACGGCATCAACGCCCTGATTTTCGCGCAGGTCATCAACCAATTCCTGCAGCATGTCATCATTGATGTCGAAGCTCCAGTCTGGGATAAAGCGAGCTGGGTTAGCAATCTTGGTACGCGGGAAGGCTTGACCAATAATGGCAACACGAGCGCCACCCATCTCTCGAATGCTGTATGGCTTGAATACGCGCATACTGTCTTCGTCGTAGATGTATTCGTCAGCACCGTCAAACAACGCATCTTCAGTCACAAGTACGTTTTGCGCTAGGAATTCACCGTTAAATTCCGCAATGTTGCTCAGTATTTGTTGCTGGTGGTAGGTAAATTCCCAGTGACCAGTCATGATATCAACACCCAATAAATTACAGGCGCGCACCATATCCATACCATTGGTTTTAACGTTAATACCGGAACCTTGCCAAGTATCACCGCCGTCTACCAACAAGGTATTTTCACTACCGTAGGAACCGCGTAGCTGGTCTACCAAGGTCTTTAAGTGCGCAAAACCACCTACTTTACCGTACTGCAAGGCCGCATCTTCGAAATTTAAGTAGGTAAATGCGTATTCTTCTAAAGAACCAGATTCGATACCAAAATGACTCAAGAATCGATTACCGACCACATGGGGAGGCTTACCATAAGCCGGGCCGATACCTAGGTTAATGCTAGGCTCGCGGAAATAAACAGGGTTTAGCTGACCGTGACAGTCAGTCATGTGCAACAGACGGGCATTACCGTAGTTGGGAACTTCGTAAAAATCGCCGGTTTGTTTCTTGGCGGCAAATCCTTGCTGTGGCAATACACCCGCCGCGGCGGCCAAACCCATCATACGGGCAAAATCACGTCTGCTAGTCGACATTATACTAGTACCTGTTAATTATAAGCTTATAACTAAGCTGTTTATAAACATAAAAATGGCCTGTACGTTTGACCGCACAAGCCAATTGAATTTAATGCGCCGGGTGCCCTCAAATGAGAACCCCGGCGATAATATGCAGCGAGATTGGCTCTGCTGCTTAGAAGAGATATAGCTCTCCTAAATCACAATTACTGCGGTACGATGTTAATCCATTCTTGCGCAGAACTATGATATTGAGAGATACCCATACGCGCATGATACTTAGCTTGTGCAGCTAGATTCATGGCCTTCTGGAAATCACCCGCCTTCAGAGCTTTATCAGCGCTCTTCAGGATACCCTTAGTTAGGGTCCAATCGTAACCGATAGCGATAACTTCTTTACGCTTAGCTTTAGCAGAAGCAATCAATGCCTTGGCATTGGCTTCCGTAGCGTCAGCAGCAGCTTCCAGCTCTTCGGGATGATCGGTGGTGTAGTCTTGACCTTCAAAAGTGAAAGTATGACCGTTACCGTGTAGGGCACGCTGGGAATTGAAAGCATCGTCAAAACTTTGTGCTGCTACAGTGCCAGAACTCAGAACCAAAGCGGCTACTAGAGGCAAATACTTTTTCATGATTTTTCTCCTCACCTTGATTATTTACGAGAGCCAGGGCCGTTAACTTCTAGGCCGTTGGACATATAACTCATAAAGAATTCCAGATTACTGTATTCTTCACCCTGTGCTTTCAGCGCCGTACCACGTACGTTGTTCTGACAACCACCGTAACGACGGTGCAAGGTACCTAACTCACCCCACTTAGAACGGAACACAGGGAAGTGTGTTACGTGACCCAAGGTTGGGCTGGTACGGTCAGCACGAATAGGAATGTTTACACCCTGTACGTGGCAGTTTGCACAACTCATGTTCAACTGACCACGACGCGAATAAAACTGTGCCTTACCATCAAGGTAAGCAGCCTTGGCCTTGTCGTTTGGAATCTGAACGTCAATTACGTTACCTGTAGAGGTAGAAGCCATGTAAGCAGAGATTTGAGCAATTTTGCCCTTCTTCCACTTCAATTTCTTCTCACCGTTCGCTTCGCGACACTGGTTGATAGCTAGTTCAAGTGTTACCACTCGATCCTGTTCATCACTCCAATACGGGAAGTTTTGACGAATACCAATACCACCATTGTCAAAACAGTCAGCATAAGACTTACCGTTTGCAAATGGCGTATTAAACATTTCTTCGCCAGCTTCAATATCAAACTCGTAAGGAGGAAACTCTTCCATTTCTTCCCATTGAGCGCGTGAGGCCGCATCCAAAGCATAAATACCATTGGCATAATCGTCCATTTCCACTTGCGGAAAACGCTTTTGGAAATAAGCGACTAGAGCTAAGCGATCCGCTTCTGGATCAACTGTTGCCAATGTATTGCCTGTGCTTGCGGCACTACTCATACCGGCTACCAGCGCCATAGATGCGCCGACCAGTAAAGATGTTATTATTTTCATACCTGATGCCTCATGCTCAGAGTTTCGATTTAGCGAACTTTCGCTGTTTCGGTGCTAGAAGTACCTGTGTTCTCAGTCCAGGTGATTTCTAGAGCGTCGCCCTTGGCGCCGCCTTCAAACGTGAAGGCCAAGTATGGGTTCTTGGATACAGCAGTACCCATGTGAGCTTCCATTACCTGCTTACCGTTGTACGCTACAGACATAGTCTGAATGTACTGTGCAGGGATCTTTTGACCTTTCTTGTCTTTACGGTTTCCGGTTTCCATAGCGTGCTTTGCCATGATTTTTACGGAAGTGCTGCCATTCTTAGCCTTAGCTTTGGCGCGAATAATACCTTTAGCCATTGTTCTTTCTCCTATTTCCTATTAACCGCCACAGCCACCGATGGTGACTTTCACTTCCTTAGAAGCACTAAACAGACCTGATGCAGTTTCTACTACAGCAGTTACTGCAGAAGTCTTACCCATACGAATACGGCAAGATACTTCGGCCTTAGTGCCGGCAGGGATCATGAACTGAGCAGCCAGTGGGTTAGGGTTGCCTTCAACAAATACAGCGATGCTCTTAACATCAGACATAGAGCTAGATACAGTTACTGGTACAACAGCACCGTTTTCTGCGATATCTGGCGCTTTTAGGTTTACTTCAGCACTCGCAGCAGGAGCACTGTCATACAGGGCGCCCATTGCTGTGTCTTGGTTATCGGTATCAAATGCTGTCTTATTCCATGCTGCAAGCGCAACTTTAGGCATCATTACACCTAGGCCTGCAATTGCGCCGCCAGTAAATACGGCTTTTAAAACACTTCTTCTACTAATCATCGGTTAATCCTCTGGTTATCCCGTAGTGGTACTAAAATTTATAAATGTAAGCTACAACAGCGTCAATTTCGTCTTCAGACAAAATCCAGTGACGGCCGAATGGAGGCATGATGGTTGCAGGGTTTTTCACAGTAGCGTCCCAAATCTGAGCACGTAGCTGCTTCACATCAGGGAATCGGGCTTGCATAGCCACGATAGGTGGGCCCTGCAGACCAGGCAACTTAGCATCTGGGTCATTAATCATATGACAGGCGATACAGTTACCCTTCTTCTTGTTCAAATAAAGGGATTTGCCCTTCGCTTCTAGGTCGGCATCCGCAGCAGCAACTGTGGTTGCTCCAGCCAATAGCAAACCTAGTAATGCGTGCTTTATCCTTATGTTTTTGCGCATAGTTCTTCCTCATTAGCGCCAACTCTCGATTGGCTATAGAGCGGACTCAAAAATATCAACACTGCCGAGACTCGTGCCTCGGCAGCATGATTCGTTAGTGGGATGATTCCACCATAAAGTATACAGCGTCGGTGACCGCTTCGTCACTCAGGTCCATACGGCCACCTTTCGGTGGCATAACACCTGCACTGCCACTGTACCCATGCAAAGCATGGCTGACAAGCAGATCCATACCTTGCCCGACACGCTCAGTCCAAATAGCCGCATCACCAACTTTTGGTGCACCAGCTAGACCAGAATCGTGACATACAAAACAAGCCCCTTTATACACCGCTTCACCAGCTTGCGCTTGGGCGCTCATAGCCGCAGGTTCAGCCGCATGGCTGGCTACAACTTCTTCACCGGTAATATCAGCTTTACGGTCTGCTTCTTTTTGTGCTTCTAGGTCATGCTGACCTTCGTGCGATGCTGCCGGCGCATCAGCACCATCAACAAAGTGACCAATTGGAGTAACACCAGCCAGCGAGCTAGCTAGCATCATAGTGCTAGGGTCAGCACAATCGGCCATGCAACGTGGGTTCTGTACGTCTGGACGATCATCGACAAAGAAGTTAGCTTCGTTAGGCATTTTGACGCCGGCCAAATTTTCGTTGGACAATTCAAAATCTTCTTCGATGATTTCGTTCATATAGAGAACGTAGGCGGTAATATCATACACCTGCTGGTCGGACAAGCTCATCGGTGCAGGGAAAGGCATGGATCGACGAATGTAGTCAAACAAAGTACTGGCATAAGGCCAATAGCTACCCACGGTTTTCACTGGACGCTCATCAGCCAAGGTGCCTTCGCCGCCAACCAATACTGGCCAACGACCTTCGCCTTCACCAAATACACCGTGACATGCCGCACACTGTACTTCATATTCCTCTTCACCATCCATAGCGTTACCGCTACCTACAGGCAAGCCCATGCCGTCCGGACGAATATCAATATCCCAACCAGCGATTTCTTCAGCACTAGCAGGCGCACCAAAATTATACTTGCTGTCTTGCGCTTGAGCAGAACCAGCCACTAAGGCTGCGCCCAACAAGGTAACAGCGAAGATATTAGGTAATTTGAACATTCTTCACCTCTCCTGTTGGTTGTACTTGCCAAGTATGAATAGAGTTTTTGTGGTAAATAGAGTTAACACCACGTTGTTCACGTAACTGCGCCAAAGTAGGCTGTACGTAACCGGTTTCATCATAAGCGCGGCTTTGTAACAACCAAGGCTCACCTGACCACTTGGTTTGGAAACTAAAGCGCGTAAGTGCTTTATCCAACACCAAACCTTTCAACTGAGCTGGCTGCCAGTTCACACCACCATCAAAGGACACGTCAACGCCCTTAATTTTGCCGCGACCAGTCCATGCCAACCCTTCAATCTCAATAAAGCCAGGCTTTTTGATGGGGTTTTCTGGACAAGGATTAGTGATAACTGAGTTACACTCTTGTACAAAGGTAAACCGACGTGCACGGCCATCAGCCATTAAGTCAGTGTACTTGGATGTTTCTTCGCGGTGATGCCAAGGCTTGTCACCGACTTCGATACGACGCAACCACTTGATAGACGTGTTACCCTCCCAACCTGGGTTCAATAGACGCAATGGGTAGCCCTGTTCAGGACGTAGCATCTCACCGTTTTGGGCGTAGACAACCAAGGTGTCATCCAAAATCTTTTCGATTGGTATAGAACGGCTCATGTGAGCGCCGTCAGCACCCTCAGCCAAAATCCACTTGCCTTCAGGACGGATACCCGCCTCTTCTAACAACACCTTAAGCGGTACACCAGTCCATTCACAGCAGCTTAACATGCCGTGAGTAAACTGTAGCGCTTCCATCTGCGGGCCACGCCACTCCATACCACCGTTGGCGGGGCATTCAATAAATTTAATTTCTGACACAGATGGGAAACGCATCAAATCTTCCATGGTGAAGATCAGAGGATTGTCCACCAAACCGTGAATCATCAAACGATGTTCATCTGGGTTTACGTCAGGAACACCAGCATGGTAGCGCTCAAACACCAATCCGTTAGGCGTAATAATACCTTTTAGGTCATGGATAGGGCTCATACTGATAGAAGAAATAGATTCCGCAGTCAACCAAGGCACGGTACGACGTACAACCTGCTCTTCAAAGCGTGATGGCACGCCATATGGGTTAGCTACGACACCGCGACCTAACTGTCGGCCCCATTGAGGCTCGTTAGGTGGCAAGTTGGAGGAGAAGTTAGCGGCAGCGGCCGTACCAGCTGTACCTACAGCAGCAGCACCGGCTACATAACTTACCCCTTTACGCAAAAATTCACGGCGATCATTCTGACTCAGATTCTCAGCCGCATCCTGCATGGTTTGCAGGAGCTCTTTAGTAGATGGAGTTGTCATTAATTAGTCCTTCGATTGGGCTCACTAAGCTTTTGGTTGAGCCAACCTGCATAGCTTATTGACTAAAACCATTAACAACAAGCAACTAAAGTAGCATATACGAATAAAAACTAAAGGGCATATGCTTATATGAATTATTTATATAAAGACTAGACTGAATAGTTTGACCACTATCAATAAATACCGTACGCATGCCAATTTTTGCTTTAAACTGTAATATCGACAAGCCTTTTTATAAGAGATTGACTGACATGCGCCTGCACCCCATTCCAGCACTACTGCTACTCATAAGCTTAGCACTAACTAATCTAGCTCAAGCCGGCACCTACACTCCTCAGAAAGTGGTCTACCATGTAAACTACAACGACATCAGTCGCATCAACGCCACCTTTGGTAATATCAACAATCACGTGGCCGCTGTAGGTGAAGACAAGCTGGACCTGAAAGTGATGATTCACGGCGCTGCGCTCGAATATTTTATCGATGCTAAGGACAGCGATGGCAAGCAAATGATGCTGGACAGCTTGCGCTTCCAAGGTGTGCAGTTCCTTATTTGTGGCAACACTTTAAATGGGTACCACGTTACCATTGACGACCTCTATGACGTCGTCCAAGAAGACGTGATACAAGCCGGCATACCCGGCATTATCGCCTTGCAACAACAAGGTTACTTTTACGTTAGACCCTAGCTTGGCAATCTATTATTGATATGACGCCGGCTAAGTTTCGGAATCATTTCAATGGAATACGATCAACTATTTGCCGATTTTGGCATCCTCCCACTGCAGCTAGTCATGGGCCTTGGCATAGGCATCATCTTTGGCCTAGGCGCGGCCCTTAGTCAGCTTTGCATTCGCAATATGGTGAATGAAGTTAGCCACCGCAAAATAGGCCGTGCCAGCGCCATCTGGATACTAGGTGCCTCGTCGGCCTACCTATTTGCGGCCTTATTACTCGGTACAGAAGCTACCGACATTAGTGAAGCAGCCAGCTTAGCCAGCGATGCCAGCATTAGCGGCCCCATTATTGGCGGCCTATTATTTGGCATGGGCATGGTTGTTAGCCGCGGCTGTAGTTCGCGCTTACTCATCCTCACGGCCCACGGCAATATGCGCGCCCCGGTCACTTTGCTGGCTTTCGCCTTGAGCGCGCAACTCATTTATGGTGGCCAGCTAGCACAGACACGCTTGCACATACAAAGTTGGTGGCGCTTTAGTGGTGACAGCATGCTCTTACCCGAGTTGCTCACCATACCCAGTATCGTGTTTACCACCATTGCCCTAGCCACTCTCCTAACTTGCACTTATGTGTTGGCCAGACGCCACGCATGGAGCAAAATTATCGGTGCCGTTTTAGTCGGCTTGGCCGTTGCCGTTGGCTGGGCAAGCACGGCCTTTGTAAGTTTCCACACATTTGGTGAAATCATGCCGCAAAGCATCAGCTTCACAGCACCTATGGCGGAAACCATAAACACCCTTTTAACCGCAGAACAAAGTCTGTTACGCCTAGGCATAGGCATGATCTTAGGCACCTTAATCGGCTCATTCTGTGTCAGCATCTGGCGCCGCGACTGGCGCTTAGAATCCTTTGATGAGCAGCGCCCCCCAAGCCGCTACCTACTGGCAGGCAGCATGATGGGTATTGGCGCTGTGTTAGCAGGCGGCTGTTCCATTGGCGCCGGTTTAAGCGGCACTAGCGTGCTAGCAGGCCAAGCAGTCATCACCCTGCTAGCCATGACTTGCGGCGGCCTAGTGGCCCTCAAACTAGGCTTTGCCAAAAGCTAGCTTGCACAACTAGTCCGCTTCTTTGGTGTGTACCAGCTGCAGAGGCAGCTGGTGATTGTTTTTTAGCTCGCGCAAAGCAAAGCTAGAATTCAATGACTGCACACCAGGCAAACGTACCAGCTTACGCTTTAGCGTCAATTCATATTGCTCAATAGATGGCACCACCACGCGCAATAGATAGTCCATATCACCGGACATAATGTAACACTGGCTCACTTCATCCATGGCTGTAGCAGCGGCTTCAAATTCTGCCAACAACTGCTCGTCGTGATTGTTCAGCTTGGCATGCACAAAAACCGTGACACCTAGGCCTACTTTCTTGGCATTAACCAGGGCCACATTGGCACCCAACACACCAGCCTCTCGCAAACGCTTTATACGCCGCCAACAAGGTGTATGGGACAAACCCACCAATTCAGACAACGCCTGTACAGACATATCCGCCTGCTTCTGCAATGCCTGTAAAATTTTAATATCAAACCCATCCAGCTTCATTAGCTCCCTCTACATGAAAACATGTATTTTAATTTATGTACAATTTTAGGACATGCATCTCAATATATTACACTTTTAAGATTATATGGCAACATCCGTCCCCTCACAATCAGGCATACTGTTAGCACTATACAGCTAATACCCTGTCGTCATAAAAAGGAAAATAACATGCTTGATCAACCCAAATCCTTGGTAACGGACCTATTTGAGTGCTACCGCCAAACACATGGCCGAGTTTACATGAATGGCCAACAAGCTTTGGCGCGCATACTGATCGAGCAAATGCGTCTGGACCGAGATAAAAACTTAAACACAGGTGCCATGATAAGTGGTTATCGCGGCTCACCGTTAGGTAACATCGACGGCACCTTGCATCAAGCAAAAGGCTTTTTTGAACCACTCAACATTCACTTTCACCCGGCCGTAAATGAAGACTTAGCCGCCACCATGATTTGGGGCAGCCAACAAAGCCAACTATCCCCTCAAGCCAACACCGACGGTGTGGTAGGTATGTGGTACGGCAAAGGCCCAGGGGTAGACCGCTGTGGTGACGTGTTTAAACACGCTAACGCAGCCGGAACCTCTGCCAATGGCGGTGTACTTTGCGTGGCCGGTGACGATCACGGCGCCAAGTCTTCGACCATACCGCACCAGTCCGACCACGCCTTTATGTCTGCTGTCATGCCCATGCTCTACCCCTCCTCGATTCACGAATACCTATGGCTAGGTTTGGCCGGCCTTGCCATGTCCCGCTACAGCGGCTGCTGGGTGGGTTTCAAGGTTATCTCCGAAACGGTAGAAACCACGGCTTCCGTTGACCTACAACACCTAACCACGCAATTCGTTTTGCCGGAAGATTTCCAACTACCTGCAGCAGGCTTAAATTTACGCTGGCCTGATGATCGTTGGCAGCAGGACGAACGCCTACAACAACACAAAGCTTATGCTGCCATGGCCTTTGCACGCGCCAATAAGCTAGACCGCATTACCCTGCGTTCGCCCCAGCCGCGGTTTGGTATTATTACCTCTGGTAAGTCCTATGAAGATACACGACAAGCCTTACACGAGCTTGGCCTTAACAATGCTCAAGCGGCCAAGCTGGGCATTAGCGTGTTTAAAGTGGCCATGCCCTGGCCTCTTGAACCTGAAGGTGTGCGTGAATTTTCTCGCCATATGCAAGAAATCATGGTGATTGAAGAACGTCGCGAAGTGATCGAAAACCAAATCAAGCAACACCTATTTAACTGGGGCCTAGAGCGCCCACGCATTACCGGTAAGTTTGACGACATGGACCAGCCCATTTTGCCCCTAGCCGCTGAACTCAACGTGGCCAACATCGCCCTAGCCCTAGCTCATCGCTTGTTAAAACTTGACCTAGATAGCGACAGTCACCAGCACCTAACCGAGCAGATAAAACGCTTAACTGAACAACAAAAACAGGTCATTAAGGCACCTAGCGTCCGTACCCCCTATTTTTGCGCTGGCTGCCCACACAACGCCTCTACCAAGGTACCCGAAGGTAGCCGTGCCAGCGCCGGTATCGGCTGCCATTACATGGTCACCTGGATGGAGCGCAACACCGAAACCTTTACCCAAATGGGTGGTGAAGGTGTGCCCTGGTTAGCCTGCAGCCGCTTTACTGACGAGCCTCACCAGTTCGTAAACCTAGGTGATGGCACCTACTTCCATTCGGGTTCGCTAGCCATTCGACAGGCGCTCGCTAGCAAAGCCAATATCACCTACAAAATCCTCTACAACGACGCTGTTGCTATGACCGGCGGCCAACAAATAGATGGCCATCTGAGCGTGCCTCGTTTGAGCCGCCAATTACAAGCCGAGGGGGTCGAGCACATTTACCTACTCAGCGATGACCCAGCGCAGTATAAGGGCCAAAACCTAGCCCCAGGTATCTACCTAGGTGAGCGTGACGAGCTGGATCAAACCATGCTCAAACTACGCCAGCAACAAGGCGTCAGTGTGATCATATATCACCAGGCCTGTGCCACCGAAAAACGTCGCCAGCGTCGACGCGGCCTACGCCCTCAAGCCGAGCAACGTATTTGGATTCACCCAGAAATTTGTGATGGCTGCGGCCATTGCTCGCAACAATCCAACTGTATCGCCATCGAGCCTCTTGAAACCGATGATGGCCGTAAAAGGCAAATTAACCAGTCCATGTGCAACAGTGACCTGACTTGCCTTAAAGGCTTCTGCCCAGCGCTTATTACCGTTGAAGGGGCTTTGTTAAAACGCCCAAACACCAGTTCGTTACCCAAGGCAGCGTTACCACAACCGCATGTTTTTGACCTGAGTGATGGCCCGTGCAACATCGCGGTTACTGGTGTTGGCGGCATGGGCGTAGTCACCATTGGTGCTGTTTTAGGCATGGCCGCCCACCTAGACAATAAGGCCTTTATGACTTTAGATTTTTCTGGTCTGGCGCAAAAAGGTGGCGCTGTAGTTAGCCATATTCGTATCGGCTCTCGCCCCGAACAAGTCACCACTGCGCGCATCATTAACGGACGTGCTCATGCTGTGATTGGCGCTGATGCTGTCGTCACAGCTGGCGACAGTGTTCTCAGCCTTTGTACGGCGGATACTTATGCCGTCATGAGCAATCACCTTATTCCTACCGCTAGTTTTATCAAACAACCAAGAGCGGACTCTAAGCATGACGAATGCTTGCAGCAAATCGCTCAGCACACCCATGCAGACAGCACCTTTATGGACTTCCATAAACTAGCCGTGCGCTACCTTGGTGACGCCATCTACGCCAACACCATGATGCTTGGTTTTGCTCTACAAAAAGGTTTGCTGCCGGTGACAATAGAAGCCATTGAGCAGGCCATTGCACTCAACGGCGTGAGCATTGAGCGCAACCTTCAAGCCCTTGAGCTCGGGCGTTACCTAGCCCACTATGGCGACATCGAAACGCCAACAGAGGTCATTAACACCCTTGCCCTAGAGAGCCTACAGGACTGCATCAACAAAGAATCCGACAAGCTCATCAGTTATCAAGGACCAAGCCTAGCGCATAGCTTCGCCAAGCAGGTGGCGAACTGGCAGGCGCTACTTGAGGCGCGCCTAGACAAGCCAACAAGCCAAACTTTGCTCAAGTCTATGCTAAGCAATTATTCACGCCTATTGCGCAACAAAGACGAATACGAAGTAGCCCGCTTATTTAGCCAACCACAATGGCAAGCACAATTAGCCAACAGTTTTGATGGCGATATGCAGATGAAATTAAATCTATCACCTTTGGGGCTGGCTGGCTGGAACCAGTGGCTACAACAGCCAAAAAAATACGTTCTGGCTTCATGGATCCTTAAAATCATGCCCCTACTAGCCCGTATGCGCCGCCTGCGCGGCACCTCACTGGACCTGTTTGCTCGCCACCCCGAACGCAAGGCTGAGGCGGCATTTACGGCATTTTATGTCGCGCAAATGCAGCTATTGTGTGACCAGATAAATGCTGACAACAGCAGCGAATGGCAAGCACTTGTTGACCTATTTGATCAAGTACGAGGCTACGGCCCAGTACGACAAAGGGCCATGACCAAAACCAGAAAAGAAGCCGCAATACTGCTAGCCAATCTGCAACAGCCTACACTCGGCAAACCGGCTTAAAGCCTGCTAGCGGCTTGCACCTTGTTGGCGACAATACTAACGTCAACAAGGTAATACAAGGAAGCCATAGCTAACTGCTTACGCCCCATATTGTGATAGATGAGCCCTAAGGCAATGTCTTCGGCGCTAAAGCGCTGGTGATGGTTAGCAAAATAGTCAGCCGCAGCGGTGATCTTGGCAGGCTCATTGGCCTGCAATAAACTGGCAATGCGGCCCACACCGCCGTGATAGGCTTGCACCAGCAACAACAAATACAAGCGTTCTTGTTTAGCAGCAGGTAAGTGTCCAAAGCGTTCGGCAAAAATCGGGCTAAGCCGGCGATGATTCTGCCCATACAGTTTGGCGGCACATTCCAATTGCGCCATGCGGTGTTGCTGAAAGCGGCCTTCAATTCCACAGTCGGCTAATACATCCGGCATTAACTGCATCATGCCCAAGGCTTGGGCTGACGAACGGGTGTATTGCACAGCGCCGCTCTCTATCACAATTTGGCCGGCAAACAGAGGCCACAATTGCTCGGGAAAAGGCAGTTTTTGCAAGCGGCTCTGTTTATCAAATACCGCCTTCGCCATGTCTATCAATGCCACCGGCTGGTTAGCGCTACCCACTTGGACACCATTCCAAGTACCCCATACTTTGAAGTCGCTATGCCAGCCCAAAAGCCTGGCTAAGGCCGAATTTAAATCCACATGGGGTTGATCACACGCCAAGGCAAAAGGGTAGCCTAGCTGGCGTACAGAGCCTGGCACCCAGGTGTGCACCTTGTTTGTCTCAGCAAGGCGTTGGCGCGTGGTATTAAGGGCTTTTTGCGTACTATGC
>DPHB01000047.1:354-565 GCA_003521845.1 Oceanospirillaceae bacterium | reverse complement strand
TTAAGGGCTTTTTGCGTACTATGCCTAAATAAACTATCGCCCTGATAAGCCAAGAAGTCAGCACGAATATCAAACAACAAGTGCCGATCAGTGTCGCTACAATAGCCAGACTCCGTCAGCACCCAAGTACGAATATGCGTGAGGTTACGAAACCAGTTATGGCTATAGACATAGGGAGTATCACGCACGACTTGCAACCAAGCAGGCACAG
>DPHB01000047.1:0-138 GCA_003521845.1 Oceanospirillaceae bacterium | reverse complement strand
ATCAAGTAGATACGCAAACGGGCAGCCATAGAACCCTCCCAAGCAGTGTTAATGCATTGTAATGGCTTTTGTAGACTATTTATAGCTCACCAAAGACAGCCAGAGATTCCACCTATCAGGGACTGGCTTTTTTGCGCA
>DPHB01000037.1:2736-2902 GCA_003521845.1 Oceanospirillaceae bacterium | reverse complement strand
GCATTGCCAGGATGGCCAATGCCTAAGCGTAAACGATGAAAGCTTTTGTCGCCGCCGCGCTTGGTGATAATGTCACGCAAGCCATTATGTCCACCGTGTCCGCCGCCTTGTTTAAAGCGTGCCGTGCCCGGTGGCAAATCCAACTCATCATGGGCTACCAAAATGT
>DPHB01000037.1:2132-2568 GCA_003521845.1 Oceanospirillaceae bacterium | reverse complement strand
TGGGTTATCAATTTTGTAAAAAGCACTGACGGCTTGCAGTGCTTGGCCACTTAAATTCATAAAGGTGGTGGGTATCAATAGATGTACCTTTTGGCCTTCCATGAAACCTTGACCATAAAGGCCAAAGAAGCGCTTTTCTGCGGCCATGCTGATACCGTAGCTCTTGGCTACTTCCAAAACCCAATCTTGGCCCGCATTATGGCGGGTTTTGTCGTACTTGCTACCTGGGTTACCCAGGCCGACAATAAGCTGTATAGGCAGTGTATCGGTCATGACAATATAGTCTCGCTAAACCAAACAAGGCCTGCATAAGCAGGCCTTGTGGGTTAAACCAAAGGTTATTTGGATTAACCGCCTTTCTTGGCAGAGATGTTGGCAACCGGTGTGTCGTTCTTAGCGCCAGTCGATAAAGACTGGATCTTCACGCCCTTTGGAA
>DPHB01000037.1:1504-1929 GCA_003521845.1 Oceanospirillaceae bacterium | reverse complement strand
GCCAATTTCAATTTCTTGCATGTCGATAGCAACAAACTCAGGAATGTCAGCAGCCAGACAAGTGATAACAACTTCAGACATCTGGTGAGAGATGCGACCACCACCGATCTTAACAGCTGGGCAAGTCGTTTCGTTCAAGAACTTGATAGGTACCAAGATGCTGATTGGGTTGGACTTGGTTACGCGCTGAAAGTCAACGTGCATGATTTCTTGCTTGGCTGGGTGGCGCTGCATGTCCTTAAGGATTACAGACTCTTCTTTGCCTTCAACGTCGATAGTCAATACGGAAGAGTAGAAGCTAGAGCTTTCAGAAGCTTTGAATACTTCTTTGTGTTCTAGAGTCAAGGAGACTGGCTTCTTGTTTTTGGCGCCGCCAAACATGATGGCTGGAATCATGCCCGCTTCGCGACGTAGGCGGCGGCTCG
>DPHB01000037.1:0-1346 GCA_003521845.1 Oceanospirillaceae bacterium | reverse complement strand
GCGGCGGCTCGCACCTTTCCCTAGGTCAGTACGGACAGTAGCTTTTAGAGTGATAGACATTGTGTCTTTCCTTTTTCATTTTGACTAGGCACTTGCGACCGGTGTCACTAGTCAGTTTATATAAGCCCAGATTGGTTTGGGCGAGTTAAAATCAGATCCACATAAGTACTTAATATTAAGTACGGAACATGGCGCTGATAGATTCTTCGTTGCACACGCGGCGCACAGACTCGGCCAGTAGGTCGGCTAATGTAAGTTGGCGAATATGTTTGCAAGCCTGGGCTGCTTCAGACAGTGGAATGGTGTCGGTAACAACCAATTCATCTAGTGCAGAGTTGCTGATGCGTTCAATAGCTGGGCCTGATAGCACTGGGTGAGTGGCGTAGGCTACAACACGCTTGGCGCCATTGGCTTTTAGTGCATCGGCAGCTTGGCAGAGTGTGCCAGCTGTATCACACATGTCATCAACTAGGATGCAGGTACGGTCGGTTACGTCACCAATAATGTGCATAACCTGAGATTCGTTGGCTTTTTCACGGCGCTTGTCGATGATGGCTAGGTCAACACCTAGTTGCTTGGCTACAGCGCGGGCACGAACTACACCGCCCACATCGGGTGAAACGACAAGTGGTTTTTCGTAGTTTTGGCTAGCAATTTCGTCTAGCAGTACTGGTGAGCCAAATACGTTATCTACAGGGATGTCAAAGAAACCCTGGATTTGTTCGGCGTGTAGGTCAACGGTCAAGACGCGGTCGATACCAGTCTTGGCCATCATGGTTGCTACTACCTTGGCACTAATTGGTACGCGTGCAGAGCGAGGGCGGCGATCTTGGCGAGCATAACCAAAGTAAGGTACCACAGCGGTCACACGGGAAGCTGATGCGCGACGCAGGGCGTCTGCCATAAAAATCAGTTCCATTAGGTTGTCGTTGGTCGGTGCGCAAGTGGGCTGGATGATGAATACATCCTTGCCGCGCACGTCTTCCAGTAGTTCAACGGCGCATTCGCCGTCGCTGAACATGGAAACCTTGGCTTGGCCAAGCGGCACACACAGCTGGTCAACAACCTTCTGGGCTAATTCTGGGTGAGCATTACCGGTAAAAACTTTTAGTTTTGACACCTTGGGCACCTTCAATTCTGTTGAGTTAAGCTGGTTTAGCCAACTATTTTCTACCTTTGCTGTAAAGCTTTTTTGGACTTTAAGCATATTGGTAGAAACCTATAAAATATGGCTGGGATAGCAGGATTCGAACCTGCGCATGACGGGATCAAAACCCGTTGCCTTACCGCTTGACTACACCCCAAAATAATTCTTCAATCCGAAGATGTGCCATTCTGAAGTTGCT
>DPHB01000036.1:19710-30965 GCA_003521845.1 Oceanospirillaceae bacterium | reverse complement strand
CTGTTAATTTACGGGGGGATTACATAACAAGCTTTGTAGTGCACTGGAATCAATAAGTTTTTGCAAATCGCTGGCCCCACCTACTAGCGTGCCACCTACAAATCCTTGCGGACCTGCCCCCACTTGGTGATGTTCAGCTTCGCCACCGCACTTGCGAGTGGAAGAGAAGATGGTATCAACATCCGCAACGTCCAAGCCCTTAACCTTGTTGTCTTTGTTGACCAATACGGCCAACGCATCGATAGCCACAGAGATTGGATGATGACAGTGTCAACACTACTTAAACAGATACCAGCTATTTTTAATACCCTTAGGCACGGCTAACCACGCAGCTAAAGTAATCACGCAAAGGGATATTAAGCGTAGCGACACCCCTTCTTCCATACTAGCAACGTTGGTTGAAATAAACACACTGGTGAGCGCCGATACCACAACAATCGCTATTTCCGTCATAGTCACCATCACTTGTTTATGGCGCATCCAGCTGATGCCCAATATCACCACCACAATCATAAAAAGCTGTACCAAGCCAAATATAGGGTACCCGGCTTGAGCGCCAACGCCGGCAAACATAAATATAAGGGCAAACTGTTCAAGTGTTTTCATTTTTATACATTGTCCATCTAGTACTGTTTTATTAAAACGGCTTATAAAGCTATTTTGCTCAGGCCATTGCCCTATTATTTTATATGGAAGGCGAGAATGTCGCCATATATACCTACATCACCATAACCAAAGCCGGATCTTAAATTGCCTAACAACTGTGTTTTGTAGCTTATACCGTAATAGTCAAGTTCAAGCTCCCCTATCATGGCGATTGTTTGGCTATTTAACACCCAAATTTGAAGTTTGCCCCGAGAGTCTCGACTAGGGAAAAAGTGCTTATCTGATAACACTAACTGGGCAGAGTTGTCGGTAATTATTATCTGGTCAGTACCCACTAGCTGCGGCTCGTTTACATTGGTGCCTGCCCTTATCAGATACCAATCAATATCAAACTGCTGTCGGCCATCTTCCACAACCCCAAATTGGGCACCAGATTGGGCGTCCTCAGGTGTACCACCCGTCAGTTCAAGAGCCAAGGCTTGTAAGTGTTCTTCAGGTGTTATAGGTTTCACTCGCTGGCTTGCCGAAACATAGGCTTGCGCGCGCTTTGATTTAGGCACATAAACAAAAGAAGAGCCACCCTGCTTATTTTGGGTAAGGCTAATTGGCGCCCCGGTGTGAGACAAGTGATTGGCTTCATATAGCATATAAGGATCAAGCACTGAGTATGCCGTAATCATATCAACACCGCGTCCATTTATTCCATGTGCAATATAATCCACCCGCCGATATTGAGCTAGATCTGGCCTATATTCATCTACATATCGT
The DNA here is from genome assembly GCA_003521845.1 of Oceanospirillaceae bacterium. Lineage (GTDB taxonomy): Bacteria > Pseudomonadota > Gammaproteobacteria > Pseudomonadales > Balneatricaceae > Njordibacter. The sequence goes on along the minus strand of DPHB01000036.1, from coordinate 29,591 downwards.
GCCGACTGGCGAGCAAATTCAATCCAACTATAGGATGCCAATCTAAGTGCTGTAGCTGAATTCAATTGACTAAAATCCATATCGTATAGCTTAGAGTGCTTAAGGCGAAATTTAGACGCTGGAGGTCTTGCTGTATATACGGACACTTGCCAATTTATTGCGCTCTGGTTACCCGAGCCTGATTCTATGTACTGCTTTAAAAGCTCTGGATTAGCAAAAACATTCACCAAACCGTCTAATATCTCTTTTACCGTTTTACCTGATGGCAACTTGTGCTTTAGGAAGTCATATCCTAGCGTCGCAAACACCTCTGTAAACACACCTAGATACTGTGGAACGGTAACCAAGTTTCCATAAGCATCTCCCTTTGTACCTATGACGTATGGTAAATAAGCGCCATCCACAGCGAAAAAGTTCAACAACCAATCAATTGATTCAAGACCTTTACTAAATAACGCTTCATTGCCTAATTTTAGCCCAAGTAGCAGCTCACCTTGAATTAAAGACCAATGAGCACTACCACAAGCATTTCCAGAAATAACACCAGATGATAACCCGCTGATCGTCACATCTAAATTATCTGCATCGCAAACAGAATCATTAGTATCGAGTAAGTGTTTTGGCTCAACGTAGAGCAAATTGCCAACAAACATCCGTTCAACTAGATCACGCTGTAACTCAGAGTAATCAAAATAATCATAGAAAACAGCATAATAGGCGGCAAAAGAGCCTAGTGCGGCATTAGTAATATGGGAATATTGGCGAAACCTGCCCTTCGAGCGATCAATAGGCGGTATCAGCGCATTTGATTGTGACCACAACAAATATAGTTCTTGAATTTCTGGCGGCACATGAGGCGCATCTGGCTGAAAACCTGCATAGCCATAAACATTCAACTTTTGTTGGCAATACTGTAGTTTTGCCAACTCAGGTATCGCCGTTACATTGGCATAGCTTTGCCAAGCCGCCAGTAAATCGAAACAAACCTTATCAAAGACTTTATAGTCGTCGTGGGTGCCCCTAATATGAGCTAGCCGCTCTTGATTAAAGACCTTCAAATTATCAATAAGTTGCCAACCCTCAGGGATAGTCAGATCAGCTAAGGATTTATGAGTCGGCATCTGGTTAGCATAAATGCTGGGCACCATGCCCAACAGCAACCAGAGGGTTATCAACACATTACGAACAATCACTTTAAATCAAATTTCCAATAAAGGGCTTAGCCTGCTAGTTTACACGCAGATTATATAGATAGGTCTAACTATCCGCATCAAATTAAACGCATTCGTGCGGGCCAATCCCGTTATTCCTCATAGATAAATTTCTTACCGGCTTGCTTCAATATTTCAGTGACACTTGCAAAGTCTACTGCTTCACGGTGTTGGTCCACTTTGGATTTGGCTTCAATTTTATCTATATCAATAACGATGACTGCAATGAAGTTAACTAACTGTGCTATAAAGTCTTCAGGAGCGTCTGATAGTCTCCAGGCGTCTTCACCATTAGTTAAGCCTTCTTGCCAATCAGTGAGGCTACTTACCGCAGCTAACTTGCTCTCTACATCAGTTAATACAGTCAATGTGCCGGACATATGCACAACTTGATAATTCCAGGTTGGTACCTTTTTGTGATCCTTAAATTTGGTTGGGTACCAATTAGGAGATATATAAGCATTTTCGCCATTAAACACGGCTGTTACTAGTTGCCCGTCTTCACAGAACGCAATTTCGTTGTTGGCGGCAACATGCCCAATAAGTTTATTATCATCCGTAAGCTGCAACGGAATATGATTGATTTTAAGCTCTGACTTGATTGTGGCAATTATTGTAGCTAGTGGGTTTTCGGCTACAATTTTCTCAATCACCTTAGGATTCTTTTCTACAAAATGGGCTGGCAAATACACTTTCAATCTCCTAAGTGATAACTAGTAATTTCTATTCTGCCAATATATCAGCTTCTTTTGCTAACTCCAGTTGTTCTCCACTAAACACCAAAACCCCATTACTACGTAACAAGGCGGCTGTAACTCCAGCACCAGCAATTGTCTTGCCGGTAAAACAACCATCATAAATAAAGTTACTACCACAGGAGGGGCTGCGTTCTTTGAGCAAAGCTATATTTATGCTGTGAGCTAAGCATAGCGCTAGGGTTGCTTTTGTTTTTGATGAAACACTCGAACTATCCTTACAACCTCGTTCTGCTGATCAATAGCGTATGCCAAGATCATTGAAACTTCTGTAACAATCAAACTACGGCCAGGACGCCCTTGCTTCTCAATCCCCATATAAGGCTGAATTAAAAGCAACTCTGCTTTAGCTTCTATGATTTCATCAGTCCGCTCAGCAGCCTGCGGGCTGAATTGATAGATAAATTCGAATATATCAGCGCGATCGCCTAAGGCTTGAATTTCCCATTCTAAGCGCATCAAACAGCCTTTTTGCGAATGGCTGCTTTACGCTCTGCCATAATACTTTTCGCCTCTCCATGTGTAACAAACTTGGCTTCGCCGCTATCAATACGATCAAATGCCTGATTCACTTGTTCGGTTATCCAAGTATCGTGATTTTCGTACTTGCGTTGGTCTTCAGCTAATTGTTCAGCAAGTTTACGGCAAGCATCACTCAAAGTAGTTCCCTGCCGCGCAATGGCTTTCTGCGCTAATAGCTTGGTTTCTTCATCAACACGAAACTGAACTCTAGTCTCCACAACGCCTCCATTAATCAAATCATTATTGTCATTACACATGTTAGCACAGTTTTAGATATGAGGATTAAGGTACTCGTTACCGGCGTCGCGGCTTAGCTATCCTCAAGCGCTTACCTAGCAAAGTCTCACGCCAAATAGTGTACAAACCGCTAACCAAAATCAGCCCCATACCTAGCAAATCAATCTGGCTTGGCCATTCATTAAATAAGGTGATCCCCCAAAAAATAGACATAGGCAGTGCTATGTATTCAAAGGGGGCCGCCAAACCGGCCTCCGCTTGTCGATAAGCTTGACTGATTAAATAACCACCTGCAGCACTAGCCACACCCACGATCAAAAATATATCCCAATGCTGCATTTGCAGCTCGGCCCAGGGGCGCAGCAAAAAATACAAAGATGGGATGTCCGCAGGGGCGTAACGACCATCACCCAAGGTTAGCCCCATCAACATACTGACGATGACAAAGGTCACTTGGATATAAAAGATCATGGTGCCGGCAGACTCGGTGCCACGCATGGAACGGGTTAGTATATGCAGCGTGGCATAACAAACAGCCGAAGCAATGGGTAGCAAGGACACCAGCTGGAAGCTTTCACTACCTGGGCGCACCATAATCATCACGCCAATAAAGCCAAGTAGAGTTGCCAGCCAACGGTGAGGCCCGACCTTCTCACCTAAAAAGATAATAGAAAAAAGGGTGATAATCACCGGGCTGATAAAGAAGATAGCCACGGCATCGGCCAAGGGCATAGACGCCAAGGCCAAAAAGAACAGCATATTGGCAAATACTACACAGGCACCGCGCATCAAGTGTTTAGTCAGATTTCGGGTTTTGAGTAACTTGAATTTTTGTTCAGAAAACAGCAACAAACTCAGCAATATTAACAAGCCAATGCTAGCGCGAATCAAAATGATTTGATGCAGCGCATAAGTGCTACTCAGAGACTTAATCACCGCGTCGTTCAAGGAGAAGAACAGGGCAGCACCAATGGCACACAAAATACCGATAGTATTGGCAGATAGACTAGCCAAACGGGAACTACTCAGGCTCATGATAAGCCTCCTGTGTCACAGTCAACCGAAACCACTACTGGACTCAGGACAAGCCCAGTAAGATCGAAGGGCCACGATACCAGCAAACTTAAGCTGAGTATATGCAATATATTTGATCAGACTAGCTGTTGGTTTTGAACTGCCGTGAGCTAGCCTGAGCATGTTTAATAAACTTTCCAAAGGCTCTGTCTTGGTGGCGGCGTTCGGCTACTGTAGCACTATTACGCTCTTGCTCGGACATCAGCTTGTGGTAGTTATCTAGACGGCGTTGTTCCAGCTCGCCTGCTTCTACTTGTGCAAGTACTGCGCAGCCTGGCTCAGTGACATGCTGGCAATCTTTAAAGCGGCACTTAGCAGCTAAACTATCGATGTCGGCAAAGGTACTTTTTATACCGGCTTCGCTATCAACAATTTGCAGCTCACGCATGCCCGGGTTGTCTAGCAACAGTCCTCCGCCAGGTAAACGATGCAAACTTCTGGACGTGGTCGTGTGGCGACCTTTGCTATCACTTTCACGAATACCACCGGTTTCTTGTTCTACTTCACCAAGCAGCCCGTTGATAATAGTGGACTTGCCCACACCGGAAGAACCCAGAAGGGCAACGGTTTGGCCAGGGCGCACCCATTTTTGTAAGGTGTCCAGAGTTTCGGGGGCAATGGCGTTGACCAATTCCACGGGCAACTGTGGGTAGTTGTGCGTAACCACATCGGTATAAACACTCGTGTCTTCACACTGGTCCATTTTGGTTAGCACCAGCACACAGTAGATATCAGATTCAGCAGCAATCGATAAATAGCGCTCTATGCGGTTGATGTTGAATTCTTGGTTACAGGAGGTAACGATAAACAAGGTATCTATGTTGGCGGCAATCAGCTGCACAAAGGCTTCTTTACCGGCACCCTTACGCTTTATCAAGGTATTACGATCCAGCAGCTTTTGCGGCTCTAGATCATGGTTAACTAGCAGCCAATCACCAATGGCGGGATGATCTTCTGGCAGTTCGTTGCGCCAAAAATAGGTCGATAGCTGCAAGCTGTGTGGCTTGTATTCGCTGTCTAAGCCGAGACATTCAATCAGGTTACGTTCCACCGATACTACTCTAAATGGCAGCACGGCTTCTCGCTCATCAAGGTCAATTAGCGATTCAAAGTAGTTGTTCCAACCTAATTCGTGTAGGTTATTTATTTGCATTGTCTCGGGCCATACGCATAATGTTTTGTATCTTGATTTATTCTAACAGCAAGGATCGCACAACAACCCTATGAATATCATTAAAAGTAAAGACTTCACCCCCGATAACCCTTGGGATGCCCTAGACATAGCATCGATGAACGGCGTAACTACACGCCTGCATTGGACAGACAAGCCTTACAAGTGGCATATCAATGATGGTGAAGAGGTGTTTGTGGTGCTCGATGGTGAAGTGGAAATGTTCTATCGTCAAGATGCTCAAGAAGCATCGGTGATCATGCAGGTCGGTGATATTTTCTATGCTTCTATTGGCACCGAACATGTGGCCCACCCTATTGGCGCGGCGCGAGTACTAGTGATCGAAAAAGAAGGTAGCGTTTAAGACTACCTCTTTTTAGGCAACAAGTGCTGTTTGCTGCCAAAGGTCCTGTGCCGAAGCATAAGCCAAGTACAAGAAGGCTACGGCACAAGCTTGATAAGTGAGCTTAGCCCAACCAAAGCCCAAACGTTTAAAGACTTGATCCACCAAGGCGGCACAAAAAAAGCACCAAACGATAGAACTCACCATAAAGCCAGCAAAGAAAATACCGTAGTCGCCGACATCGGGGTTGGCTACACCCACGGCTCCCATAGCACTACCTAGGGCAGCCCAGTAAGCGATGTTTTGTGGATTGGTGAGTGACAACATCATGCCGTCACGCAGGGCCTTTTTCACTAGCGGGTTATCATCAATTTCGCCAACGCTAAATTCAGTTTTGGCTTCTTGCCAGTTATCCCATGCCAACCACAAAAGGTAAGCGATACCGGCAATGGCTACCGGTGTGCGAATGACATCTAGCTGCAACAACAAGCCAATCCCCAAAAGCCCTAAAATAGCCCACAAGGCATCACCCACCAAAGACCCTATTTGTACAGCTAAGGCTGGCTTAAAACCACCCTTTGCGCCTTCGCTAATAGTTTTAGCAAATACGGCGCCAGGGGCAGCATTGAACAGCAGGCCTAACATAAAGGCAGTAACAAATAAGGTCAGCACAAGCATTCTCTCGCATGGGTAATATTCAAAAGTCTTGGCCAAGTTATAGCATACTGGTGGCGATTACCAGTACACATTTTGTCAGCCATCCTGTGCTACACTCAAACCAACCTCTAAGGCGTTAAAAACATGTATTTAGAAACCAGCTTTGATGCAACTGTGGTTAAATACCAAGGCAAGGCGGCCTGGTATTTTGCCAGCCTGCCCGTGGACACCTCACGCTGGATTAAGTCCATGCAAAGCCTGCGCCATGGTTTTGGTAGCGTACGGGTGAAGGTACAAATTGGTCAATCTGAATGGCAAACTTCTATTTTTCCCGATAGCAAAGCCAATACCTATGTATTGCCGATAAAGGCCGCCATACGCAAGCAAGAAGGCATAGACGATGGTTCCCACGTCAACATTCATTTGCAATTTGAACCCAACTAGCCAAACAAATTCAGGTTTACAAACTGAGTAACAAATTTGGCTTCATCAAGGGTTTAGTCACTAACAACATTGTTAATTTCGTGCGGCTAGGCGTATGCTGATAACACGCTCTAATTGTAAGGAGGTGGTTTTATGTCTAGTTTATATAAGGTCTGGTGGTTGCTAATGACTTTCGCCCTGTCGAGTGTCAATGCCCAAGCGGCAGAAGAAATCACCCCCGAATACGAAGAACCACAAGTGGTTTTCGACTTCTATTTTGACGACCCAAGACATATTGGCTCGGCCCTTTATTGGGTGCGTGCCACCATCAACCCGTTGTTGGATGAACCCTACAACATGGCACCCGAAATGATGGACGTGATCGTCATGATTCATGGTACCGAAATCGTTACCTTGGCCAAGCACAACTATGAAAAGTATCGCGAATCCGTAGAGCGCATGCGCTATTACCATTCTTTAGGGGTAGAATTTAGAGTTTGTAAGCTCGCGGCTAAAGACTATGACTATCAGCTAGAAGATTTGTACGATTTTGTGACTGCGGTGCCTTCTGCCCCGACCGATTTGGTACAACTACAGATGCAAGGCTATGCCTTAATCACGCCTATGGTGAGGCATAAAAAATACAGCATCGCCGAAATTCGTTAATGGCTACTCACACTGGCCAAAGATGACTAGTCCGTGTCTTTGGGCTTAGCAAAATTACTTAGCTCACGCCACAACAACCAACCTATAGCTAGGGTTGCTACTACGGTCAACCATTGACGCCAAATCCATGGGTCTTGAATTTGCACCAAGCGATATATGTTGTAACCAATCAGCAGGGTAAATACCGTGATCAAAAGACCGCTATACCAACGCCCATTGGCTGGATGATTTTCTTCTGACATATATAGCACCTTGCTGGGAATAAATATTTTATCGGCCTATTGTATAGCCTTATGCCAGAGCTTGGCCATCGGTCACTGCTCAACTTTAGTTTTACTTCGGCTAATTACCCTAACTGCACCGGCTGACCATGCGGCGTATTTAAATAGGCTTGCCGCCAAGCTTCTTTGCGCTGCAACAAAGCGGATAAAGATAGGCCTGTTTTGCTTGTACACAAAGCCTCTAAGGTGGCTAGCCAATGCAAATAATAGGTATCACCCAAATCTGGGTCACCGCGTTTTTGAGCTGCCACCACCTGCTGGCTAAATGTGGCAACCCATTCTGGCCAGGTATACAGGCCTTCGCTATGTAAACTTACAGCCATAGCGAAGGCTTGCGCCTGCCAAGGCTCAGCAAATACTGGGCCGGCTTCGTCTTTCGGCAAACCGGGTAGATTTAAAGCCGTTTGTGGTGTCATAGCGCCTCCTGCAAGTGTGGCTGCCAAAGATCTAAATAAATTACATCACGGGCACTGGCCTCGGGCCCCCACAAGTTTTGTGCCTTAAAAGCCACGCTATATAAAAAAGCGCCGTACTTGTCTCCTTGGGCATTGGCATCAGCAAAAACATGAAAGCCTCTTACTGCATGAATACGCCCAAAGCGTCCCGCCACATAGCGAGGCACACGTGTATGCGCTGTCGTATGCTGCCAAGTCACTCGTACCTTATCACCTACGGCAAACGCGGGTTCACCTTGCTGAGGCAGGTCAACTGGGCCACCTTTACTTAATATGCCATGCACTTGTTCGGCTTTGATGGCTTTGCCGTGCAAGTCGGGATTATCAAGCATACCGGTATCTTGCAGCAAATTATCCAGGCCTGCTAGCCAAGTTTGATAATAGCTATTGGTCAGGTACACAGCCGGGTGCTGGCGTTCACGAGCATGGCGTGAGACGTCTATATTCCACTGCCCCAAAAACCCAGTCGCCAAGGTTAAGGCAAAAGCGCGCTTTTCCCAAGCACTATGAAATACCGGCTCTGTGTTTTCTGCTTGTGGGTTTATTGGCCCCAGCCCATCCATACCACCTAAATCATGTCCACCATACATATTAGGCCTCCGGCGTTGTTGTGTTACTTTGGGGCGGCAATATTTCAACGCCAATCATGCTGTTACGAGTAACGATGTTAGCCAATTGCACTGGGCTCCAACCATCGGTACCCGCAGGGCGTTGGGGGATCACCAGATAGCGTGCCTCCGCGGTAGAATCCCATACCCGCACGCTTACCTCCTCACCTATTTGTGTGCCAAATTCGGTTAACACACCACGGGGGTCACTAACAGCACGGGCCCGATAAGGGGCCGATTTATACCACACCGGCGGCAAGCCCAATACGGGCCATGGGTAGCAAGAACACAGAGTACATACAACTAAGTTATGCTCTGCCGGAGAGTTGAAAACCGCCTGCATATGTTCGCCTTGGCGGCCAACAAAATGCAATGAGGCAATAGCCGCTGTGGCGTCTTCTTGTAGCCACTTGGCATAGCTTGGGTCTGTCCACGCCTTGGCAACTACTTGGGCACCATTTTGCGGCCCCACCTTATGCTCGTAAGTATCAATTAGGGCATCTAGGGCAGCCGGATCAACCAAGCCTTTTTCCACCAACAAAGATTCTAAGGCTTTAACACGCAAGGCCGGATCGGCAGGTGGTTCAGTATGCTCATGTGAGTGATCGTGCGGCATGATTTAAGTAGCTCCTGTAACTTAACCTGTGACTTAATCAATAGGCTCAATATGGACGTCAAAACAGATCCTTACATTAGCAAACCACCTAGAGCAGAGCAACCACGCTAGTTATGCCTTGGCTGGGCGCGACCAAGCCGGGCTATCCTCTAAGCGTATGCTCATGGCAATCATCACCAGTAACATGGCCGTTATTTGCACTTGGCTCAGTTGATGGCCAAATACTAGCGTCCCCGTAAGCATGGCCACCACCATTTCGGCAGCACCAGCAATGGCTGTGCGCTCGGAGCCAACTTTGGCCACGCCCAGAGTCATCAAGTACTGGGGCAAGGCACTGGCAAACACTGCCAAGGCCACTAACCAAACACCACCTTGCCAGGTAACGGGCATCCATTGGTCTGGACCATGCCAGATCACCACGGGTAACAGCACCAACATGTGTCCCAACAGGCTCATGTTGATACGCTGAATCACCGCAAGCTTACGCTTAGGCTTGGCCAGATATTGTATTAGGCTAGCCACCACCAGTGGTGCTAAAAAGGTGCTCACCAGTACCCCATAATGTTTAGCCGCCAAGTGTCCTGGTGACAACACCATGGACGCCGCCAACAAAATTAAGGCACCGGCTACCACACCATTACGACGTGGCTTTTTGCCCCATACCAGCCAACCTACAAGCAAACTAAAAATAGGGTAGGTGTAGTACACAAAGATAGCTTGTGCCGGCTCGATAGTCTGAATGGCGTTAAAATAGGCCAGCATCGCCAAGGCATTGGCCACACCAAAGGCAAACATACGCCCAGCTTCGCTCAGTTCCAAGCGTTTGATACGCACCATGGGCAGCAATAGCACGGCGGGGATC
>DPHB01000036.1:19350-19553 GCA_003521845.1 Oceanospirillaceae bacterium | reverse complement strand
GGGATCAAAAACCGATACAGGGTCACTAACTGAAAATCAAAACCCAAACCATATAACAGTTGCGCCAACATAGGGTTCAAACCAAAACCACATGCCGAGGCAATAACTAGCCACATACCCGATTGTTTCATAGCCTATGTCCTATCAGTGAAAGCCGGTTTAACAGGCGGCTAATTTAACTGGACAAAGATTAATAAAAAAGT
>DPHB01000036.1:14181-19202 GCA_003521845.1 Oceanospirillaceae bacterium | reverse complement strand
AAAGATTAATAAAAAAGTGAATAATTAGCATATTAGATTAATATACCGCATCAATTGGTAAGCCACAAATTCGCCACCGAAGGTTCCTTATGCGACTGGAAATAAAACACTGGCAAGTGCTTCACGCCCTACACCACGAAGGCACGGTATATCGTGCTGCCGACCGCTTGGGCATTAGCCAATCAGCACTGAGTCACCGCTTAGCAGAAGCTGAACGCCGCCTAGGTGGTGCCATGTTTGAGCGTGTGGGTAGGCGCTTAAAACTCACCAGCGCTGGCGCGGCCCTAACGCAAACGTCGCTGCATATTATTCCCGTGCTAGAGCGCGCGGAAGCGGATTTTGAGCAATGGGCCGATGATACAGAGCACTTAGTACGTATTGGTATAGCGGCTTACAATCATTTTTCTTGGATGGCCGACTTCATTCATGGCCTCAGCAACCAACACCCTAATATTCAAATAGAACTAGTGGCCTCAGCAAATCGCACCCCCACCCACAGCTTATTGCAAGGCGAGGTTGACCTAGTACTCGCACCAGGCCTATTTGAGCACAGTGGCTTGGCTGTACAAAAACTGTTTGATGATCAATTGGTGCTGCTCGTAAGCCCACATCATCATCTAGCGCAAAATGCCTTTATCGACCCGTTAGATTTAGCTCAAGAAACTTATCTGTCTTATAGTCGTGATTCACACCCTGGCTTTGAATTTGAACGCTTTATTCGTCCATCTGGCGTGTCACCAAGAGTCATGAAACTGGTGGAAATGAGCGATGCTATTGTCGAACTAGTTGCGGCAGACCTAGGTATCAGTATTTTATCCAAATGGGCAGTACAGGGCGCTATCGATGCTGGCAGACTGGTGGCTATACCACTAAGTGAACAAGGCCTTAGCCTGCATTGGTCTAGCCTCACCCGTAGTGGTGAGGCCAAACACAGCGCCGTTAAACAGGTAGAAAGCTATCTCAAGGCCTGGTTTTAAAAAACACTGAAACCACCAACAAGTGCAAAAAACGGATATTATCCTACTGGTATTGCCATTATAGTGGTGACATATATATTTGCTTAGGGGCTAGTATGCCAACATCTGCACCCACAAACATGGCCGCAAACCTGAGTGCAGACCGCCTACTCAAGGTCGCGCGCTATATTGAGGCCCATGCGCAGGACAAGCTGACACTACAACAGTTAGCGCAGATGGTTGAGCTGTCGCCAAGCTATCTGCAACGCCAGTTTAAACAGGCCTTTGGTGTGTCGGCCAAAGCCTACCAAGATGCTATTCGCCTAGGCATATACAAGCAAACACTGCAGGCCAGCAACGCCACTAGTGAAGCCATTTATGCTGCTGGTTTCGGCTCCACTAGTCGGGTCTATGGCGTACCAGGGCGCAACCTAGGCATGTCGCCCAAGGCCTATCAAAAGGCTGGCCAAGGGCAAGTCATAGCCTACGCGGTGTGTAACACCAAGCTTGGCAAGTTAGCCATGGCCGCTACTGATAAGGGCGTCTGCTTTGCTCAGTTTGGTGACAGTGACGCCGCCTTGATTGAAGCTATTCATAGGGAATTCAAAGCCGCTACCATCGTGCCATCGGACAATCAAAACAGCCCTCTGCTCGCCGCTTGGATCAACGCCCTTAATCAACACATCAGCCATGGGGATGATAAGCCAAACTTGCCTTTGGATATGCGCGGTACCGTTTTCCAAATACAGGTATGGGAATTCCTGCTACAGTTGCCGCCTAATGCTACCGCCACCTATAGCCAAGTAGCCAACGGCATCAACAAGCCAAAAGCGGTGCGGGCCGTAGCTTCAGCCTGTGCCAAAAATACCATTGGTGTGCTCATACCATGCCACAAGGTATTGCGCAGCGACGGCAGCTTGGGTGGCTATCGCTGGGGCACAGACCGCAAGCAAGCCCTGCTACGCAACGACGCCAGCCTACAACAAACAGCTAGCCCAGCTAGTTAACGCAAGAGCGACACATGATGACTAACGAACAAATCGCCAAGCTCATTTTACTCTCCATTGTATGGGGTGGTGCTTACCTATTTTCGGGTATGGTCGTAGACTATATTCACCCCTTGTGGGCAGTGGCGATACGCGTATCTTTGGCTGCTTTGGTTATGCTGGTAGTGTTAAAAGTAGTTGGCTTACACCTACCCCAAACCTTGCGGGAGTGGCGTCCATTCTTAGTTATGGGCCTACTCAATAATGTCATCCCTTTTGGCGCTATATTTTATTCTCAGGTTTATATCAGCGTTAGCCTTGCTTCTATTATCAATGCCATGACACCGGTATTTACCTTCGCGGTAATGGCGGCCTTTGGCGCCGAAGCCCTAACGCCTAGTCGCATTTTAGGTGGCCTCACGGGCATTGCCGGCACCGTATTGTTATTTGGCGGGGATTTGTCTTTTGCTAGTCATGGCAGTATTGGTATTGTCTTGGCTTTGGCTGGGGCAGCTAGTTATGCTTTCGCTGGCTTATGGGGTAAGCTCAATTTGACAGGCATTGCACCGGTAAAATCGGCAACCTGCCAACTCTTGTCATCGTCTGGCATTATGGTACTGGTACTAATAGTAACGGGCATTGCCCTACCCACTAGCATGCCACCAACCAGCATTATTTTGGCACTCGTGGGCTTAGCTGTGGTAGGTACGGCTTTTGCTTATGTATTGTTTTTTGATATTCTCAGCAAATCCGGCGCCAGCAATGCCATGCTAGTAACACTATTAATCCCCATTTCTGGGTCGTGTTTGGGCTGGTTGGTGATGGACGATCAACTTACCTCATACCAGTTGGCTGGTGCAGCCGTCATTGCCACGGCGTTGCTCATCATTGATGGACGCTTGTTTAAGCGCCTTGTGGCCTGATAAGTCTATAGAATCTCGCCACAAAATTCCGCCACGTCATGAAACACTCGGCTGTTAGACGTGGTGGAATAACTATCTTCAAAACCACCGTCCACATAGGGCATGTACAACTCAATAAAACCTAGCGCAGCAAGTTGTTGCATCAAGGCTAAGGGCCGTTTTTCTGGATTTTCGGCTGTGGCATTCACCAATAGAAAAGCACCACCACTGGCTAGTATGCGCACACTGGCGCGGGTGGAATATTGCATTGGCTGCGCATTGGCAACGTTTATAATTTGCTCAGGCTTATCAAATACACTGCCATTGGGCAAAATCACAAATGCTTGCAAACGGCGATCTACATCGCACTCCAAGCCTAAATAGGAAGTACCGTTTTCTGACAGGATATAGACTTGTAAGAAATCATAACCGCGCTCGTCTTGCGCATGGGTAACACTGATATTATCGAATTCTGAACTAGTAATGACTTCAGCTTGTGCCATCAGCGCTGGCATTATAAACACCAAACCCAGCAACCACCTACTGGTATGCAAACAGGCCTTTATTAGTCTACCGAATACTGCACTTATCACCGTTTCCTTCCCCTGCAATCACCACAACCGATGGTCTATCAACAATCAGGGGCCACTATGGCAGTAATAAATCAGCTTGTAAACCAAGGCTGCCTAGTGCTTGCCCTAAAGTTCTGCGAGAAGTGTCCGATGAATAACATAAATGCGCTAATGCAGCTTCATTATTAGCAAAATATGCGTTACATTAAGCCTTTAGTGCGGCACCCATGTATGAAGTAATTATGGTTTTCGAAGAATTTCAATGGCTCGACTCGCAGATAAAACTGCTTGAGGATAAAGCCAGCAATGCCACCGGCCACAAGCTCGTTCACCTCAATAAAATGACTGAACTAGTGCGCGGTGTGCATAAAGAAATGCACACCAATTTTGATAAAGATGACAATAAGTATCTTAAAATCGTTGGTGTACTAAAAAACTTATCCGCCAAAGACAGCCTCAACCAAACCGCCGCAGTAAGCATTGTTAGCTATATTGAAACCATGCAAAAGGTGCAGGTGTATGTAAAAGAGCTAAACCGCAAAAACACCCAACTCAATGCTTGGTACCAAGAAGACGCGCGCTACACCCGCGTGCACAAACGTATCAAAGAACAGAAAATCGTCAATTCTCATTCCAAAAAAATCTATCTGGCACTGTCCGGCATCAAAAACGACCTTGAGCATATGGTGTTGATCAACGACCTAGAAAATGTATCCGACATGACCGAAGCGCTTAACCCACTAGTGATCACTCGGTTTATGAATCAGCAACAGATTATTATTACCGTACAAACTACCTTGCAAATAGCCAAGCTGATTGCGCGAGAATACATGCCGGAATCTTCCGCCAGCGCCTTGCCAATGGCCTAGCTTCACCATTATCACGCCTTTACTTAAGCTATGACGTCTATTCACAGTTAGGCCAAATAGTATTTTAAACACTCAAGTTCCTGTTAAACTAGTCGATATATAAACTGATAGCGAACCAAGACGCCTAGCTTCTACCGTTTAACAAAGCGCTGATAGATCTCAGCAAGAGTTAGCCCCATGGCCAAGACATATTTATATTTTGAATCCCTTACTAAGGATACAGACCTAGAAACCGCCATTGCCGCACTTTGCCAAGCAACCAGCTTTGACGAAGATATGGCACGTGGTTTTTTAGAGCGTGAATTTGCCATATCTGCCACCGATCAAGATGCTGCAGAAACGATCAGCCAAACGCTTTCGGCCCAAGGCGTACAAATTAGTTACCAGCATAATGCGGTACCGCCTAGCGTTTATCTACGCGAAATTTATACGCGCCTAGATAAACTTGAAGGCCAAGTACAAGGGCTTACCAATACCACTGCGGCACTAACACAGGCCATTCAACAACAACCTAGCGCTAGTGATAATCTGGTTTACCTGAGCGAACTATTTACCGAGCTATCTATTGAAATGCGTAAAGATGTACGCCGCTCTTTACTGTCCTTGTTCGACGACGAAAAATCAGAAGATGATGCTAATTCACCTGAGCCACAGGAAGTATTAGATGATTCAGCAGGGCTTGAAGAATCTGAAGAATCTCACCAACCAGACAAATTCGAAGAACCTGAAGAATTCG
>DPHB01000036.1:12651-13955 GCA_003521845.1 Oceanospirillaceae bacterium | reverse complement strand
ACTTGAAGAACTTGAAGAACTTGAGGCACCTGAAGAAGTCGATGAACAGGAAGAATTTGACGAGCCAGAACAGTTCGATGAACCTGAAGAATTTGACGAGCCCGAAGCTGAAGAACAAGCTGAGAACGACGCTTTCGAAGACTTTGCAGTTAGCGATGCAACTGAGCCAGCGGCAGAACAAGCTGAAGCCGTTACCGAAGTAGCCGAAGCAGAAGCAGAAGCAGAAGCAGAACAAGAGAAAGCCAAAGATCCTTTTGTTGATAGCTAAACGTATATACGATTAGCTAGCTCCTAGATCAACTTTAACTTACCCACCTATCTACCTATTTCCTTTTACTAGGCGTACGCAGCACCTTGAGCGAGCGCTTGATGGTCTTCAAGTGGGCCATGGTTTCGGCACCCAACTTCATCGTTACCCCCACTGCCAAAACATCTATAACCACCATCTGAGTGATGCGGGAAGACATGAGTGTGCCTAATTCTTTGTCACCCTCCAAGTCAATAAACAGGGGGATATGGGCCAATTTGGCTAAAGGCGTGTCACTTGGACACAGGGCAATAACGGTAGCACCGGCATCCAATGCCAGCTGCGTAGTATGCAATAGGTCCCGTGTACGGCCAGTTTGCGAGATAGCAATCACCACATCACCTGCTTGCAAGGTAACGGCAGCCATCGTTTGTAAGTGTGGATCTGAATACGCTGTAGCGAACATATTCAAACGGAAAAACTTATGCTGTGCATCACTACAGATAGGGGCCGATGCACCAAAGCCATAACAGTCAACACGCCGGGTTTTCGCCAAAGCCAAAATGGCATGCTCTAGCTTGTCGGCATCCAGGTCATTCTTGACGCGCATTAAATTGCCCATGGTCGAATCAAAGATTTTTTCTTTGAACTCTTCCACCGAGTCACGGCTATCTAAACGAAATTGCTGATAAGAGTTATTGGTGGCAACACTTTGCGCTAAGGTCAGTTTAAAGTCCTGAAAGCCGTCAAAGCCTAAAGCACGACAAAAGCGTACCACGGTAGGCTCACTCACGGCCGCCGCGGCGGCTAAATCGACAATACGCATTTGTACTACGGCAGACTGTTGTTGCATCACATAGTCGGCCACTTTCTTTTCCGACTTGCGCAGTTTTTCGTAGGTATCTTGCAGGGTTTTAAACAGATCGTTGGTCACTGGGTTAGTTACCTTAGCTTGACTATTTGCTGGCTGTTGCCTGAATGCCTTAATATTCTAACCCATTCTAAAGGCTAGCACTAACCCATATAACGACCTGACGCTATCAATCTAAATATCAAT
>DPHB01000036.1:0-12503 GCA_003521845.1 Oceanospirillaceae bacterium | reverse complement strand
TATCAATCTAAATATCAATAATTTTACCAGGGTTGAGTATATTTTGTGGATCCATGGCACGTTTAATCACGGCCATGGTAGCAACGGCTTCGGCACCTAGCTCCTTGGGCAGATATTTTTTCTTGCGTAAACCAACGCCATGCTCACCGGTACAAGTACCGCCCATGCTTAAAGACAGTTCTACCACTTTACTAGCGTAGGCGGTGGCCTGATCGATCATGGCTTGATCATTGGGATCATGCAGTACCAAGACATGGAAATTACCATCACCCACATGGCCAACAATGGGTGCCAAAAGGCCTTCCTGTGTAGCCAATTCTTTTGCTGCAACAATACACTCTGCTAAACGTGAGATAGGCACACAAACATCGGTGGATAAAGCTAGCCATCCCGGTTGCAAGCTAATGCCAGCAAAGTAAGCCTTATGCCGCGCAGCCCACAACTCATTGCGTTCTTCTTGGGTTTTCGCCCAGCGGAACAGACTACCGCCATGGCCAGCACTAATTTCTTCTACTAAGCTGATCTGCTCTGCGACACTGGACTCTGTACCATGGAACTCGAAGAACAAGGTTGGTGCTGCATCGAAGCCTTGCAACTTAGAATAGTTAATACAGGCTTGCATCTGTACTTCGTCAAGCAGCTCAACACGCGCTAGAGGTATACCCATTTGCATGCATTCCACCACCGTATCGGCAGCGGCCTTGATAGTAGGAAAGGCGCACACGGCGGCTGATATTTGTTCTGGTATTGGAAATAAGCGCAAACGAATTTCAGTAATAATGCCGAGAGTACCTTCAGAACCTACGTACAGGCGCGTTAAGTCATAGCCTGCGGAACTCTTTTTGGCGCGGCCACCCGTGTGCAGCACCTGACCTTGGGCGTTAACCACTGTCAGACCAATCACCACGTCTTTCATGGTGCCGTAACGCACGGCATTGGTACCGGAAGCGCGCGTTGCCGACATGCCACCAATACTAGCATTGGCACCTGGATCTATGGGGAAGAATAAACCCTGGTGGCGTAGCTCGTGGTTTAACTGCTCGCGACTCACACCTGCCTGCACTAAACAATCAAAGTCTTCGCCGTTAACTTCCAAAACTTGTGCCATTTCTGTCAGATCAATACTAATACCACCGTTAACTGGCACTAGGTGACCTTCAAGGGACGAGCCCACTCCATGGGGAATGACTGGAATACCAAACTCAGCACATATCGACACCGCTTGCGCCACCATATCGGTAGAACTAGCAAACAAAACACCCTCTACAAGGGGGCCATGGGGATAGCTTTCACCATGGGAATGTTCATCTCGGGTGCTTTGGTTAAGTGTAAATTGGTCAGCAAAAACTGCCGCCAGCTCTTGTAAGCCAGCAGCGCGTTGATTATCAGACAAGATAGTTACCTTTGAAACTATTTAAAAGTGCAAGGATATATCCTTGTGATTAGACATGCAAGCAGAAACCGACTTAGCAAGCGCCAAAGGCATGCGTTCTTGTAAACGTAAACCAATAGTACTAGCAATAGCCTGGTCATAAGTCACCAAGGCCGGCATCAGGTCTATTGCTGCGCGCTGACGCCAAGCAATTTGCTGCTCAAGCATGGCTACCGCTTCATCCAAGTAGGCGCGGGCTTTTGCAGGGTTGTATTTACTACCCTTCAAGGCACGGCGTGCCTTTGACAACTTGCCCTTGGCCTTGCTGACGCCTGCTAGCGCCGCCAAAGCTTTTTCCTGCACCTTGATCGCAGCCATAGCTGGCTTGGCTTTCTGCCCATCAATGACAGCATACAAAGCCTGTACCGCAGGCAAAGCAGCAACCACGGCATCGACATCCTCAATAACCAAACGCATATCAATAATGGTTTGATAGGATTCATCCACAGTACTGCGGTAATCGCGACGCGCCTTGGTTTCGGCTTTGCTTAAGCTAACATATTCAGCCCGCGCCTCAGACCATTGCGGCGCTATCGTCACCTGCAATTCAGCAACTAATACTTCTAGCTCTATTACGCGATCCTGCATGATGCGCTTCTGCTTAAGTTCTTGCGGCGTATCGTCCAAACGACGAATCTGCACCGCTAGTTCCTTCAGCTCTTTCTCCGCACGGCGGATACGAGCTTCGATAGCACGGGATTCCCTATGCAATGGTGCATAGTCAGGCGTATAGGCTGCAACACCGGCCGCCGCCACATGAATAGCCTGCACTTTGTTAAATACCGAACCTGCTTGTTGCAAACTGGTATCCATTAGCTGGCGCACGTCCTCAGGCAAATACGTCATATCACGCTGGGCCATGGTATCAATGGCCGCCTGCAATACCTGCTGGTTAGCCGCATAGTACTGCAACACATCCGCTTCTAAGCAAGGTTGAATGCGAGGATTCATTGGTGGCGGTGCAGACTCAGACGTCAAATAAGTACGATTAGGCAGGTAATTCACTAGGGACGGCATCATGCCGGTAATCACCAAAGCCAAAATCTGTAACCCGATAAAAGGTACTACGCCCTTATAAATTGACAGGGTCTTCACCACCTTGTCGGCCACACCACGTAGATAGAAGAGGGCAAAGCCAAAGGGTGGGGTTAAGAAAGAAGTTTGAATATTCAAACCAATCATCACACCCAACCATACTGCCGTAACGTTAGCCGATGGGTCAGCTAACAAGATGGGCGCTACAATCGGCACCACCACCACGGCAATCTCAATAAAGTCTAGGAAAAAGCCCAAGATAAAAATCACCAACATGACCACAAAGAACTGCATCCAGAAGCCACCGGGCAAACTGGTCAGCATGTCCTTTACCAACTCCTCACCACCAAAGGCACGGAAGGCCGAAGTCAGCATGGCCGCACCAATAAGGATAATAAATACCATGGAGGTGGTCTTGGATGTCTCCAACATTACCCCATGTAACGTGTCTTCGGTTCTGAATACTCGCCAACCGCTCCATGCAACGCCTATCAACAGGGCCACGACAGCAATAGTCGCCAACGCCACACCTATGGCATCATCAGTGGTATGGATGCTTTTTACATTGATATCATAGTAAGACAGAATAATAGCAATCGCCACAACCGCTAATATGGCAATCAAGGCAGGCGTATAACGCCGCTCCTCTTTATCATGTAAACGGTAACCGGCCATGATCATGGCCCCCACAGCACCCACAGCACCGGCCTGGTTAACCGTAGCAATACCGAGAATAATAGAACCCAACACCACAAAAATAAGTGCCAAGGGTGGCAACAATGACCAAGCCACCTTGAGAGCAAACTGACGGTCGTAATTGCCATCATATTGCACTGGTGGCGCTTTTTCTGGCTTGATCAAAGCCGTAATAAGAATGTACAGAATATACAAACCCACCAACAACAGCCCCGGAATAAAGGCCCCCATAAACATATCACCAGCACTGGCTGAGGTAATATCCAAAGTGGAAGGCATGGAAAATTCACCGGTAATTTCCCGATAATTGGCTTTGCGCAAAGCGCCAGCCTGGTCCGCTGCATTACTCAACTGGTCAGCTAAAATAATCAACACGATAGACGGTGGAATTATCTGACCCAAGGTGCCCGAGGCGCAAATGGTGCCCGTTGCTAACGAATGCGAATATTTATTACGCAACATGGCTGGCAAAGAGATCATACCCATGGCAATCACTGTAGCGCCCACAATACCTGTAGTAGCCGCCAACAAGGCACCGACCAACACCACAGAAATACCCAAGCCACCTGGCACGGGGCCAAACAACTGCGCCATCGTCACCAACAAGTCTTCGGCCACCTTAGAGCGCTGTAACATAATACCCATAAAGATAAATAATGGGATGGCTATCAGGGTGTCCCTTTCTACATCCCAATACAGGCTGCGAAAATTGGTAACCCCAGCACTAAGCCACTGCACGGGCCCACCATCATGAAAGTAGGCATCCGGATTATCAGCAAACAACCAGCCACAAAGGGCCGCAATACCAATGGTAATAATGGACGAACCGGGTAAAGAAAACGCCACAGGGAAGCCTGACGTTAAGGCAATAATCATTAATAGGACCAACAGGCCCAAGAACAACATTTCCATGTATTGGCTCCTTAATGGCCTTGATTTGGTTGCGCTGAATTTGACCCATCAGCGTCACCACCACGATCAACCCCAACCGCTGTTAAGCGAAAACCCGAGCCCTTGTGTGCTTGGGACTCGCTGCTTTCACCGCGCAGTACACCGATATGTTTGAGTAGGTAACTGGCGAACTGTAACACCATGGAAAAAGCAAAAATGGCTAAAAAACCCACCATCAAATACTTTACGTACATACCGTAGCCACTTTGCGATACTTCCATACTCAGCAAGGGGCTGTTGATGCTGCTGGCTTTGTTCCACATACCCAATAACAAAATAGTCCAACATAATGGTAACCCCAACACGAGTACACCGACGCTATTCACCCAAGCCTTGGTACGCTCACTAAAGTGCGTATAGGCTACGTCCACACGGATATGCCCCTCTACCAACAAGGTATGGGCCGAGGCAAACAAGAACAGGGCCGCGTACCAAAAGCGTACCAGGTCACCCATAAAGGCTTGTTCGTAAGAAAATATAAAGCGCGTGATAACAATCATAAACTCGGCAATGACCACCATTAGAGTCAGCCAAGTAAAACCTAGGCCGCGACTTTTTAAGGCAATCACGGCAGCAAGTAGTATTAATGGAATGTGGACAAAGTTGCCGCGAAAATGAGGTTTGCCCAAATCTGATGCTAGCTGCTCAGACGTCAACGTGGGCAACATGCTTTCGACGCGCAAAAAAGAAATCAGGGCATCGGCTAAACCAATAAGCAATACCAGCCAGAAGGCCACCCGAATACTATAAGCGGCCCAATTGGAAACCCGTTGCGCCCATTGGCTGTATGAATCTTGGCTGCGGCGCTGCACATGCACCCAGGCCATAATAGGAGATACTAGATAACTCAGTATTTGTAGCCAACCAAGCATGTGAGTCGACTCACCAGCAGCTTGGCTTTGCCAGGTAATTAACGCACCAGGCCAGCCCCACCAGTGGGTAAGAAAATTATTAATAACAAATAGGGTGGTGACATAGACCACCAATAACGCCAGCGTACGCAAACTGGCGTCAGTCGAAGTTAAGTGCATGATTACGAACCTTTGCGGCTAACGATAAACAACAAAACCCGTGTGGGCCCATGCGCCATGATAGCAGCACCAGCCCAAACGGGTGTTATTCCTGCCTATTAACCGCCTAGTGCACGGTTACGTTGCGTTAGGTAAGCTTGATCAGAGATCTCCGCCCAAGCACCGATATCGGCACGAGCGCTAGCAAAGCTCTGGTGGATACGAGACGCCAAATCGCTGTGCTGTTGAACTTCCTCGAACACTTCCTCGGCTGCTTCCGCAAAACTATCGTAAATATCGTCATTGAATTGACGTAACTTAACACCTTGGTCATTAACCAAGCGCTTCAAGGCAGCACCGTTCTTGGCGTTGTACTCTGCCATCATGACGTCGTTTTCCATGGACGCAGCCGCTTCGATCATAACCTGGTCAGCTTTACTTAAGCTCTCCCACCATTCTTTGTTAATACCGGCCGCCAACATGGCACCTGGCTCATGCATACCTGGGTAGTAGTAATACTTGGCCGCTTCATAGAACTTCATGATTTCATCGTTCCATGGGCCTACCCACTCGGTGGCATCAATAGAACCAGAAATTAGGTTTTCATAAATCTGACCGCCCGGTAAGGATACTGGTGAGCCGCCTAGCTTGGCTAGCACGTCACCACCAAGGCCTGGCATACGCATCTTCAAGCCTTTCAGGTCGTCAACGGAGTTGATTTCTTTACGGAACCAACCACCCATCTGTACACCCGTGTTACCGCACATTAGTCCCTTAAGACCAAAATCTGCACCTAGCTCATCCCACAATTGTTGGCCGCCACCAAAGCGGATCCAAGCGTTCATTTCTGTATAAGTTAAACCAAAAGGTACCGCGGTAAAGTAAGCAAAACCTGGATGCTTACCCTTCCAGTAGTATTCGGCAGAGTGGTACATCTGGGCGTTGCCAGAAGCGACTTCGTCAAAGGAGTCAAAGGCTTTCACACGCTCATTGGCAGCGTAATAAGTTACTTGGATACGGCCATCACTCATATCATTCAGGCGTTGCGCAAAGCGCTGGGCGCCGGTACCCAGACCCGGGAAGTCACGTCCCCAAGTGGACACCATGGCAATTTCAAGGCGATCTTTAGCAATGGCTGGTGCTGCAATGGTAGAAGCCGCTGCAGCGCCACCTAGACCAACCAAGCCTTTCTTTAATATCTCACGTCTTTTCATGTACTATTCTCCGCATTTTATTGTTGTTTGCGAAACTGGCTAAAACACACCAGCGAGCATGCTTAAGTAGGCTTTATTAGTGAAATTTTCGTCCAAACCAGTACAATAACGCACTTGATTTACGAAAAAAATTTCACTGCCTGAAACATAAAGCAGACAATAACATACTCCCTTAGTCTAAAAGTGGCAAGCCAATGACTGGGTATTTGGTCAGACTAATTGGCAATAAACTGTTTTTAATCAAGCTCTAAAAATTATAACTGGATAAATAGATGGATGTTTCACGTTTACTAGATGACCTCAATGGCGCACAGCGAGAAGCGGTTGCGGCCCCAGAAACCAACTTGTTGGTATTGGCTGGCGCCGGCTCTGGCAAAACCCGTGTACTGGTGCACCGCATTGCTTGGTTAATAGACGCCATGGGCATGTCGCCTTGGTCCATCATGGCGGTAACCTTTACCAATAAAGCCGCACGTGAAATGCGTGGCCGTATTGAAGAGCTATTGTCTTTGAATACAGAACACCTGTGGGTAGGCACCTTCCATAGTTTGGCTCACCGCTTATTAAGGCGCCACTGGAAAGAAGCCGGCTTACAACAACAATTTCAAATCATCGACAGCGATGACCAGCTGAGTCTTTTAAAACGCTTGTGCAAAGAAATGCAGCTTGATGAAGCCCGTTGGCCGGTGCGTCAATTTCAAGGCTTTATAAATGGCTGCAAAGACGAGGGCCAACGCCCGCAACATATCGATACCAGTGGCGACTTCCACCTACAAACCCAAGTTAATGTGTATGCCGCTTACCACCAAGCCTGTGAACGCGCAGGACTAGTGGACTTTGGCGAACTGTTACTACGCTGCCACGAACTTTGGCTACATAATCCAGCCCTGCTGACTCATTACCAAGGCCGCTTTAAGCACATCCTTGTGGACGAATTCCAGGACACCAACACCATCCAGTATGCCTGGCTGCGCGTACTGGCGGGCCAAAGTGCCAAGGTCATGGCCGTAGGTGACGACGACCAGTCCATCTATGGTTGGCGTGGTGCAAAAATCGAAAACATTCAACAATTTGAAGTGGACTTTGGTGATGCCCAAACCGTGCGCTTAGAACAAAACTACCGTTCTACGGGCACTATTTTGAATGCCGCTAATGGCCTCATTAGCAATAACACGGGGCGCCTTGGCAAAAACCTATGGACCGATGGCAGCGATGGCGAGGCCATTTCTCTGTATGCCGCCTTCAACGAAATGGACGAAGCACGCTTTATCGTGGACCAAATTCACCAATGGCAGCAGGGCGGCGGACTGCGTGCCGAATGTGCCATCTTATACCGTTCAAATGCTCAATCAAGGGTCTTAGAAGAAGCCTTAATTCGCGCCAACATGCCCTACCGTATCTATGGTGGCCAGCGCTTCTACGATCGCCTAGAGATTCGTAATGCTTTGGCTTACCTGCGCCTGATTCATAACCGCAATGACGACGCGGCACTGGAACGTGTTTTCAATGTGCCCACTCGCGGCGTTGGCGCAGCTACCGTAAGCCTTATCCGCCAACACGCTAGAGCAGAGGGCTGCTCCATGTGGGATGCCTGCCAACAAACCTTGGCAGCTAACACCCTCACCACTCGCGCCTACAAGGCCGTTGATAGCTTTATGAATTTGATCAACCGCTTGGCGGAAGACACCGCCGAAGCCCACCTACACGAGCTAGTTGATCACGTTATTCAGCAATCGGGCTTGATCCAACATCACCTTAAAGAAAAAGGTGAAAAAGCTCAGACCCGTATCGACAACCTTAACGAACTCGTTAGTGCCGCCAAGAGCTTTGCCATCGGCTGGAGCCCAGTGCAACAAACGGACGACCCAGATGGCGACCTAGACCCGCAAGCTAGCACGCCACTAGGTGCCATGTTAGACCAGGCAGCGTTAGATGCAGGTGAGCAACAAGCGGATGAATCCGAAGACAGCGTACAGTTAATGACCCTGCACTCAGCGAAAGGCCTAGAATTTCCATTGGTGTTCCTTGGTGGTGTAGAAGAAGGCTTATTTCCCCACAAGATGTCCCTAGAAGAAGGCGGCCGCTTAGAAGAAGAACGCCGTCTTTGCTATGTAGGCATCACTCGAGCCATGCAAAAGCTCTATATTACCTACGCCGAAACACGCCGCTTACATGGCCAAGAAACCTTCAACCGTCCGTCGCGTTTTATCGGCGAACTGCCCGATGAACTACTGCAAGAAGTACGCTTAAAGTCCAGCATCAGCCGCCCTGTTACGGCACGCCAACCCCAACCCACCTTCGACCGCTGGGGCCGCCATCATGAACTAGAAACGCCAGCCATCGCCCTAGGGCAACTGGTGCGCCACCCCATGTTTGGCATAGGTACTGTGGTCAATGCCGAAGGCGCAGGGCCGCAAGCCCGCGTGCAGGTGAACTTTGAAAGCGAAGGCAGCAAGTGGCTAGTCTTGGCTTATGCCAAATTAGAATCACTCTAGCAGGCACCTAGGGGACTGGCTCTTCTTACCCGCGCAGCGAACTTAAGGGGACTGGCTTCATTTGCGAAGCAAAAGAGCCTGTCCCTTAACTCAATAACCCAGCTAACACTATCTCGCGTATTTCTTGCCTATTTCAGCCTCATATTCTATTATGGAATTTACATAGAACATAAAGAGATATACTCGTGTACTGCCTATCGTTTCGTCTTAGTCGCTTACTTACATTCGTTATCACAACCTTAGCCGCAACCATGAGTTTTGCTGGCGCGATTAAAACCGTGCATGTCACAGGCCCTGCTCACGCTATTGTGGGGGAGCTGAGCAACCGCAGCGCCAGCAACCTAGGCAACAACGCCACCTTTGGCGTGATCCTTACTCAAGACAGCGTAGTACTGGTCGACTCTGGTGCCGGCACCCTCGCCGCGCAAGCTATCGAAAAGCAAGTGCGTACCATTACAGACCTGCCTATCAGCCATGTGATCAACTCCGGCGGCCAAGACCATCGCTGGCTGGGTAATGCCTACTTTGCCTCGCTAGGCGCCACTATTATTGCCAGTGAGGCCGCCGTAGCAGACCAAGAAGAACGTGCTGGCGACCAGATCGGCAACCTTACTAACGTGCTTGGCAAAGATCCACTAGCGGGCCTCGAGCCGGTGACTGCTAGCCAAACCTTTGCCGACGACCTAACCCTTGATATTGGCGGTATAATCTTCGAAATTCACCACCGTGGTGCCGCCCACACCCCAGGTGACGCATGGATCACCTTGCCACAACATAGCGTGACCTTTACCGGTGATATTGCTTACGGTGAACGCATGCTAGGGGTCAACGGCGTTTCTGATAGCGCATCTTGGGTAGAAGTTTTTCAAGCCATGACCGCCGACGACAGCAAGTACCTAGTACCAGGCCACGGCCACCCTAGTGACATCCCAACGCTTACGGCACAAAGCTACGACTACCTAGTACACCTACGCGCAGGCGTCGGCGCACTGATTGATGACGGTGGCGAACTAACTGACATTCGTCAAGTAGACCAGTCCAAATTTGCCCACCTAGTCAACTACGACAGCATTTCCCCAGGCAATGCCTTGCGCGTATTTGAACAAATGGAATGGGAATAATACGCCCTTACCGCTTCATCGGGGTCAGACCTCAGGCCTGACCCCTTTTGTTTACCAACTCCAAGGTGGCACCATGCAAAAGCGCTCAGACAAAATAGAAAAATTCGGCACCCTCATGGTCGACAGTTTCCATTATCTAGCACTGTTTGCTATCGGTGGCACGGTGGTCTGGTCAGCCATCTACGAATACATGCACATGATGGACAAGGGCTACGCCGCCCTCAAAGACATTTTATTGCTATTTATCTACCTAGAATTGGGCGCCATGATTGGCATCTACTTCAAAACCCAGCGTCTGCCTGTGCAGTTCTTAATCATCATTGCTATCACAGCCCTATCACGCCACCTAGTCATTGATGTGCAAAAAGTCTCCGATGACTTCCATCTGTACCTATTGCTGAGCATTTCGGCGGCCATAGTGTTACTCAGTGGCGCCCTATGGTTACTAAGCTATACGGCCCACAAATTTGGCCGACCTGAAGACCGCCATAGTGCAGATGAGAAACCCAGCTAGACTTCTAACATAAAAGTCACAGGGCCATCGTTAGTCAAGCTCACCTGCATATCCGCCGCAAACTGCCCATTTTGCACAGGCACAACTGCACCTGCTTGAGCAGAAAAGTACTCATATAGTTCCTTTGCCAACCCTGGCGAGCCAGCACTGGTAAAGCTAGGCCGCATGCCCTTCTTAGTGGACGCCGACAAGGTAAACTGACTCACCACCAACAAGCTGCCGCCAGCCTGCTGCACATTCAAATTCATCTTGCCTTCAGCATCGCTAAAAATACGGTAATGCAGCACCTTGTGCAGCAACTGATCGGCTTTGGCTTGATCGTCTTCTCTATCTACACCCAATAACACCAGTAGGCCTGGGCCAATTTGGCCTATGACTTGATTATCGACTTCGACTTTGGCTTGGGAAACGCGTTGGATTAGGGCTTTCATAAATGAATCAATATCTTTGTATAGACAAAATAGAAATATTAAGCAATTTGCTGGGCAAAAACACGCGTTGCTTTAACCAAATTATCCACAATACTAGGCTCCATCTGGCTATGCCCCGCATCACGCACTATATGCAACTCACTTGCAGACCATTGATCATGTAAGAGTTTGGCCTGCTCCATGGGACAAACCATGTCGTAGCGACCGTGCACGATAATGCCTGGGATATGAGTGATTGAAGACATGTTATTGAGAATTTGATTGTCAGACAAAAAGCAGTTGTACTTGGCATAGTGGCACTCTATACGCGAGATAGCCAAGGCATCATGCAAATCCGCTGCCGAATCCAGATTGAATACCTGTGGTTCTAGAGTCGATATCTTGGCTTCCCACATAGCCCATGCCTTAGCAGCTGAGGCTCTTTGCAAATCATTGTCACCGGTTAAGGCCTGATAGTAGTAGTCCACTATTTTATCGTGCTGTTCAAGCGGCACTTTGGCAATATAATTTTGCCAATAGTCAGCAAATACTCGGCTGGCACCGCCAGCTTCAAACAACCACGCCATGTCCTCATGCCTGCCTAGGAAGATGCCACGTAGGATCATAGCACTGACATGTTCGGGGTAAGCTTGGGCATACAATAGCGACAAGGTGGAGCCCCAAGAACCACCAAATAACATCCAGCTTTCTATGTCTAGATGTTGGCGCAGTAACTCAAAGTCGGCTATCAAGAAATCAGTGGTGTTGTATTCCAAACTAGCGTGGGGCTTGGACCTGCCAGCACCACGCTGGTCTACCATAATAATGTGATAGTGGTTGGCATCAAAAAAGCGGCGTGTAATAGGACTACAGCCGCCGCCAGGACCACCATGCACAACCAACACCGGCATGCCGTTAGGATTACCACTAAGTTCTACGTACAACTCATGACCACCACCAACTGGAAAATAAAAGTCACGGTATGGATGTAATTCAGGGTACAAAGATTGCATAACTAGCCTTTCGCATTGGCGCTGTTTAAGCCCCATGCTACCATCAATTTACGCAGGCCAATATATTCTAACAACTTAGAATACAGGCGGGCCAGTTCCATGAGCAACATTTTTCACCAACGTCGCCAACGGCTTAGCCAACTTTTAGTGGCACACAAGCTCTCTACTGCCGTCGTTATTCCAGGGCCTAACTTCTATTATCTTACCGCCTCAACTTCCATTTGATGGAACGCCCAACGCTACTTTTTGTTACTCAAGCAGGTGGCACCTTCGCTATCATGCCTGCTCTGGAGCAATTAATGTGACAGGAGGCAATGCCATCAGCGAAGTATCCTTGCAAGAAACCTTAGCCGACATCACCGCAGGCATGAGTGAAAAGCACATCCTTAACCAGCTAAAGACGCGCATGTTGGCTAATGGTACCGACGGCTTTGCCTTTGAGCCCATAGTACTTACCGGCGGAAATGCCGCCAACCCCCACGGTCATGCTGGTGATTACCAACTGCAAGCCGGTGCCCCATTACTTATCGACTTTGGTGCGTACTACCAAGGCTACAGTGCCGACATCACACGTACTTTCTTTTGCCAACATGCCACCGATGAACATGCCGC
>DPHB01000016.1:17315-32112 GCA_003521845.1 Oceanospirillaceae bacterium | reverse complement strand
GTTAAAACCCGCTTGCAACGTAGTGAACTGGCGGTACCAGGATCCAACCCTGAAATGATAGAAAAAGCCGCGGACAGTGCAGCAGATTATATTTTCCTGGATTTGGAAGACGCCGTGGCACCCGCGGACAAGATCCCCGCCCGCAAAAATATTATTGAAGCCCTAAACGACATCGACTGGCGCGGTAAAGGCAAAACTATCTCCATCCGTATCAATGGCCTAGACACCCATTACATGTACCGTGATGTGGTAGAAATTGTTGAGCAAGCTGGCCAGCACCTAGACACCATCCTCGTACCAAAAGTAGGCGTACCTGCTGATTTGTATATGGTAGAAGCCATGTGCAACCAGATTGAACAAGCCAAAGGTTTTGAGCACAAGATTGGTTTAGAAGCACTCATCGAAACAGCTTTGGGCATGGCCAATGTAGAAGCCATTGCGCAAGCCAGCCCACGCCTAGAAGCCATGCACTTTGGCGTAGCTGACTATGCTGCTAGCTGCCGTGCACGTACCGTGGTAATTGGCGGTTTGAACCCAGATTACCCAGGTGACCAATGGCATGCTGCCCTATCCCGTATGACCGTTGCCTGTCGTGCTTACGGCCTACGCGCCATCGATGGACCCTTTGGTGATTTTAACGACCCAGAAATGTACATAGCCGCTGCCAAGCGCGCCGCTGCGCTGGGCCTAGAAGGCAAGTGGGCCATTCACCCATCACAAATCGCCTTGGCGAATGACGTTTTCTCTCCACCAGAAGCTGAAGTACAGCGTGCTAAGGGCATCATCGCTGCTCTAGAAGAAGCCGCTGCACAAGGCAAAGGCGCCGCGCAACTGGATGGCCGAATGATTGATGCGGCATCAGCTCGCATGGCAGAAAACGTGGTAAACGTCGCCAATATCATTTCCGCTAAGGCTTCTTAATTCCATTAACCTTGTACATATACACAGTGTATCTTATTTGATACACTATCTTCTATGAAAAGGATCTTCGCAAGGTTCTACCGATCCAGCAATGGACGAGAACCAGTTCGAGAATGGTTGCTTAATATGGACCAGACTAATCGAACGGCCATTGGCATGGACATCAAAACGGCTGAATATGGTTGGCCAATTGGTATGCCTATAGTACGCAAAATGGAAACTAATCTCTGGGAGATCCGTAGCAATTCAACTATCGGTATTGCCAGAGTATTTTTTACAGTACTTGGCACGGAGATGGTGTTGCTACACGGCATGATTAAGAAAAGCCAAAAAACACCAAAAGCAGATTTGAACAAAGCTCTTAAACGCTTGAAGGAAGTTCACAATGAATAAACATATTGGCTCCAGTTTTGATGATTTTCTTGAGCAAGAAGGCACCCTAGAAGCCATCCAAGCAGAAACCGTGAAACGTGTTATCGCTTGGAAACTACAAGAAGAAATTAACACCAAAAGAATCACCAAAACGGATCTTGCACGCCGCATGGAAACCAGCCGAGCTGTAGTCGACCGTGTACTTGACCCTACCTACACTGGAAATAGTTTGGCAACTCTTGAACGAGCGGCCAACGCTTCTGGGATGCGATTAGTTATCGATCTAGTACCGGCCTAACAATCACTGCCGATTGTTGTTTACTTGTTTTTCAAAGCCATCATCTTATTAACGGCCATCAGGTATTTTGGCTCGTTGTGACACATGCCTTCGACGCAGGCGCCAATGAACAGCGACGACCTGCTCATTGTATTTGGCTCCTACCCTTATGTATCCTGCCGCCAACCCCCACTAACAGGCATTCCCATCCTGGTTTTTTCTGATTCGCTCACAGCACCACTTAACAAAGGCTTATTTATAATCGCTCAAATCATTAGGCGCCTCTAACAAGGTACCGTCATACTTTGTCAGATCATCATGCAGAGCAAACCATGGTAGCTGGCTTTCGTAGTTCAAGTGAAAGCTAGGTTTAAACTTGCTAGGCTCTTCCAAAGTTGCCGCATACAAATTCATACCATCCTCATAGTGGTCCGCCTCAAGTGCCATAGGCGTGCCACAAGTATTGCAAAAATGCCTAAACACGCCGGGGGAGCTTGCATAGGTCTTGGGTACATCACCTGTCCATTGGAAATTTTTTAACGGCACACCCAACCAAGCTACTACCGGTGCGGCACAATTGCGCCGACACGCATCGCAGTGACAATAGCAAGCCCAGGTTTGCTCACCTGCGTATTCCCAGGTAGTTTTCTTGCACAAACAATGGCCTTTGGTGGTCATGTGAATCTCCGGTGTTACTGATTACAGCTCATTTCGTTGAATTTATGCGATATTGATTTGCTAGACTTATATATATGAGACACGGTCTATTATCTATTGAATAAACAACTAGTCGACATGATCAACGCCTACTCACAAATATGCCATTTATGCACACATATCAACGCGCCACCTCCTCTATAGGGGATTTATGCTGCAAAATGACGTAAAATACCGCCCTGCTATCTGCTAGCATTACCACTATTAACCCCTCGCTCCGATTTTACGTTTCGGCTCGCTAAGGAACCCCACTATGTCTGACCAATCACAGATTGTTGTTTGTGCGCTTTACAAATTTGTCACCCTCGAAAAATTCCAAGATTTACGCCAACCTTTACTTAAGGTGATGGAGTACAACAACATTCGCGGTACGTTATTACTGGCCCAAGAAGGCATTAACGGCACTGTGGCCAGTAGCCGAGAAGGTATCAATGCCTTAATGACTTGGTTTGAAAAAGATCAACGTCTCACCAATATCGTGACCAAAGAATCTTTTGAAAGCAGCAACCCGTTCTATCGCACCAAGGTTAAATTAAAGAAAGAAATCGTCACCATGGGCGTAGAAGGCATAGACCCAAAACAAGTGGTCGGCACCTATGTAAAACCAAAGGATTGGAATGCGCTCATTTCAGACCCAGACGTGGTATTGGTAGATACCCGTAACGATTACGAAGTAAAAGTAGGTACTTTTGCCGGCGCTCTAGACCCAGAAACCACCACTTTCCGTGAGTTTCCTCAATATGTGAGTGACAACCTAGACCCTAAAACCAACAAAAAAGTGGCCATGTTTTGCACCGGCGGCATTCGCTGTGAAAAATCCACAGCCTACCTAAAGGAGCAAGGTTTTGAAGAGGTGTATCACTTGGAGGGCGGCATTCTAAAATACTTAGAAGAAGTGCCAGAAGAAGAAACCATGTGGCAAGGCGAATGCTTTGTGTTTGATAACCGCGTCACCGTAAACCACCAGCTGGAAAAAGGTCAGTACGACCAATGCCACGCTTGCCGTTTGCCCATCACCAAAGCAGAACAGCAAAGCGAAAAGTACCTAGAAGGCGTGAGCTGCCCCCACTGTTTTGACAAACACACTCCAGAACAACGTCAGCGTTTTGAAGAGCGCCAGCGCCAAATGCTGCTAGCCCAAGCACGTGGCGAAGCGCATCTGGGTGCCGATGCCATTGAAACCATTGCCGAAAGACGTCAAGCCAAGGCCGCTGAGAAACAAGCCCAACGCGCCAAGCTTCTATAAGTTAGATCCATGGTAGCAGACCTAGCCTAAGCGCCTTTGGCTAAGCTAAGTGAACCTAGCCGATTCGTTGGCTACCCATTTTCTACCCCACAGCATCACAAACAAAAACAGCCCCTCGGCATAATCCGTAAGGGGCTGTTTTGTATGGTATTTGGTAGCCCCCTTAGATTTAGTTACTTTTTACGTTCGCCTGTTATAGCGAGCGTCGTTATGAATTTGCATCTATACGGAAATCCCGTATACTCCAATTTATGAAAACAGTTCTTGAAACAGACACATTTAAGAAGCAGGTAGATAGTATATGGTCGGAAGAGGATCGCCTTGGGTTCATTGCTTACATCTCGGCTAACCCAGATGCTGGCGATGTTATTCCTAAAGCTGATGGCGCTAGAAAAATACGCTGGTCTGTAGAAAATACTGGCAAGCGTGGCGGTGCAAGAATAATTTATTTCAACCTTGATGCCGACATTCTTTGCCTTGTAGCCATCTACAAGAAGGTCGAAAAAGAGAATATGAAACCTATTGAAATTAAACAGGTGCGATAACATGAACATTGACCAAATAGCCAAAGCCATTGAAGTTGATGCTGGAGAACCAATTGCAGGGCTACGGGAGTCACTAGCTGAAATGAAAGCCGGTAAAATTGCGCGTGAGTACACTCCAGAACAACTCTTACTGCGCTCTGCACGCCAAGCGTTGAAGCTTTCACAGCCAAAATTTGCAGGCTTAATTGAAACACCCGTTGCCACCGTTCGAGACTGGGAGCAAGGTCGCTCTAAGCCTGCTGGCAGCGCCATGGTATTGTGTAAGCTAGCCATTAAAAACCCCGATGCCTTGCTTTCTGTGTCTTAAATTACCTGCTGCAAACAACAACTTGCTCTAAGCCCAAATACGAAAAAACCCCTGCAACTAAGAAGCTGCAAGGGTTTCATATTTGGTAGGACTACCCAGATTCGAACTGGGGACCTCATCCATGTCAAGGATGCGCTCTAACCAACAGTAGAAATAACCGACTATCACTAAGGAGTGAATGTTATGCCTACCAACAACATGCGCCCCATACACCCTGGGGAAATCTTGCGAGAAGAGTACCTGACCCCACTTGAAATGTCTGCCAACGCCTTGGCAATTAAGCTACAAGTACCGGCAACCCGTATTGGTGCCATCGTTAACGAAAAGCGTTCTATCACAGTAGATACTGCTCTGCGCTTGGCGCGTTTTTTTGGTGGCGACGCCCAAACTTGGTTAAATCTGCAGCAAGCGTATGATTTGAAAATGGGCCAAGCTGAGTTAGAAGAAGAACTGAGCCATATTGTACCAATTACGGCTAATGCTTAAATCAGAAGTACTTTTAAGAGTAACTATGACTCTATATCCCTGCTGCTATTCTGGCCAGTCACATTGCACGGATTGCGAGACGGGCTACGAATTTTGGACATTTTCAAATATTTTACAAAGTAACCCACGCTGCCTGTGCGTTTGACGACCGTTGACAAGCATCCACAAATCGCACACCGTCAAGCCCTTGTTCAACGCCAATAACTGAATTTAGGTGAGTAGGTTCTCCACTCGCTGCAATAACTTCTGCCGCCTCTCGATAGAGTGTTGCAAAAGCTTCCAAGTAGCCCTCTGGGTGCCCTGCTGGAATACGGGTAACTGCGGCGGCTGAGGCATATAGATTACCTCCACGGGTAAACATTTGCGCCGTTTCGCCCAATTTACTGAACCAAAGCTGGTTAGGATTTTCTTGCGACCATCTGATTGAGCCCTTAGTGCCGTAAACCGACAAGGTTAGATTGTTTTCGTTCCCAACAGCCACTTGGCTTGCCCAGATATGCCCCCTTGCACCACCGTGGAAGTGCAACGTGACGCGCGCATCATCGTCTACATTACGCCCTGCAACGTGACTGTGCAAAGTCGCGTTTAGCGCCCTTGTCCGCAAACCTGTCACAAAGCATACAAGATTATAGGCATGCGTGCCAATATCCCCAATCGCACCACCTCCTGACTGACTTGGATCGGTGCGCCATGTGGCCTGTTTGTTATTGGCGTTTGGAGCTTCAGTGAGCCAGTCTTGCAGATAGTTGGCTTCAACGATCTGTAGTTCTCCCAGTGCACCCTCTGCCACCATTTGCTGAGCTTGTCGAATCATCGGGTAAGCGGTGTAATTATGGGTCAAAAAAAACGTTGCACTGGACGCACTAACCGCCGCCATAAGGCTTTCGGCCTGCGCCAGTGTGGCTGTCATCGGTTTGTCACAAATGACATGGATATTTTGCGCCAAGAACGCCTCAGCTATAGGGCCATGCAGATGATTTGGCGTCACGATGGACACCACGTCAATACCGTCTTGTCTGGCCGCTTCCGCCATCGCCATTTCACTGAAATGCTCATAGGAACGATCCTCACTGACACCTAGTTCAACGGCAGAAGCGTGGCCTCGTGCAGGATCTGAAGCAAAAGCGCCTGCCACGAGCTCATAACACCCATCGAGCCTAGCAGCCATACGATGAACACCACCTATAAATGCCCCTTTACCACCGCCTACCATACCAAGTTTAAGAGGAGTCATGCTAAAAGCCCATCATTTTACGCAGCGCTGCTTTGTCTGTTGTGCCGCCGGCAAAATCATCAAAAGTTCTGTCCGTACGGCGAATGATATGGTCAGCTATGAAGGGCGCACCCTCTGCCGCACCTTGCTCTGGGTGTTTAAGGCAGCACTCCCATTCCAGCACAGCCCATCCGTCAAAACCATACTGCGTAAGTTTAGAAAAGATGCTAGTAAAATCCACTTGCCCATCACCAAGCGATCGAAAACGAGCAGCCCGATCAGTCCAATCAGAATAACCAGAATAAACACCTTGTCGGCCTGTTGGGTTAAATTCTGCATCTTTAACGTGAAACGCACTAATACGCTCGTGGTAGATGTCTATAAATGCGAGGTAATCCATCTGCTGCAGCAGAAAGTGAGACGGATCATAAAGAATCTTACAGCGTGAGTGATGGTCGAGGGCATCAAGAAATCGATCAAACGTTGTCCCATCAAATACATCCTCACCGGGGTGTATTTCGAAAGCTAAATCAACATCCATCTCGTCATAAATATCCAAAATTGGCTTCCACCGGCGTGCCAATTCACTGAACGCTTCAGCGACCAATCCAGCAGGCCGCTGAGGCCAAGGGTACATATATGGGAACGCCAAAGATCCACTAAAGCCCACGGCCCCTGTCAGTCCAAAGTTTTTTGAAGCTTTTGCAACTTTGATCACTTGATCCACTGCCCAAGCCTGGCGTTGATCAGGTTTGCCATGCAAATGTGCGGGCGAAAATGCATCAAATGCGGTGTCATAGGCCGGATGAACAGCCACTAATTGGCTTTGCAAATGCATGGAAAGTTCGGTAATTACTACGCCATGTTTTTTGCATATCGCCAATACTTCATCGCAATAGCTTTGGTTACTAGCTGCCTCCTCGAGATCAAAAATACGCGTATCCCAAGTTGGGATTTGTATGCCTTTGTAGCCCAAGTCTGCGGCCCATTTCACAATGCTAGCCAAGGTATTAAATGGTGCATCATCACTTACAAACTGGGCCAAAAATAATGCGGGGCCCTTAATTAAATTGGTCATTTTATCATCCGTCTTTATCGATCAAACTAGCAAGGTTCGTGCTTGATCTGGGCCCAAAGCTTCAGGGCGTTCGCAGGTTGTCGTCATTGTCATTACCTCACCGGTTTCGCCAGCTTCCAAAACAGCCGTCATTACCTCGACTACATGGGTTGCAAAGGCCTCATTGCAGCGATGAGGCGTATTACTAGTGATTGATAGCACCATGTCGGCTAAGCCTGCGCCACGATAATTGGCTTGGGTTTCTTCAAAATTTGGGATCGCAAAGGGGTGGTCCCATGTTTGCTCGACCATATCACCTGCTCGTTCGGTTACTGTCACAACGCCACCAAAAAAGTTTGGGTCTGGCAGGTTCATCGTTCCCTCAGTACCATATAGTTCCATTATGGGGTGAGAACTGGCCCACACATCCCAACTGGCAAGCAAGGTGATAATTGCACCATTTGCAAAGGATAGCAGTGCATGAATGGTGGTCGGTGTTTCAACAGGAATTGTTTCGCCGTTGCGTGGACCATTAGCAATAGTACGTGTCCTGCTCGCTGAACCCGTAAAGCTTGTCACCTTCTTCACTGGTCCAAGAATTTGCACTAGGTTACAGATGTAATACGGACCAAGATCAAGGATCGGACCACCACCATTGAGGAAGAAAAAGTCAGGATTAGGATGCCAGTCTTCCATGCCAGACGACATCACTACAGCAGTGCCTGAGGTGACTGTACCTATAGTACCGTTATCAACTAGGCTGCGCGCAAGCTGGTGACTGGCCCCCATAAACGTATCAGGGGCCGACCCAATCCGCACATTGTTGGCCTGTGCAACGGCACTTAATTCCTGCGCCTCGGCGAGGCTTAGAACAAACGGCTTTTCGGAATAGACGTGCTTACCCGCCGCCAAAATTGCACGGGAGA
Source organism: Oceanospirillaceae bacterium (assembly GCA_003521845.1). Classification (GTDB taxonomy): domain Bacteria; phylum Pseudomonadota; class Gammaproteobacteria; order Pseudomonadales; family Balneatricaceae; genus Njordibacter. The sequence continues at coordinate 24,045 of DPHB01000016.1, read as the reverse complement.
CGGCTACGTGGGCCGCAGGGATCGTCAAATTGATCACCAAATCAACATCTTTTGAGGACAGTAACTCCTCAACTGTCTCAGCCCGTACACCAAACTCCTTAGCCCGCGCCTTCGCACTCTCCATGTTGATGTCCGCCACTGAAAGTATTTCATATCCGTTGAACATCGGCGCTAGCTGTAAATAGGCTGCGGAAATATTCCCGCTACCAATAATGCCCACACCCATTGGCTTACCCATGCGTACTCTCCCATAGATTTTTAAAGGCCACAGCCGAACGGGTAGCGTAGCCGACTGGATCGTTAGGTTTATCATGTTCCAGAGCATAGATCAGGTCAGTGGATTGAGTACGACAGGCCTGCAAAAGAGCTGCCCAATCTAACACACCAGCGCCCAGATCAGACCAGCCATCCTCATCCATATTAGTGCCACTTTTGGCGATATCTTTCACGTGAATTGCACACAATCGACTGCCATAGCGTTGGATATATTCAAAGGGATCCCTCTTACCTCGCACCACCCACGCCAAATCAGCTTCCCATGAAATATCGGGAGCTTCCTCTAACAAGATATCCATCGGAACCCCACCATCAGCAAGGGAGACAAATTCGAAATCGTGGTTGTGCCAGCCAAATGAGATTCCATGCTCAGCATATCGTTTGGCTGCTGTATTTAAACGATGTGCTAACTCAGTATAGCCACTGGAAGTATCAGGTCGATCCTGCTCTTCTATGTAAGGCGCAATAATACAAACGATGCCTAAGGTTTTAGCGATGTTCAGCGTAGCCTCAAAATTGCCCTCGACCTCATTCAAACCCATATGCCCAGAGGGCATAGAAATTCCATTGGCATCCATCGCCGCACGGTAGGCCTTAGGGTCATCATAGACACCACCATAACCTTCGACCTGTGTAATCCCAATAGCCGATAATTTTTTAAGTAAAGCGATTTGATCACTATAATCTCGCATCGAATATAGTTGAATTGATACTGTCATGGTGTTTCTTTCCAGTTATATTAAAGACGAATTTCAGTTTCCACATCGAATAGGTGCATCTGCTCAGTTTCAAACCCAATGCTGAGGATATCACCTGGTTTCAGGTCAGATAGGCCTTCCGTGCGTACGCGTACAGACTGACCAGCAAAACTAGCCCAGACTAGGGTGTCAGAGCCCATAGGCTCAACAATATCGATTTTGGCGGTTCCATTAAAAGACGCACCATGTGCAGCATCACCAGTAAGAATATGTTCGGGACGTATGCCAAGCCAGGCCGGACCATCACGTTCCCCGTTAGCACCAAATTGGTAGCCTGTTACATCAACCGTTAACCCATCAAAAGAGAACTTAGTACCATTCATCAAACCTTGGAAGGTGTTTATTGCCGGGGAGCCGATAAAGTCTGCAACGTATTTGTTACATGGTTTCGCGTAGATGACTGCAGGGGTGTCCAATTGTTCGATCAAACCGTTTTTCATGATTGAAATTCGGTCGGCCAGCGTCATTGCTTCTACCTGATCGTGGGTCACATAAATCATGGTGTTTTTCAGTTTCTGGTGCAGTCTTTTCAATTCAACCCGCAGGTCGGTACGCAGCTTTGCATCAAGATTAGACAAGGGTTCATCAAACAAGAACACATCCACATCACGCACCAATGCGCGACCAATGGCCACTCGTTGACGCTGCCCGCCTGACAGTTCCCCAGGTTTTCGATCTAGAAGTTTTTCGATCTGCAAGACACCTGCAGCCCACTCTACCCTTTTGGTGATTTCAGGCTTTGGCACCTTCGCATTCTTGAGCCCAAAGCTGAGGTTTTTACGCACCGTCATCTGAGGATATAGAGCGTATGACTGGAACACCATACCAATGCCGCGTTCGGATGGCTCCGACCATGTAACATTTTTGCCTTTGATAAATATTTGGCCATCTGTTACATCCAAAAGCCCAGCAATACAGTTCAACAGCGTTGACTTACCACATCCTGATGAGCCCAAGAGTACAATGAATTCACCCTCTACTATGCTTAGGTTTAATTGTTTAAGAACCTTCACCGCACCAAAATTGAGATCTAGGTTTTTTATTTCTACAGAATTGTTCATAGGTAATTTAACCTTTTACTGCGCCAGCGGCAATGCCGCGGACAAAGAGCTTGCCTGAAGCAAAATAAATAATTAGGGGTACTAATCCAGTCACCAGAGTTGCGGCCATATTGACGTTGTATTCTTTTACGCCTTGGACTGAGTTTACAATATTGTTGAGTTGCACTGTCATCGGATACGTCTCAGGTTTGGTATAAATCACCCCAAAGAGAAAGTCGTTCCATATGCCAGTGACCTGTAAAATGATAGCCACCACGAATATCGGAAGTGCCATAGGTAACATAATCTGAAAGTAAATCTGCCAGAAGCCAGCGCCATCTACCCTTGCCGCCTTAAACAACTCTTGAGGTATGGAGGCAAAATAGTTACGAAACAGCAGTGTTAGTATCGGCATGCCGAAAATTGTATGTACGATTACTAGGCCACCGATTGACCCCATCAACCCCAGCTCCCTAAGTAATATCACGAGAGGATAAAGCATAGTTTGATAAGGTATAAATGCGCCAATGATCAAGATGGTAAAAAATACTTCAGAGCCTTTGAATTTCCAGTTAGACAGTGCGTAACCATTGATTGAGGCGATGGTGATCGACAGTAAAACGGACGGGATCAGTATGCGTATAGAATTACCAAATCCACGTGATAAACCGTCACAATTGATCCCTGTGCAAGCCTCTGACCATGCCTTAACCCAAGGTTCAAAGGTGATTTCCATCGGCGGCCCAAAAACGTTGCCCATGCGGATTTCTGGCATACCTTTTAGGGATGTCACAATCATCACATAGAGCGGCAAAAGGTAATACATAGAAACCAAGATTAACGTGCCATAGAGCATAATGTTGGCACGTGTAAATGCCTTTTTAGGCTTTGGACCGCGAGGCTCGGTATATTTATCTGTTGTTATGTTAGCCATGTTTTCGGCCTCCGAATTCTAGATAGGCCCAAGGGATCAAGATGATCACAACAGAGCACAACATCATGGTAGAGGCCGCAAAGCCTTGGCCTAGGTTCTGAGCACGGAACATATATTCGATAACATATTTGGCAGGCACTTCGGACGCAAGGCCCGGACCGCCGCCAGTTTGCGCTACGACTAGGTCGTACAATTTGATGATGCCTGCCGCAATCAGCACTAGTGAGGTGATAAACACAGGTCGCATCATTGGTATGATAACCATGATGTAAGTTTTGATTGTGCCAATACCATCAACCCGGGTAGCTTTCCAAATGTCTTCGTCGATGCCACGAAGGCCGGCCAACATGATGCACATTATCAGTCCTGTCCCTTGCCACAGACCGGCGATCAAAATACCAAAAATAACGGTATCAGGATCGTTAAGTGGATTGAAAACAAAGCTTTCCCAACCCCAACCACGAACGACGCTTTGGACGCCAAAATCAGGGTTAAGAATCCACTGCCATGCAAGGCCTGTCACCACAAAGGAAAGTGCGAAGGGATACAGAAAAATCGAACGAAAAGCACTTTCGAATCGAATTTTCCGGTCTAAGCATGCGGCAAGGCTGAAGCCAATTACCAATGTTAGCACCAGTGAACACAATCCATATATTCCTAAGTTGGTAATCGATATTATCCAACGATCCGAATCCCAAAGGCGCTCGTACTGATCAAGTCCTACCCACTTTGTCTTAGGCAGCATTCTCGAACCCGTAAAGGAGTATACAAGTGTCCAAACAGTGCCCCCGACAAAGACAACGAGGGCTGTTAATATCATTGGGATCGAAGCCAGCTTAGCCATCAGGTTCTTAAACCAACGTCGAGGCCGTATATTGGATTGAGTATGATGATCCGAGATTACATTCATCAAGACGACTCCAGATAAAAAGTATTACGTATGATTATGGCCCAGCAGTCATGTCACTGGGCCATGGCACTAGTTAGTCAGCTGTTTTGATTAACTTTGCGTACTTACCCTGTACGTCTGCTGCAGACATATCGCCCGCCCAGAATTGCGCCATCAAGTCTTCAATCTGTGTCTGTGTGTCAGCAGATAGAGATTGGTCACCTGAAGGCAGGACGCCTCCGCCAGCCAAAATTCCCAGCCCCTTTTGCATACAACCGTTGGCAGACGACATATCAATGTCGCCCCGCACAGGTAGTGAGCCTTTGGCAAGGTTAAACGATACCTGCACGGCAGGTGAAATCAACAACGCTGCGAGCTCTTTTTGCGCAGCGGTAATTGCTGGGTCGTCGTTAACTGGGAAATAGAAAGCATCACCACCCGTGTCTAAAATGTCATTTAAACCCAAACCTGGTAAACAAGAATAATCGACACCTTCAACCTTGCCTGCAACAGCAAACTCACCCTGAGCCCAGTCACCCATCAACTGTGCACCAGCCGTACCATTGATAACCATGTTTGTCGCTTGGTTCCAATCCTGAACATTTGACCCGGACGCCAGTTGACGAGCATTAACCATCGCCTTGAATACTTCAGCATATTCTGGGCCAGCAGCCACCTCAGCATTCTTGTTGACTGTCACTTCGCTCCAAGCTTCAGTGCCGGCAACCGCAATAGTAATTGCACCAAAAGCTAGATTTTGCTGCCAACCTTGCTGGCCCATAGCTAGTGGCAATGTACCTGCTGCTTGCAGCTGGTCTGCGGATGCTACAAACTCATTCCAATCATTTGGCACCTTGAGCCCAGCATTGTTGTAGGCAGCGTGGGATAACCACATCCACTGACCAGAGTGGATATTAACAGGCACACAGTAAACCTTTCCGTCCAATGTGCACGAATCCAGTAACGCTGACGGGTTCACTATATCCGCCCAACCTCCAGCTTTTGCGACGTCACTCAAATCCAACAACAATCCAGCTTCAATTAGCTCTTCTGCTTGGCGACCATGGTTCAGCTGTGTCGCTGCCATAGGGTCACCACCAAGAATACGCGATATGATGATAGGACGCGCTGTACCACCAGAGCCAGCAATCGCGCCATCCAGCCATGTGTTACCTGTGGCATTCCATGCATCAGCAAACTTAGATACTGCAGCTGCTTCGCCGCCAGATGTCCACCAATGAGTCACCTCCAATTCAACCGCCTGCGAGGCAGGCGCTGCAACAATCGCGCTACTTACTAGTAACGACTTAAGTGTTCTAGACATGTTTTTACTCCAGAAAATGTGGCTTTCCGCCAATTATTTTATGATTGCCAGATAATGCAATCGATTACATTACAACTATATGACTAGATGCAATCGATTACATTAAACTTTATAAGGAGCGGTCTTGTCAACACTTCTTGTAAACGATTACAATCGTATAAATTCAATCTAAGGCGCCAAGACATTGAAAACCTCCAAACTTCAAGATGTTGCACGTGTTGCTGGCGTCTCGACGGCGACAGTCTCGCGCACTCTGTCTAGGCCAGATCTCGTATCAGAATCAACCAAAAATCGGGTTTTTGAGGCTGTAAAATTGACTGGTTATCGCATCAACCGGGCGGCAAGAAACCTCCGTACGCAGCGTGCGCTTTCAATCTTGGTTTTACTACCAGACCTAGCTAACCCGTTCTTTTCAAGCATTCTCGAAGGCATATCTCGACACCTTTCAAACAAGGGATATTCAATGTTGATCGCTAGCACTAAACAGGTACACGACAGCGGTGAACGATTAGTTGATTACCTTAATGATGGCCGTGCTGACGGGATGATCATATTGGATGGCGGATTAGAGGCTAACGTCGTCGAGTCATTGAAAATGGCTCCAAAAGACAAGTTTATTCTGTTCGCCTGCGAATGGGTTGAAGGCGCCAATTTTCCAACTGTCCGTAGCGAAAATAGCACCGGCACACGCTTGGCTGTCGATCACCTACATCGACTTGGCCATCGTAACATAGCCCATTTAACAGGCCCTGACGGCAATGTCCTTGCGGATGCGCGCCGAAACGCTTTTATCCAGGAAATGGCGGCCCTCAAGCTTGAGTTAAAAGCAGAATGGATTATTAGCGGCGATTTTTCACTAGCTGCTGGTTGTGCAGCAGCAAAGACTTGGATCACGTTAGATGACCGCCCCACTGCTATGATTTGCGCATCCGATCAATTAGCCATGGGCTTTATCGCCGAATTATCACGTCATGGTTTCGAAGTTCCGCGCGACGCATCTGTCATGGGCTTTGATGACATCGACATTGCAGAACAATTCATCCCGCCCCTCACTACCATACGGCAAGACCGGCTATTACTCGGTGAAATCGCGGCCTCAATGATGATGGAGTGGATTGAAGCCCCTGATAGAAACGGTCTAGAGCGCTTCGCAATAGTGCCCGTTTCTCTCATTATTCGAGAAAGCACTGCACCTCCAACCATCCAAAGTGATTAATGCACCCTCGTTTGATGGCATTGATGTTTCAAGATAGCAATAGTATCAGTGCTTTTTAAATCGCACTAGAGCAAATACAAATCATAATATGTACAAACAAGACGCCAAACACACCCATTACTATACGCATAAGCCGGCTTCCTCAAAGACGCCTAGTAATTCCACATAGTGCCGTCTGTCAGTCGAACGACGGGATGATAACGGCGCTCAAAAGCATACCGTTGCACTTCATTTTCATCGAAATCAACACCCAGACCTGGTTCGTCACTAACAAAGAACATACCGTTTCTATA
>DPHB01000016.1:3875-17234 GCA_003521845.1 Oceanospirillaceae bacterium | reverse complement strand
TCAAAAGCATACCGTTGCACTTCATTTTCATCGAAATCAACACCCAGACCTGGTTCGTCACTAACAAAGAACATACCGTTTCTATATTCATGCTTAGACGGAAATAGTGCGTCACATTCGGGCGTACCTAGGACCAGTGTTCGGTCAAGCCCTACCGAGCACTTTGTTTAGAGAACTTTCATAGTTAATTGGCGACATGTCGCTATTACTCGAATGCAACCTTTCAAGGTTGTAATACCTTATGTAAGCTGCTACATCTTGCCTCATAAATTTACGTGCTGTCTGATAGATCTTAAATAGCCAGTTGTGCTTCAAACTGCCAAAAAAACGTTCTACTACAGCATTGTTCCAGCATGCACCAACGTCCCCCATGCTCGCACGCATTCCGTAACTGGCCAATAACTTACGGTATCCCTTACTGGTGTATTAAGAACCACGGTCGCTATGAAACACCAGCACCTTGTCCGGTTGACTTAGGTTGTAAGCTTTTATCAGAGCCTTACATATCAAGTCTTTCGTCATGCGTTTATCAATATGCCAATCCACTATGCGTCTGGAATATAAGTCCATGACAGTAGCTTTATCTGCAATCAAGCAAACGCTAACAACTGAAAACGCAATGACCTCATCCAAGGAAGTTAAGAACTACCTGAAGATATTACTTGCCAACGAACTAGACGAATGGTTTGCTGTGCTATTCCTTACCAGCCAGCATCGCCTCATACGCTCTGAAAAGCTGTTTAGAGGCACCATTAACTCTTCCCATGCCCATGTCAGAAGACCCTAAAGCTCAATGCAGCAGCTGTCATTCTAGCTCACAATCACCCCAACGGTATATCTGAACCTAGCAGCTCAGATCAACGGATAACAATCAGGGTAAAGGATGTACTTGAAGTCTTTGACATTAATGTCCTTGATCACTGTGTCGTAACTGGTAATGATGTTTGCTCTTTTGCAGATCGGGGTTGGCTGTAAGTGTAACCCCACTTAAACCAGGCTTCGGCTTGGTTTATATTTTTTTGGCATTCATTTCCAGGCTGGCATGGGAACTAGGTTGTAAGTGCAGACAAGTTATTACTTCACTAAACTAAATGCTTACAGATGAATACAGCTATCGAGCTACGCTTGTTGGATACACTATCAAGTGCAATAGAATAGCTATCGATAATGCACCGTCGCATGGCTAATTTTCTGTATTGAAGGGAGTAGTTTTATTTATAAAACGATCGCCAAAACCAAGTACCAACTACTGTCTACTTAGTGTCTAGATATAAAATAAAGAAAGGGGTATAAAGATACTGAGCTATAAAGTATTGATTTATAATAATAATTTGGTAGGACTAGGCAGATTCGAACTGCCGACCTCATCCATGTCAAGGATGCGCTCTAACCAACTGAGCTATAGTCCTATTGAGGGCCGGAATGATACCAGTTTTGCGGGTTATTTCAAGGTTTAAGTTAGTCTTTTGCACGTAGCATTAGGCTTACTCGCATACCTTGGCCTGGGCCATCGCTAGCGGCACTTAAGCGGCCGCCAAGATTATCTAGGGTTACCGCCAAACCGTACAAAGCACCTGCATTCTGACCCTTGTCATCTGGTCTGCGGAACAAAGATTGTAGGGTTGGGTTGTCCATACCTTGGCCATTGTCAGCAATGTCAATTTCAAACCATTCATGGTTTGGTCTTTGTAGCCAAATTTTGATCTCACCGTCATCAGGACCGCTTGCTTGCTGGGCCTGCACCGACTCGCTGGCATCACACAATATGCGCACCAGCACCTTGAGGATTTCTGAGCGAGGGCCAAATAATTGGTCATCAAAATCACCCCAACGCACCCTGATTGATACGTTAGCATCTGGGTATTGGCGTTTGGCAATGGTGATGCTTTCTTTCATCACTTCGCGCAAGCTGTAGTCATCACTTTGGCTGCTTAAGAACAAGGCGTCGTTTTGTGAAGCCATCATGTCCACGACACGTTGCACTGATTTTTGAATCACACCTAACTGTTGCTGTTCACTGCTGCCGGGTTGCAGCATGCGGTTTAGACCAAGTACTTCTTGGTACACCGACAAGGTGGCTTCGTTAACATTAAATAGCAGGGCCATGCTGCTTTCCGCGGCACCGCTATAGAAGGCTTGAAATTGTTCGCCTTCAGCTTGCGCCATCTGGTTGGACATGTCTCTTAAGCTCATGATGGTAGCGAAGCGGTCGTTCTCACCTGGTTTTAAGCGTGTACGAGCGATATCAACAGGAATCTGGTTATCACCTTCATCAATCACTACAGCTTCAGCGATCAATACTTCATCTGTGTGTTCTTCGGCGTACTGTACGAAGTTACTAATAGGTTGGCCCAAGACTTCAGATTTTTTGCGCCCCACTAACTTTAGAAAAGCAGGGTTGGCTATCTTCACAATACCTTGCGCGTTTAACGCTACCACGCCATCTCGTAGATGGGCCAAGATTGCAGCCATGGCTACGCGTTCAAACTCAATACTTTGCGTGCGCCGTTCAACTCGTTGTTCCAATACCTGACGGTATTGGCTATTACGTTTATCGCCTTCGATTTGTTGCAGGCGCATTTTAGCTAGCTCAAACAGCGCTTGATCTAAACGTTCTAGGTAATCAATTTGATTGTTTTTGTCGAGTATTAGCTTTGGCGCTTGCAGGGCATACTCATCCATCACTAGATTTTCACTATGGGCCATCAGCTTACGTAATGGATGACTCACTAGTTGATCGGACTGACGGGACCCATACCAAGCTGCTAATAAAAACTGCCCTAGGGCGATAACCATGGCCAGCAGTGCCAGTAACATCATGGCTCTAGCGTCTATGTCCGCAAAGCCTTCCGCCGGCCACATAACCCACAGGCCAATACCAAACAAACCCAACCAATTCACTAAAAACGTGATAGGTAGGAGTAGCCTGAGTATAACCCCTTCAATTCTCTGTGAGCGCAGTGCATAAAGCATAGAAAACCACCTTAATTTATCCAAATGCCAGCATACTGAATCAGTCAGCAACCATCAACTGAGCTTTAAGTTTGTGTAACTGATCGCGATAGCGCGCTGCCTGCTCAAATTCTAGGTTCTTAGATGCCTCAAACATAGCATCTTCGGTCTTAGCAATTTGCTTACTCAGTTCCTTCGCTGACATGGTACTCGTATCTACGTCGTAGCCTGCTATTGGCTCTGCTGCTTGCTTGCGAGACTTACCATCACGTTTCTTACCAGAACCCGGTGCATAGGCACCTTCCATAATATCTTGTACGGATTTTTTCACACCGATAGGTGTTATGTTATTGTCGGCGTTAAACTGCAGTTGCTTCTCACGACGGCGTTCCGTTTCATCAATGGCGCGCTGCATGGATCCAGTCATGCGATCGGCATACAAGATAGCCTTACCGTGTAGGTTACGGGCAGCACGACCGATGGTCTGAATGAGGGAGCGTTCGGAACGCAAGAAGCCTTCTTTATCGGCATCTAAAATAGCCACTAAAGACACTTCTGGCATATCTAGGCCTTCACGCAGCAGGTTAATACCCACTAGTACGTCAAATACGCCTATACGCAGATCGCGGATGATTTCTACCCGCTCCACGGTATCTATGTCCGAATGCAGGTAACGTACGCGCATGCCATTTTCATGTAAGAAGTCCGTGAGGTCTTCTGCCATGCGCTTGGTCAATACGGTTACCAACACGCGTTCTTCTACTGCCACGCGCTTGTTAATTTCGGCCATCAGATCATCCACCTGCGTGGTGGCTGGCCGCACTTCCAACTCTGGGTCTACTAGGCCTGTTGGGCGCACTACCTGTTCAACGACCTGGTCCGCATGTTCTTGCTCGTAGTTGCCTGGCGTGGCCGATACAAAGATTTTTTGTGGGGCAATGCGCTCCCATTCTTCAAACTGCATAGGCCGGTTATCAAGGGCCGAAGGCATACGGAACCCATATTGCACCAAGGTTTCTTTACGTGAACGGTCACCCTTGTACATGGCGCCCAATTGCGGAATGGTAACGTGAGATTCATCTACCACCAACAAGGCGTTAGGGGGTAGATAATCAAATAGCGTTGGTGGTGGCTCGCCTGGCGCACGGCCCGATAGATAACGTGAATAGTTTTCTATGCCGGCACAAAATCCCAGCTCTTGAATCATCTCTAGATCATAACGGGTACGTTGATCCAAACGCTGCTCTTCTACCAGCTTATTGGTATCACGAAAGTGCGCTAAGCGCCCTTTTAGCTCATCTTTGATCTTGTCGATAGCTTCTAACAAGGTTTCCCTTGGTGTCACATAGTGGGTCTTTGGGTAAACCGTGAGCCGTGGCACGCGACGCAGTACCTGGCCCGTTAACGGATCAAAGTAACTGAGTTGTTCGATTTCATCATCAAATAATTCCACGCGTACGGCTTCTTCATCAGATTCGGCCGGAAAGATATCAATCACATCGCCACGCACACGGTAGGTTGCGCGGTGAAAATCCGTGTCATTGCGGGTGTACTGCAGTTCTGCCAAGCGGCGAATAAGGTTACGCTGCTCTAACTTATCACCACGATTAAGGTGCAACACCATCTGGTGATAGGCTTCCGGATCACCTAGACCATAAATAGAGGATACGGTGGCGACGATGATGGCATCGGAGCGCTCTAACAGGGCTTTGGTGGCTGACAACCGCATCTGTTCGATATGCTCGTTTACCGAAGAATCCTTGTCTATAAAGGTATCAGAGGCCGGCACGTAGGCTTCTGGCTGATAATAATCATAGTAGGAAACAAAGTACTCAACGGAGTTATTAGGGAAAAACTCCTTAAACTCACCATACAGCTGTGCAGCTAGGGTCTTGTTGTGAGCCATAACAATAGTAGGACGTTGGGACTCAGCAATGACCTGAGCGATGGTGAAGGTTTTGCCAGAACCCGTTACACCCAACAGGGTTTGCGCCGCCAAGCCTGCATCAATACCCGTTAGCAGCTGCTTGATCGCTTTCGGCTGATCTCCTGCCGGTTGGTATTTAGAATGTACCTTAAATTGCTCGCTCATACTCACCTCGTTGCTCTTAACCCTAGTGGCGTATACACAGCCACTATTTGGGTTTTATGCACATAGATGTTCATTTGTGGCATAAAACGCGAGGCACATTTTAGCAGAAATACAACTAACTTTCCTGCAATTGCATCTGCCACAACTTAGCGTACTTGCCCTGTATGGCCAGTAGCTCCGTATGACTACCTTGCTCTACAATTTGGCCTTGATCCAATACCACTATCTGATCAGCATCCACGATAGTGGACAAGCGATGAGCAATGACAAGAGTGGTTTTGTCTTTCGATATTTCGCCCAATGCCGCCAAAATAGTGCGTTCAGATTCCGAGTCCAAGGCCGAAGTGGCTTCATCAAAGAGTAGGATAGGTGGATTTTTTAGCAATACCCGAGCAATGGCAATACGTTGTTTCTCACCACCCGAAACCTTCAAGCCACGCTCGCCTACCTGCGTTTCTACACCGTCCGGCAAAGACCCCACAAAGGCACCTAGGTTGGCCATTTCAATAGCCTGCCAAATGTCTTCATCACTGGCAGCGGGACGGCCATAGGCCACGTTGTTCCAGATACTGTCGTTAAACAACACCGTATCCTGCGGCACCACGCCAATATGCTGACGCAGACTAAGCTGTTGCACCTGATCAACGGCCTGCCCGTCGATACGAATACAACCGCTTTGCAAATCATAAAAACGGAACAATAAACGGCCAATGGTGGACTTACCCGAACCACTAGGCCCAACAATAGCCACCTTGTGACCTGGCTGCACCTTAAAACTGAGCTTTTTCAATATTTGCCGCTCAGCCTGATAGGCAAATTCTACCTGATCAAATTCCACAGCAGCTTGTTCAACACACAAGGGCTGGGCAACAGGCACGTCTTGCACCTTGGGCTGACGTTTGAGTAGGCCAAACATGTTTTCCACGTCTGACATGGCACGGCGAATTTCACGGTAGATAAAACCAAGGGCACCTAAGGGAATAAACAACTGCAACAAATAGGCATTGACCATGACCAGGTCACCCAAGGTCATCGTACCATCCACTACACCGGCGGCCGCCAGATACATCAGTGCCGTCAAACCAACACCAATAATCAAGGCCTGACCAGAGTTCAATAAAGCTAGGGATAAGCGATTATTAACCCGTGCTTGTTCCCAGGCTTGTAGGTTGCGATTGTATTGTTTGGTTTCAAAGGCTTCGTTGTTAAAGTACTTTACCGTTTCGTAATTCAACAAGCTGTCTATAGCGCGCGTACTGGACTGACTATCCAATCGGTTGGCTTCTTTCACAAAGCGGGTGCGCCATTCCGTGGTAATAACACTAAAAGCGATATAAGCCACCACGCAAACCAAGGTAATCAGCGAGAACCAAACATTAAAGGCAACCAGCAATATCACCATGATAATGGCTAGTTGCACCAGCGTGGGCAGAATATTAAAGACCATAAAGCGCATCATAAAGTTGATGCCATTGGTGCCACGGTCTATATCACGAGAGATACCACCAGTCTGGCGGCTGAGATGAAAATCCAGTTCTAGCTTATGCAGGTGGGCAAACACTTCCAAGCCCACTTTGCGCATAGCACTTTCGGTAACACGGCTAAACACCGCATCACGTAGCTCACCCAAAAACACCGTACCAAAGCGCATACCGCCGTACAGCAAGACAAAACCCAAGGGAATAACTAGGGCCTTGCTGACATCCGTTTCCAGGGCGTCTACCAGTTCTTTTAGGGCCCAAGGCATACCTAGCGAAACACCAATTGCACCCACCAGGCACAACATGGCAACAATAACCCGTGCCTTATGAATCAATAAGTAAGGCCACAGGGTTTTAACTAGGTTCCACAGTTCTATTTCTTGGAAGGTCTTAATCGGATGCTGACCGTAGCCCCGTTTCATGCTGCTTTTCATTGCGTATTAATAACCCTATTAGCAACAAGCAGCAGAAGGCGTGACCATAATGGCTTCCACTTCCACCTGTACGGCCTTGGGTAGTTCTTTTACACCTACCGCAGCGCGCGCTGGATAAGGCTGGTCAAAATACTGAGACATGACTTCATTCACGGTAGGGAAGTTACTTAGGTCAGTCATAAAGATGCTTACTTTAACTATGTCAGCCATGCTACCACCAGCGGCTTCGGCTACGGCTTTTAGGTTAGCAAAGCATTGTTCAGCTTGCGCAGCAAAGTCTTGGCTGCACACTTCCATGGTGGCGGGGTGCAAAGGAATCTGGCCAGAGATATACACCGTGTCGCCAACCCGTACTGCTTGTGAATAGGTACCGATAGCAGCTGGGGCATTTTCAGTAGCAATAATTTGTTTATCAGCCATTACAGGACTCCTGACAGAAATAGAAAAAGATTAAAAAAACCAAGGCGGATAATAGCAGGGCTAAGCTTATGCTTGCCAGCGGAAATGCGACCTTTTTAAAGGCTAGGCTTAGCTGAGTAGTTGCGGCAAATCGGCAATTGAGTCTAAAACGAAATCCGCCTCATGCAGATCCGCACCGACACTGGTGCCCGTCAACACTCCCACCACAACCCCAGCACCGGCACTGAGCCCCATATGCAAGTCATGGGTATTGTCACCCACCACCATCACCTGTTGTGGCTGCAAACCCATGGCTTGGCAAAATCCCTGCACCATACCAGGGCCTGGCTTACTACCATGCCCCGAATCATAACCGGCTAAAAAGCCAAACAAATGCAAACAGCTAAATGGGGTCAGAGTAGCATTAATACCCTTTTCACTGTCCATGGTGGCCACGCCCAAGGTATAGCCCATGTCATGCAATTTTTGCAGGCTTGATGTCAGTCTATCCACGGGCACACTTGGATGAGAATCAGATGCAGCAAACTCGGCATTAATAAAGGCCTCTAGTTCAGCTATCGGCATACCTAGCTCCGGCGCCCACACCTGTGCAATGTCCAAGTTATTGCCAGCGGCCAAAATAGAACCACTGAGTATACGACCGCTAGCCGCATCATAACCGGCCTTCACCATCAAATGTGACATCAAGGCAACATCGCCAGCACACAGTTTATCTAGCAGCTCTCGACCTTTAGGCAACCAGGTAGCGTGAAAATCCAATAGCGTGCCATCCTTATCAAATAGGATAGCTTCAATATTACTTAATTCACTTGCTTGCCTGGTCATCTTTAAGTCCCTCAATTAGGTCAGCATCCATGTCTTCATCTATGTCCGTTTCAATATCTTCTTGGTCGACAATAGGTTTATCATGGCTACTATTCAAACCGCGCCACCGGCTGTTATGTAATTCGCCTTGACGGTTTAATACAGGGTAGGCTATGGCGGTAAAATGTGAATGCAAACGCTTAATGTCTCGCATAATATCGGTAAATAAGGCGTGCGCTACAGAACTTAGTTGCTGCTCCATGGCCTCTTGACGCTGACTATCTAAATAATCTTGATGCTGTTTGTTAAAAGATTGCTTGGCTTGGAATAGCTCCCGGGCTGCTTCCACATCTTCGCTCATCATGACTTGGAATGACAGGGGTATAACGTCAAACAAACGCTGCATGCAATCTTCTATAGCGGCTTTTTCTGGGCCAGAAAACTCGATATGCAGCTTATGCATTTTCTTCAGCAACATGATAATACTGCGTTCCAGAATATCACCAGCGTGCTCTATATTGGTGGTAAATAACAACAAGTCCTGACAGCGTGCGCGCTCATCATGGCTGAGTTCTTGACCACCAAGCTCCAACAGATAGGCATTAATCTGCTCGTGAAAATCATCAATAATGTCATCGCTTTGATGGATTTTCTTTTCTAAGCTATCCACGCCCTTGTACATACCCTGATGTACATCTGTGAGCATGTCTTCTAGCAAATCCCCCATGGTCAAGGTATCACGGACCACGTTGGCGATGGCCGCCGCAGGTGAGGTATCCAGGATATCATCCAAGTGTTTGGGGGCTGGTGTAGGCGTCAGCTTTTGTGGCGGCAAACGGTAATCTATCCAACCGGCAAGCTTGCTCACGATGAGCATACCAAAGCTAGCCACCGTCAAATTAAACAAGCTGTGCATAATAACTAGCTGCCAAGCGGGGGCAAAACTCACGCTGTTAAATATGCCATGTAACCAATCAAGCATGGGGATAAATGCCATCACGCCCAAACAACGCAACAGAAGGTTACCCAAAGGAGCAACACGCTTGGCATTGCTAGCACTACGGGACAGATACACAGGAATTAAGGCACTACCTATATTCACGCCTAGTACCAACAACAGACCTGACCGGGTATCGATTACTTGGGCAGCAACAATACCGGCTAGCAACAGCACCATTACTAGGCTGGAGTGCAGCATAAAGGTGATAACAGCAGCAAATGCCAAGGCCAGCCAAGGTTCCGCTAGCAAGCTACGCATCACATCAACAAACAACTGTGATGCCTGCAGCGGTTCGGCAAGCTGACGCAAGGTACCCAATGCCAATAGCATTAAGCCTAGGCCCATCGCTGCCTGCCCTATTCCTTGTAGGCGTTTGCTACTGCCTTTGAATTCTAGGCCTACGCCCACAGCAATCATAAAGGGACTTAGAGCACTTAGATCAAAGGACAAGACCAGAGCAACAAGGGTGGTACCTACGTCGGCACCTAATAAAAAGGCTAAACCCGCCTCACCTTGTACACCTAAAGAGGCAGCAAGCAAGGCAGACGCGGTACTGCTTTGTAAAATAAGCGTCAGGGTGACGCCCAAACCCAAGGCAGACCAGACACCGGCAAACTTGTCGCGTACCAAATAGGCAAGCTTACTACCATAAGCCCGATTCATGCCCTTTTGTACCCGTTTTAAACCCCAAATAAGCAAGGCCACACCGCCCGCCAAGCCAATCAATAGCTGGGTGATACTGGTGTCATTGGCAATGTCCATTTTTGGGTTCCGTGAGGTGCTGTTTAAGGCTAGCAATATCTAGCAAAAAGTAACTTTGATTGTTGCATTCCAAACCCAGCAACACAACCCCTAGAGAACCACAGGAACACCTAAAATATTCGTCTCGGCGACAACCCGGTCATCACCTAGGGTTTGTAGCACAAATAAGGTTTCGCGCCAGTTTTGGCAATGCTCACTACGGAACTTCAGCAAAGGCGTTGCCTGCGGGTCTAAGAGTAAGAAATCGGCCTCTTTGCCCACCGCAAAGTTACCGATCTTATCGTCTAAATCCAGCGCCTTGGCACCTCCTAAGGTGGCCATATAGAAAGACTGTTCGGGGCTCAAATTCACCTGCTGTAATTGCTGAATTTTGTAGGCCTCTGACAGGGTCTGTAGCATGGAGAAACTGCTGCCACCGCCAACGTCTGTACCCATACCAATATTGATACCAAACTTCTGCAACTGACGCAGAGGAAATAAACCCGAACCAATAAACAAATTAGAGGTTGGGCAATGGGCAATAGCCGAACCAGAATCAGCCAAACGCTGGCACTGGCTGTCACACAGGTGAATACCATGGGCAAACACACTACGAGGACTTAATAGTCCGGCTTGGTCATACACATCCAGATAGCTATCAGCCTCTGGAAAGAGCGCTTTCACCCAGGCAATTTCGTCTTCGTTTTCTGACAAGTGAGTATGCAGGTAGACACTGGGGTATTCCTGTAACAACTGCCCTGCTAGCTGTAATTGTTCGTTAGTAGACGTAGGGGCAAAGCGTGGCGTTACGGCGTACTGTAAACGCTCTACTCCATGCCACTTTTCAATAAGCTGTTTGCTTTGCTCATAGCCAGTCTGGGGCGTGTCCAATACAGCTTCGGGAGCATGACGATCCATTAACACCTTGCCTGCAATCATGCGCAAGTTACGGGCTTGAGCTACCTCAAAAAAGCCTTCCACCGACTCTGGATGTACCGTACAAAACACCATGGCCGTGGTGGTGCCATTGCGCATCAATTCTTGCAGAAAGACTTCGGCTACTTCACGGGATTTCTTTAAATCACCAAACTGCGATTCCACGGGAAAAGTATAGGTATTTAGCCATTCCAGCAACTGAGTGCCATAAGCACCAATCATCTCCGTTTGCGGGTAATGCACATGACAATCAACGAAGCCTGGTACCATCAGTTTGTCTTGATGCTGTTCAACTTGCGCTAGCTGCTCGGCACTGTATGTTGCTGCTAGGGTTTGATAGTCACCACAGGCTGCTATGTGTCCGTTTTCTATGTGTAACAAAGCATCTGCTAGGTATTGCGTAGCTTGTTTGTCAGTTGAATCCGGTTCGGCCAAACAATGCAACAAAGGCCCGCGCAGCATGCGGCTGCTATTGGTAGTCATAATAGGTGCGCTCTTTGGCGATATTGAATTAAACGAATTCGGTGTGAATACTACTAGCAAGACTTTCAGCGCTAGCAGCGAGACCAATGCTTGGCATAGCCATTGGCTGTTGCTGATAAAGCTTCATCACCTGCGCTGCTACGGACACGGCCACTTCCATGGGAAGCTTACCCGTTATGTTCTTGTCACCCATAGGGCAGGCAAATACGGACATGGCCTCAGCCAAGCCTTTGTCTAACAAGCGATGACGAAACTTCGCCGCCTTGGTGTGCGAACCAATCACCCCCACATAACGTCCGTCACCGCGCTTTAAAGCCGCTTCGGACAATTGCAAATCCAAACCATGGTGATGGGTCATAATCAAATAACAGGTATTCGCTGGACAGTCGGCAATGGCGTCAACGGGATGCTCTTCATGTATACAGTTGACGGCATTAGGCACTTGCTTAGGAAGCATATCGTAGCGCCCGTCTACCCAAGTAACAGCGACGGGCAGCTGGGCCAATAAAGGCACCAGTGCACGGCCAACATGACCGGCACCAAATACCACCACAGGCATCAAATTTGACGCTACTAGTTCATACATGAGCTGCACCTGGCCACCACAACACTGGCCTAAACTGGCGCCTAAAGCATAGTCTTCAAAGCTTACCTTGTTAGCCGTTGCCGAGGTATCAACTTGCAATAATTGACGTGCGTGGGCGCTTGCCTTGTGTTCCAAATGGCCACCACCGATGGAGTCAAACTGACCTTGTGCAGTCACCAACATCTTGGCGCCGACATTGCGTGGCGCACTCCCTTGCACCTGAGAAACGGTGATCAAGACATAATCTAGCGCCTGCTTTTCGCACCGCAATTGGGCTTGTAACCAGGCTTTCACAATGCACCTCGCGGCGCCTGGTCTTGCGCTTCTTGTAAGGCCCAAAGCACACGTTCTGGTGTTGCCGGCGTATCTAATTGTGGATTCATTTTATTGCCACCCGCTTGATATATCGCATCCCTTAAGGCACTCCAGACGCTGATACCATACATAAAGGGTGGTTCGCCCACGGCTTTGGAATGAAATACAGTCGCCTCGTGATTCTGGCTATCCGCTAACAGCGTCACATTAAACTCTGCTGGTGTATCCCCTACTGCTGGTATCTTGTAGGTGGCACCAGAATCCGATTGTAGGCGACCATCGTCACCCCAGACCAGTTCCTCTGTAGTGAGCCAACCCATGCCTTGCACAAAAGCACCTTCTATCTGACCTATGTCGATGGCTGGATTTATGCTCTCTCCAGCATCGTGCAAAATATCCACGCGCAACACCTTGTACATGCCCGTTAAGCGGTCCAATTCCACTTCGCTCACGGCAGCGCCGCAAGCATAGTAGTAGAACGGATGGCCCTTGGCCTGTTCACGATGATAGTAAATCTTAGGCGTGCGGTAATAGCCCGTGGATGATAAAGATATACGCTCTAAATAAGCCGCTTGTACTAGTTCCACAAAGCTTTGTTGGCCGCCGGGCCAAGTCACTTGCCCCGCCTGAAACTTAACCTGATTGGCTTCACAGGCTTGATTTTGCGCAACAAATTCTTGCAAACGCTGGCGAATAGTTTGGCAAGCTGCCCGTGTGGCCTGACCATTAAGATCGGTGCCGCTAGATGCCGCTGTCGGCGAAGTATTCGGCACCTTGTCGGTGCGTGTTGCGGTGACTTTAATGGCAGCGAGATCTATGCCTAATTCAGCAGCAGCAATTTGGCCTATCTTGGTATGCAAACCCTGCCCCATCTCGGTACCGCCATGGTTTACCTGTACACTACCGTCGGTATACACATGCACCAAGGCACCAGCTTGATTAAGGAACTGCGCGGTAAAGGAAATCCCAAATTTCACCGGTGTTAAGGCCAAGCCACGTACCTTGCAGCCATGGTTTTGCATCTGCTCTTGGTTAAATTGGTTAATGCTTTCTCGGCGCTGCCAATACTGACTGCTATCAATCAATTCACCGATAATCCGTTGTAAAGCCACACC
>DPHB01000016.1:0-3697 GCA_003521845.1 Oceanospirillaceae bacterium | reverse complement strand
CTACGGTTTGGTGGTAAGGCGTCACTAGGCCACGGCGCTCACTATAAAGATTGGCTAGGCGGACGCTTAAAGGATCCCGCCCTACCGCTCGCGCTACATCATCTAGCATTTGTTCGGCTAACATCACACCCTGCGGACCACCAAAGCCACGAAAGGCCGTTTGTGAAGCGGTATTTTGGAACCACCGATGGCCAGTAATTTTGGCTGCCGGCAAATAATAAGCATTGTCGGTATGAAACATGGCACGATCAACAATGGCATCAGAAAGGTCGGGGCTACAACCGCAAAGACCGTTTAGCTCCGCTTGCACGGCTAAAATCTGACCTTCATCGTCAAAACCCACTTTGGCTTGATTAACAAAGGCGTGGCGTTTGCCCGTAAGGCGCATATCATCACTACGGCCTAAGCGTAATTTCACTGGCACTTGATTACGTACCGCCAACACGGCTGCCAAACAAGCCCATTGTGCGGCTTGGGTTTCCTTACCTCCAAAGCCACCGCCCATACGGCGCATATCCACCACCACTTGATGCATAGGCACAGCCAACACTTCGGCCACTAGCTTTTGTACTTCCGACGGATGCTGGCTAGAGCTATACACCAGTACCCCACCATTTTCTTGCGGCAACACCAAGGCTACCTGACCTTCTAGATAAAAATGTTCCTGGCCATTAATGCGTTGCTCCAGATTCAACTGTCGCGGTGCCGCTAGCATGGCCTGCTGGGCATCACCTTTGTGTAAGCTATGGCTGGGTCGTACCGTGCGCTGTGCCTGCTGAGCAGCTTGTAGATCTAGAATAGGTGCTAGCGACTGCACCTCAATATTCGCCAATTGTGCGGCCTTGCGCGCGGCGTCCCGGCTGTGCGCCAAGACGGCAATAATCGGTTGGCCCACATAGTTCACCTGATCTTCAGCCAGCAAAGGGTCACCAGGGAAAACTGGGCCTATATCTTTATGACCAACAATATCAGCGGCCGTAATTACATCCACCACACCCGGTGCTTGGGCGACGGCAGTAGTGTCGATACGGGTAATTGTGCCACTGGCCGTTGCGGTGCCGCCCACATAAGCGTGCATGCAGTTGCTCGGTACGGGAATATCATCCACATAACGAGCGCTGCCGGTAACATGCAATTGCGCACTTTCGTGTTTTTTACTGGCGCCTATGTCATTCACGCCTGTTGGTGGCACTAAGTGATCAGCAGCCTGAGGCTCATCAATCATGGGCAGCTTTCTCATACCGTGGCCTCCTGGCTGTCTACCTGGCTGCCTACCTGGCTGCCTAGCCAATGGCTCAGTAGATTGGCGCATACCTGCAAACGATAGGCAGCACTGGCGCGTACATCGCTCATGGGGGTTACATCCTGCTGCAGCCAGTCCAACAGCTGTTGCCGTTGAATGTCCGCTGGCGCTTTACCCAGTAAGGCAGATTGTACATGGCTAGCTAACACGGGGGTCGCCGCCATACCACCAAGGCCGATCTGACAGTGGCTTATGACACCGTTACTGAGGCTATATGCCAGCACCACACAGGCCGCCGATATATCGTCTTCATGACGTTTGGAAATTTTTTCCAAACGTAGTTGATGCGGCAGTAATGGCAACTTGATGGCACGAATGTATTCGCCAACCTGCAACACCGACTGCCGATACCCCGTATAAAAATCAGCTAATAAAACCTGCCTAGTTGGTTTACTCAAACCGTCACTAGCCCCCCTAGCAAGCACCAGTTGTGCGCTCAGGGCTAATAGTAAAGGCGGGGTATCGGCAATGGGAGAGGCGTTAGCAATGTTACCTGCCAAGGTGCCTTTATTGCGCACCTGCCTGGAGCCAATCAAAGGTAACAAGTTTTGTAAAGCCGCCATGGTTTGTTGGTTGATTTGCGGAGCGCCAACTTCGGTGTCACGCAAAAAGTCTTCTAACTGACTAAAGGTCACACCACCACCGATGCTCAAAGCACCATCAACTAGCTGAATTTGCTTTAATTCTGCAACAGCCGAAAGGTCAACATACGCGCTTTGCGTGGCCAACCTTTGGGTAACGTCCAAACCTAGATCGGTACCGCCATTTATGAAGGTGGCGTGCGGTGCTGCGTCAATGGCCAATGCCAGTTCTAGCTCACTGGTCGGCTGCTGATAAGTTGACGCTTGGCGAGTAGCACTGGCCGCCGTATTCGACTGCAGCAAGTCCATAATGAGTGCTTGGCTTGCACCATCCATTGCAACCCCACCAATAGTGTGAGGCGCAAGACTAGCAGCTGCTTGCAAGATAGGATGGTAACCTGTGCAGCGGCACAGATTACCTGACAAGGCCTGTTCGATATCGTGCTGATGCAAGGCGAGGTCTTGCGGCGCCTGCATGGCATTGGCTGGAGTATTCAGCCACCAGGCCAGCATAGCCATGACAATACCAGGGGTACAAAATCCACATTGGCTGGCGTGATAATCAATCAAAGCTTGTTGTACTGGGTGCAATTCACCCGCGGCATGCAACCCTTCATTCAACCCCTCTAGGGTTAACAGGTGACTATTGGCGACACTGCCCACAAGAGCGATGCAACTATTGATTGCTTGATAACGTAATTGCCCTGCATCGGCCCGCCCCACCAACACCGTACAAGCGCCACAGTCACCAGCACCGCAGCCTTCTTTACTGGCATTGAGACCCTGATGCTCGCGCAACCAAGTTAGCAAAGGCAGGCGTAATTGCGGCTCTTCAAGGTTGACAACTTGCTTGTTTAGTATGATTTGCATGTTTATGATGACCCAAGTTTAGCGCCCTACGGGCACGGTAATACCGTCATTTTGTCAAAACTTGTCTGAATGGTCAATTTTTTAAATTCATCTAACTATCTGTTATAGTGAGCCCTCATACTTCAGCCACGTTAATTCAGTCGACCAATATGAGCAGAACTGCCCCACGAGGCCCATATAAGCCTGGCCGTATCCGCCAGGAAAGCGAGCAACGTATTCTCAACGCTGCGACTTCAACCTTCTCACAACATGGCTATGCCGGTACTAGCATGCAAAGTATTGCTGACATGGCTGGCGTACCCAAGGCCAACGTTCACTATTACTTTAAAAATAAGCTCGGTGTGTACACAGCGGTGCTGGAAAACATTTTGGGTTTATGGGACACGGTACTGAATGACCTGACTGTTGAAGATGATCCCGCCGATGCTTTGTGCCGATATATAGATGCCAAGATCACATTCTCACGCACCCACCCGCAAGAGTCGCGTGTGTTTGCCAAAGAAATGCTCAGTGGCGCACCCCACCTGCAAGAATTTCTAGCAGCCGATTATCGCGCCTGGTTAGAAGCCCGCTTAACTATTTTTAGAGGTTGGATTAGCGCCGGCAAGATGGACCCGATTGATCCAGCACACCTGCTGTTTATGATTTGGGGCTCGACCCAGCACTATGCCGACTTTGAACCACAAGTGATGCAATCTCTAGGCACTGATAGCCTGCAACAAGCCCACTTTGATGCAGCAGCCAAAACGGTTAAGCAAGTTATTTTAAAAGGCTGCGGACTGACACCAACGTAAATTTCTAGAGGGGACTGGCTTTTTTGCGCAGTAAAAGTGCCTGTCCTGTCAGATTAAAGGGAGCAGGCACTTTTTATCCGCTACGCGGCTAAACAAGAGCCAGTCCCTTATGCCTCTCTCGCCAGCCTCCGGGGACTGGCTTTTTTGCG
>DPHB01000018.1:17312-33896 GCA_003521845.1 Oceanospirillaceae bacterium | reverse complement strand
ACCAGCATCGAACAATTTATGCAGCAACAAAATGATTTGGACCTGCTGCGGTTTATCACCTGCGGCAGTGTCGACGATGGCAAGAGCAGCCTCATTGGCCGCTTATTGTACGAAGCCAAATCTATTTTTGATGATCAGGTAGCCAGCCTCAAGCAAGAATCTATTGCCTTTGGCACCCAAGGTGGTGATATCGACTTTGCCTTGCTAGTAGACGGCCTTGCTGCTGAACGTGAACAAGGTATTACTATTGATGTGGCCTATCGTTTCTTCAATACGGACAAGCGCAAATTTATTGTGGCGGACACCCCCGGACACGAACAATACACCCGCAACATGGTCACCGGTGCGTCTAATGCCGATTTAGCGGTGATTCTCATCGACGCCCGTAAAGGTGTAATAGAACAAACCAAACGCCATGCTTTTATTTGCTCTTTATTGGGTATCAAGCAGGTGGTGTTGGCCATTAACAAGATGGACCTAGTGGACTATAAAGAAGACGTCTTTCAACAGATCCATGAAGATTTTGAGCGCTTTGCTAGCGCCTTGCAGTGCGACACCATCACACCCATTCCTGTATCGGCCTTAAAAGGCGACAACGTGGTGAGCCGCTCGGCCAACATGACCTGGTTTCGCGGCCCCACCTTGATGGCCATGCTAGAAACCGCTCCCATTCCAGACCTTGCCAGCGACTATGGCTTGCGCTTTCCTGTGCAATGGGTAAACCGCCCCCATTTGGACTTCCGCGGCTTCTCTGGCACCCTAGCGGCAGGCACCGTTAAACCCGGTGATGAAATCCGCGTACTACCTAGCGGCGCCACAGCCAAAGTAGACGAGATAGTGCTATTTGAAGAAAAACTGCAACAAGCCCAATGTGGCCAAGCGGTAACCATTACCCTCGACAAAGAAATCGACGCCTCCCGTGGCGACATGATTGTTAGCGCCCAAGACCCTTGTGAAGTGTCTGATCAATTTGAAGTAGAACTGGTATGGATGGCCGACGAGCAAGGCTATATCGGCCGTAGCTATGGCCTACAAATTGGCACCAACTGGGTGAATGCACAGATCACTGAGATCAAGCACAAGACCAATATCAATAACATGGAGCAAAGCCCTGCTCGCACCTTGGAACTGAACGACATCGTGGTGGCTAAGATTAGCTTGGACAAGCCCGTGGCTTTTGAAGCTTATCAACAATGCCGCCCACTGGGCGCCTTTATATTGGTAGACCGCTTTAGCAATGCCACCGTGGGCGCTGGTATGATCAACTTTGCCCTGCGCCGCGCCGCCAACGTACACCGCCAAAACCTTAATATAGACAAGGCAGCCCGCAATAAGTTAAACGGCCACACCGGCAAGGTACTTTGGTTTACTGGACTAAGTGGCTCGGGCAAATCCACAGTAGCCAACATTGTCGAACAAAAGTTGCACAAGCAAGGTATTCGCACTTATTTGTTGGACGGTGATAATCTACGTCATGGATTGAATAACGACCTTGGTTTTACCGACGCCGATCGTATTGAAAACATTCGTCGTATTACGGAGGTAGCTCACCTGATGGTGGATGCTGGCATAGTGGTACTAACGGCCTTTATTTCGCCCTTCCAAGCAGAGCGCGAACGAGCCAGAGCGCGCTTTAAGAAAGGTGAATTTATTGAAGTGTTTATGGACACACCTTTAGAAGTGGCGGAACAACGCGATGTAAAAGGCTTATACAAGAAAGCTAGAAAGGGCGAAATACCCAACTTCACGGGTATTAGTAGCCCTTATGACGTACCCCTAGCCGCCGAATTTAGCCTTAGTACAGAAAATTCTACGCCAGAAGAGCTCGCCGACGAGCTACTCTCACAGCTAGATTTTTAAGGAGTAAATCATGCAACACGCTCATGCAATTATGGCCGATGAAGGCTTGCTTCAAGCATTACAGCAACTAGTACACCGTGCTGGAGAGGCTATCATGGAGGTTTACCAAACCGCCGACTTTGGCGTTGAAACCAAACAAGACGACTCGCCAGTGACTAAAGCCGACTTAGCGGCGCATTACATATTAGCGGATGGGTTGGCTAAGTTAACACCACACATAGCCATCGTGTCAGAAGAAGACCCTGCTTCCTTAGCTGTACCAAGAGAGCACACCTGCTACTGGCTTATAGACCCCTTGGATGGCACCAAGGAGTTTATCAATCGCAATGGTCAATTTACCGTTAACCTAGCCCTAATTGAAAACCATAGACCTAGTTTTGGTTTGGTATCCACGCCCGTTGACCAAACCCTATATTGGGGTGGTAAAGATCTTGGTTGCTGGCGCTTAAAAGACGGCGAACTTATACAATTACGTACCCAGCCAACGGCCGACCCTATTCGCGTGGTGGCTAGCAAAAGCCACCTAAATGACGAAACAAAAGCCTTCATCGATAATCTAGGTAACACACAACTAGTGCAGGCTGGCAGCTCGCTCAAATTGCTACGCATTGCCGAAGGTGAAGCAGATATCTATCCGCGAATGGCACCTACCTGTGAATGGGATACAGCTGCTGCCCAAGCCGTGTTAGAAGGTGCCGGTGGCGCCGTAATTCAAGCCGACGGTAGCGCCATGCTATACGGCAAAGACAACATCTTAAATCCGCATTTTATTGTTTATAACAAACTGCCATAGAGCAGACTAAGTAAACTGGCAATTGCCTCCGACTGAACTAGACTACTGAGTGTGAGGGTAAAACCTCTTCTTTAGTTCCAAGGAGGCATTCTTGCCCACACGCTTATTAGAGCACCAAATCCAAGCCTTACGTGAAGCATTTATTGCGATGTTGCCCTACGTGCTATTCAGCGTGGGAGGCCTCCTCATTCTGCAATTGTTAAAGCTCCAACCATGGCTAAACCTGACAGTAGTTACACCTTATTTAACTAACATAGTCATCACTTTAACCCAAGGCTTCCCGTTAGTTTTATGCCTTTCCATTAGCCTCCACTCTGCCAACATGTTTGGTGTTAGCAGGCCACTTGCCATAATCACGTCTTTATTAGTGCTATTTGCCAGCGAAAGCGTGCTATTACAGTGGCAAGGCAACCCCTTTGCCATTACCAACATTCAACCTTTAAGTGCACTTACTTCGGCGTTGATCAGTATACACATGATGCGCTTAGTATTTGTCCGGCAGCGTCTAGATAGTCGCTATATGATGATGAGTGGCGAAGCACTGCGTATTCTACGTTACCTAGGGCCAACCTTATTAGCCGCGGTAATGGCTTTGTTTTGCACTTTGTTCATTACCTATATAGGCAGCATTTTTGGTAGCTGGTTAGCGGCTAGCACACCAGATCTACAACCTTTACCAGCTTTATGGCTAAAGCTCTTGGTGTCGCATATTTTTTGGTTAATAGGCATCCATGGTGACCACATGCATCAGATGCTGTTCAATCGTGATTCCCTAGCACTTCTATACATGGGCAACTTAAGCTACAAAGAACTATTGGACACCTTTATCATTTTTGGAGGTAGCGGTGCTTGCCTAAGCCTGTTATTAGCCTTACTAATAACCAAGCAGCCACCACGGTTTCGTAAACTTGCCGCTATAGCTACACCGTTTACTCTGTTTAATATCAGCGAACTACTCATCTATGGCTTACCCATCGTTTTCAATCGTTATCTAATTGTACCCTTTTTAGCCGTGCCCTTTATCAACTTAGCCATTGCGACTAGCCTGTTGCCCTACTTAAACATTCACTTTGTTGATATTAGCATTCCTTGGATAACCCCTACATTCTTAAACGCCTACCTAGTCACCGGAGGTGATGCTAGCGCGCTTCTATTACAAGTGTTTTTAATCATCCTAGGAACCCTGTGCTACCTACCTTTTTTGCGGCGCTATGGGCAACACCAACAGATTCCCAATGCCATCAC
The DNA here is from genome assembly GCA_003521845.1 of Oceanospirillaceae bacterium. Classification (GTDB taxonomy): domain Bacteria; phylum Pseudomonadota; class Gammaproteobacteria; order Pseudomonadales; family Balneatricaceae; genus Njordibacter. The sequence goes on along the minus strand of DPHB01000018.1, from coordinate 29,998 downwards.
CAACATCTACACCAAGCTGAATATGCTCAGCCACCTAGAAAATCACGAACGCTTGCAGTTTTGGCGTAACCAGGCAGACCAAGAAGAATCTCGATGGCATATCTATAGCGCGTTTGACCTGCTTCACAAAAATGACCTGCAACTTTATTTTCAGCCCCTAGTAAACCCTTACACAGGCCAATGTGAAAAACTTGAAACACTTATTCGACTGCAAGGAACAACAGGCAATATTCCACCGAGTGAGCTACTTGACGCATTAGAAACAACACGCTTAGCGACAACTGTGGATTTTTGGGTCATCCAAACCCTAGCCACCATGCTGCGTAACGAAAGTCTGCCAGACAACGTCATTATTAGCATCAACATCAACCCTACAACCCTACTTATTGACGCAGCCATCGAGCATATCATTAGCAGCATGCAAGGTTTGCCTGTGGGGTTTGAGGTTTTGGAGCACCGCCAGGCAGATAGTCAGACCATACAAGCCAATTTACACCGTTTAAAACAAGCTGGCTTTGAAATTGGAATTGATGATTTTGGAAGCGGCTACTCAAACCTCACCAGTTTAAGCTTTGATACAGTCAGTTTTATCAAACTAGATCGCAGTTTGATGGTCGGCGCTACTCAATCTGAACAGGGCAATATTCTATTTTCAAATATCTGCCACATGGTAAAGAACCTCGGACACCAACTGATTGTAGAAGGTGTGGAGAACCCAGCACAACTAAACTTAGCAATCAGCCACAATGTAGACCTGATACAAGGCTGGTACTACAGCGCAGCACTGCCCTGGCATGAGGCATTAGAATACGCCAGCCTAAATGACAACCGCAGGATCAAATAAAGCATCCAGCTTTAGCAAAGAATTGGCTTCTTCCCAGCTGGAATTTGCGAGACCTACCAAAGCCGTGTTGTATGCTGCCACGTCAGCACCCGTAGTGGCATCTTCAATACCTAAGGTGGCCAGTTCCGATAAGCTTAGCAACAAACTCTGATCTATCGTCTCTGCTAAGCTACCATCTTCGAGGTCCCAGGCGACTAGATCTAATGCCTTGTCAGCAGCCACCTTCACTGCAGCTTGCAAATCCGTATTAAACATGTCGTCCAGCGACTTTTTACTAAGTACATCGGCCGTCAGCATGAGCTTCTGTCGTACTTTCACATGGTCAGCAACAACGGCTTGATCGCCAATGGATTCACCGGAATTTACTGATAACATGGTGGCAACTATGCCTAGAGCTTGCACCTCTTGCCAGCTATCCACATGTACTTTGTCAATATCAGTGGTATTTAATAAGCTAGCAAAGCTGGACACCTGCTCTTCAGATAAGGGGTTATATAGCTGTAAGTTAGCCATATGGGGCTTGATATTGGTTAAACCAGTGGTTGCCGCGTTGTCATCTGCGGCCCTATCTCCTAAAAACAATAAAGCATTATTTGCATTCCAAGCCGCTGTGCCAATGAAAGCGATCAATTCAACCATAGTGATATTGGGGTTAGCATTTACATTTACATCAACAGCACCTTGCACGGCGGCAAGATTATCCTCTGTTACAGTATATGAGTCGCCACCATAAACACCCGCACCCAATCCCAAATGACCTAAATCCACAACCGAAAGAGGATCTGAAACACCCGTTTTGGAACTAAACCAGTGCTCAACGGCCACGTCCAATTTCTGTATTTGAAGCCAAGGGTCAGCAAATTCAAACTCCTTGCTTTTCAATACATTGCTAAGAAAATCAGCCTTGCCTTCTGAGTCAATATTGGTAAAGCCCAAAATTTTAAACTCGTCAAAAGTGAGAGTGTTTTCCACCTCAGGGCCGGCACCACTTAAATTACTCAATTGATGGGCGGCACTGAGTACATCAATAAGGTTTGCCGCTAGTGGCTCTAGGCCTTGTCGATTTTTCACCACCGCATTCCATAAGGCAGCACCGTCATCGTTAACACCCAGCAAACCAAAATAATGAATCTGACTAAGGCTGACACTCTCACTGAATGTAGGCTCACCCACCATAAGGTAGATTTTAGCCAGTTCCGTAATGTATGTTTGCAGCCAACTGGCTTGTGTCTGCAACAGCGTTTGGCCACTTGCCGTAGATTGCGGGGCACCATGGTTTTCCAGCTCCCACACCGAACCAATTAGCTGCAAATTACTCGCATTAACACCAGTAAAGCCAGCTTGTGAGTATTTGTCTAGCTTTAGTAAGGGCTCGCCATGAGTCGCTGCAACTAGGTCAGCTATGATGCCTGCAACTGTGTTTTGCACCTCACTGAGTTGCGCTTGTAAATCCGCAAGGGAATTAACATCAGCCCCAATAGCAGCGACCTTTTCTTTCACCTTGCCCAAATTGACCGAATTAATACCGGCAATACCAAGGGCTTCCAATTGTGCTCGGGTGACCGCCTCTGGCGCGTTTTTGATCTGTTCAACAGCATTCGCTAACACTTGAATTTCGGCAATGGAATCGACATCAATTGGGCTTTTACTGGCCAATACGGTTTTCAGGAAATCTAACTCGTTTTGCGTATCAATATCGGCAACCGTTAGGTTATTCACATCGTCTAAGGTCAGTGGTTTTTCGCTATCTTGGCTGGCCACCAGCTCCGCTAACTTGGTTACCGCCGCAGCACTGGCCACTAGCTTCTCATAGCTATCCACCTGTTGTGGTTCGGCACTGTTTAAAAAACTGTTAAGTAAGTTACGACTGGGCAAGTCATTTAGCCCATTGAGTTTTAGCGCATTAATGTCATCAGCCGTTAATTGAACACTAGCATCCTCGTCATTTAAACCCGTTTGCACCTTTTGCCAAGCCTGGGTTTGGGCTGCTTCGTCCGTGCCTGCAGTGGCAACTGATGTCGCAGAAGTAGAAGACCCTCCTGCCGCAGCCGCAATAGCCACACCACCACCTAACAGGGTGTATAAACCAACCGCAGCGCCTACAGCGGGTTCGGATCTTGCCTCCAACTCAGCCGCAAGGGCCATATCACCGGCATCACCGCCCTCCACAAGCTGCGCTAAAGCTGACTCACTCGCAGAAGGCTCTGGTAAAAGTGGCATAAAATCTCCACCATCACGGCGCACCTGAAATACCTCTTTTTCATCAATACCCGCACCAGCTGTCACTACATAGGGTTCACTTGTCCCAGCTAGAGTTACACTCGTACTCTCTTCGGACTGCATATCCCCATTAATTGGCATGCTAAAGTAGTCAAGAAATACCAAGGTCACACCATCGGCATAGGCAACAACCAGATCATCACCAATGCGAGAAGCCAAGTAATCATTGGCAAGTGTGCCTAACTCACTGGTGACAACCTGGTAATGCTGCCCTTTTACAACCTTAACCCAATTTAGCTGCTGATCTAGATTGCGAACTAGGTTGCCATGTTGATCCACCACATACTTCATTGACGCATTTTCGAAACTCGGCATTTTTTCTTCAGACATAGTATGACTTTGACCTTTTATAGATGCTTGGTATAACCCTTGTGTCAAAGTATATATTAGATATTCATATTTGCATTATTTATCATTTTCAACATATAAAAGCCAACACAGTCATGCCGCAGCACCTGCCTAGAACAACACTACTTTTGAATCAAAGCACCGGAGAAGGCCCTAACTATAGGCTTGGCAATAAATTCAAGCACCGTCCGTGTGCCGGTTTTAATGTCAATTGTCGCTGTCATACCCTGCTTCAACAAAGACAACTTAATCTTGTCATTAGTTTGTTGGTGTTGTGGATCAAGGCGTACATGCCCACGATAATGAGTCACCGATTGGTCCCCAACCTGCTCGGTTAGAGTGTCAGAACTAATATAAACCAATTCACCTGTAATACCGCCATAAATAGCCGGATCATAGGCTTCTAACTTCACGGTCACAGGCAAACCTAGTTGCAGCTGACCAATATCCATGGGCTGAAGTTTCATTTCTACAACCACGTTACCGTCGCTCGGTGATATGTGCATGAGCTCATCACCAGATCTCAAAACACCGCCCAGCGTAGTGACCTTAAGAAACTTTACAACACCGTCAACAGGCGCCAATAACACCGTGTGATCAAGTACACTCTTACGCTCTTCCAGCTTGTACTTTGCCGTTGCCAACTCAGCTTCTAAGTCAGAGGCTTCTTTGCGAGCTCCCTGCAAGTAGTCATTACGCAGTTTGGCCATTTGTCCCTTCAAATCAACAACTTCACGCTTACTTCTCATGACATCCAAACGGCTTATATCGCCAGTATCAAACAAGGTTTGATTCATACTCAGCTCTTCGTTAGCCAGATCTAAGGCACCTTGTAGCGCCTGCATTGCGGCCTCTAAAGACACCAGGTTCTGCGTGTATAATTGTTGCTGTACCGCCACTAGATCAGTAAACTCCCCGACCTTACTGCTAAAATCAGGAACTTGTTCCGCACCTTCTGCCTGGGCTCGAATCAAGGCCGTTTGTAGCCCAGCTACCTTAGCGCGGCTCTCTTCATAGTTGGCGTTAACACGTTGTTTCTCCAAAACCGCTAACTGTTGACCTTTGCTTACCTTGTCGCCTTCTTGCACCCAGAGCTTTTCTAGCACCCCTCCATCAGCGGCCTGAATAACTTGCGTTCTTGCGCTGGGAATGACTTTGCCTTGGGCGCGTACTGCCTGATCAATTTCAAACACGGCAGCCCAAGTGATAAACAACCCTAAGCCAAACGCCATCAAGTAAAAAACACCACTATGCCCCATACCTTGCTTACTATCAGGCACATGAAACTGCGCAACATTGACTAGGTCATAGACGTTTTTGCGCGATTCCCAGCCGTAAGGTTTGTCAGCGTCATGCTGAGCACTTTGATTTACAAGAGTATTATCCATGGGTATTGGCCTCTACCTGGGTCTGAACGGGCGCTCTAAGGCGGTCTAAAACTTCCGCTTTAGGACCATCCATGACTAGCTGCTGGCCAGCAATAACAACAATTCTATCAACCAGTTGCAGCATGTCAGGTTTATGCGTCACCAAAACAAATGTATCGTCGGCACGCAAAGTTTTCTGAAAGGCTTGTTTCACCTTCAGCTCTGTACCCGAATCCATAGAAGCTGTCGGCTCATCCAACAACCAAATTTTGGGAGTACGTAGGAATACTCGCGTCAAGTTAACCAGTTGGCGCTGACCACCAGATAAACCTTGGCCGCCCTCGTGAATAGTTTGTTGTAAACCTTCGGGATGATTACTAATTACCGAATCAAATAATCCCGTAAGCCTAGCTGCTTGCAATATCTTCTCATCACCAGGGTCTAGTAAGCCCAGCGTTAAATTATCCCGCAACGTACCAGCAAACAAACGTCCCTCTTGCTGCAAATACCCCATATGGTCGGCCAACACAGGTTTTGAGACATGCGACAGATCCATATCGTCCAACAACACTCGGCCCTGTTGCGGCTTATACATGCCGGACAGGAGTCGTAATATGGTGGTTTTGCCTGAGCCTACAGGGCCAAGTATGCCTACTTTTTCACCTGCTGCAATTTTAAATTCGGCAACAGACAGGGCTAGCTTTTCACCATATTGGCTAACCACACCGTCAAAACGATAAGCCCCCTTTATGTTATCAGGCACCAGAGGGTGGTCATTACTGGCGTGGTCATCTTCCAAGTTCCACACTGCATCCAGGGATTTGATGGCCGACTTAGTGTGAGACCACTGTTGGAGAGTATTTGGTATGCTTGCAACAGGTGCTAAAATACGTCCAGATAGTATAGAGCAAGCAATCAAACTACCCATGGTTAACTCGCCAGCGCTTACTAAAGTAGCACCCGAAGCGACTAATGCGACATATGAAGTTTGTTGAAAAGCCGCAATCATGTGCTGGGCACGCTCACTAATATGTTTCATTTCCAATTCATAACCACGTGCAGCATCTGTGGTATTCATCCAGCGGGAAAGCATACGCCAACCGCCTTGGCCTGATTTTATGGTTTCTGCTCCTTCAACAGATTCAACCAGCAAGCCAGTTTTAAAATTCACCGCGTGATTTACATTGGCCGACAAATCATCAATACGTTTGCGGAAATAACTACCTAAGATAACCGCTATGACAAAAAATGTAAGAGGAATAAAAGCCAAATAGCCAGCAATGACGTACATTAAGGCAACATAGATTAAGGCAAAGGGTGCATCTACCAAGACATGGCTCGTGACACTAGTTAAAAAACTGCGAACCGTCTCATAACCTTTCATTTGAGCGGCTAAGCTACCGACACTAGGTGGTAACTGGTCCAAACGTACAGCCAAGAAGCGTGTATACACACTGCGCGCCAAACGCTGATCTACAGCATCAATCAAGCGGTCGAACAAACGGGCTCTAAAGTGTTTCACCAACCATTCATACAATATGGCTACGGCCACGCCAATGGTCAGCACCATCAAGGTTTGGGTCGCTGCCGTAGGCACTACACGATCGTACACCTGCATAGTGTAAAATGCACTCGCCAAGGCCACGATATTAATGGTTAAAGAGCCGAGAATCGCTTCTCCTAACAACCGTTTTTGAGATAAGATTTCATTGCGAACCAACTTATATACGGGACTTTTGGTGGCCACAAAAGGCGATGCTGTTGACACCTGAACTAAACAAGCCCCAACAAGTTGCTCCTGGGTTTGTTCTAACCAATTGCTAGTTTGGGCATCAAATACTTCAACAACCCACATACCTTGATTGTTTTGACCACGCACCAGGTGCCAATGACCATTATCTGAATACAGTAAAGCCGGCATTTTGGTAGCGTCAGGACGATTAAGGAAACGCGGCTTAGGAGCCTGCAAGTGGGCCGCAATGTGCGTTACTTGAGCAACAGCATCCGCGCCATCGGGTAGCCCATCAATCGCTTCTTGCAAAGCCACCTTGGCCACTTTTTCACGTTGCAGCTGAGCCAACTTGGTAAGGCAGGCCAATAACTCAACACGCTGATAATCCATCAATTTAACGTCTCCTGACTTAGTTGCACGGCCTTATCTGTAGCATTTATCTGAGCAAAGCCTAAACCTTTGGTAAATAATTCATGACGCCAACTACTAACCAGGTATGCCGCCTCTAGGTCCGAAATTTGAACCTGCATCTGCACCTTTTCTCGCGCCGAATTCATCACTTCTTGCCAGCTTTTACGCCCCGCTAGAAACTGCCTGCCATAGGAACTAGCTACATCTTCGGAATTGACCATCGCCATAATCAGACTGTGCAAGCGTAAATCTAAAGATTGACTGGTAATCTCCAAGCTTTCGATGGCCTGCTCAGCCGCCTGCTGTGCTGTTTGTAAATTGGCACGTTTAGACGCTAGCAAAGCCTCACTGCCCCGCTGCCTAGACTGCCAAGATAGACCTGCACCACTAGACCCACGCATGCCGACAAATACACGAGTTCTTGGCGATGCGTTACTATTACTAAAACTATTAATCTGGTGTTCCGCACGTAAATAGAGGGCCGGTTTCAAGCTAGCTTGCTGCTCTAGCAGTTGCTGCTCCGCAAGGCGTATTTCAGCTTGTGCAACCTGTACTTGAGGATTGGCTAACAAAGATGCCGCCTTACTAGCTTGCAAGTCAATTGCTTGCGGCGAGGACATATGATCAGCCAACTTACCACTCAGCAAGTCCGCATTGGTTAATTGACTTAGTTCTAATAAGGCACTTTGTAGGCTGGTTTTACTGGCCAAGTATTCGGCTTCTGTCGCTGCTACACGACCTTGTGCCAAGGCTAGATCAATTTGCGCAGACACCCCTTGCTTGACCCTTTTGGCAACCTGCTGCAAGAGAGCTTCATGATCCTCTAGGCCGACTTCCCAGGCGCGCATATTTAGATACGAAGCCAGCCACTTACCATAAGCATCAATTACCGATTCGGCCAATTGCCACTGTTGCTGGCGTTTGCGCGCTTGTTCAACCACCACTTGCACTTCGGCCAGAGTCACACCCGCATCAATAGCACCCCACTGCCAAAGCGGCTGTTCGACACTCAAGCGAGTCACTAGATCATCACCAGAGTAGTCTGGATCAGACGCATTAGCATAGGCATTTTCGACACTAATTGAAGCATTTGGGTAATATTGCCAATTGGCAGTATCAACACCCGCATGGGCAACGTTAATACTCGCATTAGCGGCCGCAATAGAAGGGTGGCCTTGCACCGCCATGGCAACCAATTCCGGTAAGCCCTGGCTATGTAGAGGAAGAGAAAATGAGCAAAGCGCGCAGGTGAGAAGACACCCGCGCTTAAATGAGTTATTTATCAGCATACTACGAACTAATCCTAAACTCTGGCCGTGCAGTCTAGGCATCCACCAGCTATTAATTTACTCTAATAGGTATAGTTCAAAATTGCTGATTGTCCAATTTATAGATAAAAATTAATTACAATTCCGGCATATATATATCATCACCCGGGCTGCTAGCATCACGGCTTACTTTTAAGTCGTTGATGATGCCGTCTTCGATCGAGTAGATCCACCCATGAATATGTAGCTTTTGGCCTCTTTTCCAGGCTGTTTGTACAATTTTGCTGTTCGCTAGATTGCTCACCTGTTCCACGACATTAATTTCGCACATTCTAGCCAATTTGGCATCGCCACCGTCACAAGACGCTATTTCGTCATGATGTCGCACACAAATGTCTTTCACCGATCGCAGCCAATAATCACTGATACCTGCGTTGTCTTGACCCATGGCAACCTTTACACCACCACAACCATAATGGCCACACACAATGATATGTTCCACCCCAAGTACATCTACCGCATACTGAATAACCGACTGACAGTTAAAATCCACGTGCTTAACTAGGTTAGCCACGTTACGGTGTACAAATAACTCACCAGGTAACAAACCCACTATCTCGTTAGCCGGTACGCGACTATCAGAACAGCCTATCCACAAATACTTGGGATGTTGTTGTTTGGCAAGGGTGGGAAACAGGTCGGGCTGCTCTCTAGAAACGGTTTCGGCCCACTGGCGATTATTTTCAATAAGGTCTGAAAGCGACATTATAATTACCTTAATAAATCTACACAGGATAGGAGCATACCAGTATCCCTATGTTTTTATAAGTTATAAACCGTTATTTTGTTTGGCTTTTATCATGCATTGCTTGTTACTCTTGAGCTCTGCATGAATAAATTAGATTTGGTATATTCAACTAAGCTTGAGTCGCTTAGACCAATGCCAAAACCCTTACCTGCATTAACATTGCAAACTCCATAAGTACTTCGGACAAAACCATGAATCTTTCCATAGACCAACAGAAGCAGGCCTTTCGCGTAACCGCCAAAGCGAAGCGTTTACAAGCTTTTCAAGACCAGCCTCAAGCAGGCGTTCAAATTGCTGAAATGATTTCTGGGGTTCTAGAGCTACCCGCACACAGCAACGTATCGGTATTTTGGCCTTTAGCCGAAGAACTAGACACCCTTCCCATATTGCATGCCTTGCATACTGCCGGCCATCAGGTGTTATTACCCATCATGCAAGGTGCAGGCAAACCTTTGTTATTTGGCTGCTGGGCACCCGGAGATGTACTCGTTGAGGCCGCATTCAAAACTTTACAACCGAGTCCAGAGCAAGCTCGCATGACACCTGATGTTATGCTTTGCCCACTACTAGCCTTTGACCGTAACGGCTACCGCATGGGTTATGGTGGCGGTTTCTATGACCGCTCTATTGCCCAGATTAAAGCGCAAGGGGAGCTATGCACCATCGGCATTGCTTTTGCTGCCCAAGAAGTAGATAGCATTGTCATTGGCGAATTTGATGAGCCATTAGACATGATTGTTACGGAACAAGAAATTATCCGGGTTTAAACAACGTCATTACGAACCACCCACTAAACAAGTCATTGCGTACCCAAAGCACTCCCTACGGTCGCGGGGCATGCTAAGCGAAGCGCGGCAACCTCTAGCAGGCGAAGCGCAAGAGCGAAGAGATTGCCACGCCTTCGGCTCGCAATGACAGTAAGGTGACGTTCGCAATGACAGGAAGGTTACGTTCGTAATGAACAATTAGGTGACGTGAGACTCGCAATGAACGTTGAGATGACGCGCGCAAAGACAAGTGACTCATGCATTAAAAATTCTGCTGGCACCAATTAGCAATAATGCGTGAAATTTGCTCTAACGTTGCTTCGTTTTGATGGCCTTTACGGCGTAAGCAACTCCACTTCACTGGCAGCCCTTTGTTCGTCACAGGTACACCTATTAAACCACCTTCGGCCAATGGCTGTGCCACGGCCCAACGGCTAAGGATAGACAAGCCAAAACCACCTTTAACCATTTCTACCACGGCCTCGGTCACGCCAGCTCGTACATACTTCACCGGCCTACGCCCCGAAGGGCGCCACAACAACTCTTCTTCGAAGCCGACTTCATACACCGTTGAATAAGTAATAAATGGATCTTCCAAAAAATCTTCAGCCTCCACATGTGATAGCTGCGCCATAGGGTGGGACGGTAAACAGATCGCAACCAACTCATCATGAAACAAAGTATCAACATGTACGTTGCTTGCCGTGTTACGCCCTGCCGCTATGGCGAGGTCGACATCCCCTTCCACCACAGAACGCAAAGGTGTTTTGGAGGTATCGGTGATAAATTCGAACAATACATGAGGCAGTGTTTTTTGCACCTCTCTCAATATTTCCGGCATCCACCGGTAACAGCTGTAAGCATAAGTACCAATACGCACTAGCTCTGCAGGTTCTGTATCCTCACGGGCCATCAAAGTAGCTTCGGCGAGGCTTGCTTCAACCAAAATGGTATCCGCACTGGTGGCTAAAAACTCCCCAGCGGCAGTCAAGCTCAAACGCCGACCCACCTTGGCAAACAGCTTGCGGCCTAGGCGCCTTTCAGCTTCGGCAATTTGATGGCTCAAAGCCGATTGTGTCAGCCCCAAAGACTGGGCCGCCGCTGAAACAGTACCGTGCACCTTTATGGCCTGTGCCATACGGTAATGACTAAGTTGTAAACGCAACATAATATATGAACTCTCTTCATGCTTTATACACAAAATATTAATTTTATTTGTCTTTTGCAATACTTTATGATGACTTCTTTCGGTTTATACAAAAAATAACAGGGTACCTATGTCTCGCAGCCGCTCTTCTCGCCAACGCAAGCCTCGAATTGCTGGTGGTTTACACCAACAACCAAGCCATCAAATTCGCAACCCCTATACGCCTATGCAGGTAGTGTCCGATGATCAGTTGGAGGCTATTCATCTTGCGTCCATGAAAGTACTGCGCGATACAGGTGTGGAATTTCAATCCCCAAGAGCTGTTGAATTTCTTCGCCAAGCCGGTGCTGATATTGGCGAAGATGGCAAACGGGTACGCTTTGACCCAGATTGGTTGCTGGAAAAGGTCGCCTTAGCCCCTAGCGAATTCACCTTGCACGGACGTCGTGAAGATCGCCATCTAGCTATAGGCGGCAATGCCATGGCTTATGGTATGGTAGCCAGCACACCCAACGTATCGGACCTAGATCGTGGCCGTGTTACTGGCAACTTCGAAGACTACTGCAATCTAATGCGCCTAGGCGAAGCCTTAAACGTCGTTGAGTTACAAGGCGGTTACCCGGTTGAACCTTGTGACATTGATGTCAACATTCGTCATTTGGTTGCTGGCGCAGCAGGTGTACGCCTCACGACCAAACCACTCAATGCTTATGCCTTAGGTGCCAAGCGTACGGAAGACATGTTAGAAGTGACCCGTATTGGTCGTGGTATCGATCATGCAACCTTACTGCAAGAGCCGTCGTTACACACGGTGGTCAATGCCAACTCACCTTTGATCTATGACGCTGCCTTATTAGAAGGTGCCATAGTCATGGCACAACACAATCAACCTGTGGTCTACACACCCTTTACCTTAGCGGGTGCCATGGCACCTATCACCATGGCCGGAGCCCTGGTACAGCAAAACGCTGAGTGCTTGGCCGGCATTGCTTTCCATCAATGTGTCAACCCAGGCTCACCGGTAGTTTATGGTAGCTTTACTTCCAACGTAGACATGAAATCAGGCTCACCGGCTTTTGGCACCCCAGAATATGCCCAAGCCACTATTGCCGCAGGCCAGCTAGCACGTAAGTACGGCCTACCTATTCGCGCCTCCAATCCCAACGCTTCCAATGTCACCGACGCCCAAGCTGCCTACGAGGCACAAATGTCCCTATGGGCTTGTATGATGGGTAATATTAACTATGTGTTGCATGCGGTTGGTTGGCAAGAAGGCGGACTATGCACCTCCTATGAAAAGGTGATACTGGATGCGGAAATGATTCAAATGCACAAGGCCTTTATGCAGCCTATGGCTACCGATGTAGATTCACTTGCGGCCGAAGCCATTGCTGAAGTTGGCCCGGGTAGCCATTTTTTTGCCTCACCACATACCATGGCGCGCTATGAAAATGCCTTCTATACGCCATTATTATCTGACTGGCGTAACTTTGAAAACTGGCGCGACGCTGGCAGCCTAGATGCCACGCAAAGAGCCAACCGTATCTGGAAGCAAATGTTGGCAGACTATGTCGAGCCTAAGCTAGAGCCAGCCATTGACGAAGAGCTCACGGCCTTTGTTGCTCGCCGCACCGAAGAAGGCGGCGCGGTACCAGGAAGTTAAGCCATCACACGTCATTGCGGTCTTGCGTTTCGTCATTGCGGTCTTGCTTTT
>DPHB01000018.1:12931-17144 GCA_003521845.1 Oceanospirillaceae bacterium | reverse complement strand
GCGGTCTTGCTTTTCGTCATTGCGAGCGTAGCGAAGCAATCTCCATCAAGCGAAGTGCAATTCTGCTAGAGGTTGCCACATTGCTACGCGGGGCCTGCCCCATGGGCGCAGCGAGCACTTTGGGTACGCAATGACGAAACACAATGAAGAAACGCAAGATCACAATAACGGACCCTAACCATTATGCTAAATAACGTATCCGCCTTTTTAGGTCGTAACAATCACATTGCCAGCTTTTGGTTGCTCCGCCACCTAGCACTTATCGGCCTTTGTAGCTGGGCCATATTGCTGTCTAACGACACACCTTGGCAGTGGTTGGCCATGCTTGCTCAAGGCGTCGCTATCATTTTCTTATTCTGTGCCGAGCACGAAATGATCCACTTTACCGCTTTTCGTAACCGTTGGTTAAACCAAATTTTTAGCCGCCTAATTGGCTTCTTATTGTTTTTGCCGGCTAGCTTTTTTCGTGCCTTTCATTTGGATCATCACCGGTTTACACAAAACCCACAAGCAGACCCTCAACTGGTGGATGCGCCACCATTGCGGGGCACGCACCTCATTATCTACCTTTCAGGCTTCTACTATTGGCGTGCCGCTTTTAAGCAGCTGCTCGATGCTGTTATGGGGCGTAGCAACGCAGCTTACATTACCCCACGCAATGCCAAGGAGATCATTTTGGAAGGCCGTATTCACGTCATTCTCTATATCACCTTGGCCTACTACGCCTATATGCTGCAATGGGATTGGGTAGTTAACTATTGGCTCATTCCAATTTTACTAGGTCAACCATTTTTGCGTTTGTATTTGCTTGCCGAACATCATGGTTGTGATGAAAGTGATGCTGCATTGAACAATAGCCGCACCACCTATACCAACTTTTTCATGCGCATGCTGGCTTGGAATATGCCCTTTCATACAGCCCATCATGCTTACCCCGGTGTGGCTTTTCATCAATTGCCGAACATCCATAAAGAAATTGAAAATGACATAAAACATGTCAGCCAGGGTTACTCAGAATTTACGCAACAATTAATAACTAACACGCGGGGTTAGAGAGCCTGACCCATGAGCGCAGCGAGTGCTTTGGGTACCAGAGGTCTTACCCCACATATACGAATTACGCTATAACTCAGGAGCACAAACATGTCCCAAAAATACGATGCTATCATCATTGGCGCCGGCGTTATTGGTGCCGCCACAGCTTTCGCTATGGCCCGCCAAGGTAAACACATCTTGTCAGTGGATGCTTTACCAGCAGCTGGCTACGGTAGCACCAGTGGCTCTTGTGCCATTATTCGCCCTTATTATTCCACCTTTCACAGTTGCGCTATTGCCAACGAGAGCCATTACTACTGGCGTGATTGGTCTGAGTACTTGGACGCAGAAGACGAACTAGGCCACGTGCACTACTACAACACGGGTATTCTGGCGGCCAAAACCGAAAACAACGACAACATGGCGTCAACCCTAACCATCTTGGATGAAGTCGGCGCCAGCTATGAACACCTCACTATTGAAGAAATGAAGGTAAAACTACCTATCATCAATACGGATTCCTTCCACCCTGCCCGCCGCCCAGAAGATGATGACTTTGGCCAAACCAATGGCAAACAGATTAACGGCGGCCTGTACTTCTCCGACGGTGGCTACGTCAGTGATCCACAACTGTCTGCCCACAACCTACAGCGTGCCGCCGAAGCCAAAGGCGCCGCATTCCGTTTCAATGCCAAGGTAGCGCAAATACGCCAAGCCGATGGCCGCGTAGCCGGTATCACCTTAGAAGGTGGCGAACAAATTGACGCGCCAGTGGTAGTAAACGTTGCCGGCCCTCACTCTAACAAGGTCAACCTTATGGCTGGTGTGACAGAGGACATGAAAATCTCAACCCGTGCCATGCGCCACGAGGTATCACACGTGCCAGCCCCAGCCGGCTTTGACGTAGAAAAACACGGCATGGTCACTTCGGACGCTGACATTCACGCCTATACGCGCCCAGAAACGGGCAACCATATTTTAATCGGTAGCGAAGACCCCGATTGTGATGCCAAAACCTTCGTCGACCCAGACAACTACGACGAGAACTTCACCGACCAATGGCGTGTACAAGCCTTACGTGCCGCACAGCGTATGCCTGGCATTACCATCCCTAACCGCCCCATGGGCCTAGTAGCCTTGTATGACGTTACCGAAGACTGGGCACCCATTTACGACAAGTCCAGTCTACCCGGCTACTATATGGCCATAGGTACCTCTGGCAACCAGTTCAAAAACGCGCCCATTGCTGGCGAAATGATGGCCAACCTGATTGCTGCTTGTGAGAATGGTCAAGATCACGATACTGACCCCGTCGAATTTACTCTCAAGTACACAGGCCACACCTTTAGTATTGGTGAATTTTCTCGTAATCGCACCATCAACTCGAATTCCACGGGCACCGTTTTAGGTTAAGTTAAAGATAATCGGGGTCAGACCTTAAGGCTGACCACACATATTTAAACGGAGTCAGACCTTAGGTCTGACCCCATATATCAAGGTCCATTTCATGAAATCACACGTAAGAGTTCTCGTCATCGGTGGCGGTGTTGTCGGCTGCTCCGTACTTTATCACCTCACCAAACTAGGCTGGTCAGATGTCGCGCTTATTGAACGTTCAGAACTCACCTCAGGCTCCACTTGGCATGCAGCGGGTGGTTTTCACACCCTCAATGCCGATACCAACATGGCGGCCTTACAGGGTTACACCATCAACCTGTACAAAGAGCTAGAAGCAATCAGTGGCCAAAGCTGCGGCTTGCACCATGTTGGTGGCGTTACCCTCGCTGATACACCAGAGCGCTTGGACTTTTTGAAATCTGCCCGTGCCATGCACCGTCATATGGGCCTAGATACCGAAATTATCGGACCAGAAGAAATAAAAAAGCTAAGCCCCATCGTTAACACCGATGGTATTTTGGGTGGTTTATACGATCCCCTAGACGGCCACCTTGACCCATCAGGCACCACCCACGCTTACGCCAAAGCAGCGCAAAAGCAAGGTGCTGAAATCTACCTGCGTAACCCAGTAACAGGCATGACTCAACGCCCTGATGGTTCTTGGGATGTAATGACGGAACAAGGTGTTATTAATGCCGAGCACGTGGTCAACGCGGCTGGTTTATGGGCCCGTGAACTAGGTGAAATGGTCGGCATCTCCCTACCTTTGCACCCCATGGAACATCAGTACCTGATTACCGATGACATGCCCGAAGTCTACAATCATGGTAGCGAGCTACCCCATGTGATGGACCCTGCTGGTGAAAGCTACCTGCGCCAAGAAGGCCGTGGCCTAGTCATTGGCATGTACGAACAACGCTGCGACCCTTGGGCTGTAGATGGTACACCTTGGGACTTTGGCCACGAGTTGCTAGACAACAACCTAGACCGTATCGACGACATCCTTGAATTTGCCTTCAAGCGCTACCCTTGCTTGGGTACCGCTGGCATCAAGAGCATCGTAAACGGGCCTTTCACCTTTGCCCCTGACGGCAACCCACTAGTTGGCCCAGTGCCGGGCTTAAAGAACTACTGGTCTGCTTGTGCTGTAATGGCAGGCTTTAGCCAAGGTGGCGGCGTTGGCCTAACCCTTGCCGAGTGGATGATTCACGGCGAGCCATCCCGTGATGTCTTTGCCATGGACGTGGCCCGTTTTGGCAACTACTGCACCAAGGCCTACACCCGCAACAAGGTAACGGAAAACTACCAAAAACGTTTTAGCGTAGCCTACCCTAACGAAGAACTGCCTGCAGGCCGCCCGCTAAATACCACACCCGCTTATGGAATTTGGCAACAACAGAGCGCCGTATTTGGCCAAGGCTATGGTATGGAGCACGTAAACTACTTTGCCCCAGAAGGTGAGCCGTTAGAAGAAACCCCAAGCTTCCGTCGCTCCAACGCCTTTGGGCCAATTGGCGATGAATGTCGTGCGGTACGAACCGCCGTAGGTATCAACGAAGTACATAACTTTGGCAAGTATGAGGTAACAGGTCCTGACGCACGTGAATGGTTGGATACTATTATGGCTGGCCGCATTCCAAAACCTGGCCGCTTGGCGCTAAACCCCATGCTTAGCCGATCGGGCAAGTTAATTGGCGACTTCACCGTTTCTTGCTTGCATGAAGAACGCTTTTTAGTCACCGCATCCTTTGGTATGCAGGCTTACCACATGCGTTGGTTT
>DPHB01000018.1:12226-12787 GCA_003521845.1 Oceanospirillaceae bacterium | reverse complement strand
CAGGCTTACCACATGCGTTGGTTTGAACAGCATTTACCAGCAACCGGTGTTCGCCTCAAAAACATATCCACAGACTTAATTGGCTTCCAAATCGCTGGCCCCAAAGCCCGCGATGTATTGGCTGCCAGCACCCGCTTTGATGTCAGTAACGCCGCCCTACCTTTCTTGTCTATCAAGGAAATGGAAGTAGGCAACTGCGATGCCACCGTACAACGCGTGAGCTACACCGGTGACCTAGGCTATGAAATCTATGTGCACCGTGACCAGCAAATAAGCCTCTACCAAACCCTCGCTGCGGCCGGTGTTGCCTTTGCTATGAAGCCCTTTGGTATGCGTGCCATGATGAGCCTACGCCTAGAAAAGAACTTTGGTTCTTGGATGCGCGAATTCAAGCCAGACTACACGCCTGTCGAAACTGGTATGGACCGCTTTATGTCCTATGACAAGCCAGCCAACTACATTGGTAAAGAAGCCGCGCTTGCCGAACGTGCCAACCCGCCTGGTCGCCGCCTGACTCAGTTTATCGTGGATGCGATTGATGCCGACGTGGTAGCCGACGAG
>DPHB01000018.1:11844-12018 GCA_003521845.1 Oceanospirillaceae bacterium | reverse complement strand
ACCTCTGGTGGCTACGCTCACTTTAGTGAAAAATCCGTGGCCTTTGGCTTCCTACCGGTAGATATGATTGCCGATGGCAACCTGTTTGAAATCGAGCTGTTGGGAGAAATGCGCCCCGCTACTATCTTTAGCGAACCATTATTTGACCCACAAGCCGAGCGTATGCGCAGCTAA
>DPHB01000018.1:7551-11653 GCA_003521845.1 Oceanospirillaceae bacterium | reverse complement strand
GGACTGGCTTTTTTGCGTAGCAAAAGTGCCTGTCCCGTGACGGCATAGCAAAAGTGCCTGTTCCGTGACGGCGTAGCAAAAATTTCCTGCCCCGTTACGCCATAGCCTCATGCCTGCCACGGCACTAAAACCTGCAAGGGACAGGCACTTTTTACCTGCTACGCAGATAAACAAGAGCCAGTCCCCTACTAGAGTTACAAGCACAAAAAAGGCCCCGATGGGGCCTTTTGCTTCACATTTTAAGATTTAAACAGCCTTAGAATGCCACCTTGTACATAACAGTGGTGTTTTTCTTGCTACCGTCACGAGCGAGCTCTAGGTCAGCATTACCCATGTCGTAAGCAATAGAAGCATCAGTGCTCTTATTTTGCTCACGTGATACCTTCATAGTAAGAGCACCAGTAACGTAGGTAACTTCTAGATCAACCTTGCTAGAGTTATCACCATCTTCATCCATGTCATATTCCATGGTTGCAGACAAGCCATTATCAACACCTGTGTAAGTGATATCAATTTTATCCTTACCGGTACTGTCGGTAGTGCCAACAGCATCAACATCGTCCGCAGAGTCACGGGTATACTTAACACTCACTTCATCCATAGTGTACTTAGCACTAAAGATACCATCGATGTCAGTACCATCTGCTTTGGTACCTTGGCCATAGGTGAAATCGAAGCCTTCCCAAGCATAAGTCAAACCCATTACATCGGCGTTATCAGACGCGTTCTTGTCCTTCGCGTAGCCGTAACCAAACTTCAAACCGTCCATCAGTTCAGTGGTCAAACCCAGTTGAGTACTTTCCTGTTGCGCAGCGTTAGTTGCAGCTATGATTGGTGTCGTACCAGTGGCTGGAACTGACGCAGTAGCTGAACGGCCGTGAGCACCGGTGGAAGCGTTCTTCTGCACTTGAACAGAGAACATATTAAAGTCCTTTGCATAGTGGATAGCGTTGGCTTCGGAAGCATCCTCGGCACCGTCAGGTGCTGCAGCAGCATCTTCAGCATCCGCAGCCGCAGCGCCAATATCAGCAAACTGGAATGCACCATCAGCATCTAGAGCAGAGCCAATAGTTAATGCACCAAAGTCACCTTCTAGGCCCACTTTACCAGAATCACCTTCAGAACCTACGTCAAAAGAAGCCGTAGCGGTCATACCATTAGTCAATACTTCGGTGCTAGAAATATCTAGATCAGAATCAACATCCAAACCAGACTTTTGGCGTTCATTGGTAGTGGTAGTAGTTTCAGCTGCCAAGTAATACTTAGCAGTAACAGAACCGGTGATGGTAACGTCTGCTTGCGCAGCGATTGGCATAGCCGCAGCTACAGCCAAAGCAATTACAGTTTTTTTCATTTTAGTTTCCCCTTAAATGAATATTTAATAGGGGCCGCTAAGACAACAGCTTACGCTCTTTAACAAACCCGTTGGCGTGGCAATCAGCAGCCACAAGGTGGGGCAAATCCCACTTGGGTGTACATATTAATGATATTTTTGATAATTACAACTCAAATGCTTAATTTAATTGCATTTTTATCATTTATACACAAGTATTAGAGATGATATTTGAACGTGGTTTGTATAGGACTTATAAGCAGATCTAAAAACTAGGTACAAAAAAGGCCGCGATGAAGGCGGCCTTTTGATACTTAGAAAATCACTATAGTGAATTACTTAACGATATTGTGCTCTGGGCCAAATGGGAATTTGGTGATGTTTTCGGCACCGTCTTCGCCTACTACCAAAATATCGTGCTCACGGTAGCCACCAGCACCTGCCATGCCTTCTGGCAACATGATCATGGGTTCGATGGACACCACCATGCCCGGCTCTAGCACTGTTTCAATGTCTTCACGGAATTCCAAGCCAGCTTCACGTCCGTAGTAGTGGCTCAAGGTACCAAAGGAGTGGCCGTAACCGAAGGTTCGGTGTTGCAGCACATCGTGCTCGGCAAAGATTTCGTTCAATTCATGAGCGATATCGCAGCAGCGCACACCTGGCTTAACTAGCTCTAGACCACGACGGTGTACTTTACAGTTGATTTCCCACAATTCAAGATGACGATCTGATGCGTGCTCGGCAAACAAGGTCCGCTCTAGGGCTGTGTAGTAGCCGGCAATCATTGGGAAACAGTTGAGACTAAGGATGTCGCCAGACTCAATCTTCTTTGAAGTTACTGGATTATGCGCACCGTCAGTATTAATACCAGACTGGAACCATACCCAAGTATCCATTAGTTCGCCGTGGGGGAAGGTCTTGGCGATTTCACGAATCATGGCTTGAGTACCGGCCAAGGCCACTTCATGCTCAGGTACACCAACCCCGATAGCATCACGAATAGCAGCACCACCAATATCACCAATACGCGCACCGTGTTTGATGACTTCAATTTCTTCGGCCGATTTCACCATACGCAACTTCATGGTTGGCACACCAATGTCTGCAAACTGGGCGTTAGGGAAGGCTTGCTTCATAGTTTCCATAGTTGCCAGTGGCATATGGTCATATTCAACACCAATGCGGCTGCCATCTTTCATTAAACCTTGTAAAGCAACAAAGAAGTTACCCTTCTGCCAATCCGTGTAAACAATGTTGTCGCCGAGCTGGTTGCGACGGTAAGGTTGGCCGCCATCAATGTTGGCAGTAACCGTAGTGTAGCTGTCATGGGTAACAACGAGGCCGTAGTCACGACCAAAACGACAGTAGACAAAGTCTGAGTAGTAGTTGATGTTGTGGTAAGAGGTCATCAGCACGGCGTCCAAATTGGCTTCGCTCATATGCTGGCGCAACTTAGCTAGACGGTTGCTCAATTCCTGCTTGGAAAAAGTACCGACTACCTTATCGCCATTGGGGATTTCGATTGTGCTTGGCATGTTCAGTGGATTCATATTCATAACAGCTACTCAAAACAATTAATTAATAAGACACCATCAGGTGGATTGGTGCCATCATAAACCCACACAAGACATAATAGAAATTAATTTATACTATATCATCATAAATATTTTTAATAATTAAGCAAAAACCCCGATATGTTTGATATTTAAATACAACATAGGCAAAATAAAGGCCAACTAACAACCTTTCGTTCATAATTTCAAACAATAGGTAATTTATAATGGCCAAAAATAAGTTAATCGGCGATCCCGTCATTGTTTCAATGTATGCCAACCAGTTCAGCTTTCTAGCGCGTCCCCTAACTCGCGACCTACAGGAAGACACTGATGTGGCCATTGTTGGGGTACCTTTTGACCTAGCTACTACAGGCCGCTCTGGCACGCGTTTTGGGCCCAATGGCGTACGCCAGGCCAGTAGCAATCTAGGCTGGGAAGGCCGTCGCTGGCCGTGGGACTTTGATGCCTGCAAACACCTAAACATGGTGGACTATGGTGATTTAGACTTTATCCCAGGTGACCCGCAAGATCTAAACCAAGAAATTGCTAAGCACGCTAAAGCTATTTTAGATACCGATACAGCGATGCTAAGCATCGGTGGCGATCACTATGTTACCCTACCCCTTATCCGCGCCCATGCCGAAAAACATGGCAAGTTAGCCTTGATTCACTTTGACGCCCATACGGACACCTACCCAAATGACACGGAAATCGACCACGGCAGCATGTTCTACCATGCCCCGCGCCAAGGCCTAGTAGACCCTGATCACTCGATTCAAATAGGTATACGTACCGAATACCGCCCCCAAGATCACGAATATCAAGTAGTGGATGCGGCGGCGGCCAATGACATGAGCGCCGACGATATAGTGGCTGCCATCAAAGCCCGCGTGGGCGACATGCCTGCTTACCTAACCTTTGACATAGACTGCCTAGACCCCGCCTATGCACCAGGTACAGGTACACCAGTAGCAGGCGGCTTAACCACCGATAAGGCGCTGAAAATTATTCGTGGTTTAAAAGACACCAACATCATTGGTTTTGACTTGGTAGAAGTCAGCCCTGCATACGACCATGCGCAAATTACGGCCTTAGCGGGTGCTACCTTATTGGTGGAGTTTTTGTATATTATGGCGCACCAGAAGCGTGCCCGTTTGGGTATTACTGAAGGCTAGTTTGCTTAATTTGCTAGGGACTGGCTTTTGCCCTT
>DPHB01000018.1:976-7362 GCA_003521845.1 Oceanospirillaceae bacterium | reverse complement strand
GGGACTGGCTTTTGCCCTTTGTTTTTTAAAGGGCAAGTGCCTGTCCCTGTCCTACGCGTATTGGGGACAGGCACTTTTGATCGCTACGCTCTCAAATAAGAGCCAGTCCCCATATATCCCTACCCAACCTCGCGAAGCAACTCTCGGGCAATAATCAAACGTTGAATTTCACTAGTACCCTCATAAATCGAGGTAATTCGCACGTCGCGCGCGTAACGTTCTAGGGGAAACTCTTTGATATAGCCATAACCACCCATCATCTGCAAAGCGGTATAACAAGCCTGATTGGCCTTTTCTGAAGCAAATAGCTTGGCCATAGAAGCCTGCTTGGCAAAAGGCTGCCCCTTGCTCTTCAAATCTGCAGCACTCATCAACAACAAGCGCGCCGCTTCCAACTCCGTATAAGCATCGGCCAACTGCCACTGCAAACCTTGGAAATTAGCTAGCGGCTGACCAAATTGCTTACGTTCTAGCAAATACTCGCGGGCAAAATCCATGGCTGCCAAGCCGATACCCAAGGCTAAGGAACCAATGCCAATACGGCCACCAGCCAACTCAGTAACAGCGATTTTAAAGCCTTGGTTTAGCTCGCCCATCAAGGCAGATTTGGCAATACGGCAGTTATCGAATACTACTTCATTAGTCGCCGAGGCATGCTGGCCCATTTTCTTTTCGGCTTTAGAAATGATCAACCCGGGAGTACCATTTTCCACTAGAAAACAAGATATCCCTTTACCTCTGGCCGCTTCTTTGTCCGTTACCGCCCACACCACAAATACGCCAGCATATTCGGCACTAGAAATAAATTGTTTGGCGCCGTTTAACACCCACTCATCACCATCTAACACAGCAGAGGTTTTCATGGCCGAAGGATCGGAACCTGCTGTGGATTCGGTCAAACAGAAACCACCAGCAGCATATTCACCGCTACATAGCTTGGGTAGATAATTTTTTTTCTGCTCTTCCGAAGCCACGGCCTGTATCACTTCTGCCACCATATTGGTCACAGACATGGTCACGGCGGTAGACGCACAAGCTTTAGCCACTTCGGTAATCGCCAAACTAAACACCACAGCATCGGCTTCGGTGCCGCCATATTCACCGTGTACGCTCAAGCCCATAAACCCGAGTTCGGCGAGTTGCTTTAAGTTAGCTAGGAAACCTTCACGGTCACCTTCTTGATCTAGCTTTTCTGCCACAGGGGCTAATTCAGACTGGGCAAACTTGTGCGCCATATCTTGAATCATGCTTTGTTCTTCGGTGAGAGATAAATCCATAGGTCTTAATCAGCTTGGGTTAGTTCTTCAATAGCCTCATACTTTAACGCCTAGTCAACTTTTATCTATTGGGCATGTGTATAACAACAGCCTATGCAAAAACTAATGATTAGGCGGGTGCGCTTGCTCCATAGGTGTAAACAGAATTTCTATCAAACAAGCACCAACAATTAACAAAGCGCCCACCCATTCCAATAACGACATACGCTCACCCGGTAGCAAATAGCTTGCTGTCATGGCCGCCACCAAAACTTCCGACATCATCAACAACCCCACGCGCCCCGGCGAGAGAAACTTCTGCGCCCAAATCAATAGAATTGCCCCAGGGATAATCATAAACACCGATACCGCCAAGGAAATAGGCACTGCAGTCCACATTTGATCTAAGGTCAACATGCCTTGGTTGCCTACGAACAAGCCTAAGCCTAAGGCACCTAATACAATGGAGACCGATTGAAACATGGCCATAGTGGGCAAAGGGACCTTAGGCAAGCGTTTAATCATAGACGCGCCAACTGCCCAAAAGATACCCGACAACAAGCCAAACAAGTCGCCAATATTCAACGCCACCGCCGAACCGCCCGAGACTAATATGGAAAGCCCACCGAGACCGCCAACAATAGCCAACCAACGTTGCCAGGTAGCCTTTTCATGCAACCAATACATGCCAATTAAGGTGGCCCAAATAGGTGTCAAATAGTAGAGTAGCGTGGCCCGCATTACGGACGTGTAAATCAAGGCAACGCCATATAAGGCAAAGGCCAATCCGGTCAACAAACCAATAATCAAAGCAGCACCAAGGTGATGTCGATGTTTCGGCCAGTTAGCAAAGCTCCATACTGCAAACAATAAAACAGGCGCAATATTCAGCAAGGCCACCGGCCAAGCTCCAGAAAGCCCTGCTTCTTCTAGATGCCGTAAAGGGATCCAATAGACACCCCAGATAGCGGCGCCAAATAACACGCTCATGGAAGCAAAGTTTGCACTAGGCGACTGTAAGGACATAAGCAGCACTCAACTTAACAGCAGGTGCACTTAGCAGAGCCTGCAAATCATAACAATGAAGCACTATATCTACTTATTTCACACGATGCCAGACTTGCTTTTACTTATCCCAGACCATGCATATATTGAGGCGCAACTACTTGCACAGGAGTACAAGTTGGCGCTATTGTGGAGCCATGAATAATCGACAATAAATCCAACCGAGGTGTCACATGACAGCCACTATTCACGCCATTGATAACAACTTGATTCAACAAGCACGCGTAGATCTAGCGGCTTGTTTTCGTTGGACCGCACGCCTTAATATGCACGAGTCCATCGCCAACCACTTTAGCTTTGCCGTATCCGAAGATGGCAGTCAATTTCTATGCAATCCACGTGGCCGTCATTTTAGTAATGTCAGAGCCAGCGAACTGCTTCTGCTAGATGCCAACGACGCCGACACCATGCAGCGCCCTAACGCTCCAGACCCTACCACCTGGGCCATTCACGGCGCCTTGCACCGCAATGTACCGCATGCTCGCTGCCTAATGCACGTACACTCGCGCTATGCCTTAGCTATGTCCTGCCTGAAAGACGCAAACATGCCACCAATTGACCAGAATACCATGCGCTATTATAACCGGATTGCTTTTGATACTGGCTTTGACGGCATGGGTTTGGGTGATGAGGCCGAGCGTTTATCTAGCTTGCTAGGTGATAAAAAAGTGCTACTTATGGGCAATCATGGCCTCTTGGTCGCTGGCGAAAATATTGCCCAGTGTTTTGATGATCTGTATTACTTTGAACGCGCAGCACAAACCGTCATTGATGCCTATGCCACAGGCCAAGAACTGTTACTAGTGTCTGACGAAGTAGCCGAAAAAACTGCGCAACAGTGGGAAAACTACGGCTTTGGTTTTGCCGAACAGCACCTCAACGAACTCAAAGAAATACTGGATCGCGAAGAACCAGATTACCGCAGCTAGCTCTTGCCTACATAGGACAGGGGACTGGCTCTTGTTTCGCCGCGCAGCGGTAGAAAAAGTGCCTGTCCCTTATCACACCCGCGCCAAAACTTTCACATTTAAGACATCCCCACCCTCCACCCCCCTGCTTTGCTTGGCTCAAACCCCACCTATTGAGTATACTGAGCCCTTTAAAGCCGACTAATCTGTCGGCTTTGTCGTCAAACAGGCTACAGTACTATTTGTCGCCACAATTTAAAAAAACGGTAGACCAAGCCTTATCCGGCCAGAACTACCTAAAACAGGATCGCCCAATGATCAAAGTCGATTGTGTGAGTAAACATTTTGGCGGTGTACATGCCGTCAACAATGCTTCCATAGAAATTGCCAAGGGTTCCATCACGGGCCTCATCGGCCCTAACGGGGCTGGCAAGACCACCATGTTTAACATGATCGCCGGCAACATCACCCCTACTTCAGGTAAAATTTATCTGGATGGCGAAGATGTCACTGGCCTACCACCGTACGAACTATTCCATAAAGGCTTGTTACGTACTTTCCAAATTGCCCATGAATTCACTACCCTCACAGTGTTAGAAAACCTGATGATGGTACCTGCCCAACAAGCCGGCGAAGATCTCATGAATGCTTGGTTCCGCCCATCTATCGTGCGCAGCCAAGAAGCAAAAATTCGCGACCGTGCACTGGAGGTTATAGACTTCCTCAACCTCAGTCACGTGGCACAAGAGTTGGCCGGCAACCTATCCGGTGGTCAGAAAAAACTGGTTGAACTAGGCCGCACCATGATGGTGGATGCCAAGGTGGTATTGCTAGACGAAGTAGGCGCTGGTGTAAACCGCTCCCTTCTACGCGAAATAGGCCACGCTATCGTGCGTTTAAACGAAGAACAGAACTACACCTTCTGCATGATCGAGCACGACATGGACTTTATTGGTCGCTTATGTGATCCGGTTATCGTAATGGCCGAAGGCGCCGTATTGGCTCAGGGCAGCGCCCAAGAAGTCATTAGCAACGAAGCGGTTATCGAGGCATATCTTGGCCGCGGTTTGAAAAACAAAAAGCCGGCGCAAGGAAACTAAATTATGAGCTATTTTGAAGCCAACCAAATGACCGGTGGTTATGGTGGTGCAGACATTCTCAACAACTGTACCGTGACCGTCGACAAGGGCGAAATTGCCGTTATCGTTGGCCCTAACGGTGCCGGCAAGTCCACCGCTATGAAAGCCTGCCTAGGTATGCTGGACCTACGTTTGGGTAAAGTCAGCATTGGTGACAAGGACATTACCACCATGTCACCCCAAGATCGCGTTAAAGAAGGCATCGCCTTCGTACCGCAAACCAACAACGTGTTTGCCGGCATGACCGTAGAGGAAAACCTAGAGATGGGCGCTTACCTACGCACCGACAATTTTCTAGATACCATGGAACAAATCTACGACCTGTTCCCTATCCTCAAAGAAAAACGCTTTCAAAATGCCGGCGAACTGTCCGGTGGCCAGCGCCAGCAAGTAGCCGTAGGCCGTGCCATGATGACGCAACCTAGCGTACTGATGCTGGACGAGCCAACTGCGGGTGTTTCCCCCATCGTCATGGACGAGCTGTTTGACCGTATTCTAGAAGTAAAAGAGCAAGGCTTGGCCGTGCTCATGGTAGAACAAAACGCCGCCCAAGCACTCAACATTGCCGATAAAGGCTATGTATTGGTACAGGGTTCCAACAAACATACGGGCAGTGGTGAAGAACTTCTGGCCGACCCAGTGGTGCGCCGCACCTTCCTGGGCGGATAAAGGAGGTTAGAACATGCCAGAATTTACCGATATTCTTAATGCTATTGTATTGCTATCCAACTTCGTACTCATTCCAGCTTTAACCTATGGTTCACAGCTGGCTCTAGGCGCCTTGGGTATTACCCTGATTTATAGCATCCTACGCTTTTCCAACTTTGCCCACGGCGATTTAATGGCCTTTGGTACCATGTTGGTGATTTTAATCACTTGGCTATTCCAATCCATAGGCATCAGCTTTGGCTTTTTACCAACGGCGCTATTGGCCTTGCCATTTGCCATTGTTGGCGCCATCGCCCTAAGCCTGTTCTTTGACCAAGCCGTGTACAAGTTTTACCGCGAAAAGAAGAGCGCCCCGGTGATCTTTGTCATCGTCTCCACCGGTGTCATGTTTATCATGAACGCCGTGGTGCGCTTTATCATTGGCCCCGAAGACCAGCGTTTTATGGATGGTGTAAAGTTCATCTTTCGGCCCCGTGAGTTCAAAGAATTCACTGGCCTAAGCGAAGGTTTGGCACTCAAGTCCACCCAAGTACTCACGGTCGCTATTACGCTAATTGCCGTCGCTGCCTTGTTCTACTTCTTGCAAAAGACCCGTACAGGTAAAGCCATGCGTGCCTATTCTGACAACGAAGACCTGGCCCTACTATCTGGCATCAACCCAGACCGTGTAGTGTGGATCACCTGGATCATCGTTGCCATCCTAGCCACGGTTGCTGGCACCTTGTATGGCCTAGACAAGAGCTTTAAGCCCTTCACCTACTTTATGCTGTTACTACCTATGTTTGCCGCCGCCATCGTCGGTGGTATCGGTAGCCCACTAGGTGCCGTTGTGGGTGGTTATATCATCGCCTTCTCGGAAGTTATGGTAACTTACGCTTACAAGAAGTTCCTGATTTACCTCATGCCAGAATCCCTAGAACCCAATGGCCTTGCGCAATTCTTGTCGACGGATTACAAGTTTGCCGTGTCCTTTATTCTACTAGTGGTGGTGCTACTGATCCGCCCAACAGGTATCTTTAAAGGGAAGACGATCTAATGCATAAACTATTTAGTGAAGACAATCGCGCTCCCCTAGCCTTTGGCATCATGGCAGTACTCTTACTAGGTGTGGGCTTTGGCCAATCCTGGTCTTTGATGCTGGCCATCTTGAACCTGTGTTTGATCTCAGGCGTAATGGCTTTGGGGGTTAACATCCAGTGGGGTTACGCAGGCCTTCTAAACCTTGGGGTAATGGGTTTTACCGCCCTAGGCGGCCTAGCTGCCGTATTGGTATCTGAAGCACCCGTGCTAGAAGCCTGGGCCGTTGGCGGCCAAGGCATGGTAACCAGCTTTGTACTGGTATTGATTAC
>DPHB01000018.1:559-808 GCA_003521845.1 Oceanospirillaceae bacterium | reverse complement strand
CTATTGATTACCATCATCCTAGCCATATTGCTGTACCGCGCCATGCCAGCTGGCAGAACTCGCCGCTTGGCCCTAGCCGCGTTGTTTATTGGAGCCTACTTCCTTATTAATAGCTTCTATGGCCCTGCCGTAAAAGCCATTGAAGGTGTCAACGCTTCGCAACAAGGTTTCTTGGGCGGCATGGGTTTGCCCATTGTATTCTCTTGGTTATTTGGTGGCCTACTAGCTGCTGGTGTAGCTTGGGTGATT
>DPHB01000018.1:0-414 GCA_003521845.1 Oceanospirillaceae bacterium | reverse complement strand
GCTGCTGGTGTAGCTTGGGTGATTGGTAAAATCACCTTGGGCTTGCGCTCTGACTACCTAGCTATTGCTACCTTGGGTATTTCTGAAATCACCATTGCCGTACTGAAAAACGAAGACTGGCTAGCCCGTGGTGTTAAAAACGTGGTGGGTATGGACCGTCGCCCAGTACCCGTAGAGCTTGACCTACAAAGCACACCTTGGTTTATCGACATGGTAAGCAGCCTATTTAGTGGCCGTTTGTCAGGACTCGCCGAAGGCGCCCAAGCTAAGGCGCTAAATGATTTGGTTATCCAATCCTCTAGCATCTTTGTAAAGCTTTGCTTCACCGGCTTGTTCACGGTGATTTTGCTGGTTGTACTTTGGTTATCTATACGCGCGCTAAACTCCCCTTGGGGCCGTATGATGCGCGCCATT